>NZ_WUFT01000069.1 GCF_010668805.1 Rhizobium phaseoli | reverse complement strand
TCACACCGCTGACTGTGTCGCCAACGCATTGCAGGAGCGTTTTCTCTCGGATACGGATGTCGTATTGAAACGAATCCTCGATCTTGCTGCGCTTCGGTATCTGCGTGACGGCTCAGGTACCGTTACGCTGGAAGACGTTAGGGTTGCCTTGCGCTCTCTCAGGTCCCCGCACCGGTGACAAAGCTGCTTTGCTGCGGCCGGTGATGGCGAGGTGCCGGTTGGTATGCCACGAGAAGCCGCCCCTGTTGTGGTCTGGGCGCGGACCGGCGCACAGGGGATCAAACTTGACTTCGTGGCTGAAGCGATAGTGCATCGACGCTTTCCTGACCTAAACGGATTTCCTGAAGTCGCGCCTTCGGCGATCGGAGGCCGAGTAGTCGCGCGGATCAACGGACCTTGAGTGGAAGTGGGCCGTTAATCCGCCTTGCACCTTCGTTACCCGGAGGCGTATTAAAAGCCCTTAAT
>NZ_WUFT01000068.1 GCF_010668805.1 Rhizobium phaseoli | reverse complement strand
AATGAAGCGTGAAGCGCTACATCGCACGCAAAGCGAACCGCTTGAGCTTGCCGGTTTCCGTGCGGGGCAGCGCGTCGGTGAAGGCGACGACGCGCGGATACTTGTACGGCGCAACGGTATTCTTCACGAATTCCTGCAACTCCGCGACCAGTTTCTCATCGCCGCGATAGCCCGCATTGAGCACGACGAACGCCTTCACGATCTGTCCGCGCGTCTCGTCCGGTACGCCGATCACGCCGCATTCGGCGACGGCCCGATGCTGCATCAGCACGCTTTCCACTTCCGGGCCGGAGATGTTGTAACCCGCCGAGACGATCATGTCGTCGGCGCGCGCCTGATAGAACACGTAGCCGTCGGCGTCGAGATAGACGGAGTCGCCGGGCATGTTCCAGCCGTCACGCACGAACTTCAACTGACGGTCGTCGGCGAGATAGCGGCAACCGGTCGGCCCGCGCACGGCGAGCT
>NZ_WUFT01000067.1 GCF_010668805.1 Rhizobium phaseoli | reverse complement strand
ACTTCGCTGTCTTCGTGATGACGCTGATCGACGGTGAACGACACTTCGCCTGCAATCGTGTTGCGCGACGCATTCCTGATGCCGACCTGCCCGATCGTCACGAGCCCGCGCGGCGCGTAGCGTTCGACGATGCGCTCCAACTCCGTCGCCATCTGCGCGCTCGCAAAGTAAGCATCCTTGCGATACGGCATCGGCGTCGTGCCCGCATGCGCGGCCATGCCCGTCACCGTGACATCGAGCCAGCGGATCGCCTGGCCGCCCGTCACGACGCCGATGGTCGTGCCGTTCGCTTCGAGCACGGGGGCTTGCTCGATATGCGCTTCGAAATACGCATCGACGGTCTGGCCTTTAACCGCGCGTGCGCCGCGATAGCCGCTCTTTGTCAGTGCATCGGCGAGCGTGATGTGATCGGCGTCTTCCTTCGCCAGCGCGTCGTCGAGCGACGTGATACCCGTGAACACCGCAGAAC
>NZ_WUFT01000066.1 GCF_010668805.1 Rhizobium phaseoli | reverse complement strand
GCACTCGTGTCCCTGATGAGCGACGCCGACTACGATCCGCAACGCCTCGGCCCGAATGCGCGCGTGACGGTCTGGTGGGACGAGCAGAACGCCCATCCGCTGGCGGCCTAGCAAGTGCACTGACAACGACAACGCAACGACAATTCTTTAGAGGAGAGACGCAATGAACGACGACAAAGTGGCCGCAAACGTACAACAGGCTGGAGAAGAGACGGCAGGAAAGGGCATATCGCGCCGCACGTTCATCAAGGGTGCGGTCGCGGCTGCGGGCATCGCTGGTTTTCCGTACGTGCACGCTCAGGAGAAGATCACGTTGCGTTACCTCGGCACTGCCGTCAACCAGAGCGCCGACATTGCGAAGAAGTTCAAGGAAGACACGGGCATCGAGATCCAGTACATTCCCGTCACCACCGATGACGTGACCAAACGCATCATCACGCAGCCCAATTCGTTCGATATCGTCGACACCGAGTACTTC
>NZ_WUFT01000065.1 GCF_010668805.1 Rhizobium phaseoli | reverse complement strand
GTCGATTCGCTGATCGGCTTCATGTTCGACATCAGCGAACGCAAGCGCACGGAAGAAAAGCTCGCACGTCTGCAGAAAGAACTCGAAGCGCTGTCGTTCCAGGACGGACTGACGGGCGTGGGCAACCGCCGCATGTTCGACGCCGTGATGCAGCGCGAGTGGATTGCGGGTCAGGAAAGCGGCAAGCCGCTGTCGCTGATCATGATCGATATCGATTTCTTCAAGTCCTACAACGATTACTACGGCCACATCCAGGGCGACGATTGCCTGAAGCGCGTCGCGAGCGTGCTCGCGCAGGCCGCGCGTTCCGGCGATTTTCTCGGACGGTTCGGCGGCGAGGAATTCGTGCTGGTGCTGCCGGACACGGACGCGGATACGGCCGTGAAGATGGCCGAACGCTGCCGCGATCTGATCGACGCCGAGTCAATCGCGCATGTACGCTCGCCGCATCAGCAGCGCGTCACGGCGAGCTTCGGCGTGGGCACCAT
>NZ_WUFT01000064.1 GCF_010668805.1 Rhizobium phaseoli | reverse complement strand
GATATTGGCCGTGGCGGTCGCGCCGGCGGTATCGCGCATCGTGTAGCTGAAGACGTCACTCAGCGTGTTGATCGACTGCCGCAGCCCCTGGACGGCGGTATTGGCCTCGTTGACGGCATAACTATAGACGCCCGATGCACTGAGCACGAGACTGCCATAGGTGCCGGCGAGCGCGGTGCCGAGCGTGCCTGAGGTCGCACCGAAGCCGACCGCCGTGACGGTCTTGGTGTCACCGGCATTCGGATCGGTGTCGTTGGTCAGCACGTTGCCGCTCGCAACCACGCCGCCCGAACCGTTGGCGACGCCGCCCTTCTCGGTCGCGTCACCCACATCGGCAACTGCCGTCGGCGGCGTATTGCCAGGCGTCGACACGGCGATGTTGAAGCTCTCGTTGGCGGCAAGGCCGCCAAGGTCGGTCGCCGTCACCTTGACGCCGTAAGTGCCTGATGTCGTCGGCGTGCCGGAGAAGGTCCGCGTCGTGGCATTGAAGCTCAGCCAGCCGGGCAGCGCCGTGCCGTCGGCGGCCG
>NZ_WUFT01000063.1 GCF_010668805.1 Rhizobium phaseoli | reverse complement strand
CCGGCATCCGCATCGGTGTCGTTGGTCAGCACGTTGCCGCTCGCAACCACGCCGCCCGAGCCATTGGCCACCCCGCCCTTCTCGGTCGCGTCACCCGCATCGGCAACTGCCGTCGGTGTCGTGTTCGGCGTTGTCGATGCCGGACGGAAGACCACATCGGCATAGTAGTTGGCGGCGTTGTAAGTGGCATTCGGAAAAATGCCCGCGGTGGCGGAGCCGCCATAGGTGTATACGCCGTTGCCGCTGGCTGACGCGGTCAGTGAGCCGCTCGTCACGGTGGCCGTAAAGAAATTGTCGGTCGCGACGTAGGCCCCTGTCGTGTGGTAGGAGGCGACATAGGCTGTATTGGCGGCAATGGTGACCGGGGTTGTAAAGTTCACCGTCTGCCAGCCGCTCCCGGTGGTGCCGGCGAAGGTGGCGGTGGCGAGCTTGGTGCCCGTCGTGGTCCACAGGTCGACGACGTTCTGGCCGTTGTCGTTGGCGCTGCGGTAGAACTTGATGCCGGTAACGTCACCGGCAACGTTCGACTGGAACTTGACGC
>NZ_WUFT01000062.1 GCF_010668805.1 Rhizobium phaseoli | reverse complement strand
TAGGCCTGCTTGTAGGGGTTGGCGCCCTTGAAGCTCGGCAGGAAGGAATGGTGGATGTTGATGATCTTGCCCGACATCTTCTGGCACATCTCGTCCGACAGGATCTGCATGTAGCGGGCGAGCACGATCAGCTCGGTGCCGGTCTGCTCGGCCACCTCCATGATACGGGCTTCGGCCTGAACCTTGTTGGCCTTGGTGACCGGAATATGGTGGAAGGGGATGTCGTGGTTGACCACGACCTTCTGGTAGTCGAAATGGTTGGAAACGACGCCGACGATGTCGATCGGCAGCGCGCCGATCTTCCAGCGATAGAGCAGGTCGTTGAGACAATGGCCGAAGCGCGACACCATCAGCAGCACCTTCATGCGCTTCTCGCTGTCGTGAAACTCGTAATCCATCGAAAAGGGGGCGGCGACCGGTGAAAAATCGGCGCCGATCTCGGTGCCCGAAAGACCCTCTTCCGAGATGAAGCTGACGCGCATGAAGAACTTGCCGGTATCGAGATCGTCGAACTGCGAGCTGTCGATGATGTTGCAGCCCTTGTCGGCCAGATAACTCGAAATCGCCGCCACGATGCCGCGCGTCGACTTGCAGGATAC
>NZ_WUFT01000061.1 GCF_010668805.1 Rhizobium phaseoli | reverse complement strand
TGGCGACGAGGGCTGCCAGCTCCTCCTGGCTGGTCTCGGCCGGCAGCGTGTGCTGGACGGATTTGAAACCGCATTCCTTGGCCATGCGGCCCTTCGAGCCGACATAGGCGTGGCTTGCCGGATCGTCCCCGACGATGACGACTGCAAGGCCGGCGGTGACGCCGCTGCTCTTTTCCAGCGCTGCCGTCGCACTCTTTACCGTCTGAATGACCGATGCAGCTACGTTCTTGCCGTCGATGACCTCAACCATCTCTCAACCCATGCGTTCGGAGGCGTAGCTGCCGGGGCTTGCCGGGAAGACCACGGTGCGGTTGCCGTTGATGAAGGTGCGATGGTGAATATGGGCGTGGATGGCCCGGGCCAGCACCTGGCTTTCGACATCGCGGCCGATCGAGACATAGTCGTCGGGCGATTGGGCATGGGTGATGCGCGCCGTGTCCTGCTCGATGATCGGACCTTCGTCGAGATCGGCGGTGACGTAATGGGCGGTTGCCCCGATCAGCTTGACGCCGCGGCCGTAGGCCTGCTTGTAGGGGTTGGCGCCCTTGAAGCTCGGCAGGAAGGAATGGTGGATGTTGATGATCTTGCCCGACATCTTCTGGCACATCTCGTCCGACAGGATCTGCATGTAGCGGGCGAGCACGA
>NZ_WUFT01000060.1 GCF_010668805.1 Rhizobium phaseoli | reverse complement strand
AAATTCTGGGTGAATCGAAATGTCGCAGGCGCATGCCCCGTAAGACAGAGGTTTTCCGTCTATTTTCTGGTTGTCGAGACTCAGAAAAGGAACGGAGCATGCGCTTTACGCCTAGCATTTTCGGGCAGTTGATTGAAAGCCTCGATCGGCGTCAATTCCAAGCGATTGTCGATCGGCATGACGGCGATTCTTACGACAAATGCTTCAAAAGCTGGGATCATCTGGTGGCGCTGATCTATGCTCAGTTCGGTGCCGCCGGCAGCCTGCGGGCGCTCGAAGCAAGCTGGAACGCCAATGCCCACCATCACTATCATCTCGGCTGTGGCCGGTTGCAGCGCTCGACGCTATCGGATGCCAACAAGCGGCCGCCGGCCGGCGTCTTTGCCGAGACATTTGCACTGCTGACCGGCCAGCTTGGCCGAAAAATGCGCCGCGAGGGCACGGCGATGCTGCGGTTGATCGATTCAACCCCCATCCCGCTCGGCAAGCTCTGCGACTGGGCCAAATCGAACGGCCGCATCCGTGGCATGAAGCTGCACATCGTCTACGATCCCAAGGCTGATTGCCCGCGTGTCCTCGACATTACCGACGCCAATGTCAACGACGCCCAGATCGGCCGCACCATCGCCATCGAAGCCGGCGCCACCTAC
>NZ_WUFT01000005.1 GCF_010668805.1 Rhizobium phaseoli | reverse complement strand
TCAGCGAAGCCTCGTCGAGGTCGTTGAAGGCCTTCTTGTAGAATTCCGGGCCGCCGGTCGACAGCACGATGGAATCGAACATCGTCGCTTCCTGCCAGTTCTGGCCGCCGAGCGCCAAGGGGATCACACCCGCAGCCTTGGCCTTGTCGAGCAGCGCGATCAGATCGTCAAAAGTCTTCGGCTGAGTGCCGCCGATCTTGTCCATCACCGCCTTGTTGATCCACAGCCAGTTGACCGAATGCACGTTGACCGGGGCTGCGACCCATTTGCCGTCATAGACCGAGAACTTCTGCAGGGCTGCCGGCACCGATTTGTCCCAGCCTTCCTTCTTCGCCGTCTCGGTCAGGTCGCCCATGACGCCGGCCTGGGCATAATCGAGCACGGTATAGCCCAGCATCTGCGACGCTGTCGGATAGGTGCCGGCCGCAACCATCGCCTTCAGCGCCGTCATCGCCGCATCACCGCCGCCGCCGGCCACCGGAACGTCCTTCCAGGCAAAACCTTCCTTCGACAGATCCTGCTTCAACACGTTCAGTGCAGCTGCCTCGCCGCCGGATGTCCACCAGTGCAGCATCTGAACTTCTTTTACGTCGGCTGCGCGGGCGGAGACATGCGCGCCGGCCAGAGCCAATGCGATCATCGCCGTCGTGGTCAAAAACCTATTCATCGAAGAACCTCCCAGTTCCCTCTTGGAAGATGCGGGACCATTCCCGCATCCGATCACCCGCCCTCCTCGGGCGTAGTTTCACTACCGGCTAAGCCAGCTTTTCCGTCTGCGGCATCCACCAGCCGGTGCGTTTGCCGATATGCATGTTGAGCGTTTTGGTCTCGGTGTAGTCCTCGACCGCATGGCGGCCGAGCTCGCGGCCGAGGCCGCTCTGCTTGTAGCCGCCGAAGGGAAGTTCCGAGGCACCGTCCATGAAGGTGTTCATCCAGACGGTGCCCGCCCGCACCGACCGGCCGATCGTCAGGCAGGTGTCGAAATCGCGGCTCCAGACACCGGCCGACAGACCGTAATCGATGGAATTGGCAATGCTGATCGCTTCGGCAGCCGTCTCGAATGTCAGAACCGAAAGAACCGGGCCAAAGACTTCCTCGCGGGCCACCGCCATATCGGGGGTGACCGCTTCGAGGATCGTCGGCGACATGAACTGACCCATGCCAAGGTCGAGCGTCTCGCCGCCATGGGCGATCCGGGCACCGCTGCTCCTGGCACCGGCGACATATCCCGAAATCTTCTCCAGATGCTGCGGCGTGATGATCGCGCCGACCTGCGTCGAGGGATCGAGCGGGTCGCCGACCTTCACTTCCTTCGACAGTTCGGCAATCCGGTTGACGACGTCGGAAGCGATGGATTTGTGCAGGATCAGCCGCGAGCCGGCATTGCAGCACTCGCCCGCGTTGAAATAGGCACCGAAGACCGCAGCGTCGATAAAGGCGTCGAGATCGGCATCCGGGAAAACGATCTGCGGGTTCTTGCCGCCGAGTTCCAGCGAGACCTTCTTCAGCGTCTGCGCCGCATTCGACATCGTCAGTTTTCCGACACCGGTCGAGCCGGTGAAGGAGATCATGTCGACGTCAGGATGGGAGGTCATGACGGCACCGACCTCAGGTCCCGTACCGGTGACAATATTGACGACGCCATCGGGAACGCCTGCCTGCTGGAGGATCTCTCCGAGCACAAGCGTCGATCCTGAGGTCAGCTCTGAGGGTTTGACGACGGCGGTGCAGCCCGCGGCCAGCGCGAAAGGCAGTTTCTGGCCGACGATTAGGAACGGAAAGTTCCAGGGCGTGATGATCGAGACCACGCCGATCGCTTCACGCAGGACTATGCCGAGCGTGCCGTCGCCGAGTGTGTTGTAGCTTTCGCCATGAAGATCGCGTGCAAGAGCCGCCGCATAGCGCCAGATGTCGACTGAGCCGGCAATTTCTCCCCGCACCTGGGTGATCGGCTTGCCTGCCTCGATGGCATCGAGAAAGGCCAGTTCCTCTGCACGCGCGGCGATCAGATCGGCAGCCTTGAGCAGGATGGCGGACCGTTCGGAGGCGGTCATCCGCGGCCACGGCCCGAGGTCGAAGGCCTTGCGTGCCGCAGCAATGGCGCGCTCGGCATCCGTCCTGCTGCCGGTCGGGAACCGGCTGACCACGACACCATGGCTTGGCGCGATGCGCTCGATCGGATCGGCGGCGCCGGCCTCCCATCTGCCGTCGATCAGCATCTTGAAATCACGCGCTTTGTGGTTGCTGAGCGCCGTGGGGTTGACGAGGACCGTCATTACCATTCTCCCTTGAACGTTGCCGGGCGCTTCTCGCTGAACGATGCGACGCCCTCCTTTAGATCGCCGGTCTTGACGGCGAGGATCGAGCCCAGGGCTTCGACCGCGGTTCCGTTGTCTTCGCCGTTTGCCGACGCGATCATCAGCTTGGCGATCTCGACGGCTGCCGGCCCCCTTGCGGCGATCCGCTCAGCATAGTCCCTGGCGGCGGTCAGCGAGCCTCCCGAGGGAACGACCGCATCGACGATGCCAAGAAGGCGCGCCTCCTCGGCGGTGAAGATCTCGCCGCCGAGCGCCATGCGCCGGACGGCCTGCGCGCCGAACCGGCGCACGAGACGCTGGGTGCCGGACCAGCCCGGCACCATGCCAAGGCCGGTCTCCGGCAGGCCGATCTTGATGTGTTCTTCTGCGATGCGAATGTCGGCAACGCCTGCCAGTTCGAGCCCTCCTCCGAGGGCGTGCCCGTTCAGGGCCGCGACCAGCGGCACCCGCAGCGTCGCCAGCCGTTCGAAGATCCGGTGACCGTGCCGAACCCAGAGATGACCGAACTCCTGCGGCAGCATTCCACCCCAGGCCTTGATATCGCCGCCGGCGGAAAAGCCTTTTCCTTCGCCCGTCAGCACGGCAGCGCGCACATTGGCGTTCGCCTCCACCGCGTCGGCCGCGTCCGCCAAGGCCTTCAGCATGTCGAGATCGAGCGCGTTCAGCTTCTCCGGACGGCAAAGCGTCAACGTCGCAACGTGCCCGTCGATGTCAACTCTGACTGTTCCGCTAGCCATTGAAGCTGCCCTCCAGCGTCCGTTCCCTTTTGGCTGGAAGCGACAGGCCGATGGCTGCCTCGCCGAAGAGTGCGGCGTCCATGACCTTCAGGTCGGGCGCGACGATCAGCGGAAACTCCGACTGATCGAGGATATGGGACTGGAGATCGACGCCCGGAGCAATCTGGGTGAGGACGACGCCATCAGGCGTCAGCTTCATCACGCACCGCTCGGTGATATAAGTGATGTCCTGCCCCTGCTCGATCGCCCGCCTGCCGCTGAAAGTGACGTGTTCGACCTCGTTGACGAGCTTCTTCAGCTTGCCTTCCTTCTCGATGAGAAGAGCCCCATCGGCGATCGAAAGCTTCGCTCCGGCGTTGAACATGCCGGAAAAAACGATCTTCTTTGCCCGCGCCGTGATGTCGACGAAACCGCCGGCACCGGCCGTCACATGCGGCCGGAAGGAAAGCTTGGAGACGTTGACCGAACCGTCCCTGCCGATCTCGAGGAAGGACAGTAGCGACGCATCGAAACCTGCGCCCTGGAAGTAGGTGAACTGATAGGGAGACGGCATATAGGCGTCGGCATTGGAGGCGCAGCCGAAGGCGAAGTCGAGCAGCGGCACCCCACCGACCGCGCCTTGCTCGATCACCCAGGTGACCGCACCGTGAAGGCCCTCTTCCAGCAGAATGCGCGGCACGTTGGCCGAGATGCCGAAGCCGAGATTGACGCAACTTCCCGATTGAAGTTCCTGCGCGACGCGGCGCGCGATGACTTTCTGAACATTGAACTCCGGAACGTGGAAGCTTTCGAGCGGGCGGAAGATCTCACCGGAAATTGCCGGATCATACACCGTCTGCGTCGTCTGCTTCTGATCGGGATCGACGATGATATAGTCGACCAGCATTCCAGGCACGCGGACGTCATGAGGCTTCAGCGAACCTTCCTTGGTGATCCGCTTGACCTGCGCGATGACGATGCCGCCATTGTTGCGGGCGGCCAGCGCCTGATCGAGGCCGCCGAGATAGGCGCCTTCATGCTCGTATGTGAGGTTGCCGCGCTCGTCGGCAGTGGTGGCGCGGATAATGGCGACCTGAGGGACGATCGAGGGGAAGAACAGCCAGTCGTCACCCTCGAAGCTGACACGCTTGACCACCGGGTATTCCGAAGCCAGCTCATTCATCGCACAGCCCTGCCGCCGGGGATCGACGAATGTATCGATGCCGGTCTTGGTCAGGACGCCCGGCCGCTTAGCGGCGGCTTCGCGATGGATGTCGAAGAGGATGCCCGAGGGAATGTTGTAGGCCGGGATCTCGTTATTGGTGATCATCTGCCAGATCAGCGGCGGCTCTGATGACGACGGTCCAGATGGATAGGATCCGCCGATGATACGCTTGAGCAGACCCTTCCTGGCGATGTGATCGACGCCCTTGATGCCGCTCATATCGCCGGCGGCGATCGGATGAAGGGTCGTCAAGTCACGGGGATGACCGGTCGCATCGAAACGCTCGCCGATCGCCCTCAGCATCAGATCCGGACAACCGAGACCGCTCGAGGATGATACCGTCACGACAGCGCCATCCGGGATCAGCGCCGCCGCTTCGGCTGGGGTGAGATGCATCTTCATGGGCATGACTCAGCGTCCTGTTTCGATTTTTACGCTCTTGCCGGTCCTTGCCGGCGCGGTCTTGCCGGCGCCGCAGCTCTCGCGGACAACCAGTCGAACGGCTGTTACCACCGTCTCCGCCTCGGCCTTGCCGGCATTGATCTGTTTCAGAAGCATCTGTGCGCCGCGGCGCCCGATGCCTTGCGGATCGACCGAGACCGTCGTCAACGCCGGAACCGCTGCCTGGGCCTCGATGACATCGTCGAAACCCACCACGGCGAAGTCGGCGCCCGGCTCCAGACGGCGCGCGCGCAATCCGTCGCAAACGCCGAAGGCCACGGCATCGTTGAAGCAGACGGCTGCGGTCGGCCGACGGCCAAGCGCAATCGCCTTTCCGATCGCCTCTACCCCGCCGGCCCGGGACGGCGGGGATGAGACGACCAGATCCTCGTGATAATCGAGCCCGGCTGCCTCTACGCCGCTTCGGTAACCGGCAAGCCGGTCGTCGAAGACGGCGGTGTCGGGAAAGCCGCCGAGAAAAGCGATGCGCTTGTGACCGAGGCCCGCCAGGTGCTTGACCGCCGACATCATGCCGGCCTGGTTGTCGGAGACGATCGACGAGACCTTGGCGCCGGGCAGGTTTCGAACGACCACCACCACCGGTATGCCGGCCGCCACGAGCGGCTTGAAATCGGCGGCATCGGTGGCGCGCGCCGGCGAGACAATCAGGCCCGAAATGCCATGCTCACGCATCGAGGCGACGACCTCGCGCTGCCGGTCGATGCTTTCACTGGTGTTCGACAGGAACTGCACGAAGCCGGCCGACTGAACGACCATGTCGACGCCGACCGCCAGTTCGGCAAAGAAACTGTTCGTCAGGTCGTTGACGACAACCCCGACGATCTTCGATTTGGCCCCGGCTTGGCGAAGATTGGCTGCGCCGCGGTTATAGACGTAGCCGAGTTCGCGCATCACCGCATTGACCTTGGCACGCGTCCCTTCATTGACCAGGGAAGAACCCTGAAGCACCAGAGACACCGTCGACTTGGAGACGCCGGCGGCATTTGCGATGTCGATGACGGTTACCCGCGTCTTTGTCATTTCCCTCTCCGACCACGACGTCGACTGATGGATAAATATTTGGAACGTTCCAATTATGTCAAGCGACATTTGTAGCCGCATTACCGATTTGTTCATTTCATTTGATAATTAAGCGCCATTCTCGATCGTAATCTCTATCGGAAAATTGGAACGATCTAAATTCCAATCACTCGGCTGGCTTGTTTGTGAAGCGCAAGAGGATGCGGATCGACATTCACCGTAACCCTTCCCATCGAGCGAATCGGTAACGCTTCTGCGAACAGCGACGCTGCCTGATATTTCAGGATTGCTGTCCTCAATATCTACCCTATCCTTCTCAATAGAGGAGGATCATGCCATGGCTTTCATTCACACCCCCAATGCATCCGCCAGTGAGAAGACGACGTCGATGTATGCGTCGGCCGAGGCGAATTATGGTTATCTGCCGAACATGTACCGTGCCTTCGGTCACCGGCCGGAGGTGATGGAGAACTGGGCAGCGCTGCTTTCGAGCATTCGCGGCCATATGAGCCTCAGGCGCTATGAGTTGGTGACGCTGGCGGCGGCCAAGGAGCTGAAATCCTCCTATTGCATGCTGGCGCACGGCTCGGTGCTGCTGCGCGAGGGCTTTACCAGCGACGGGCTGACGGCTGTTGTCAACGAGACGGAGAAAGCGCCGATCGATGCCGTCGAACGGGCGATCATGGCCTTTGCCGCCAAGGTGGCGCGCGACGCGACGTCGGTCACCCAGCAGGATATCGACGGGCTGAAGAAACACGGGCTGAGCGACGCCGAAGTCTTCGACGTCACGGCCGCGGCAGCGGCCCGGTGTTTCTTCTCGAAAATGCTGGATGCGCTGGGTGCCGCACCCGACCACGCCTATATCGAGCGGCTGGAGCCGAATATCAGAAAGGCGCTCAGCGTCGGCCGGGAAGTCGAACGGCCGCTGGCGCCGTCACCTTCGCGTGGCACATCACAGTGAGAGAGTGAGCCCCTACTTGCGGCCCCTATTATTCCGGTTTGTCCTCAAAATGCCGGATCGCAAACTCGGCGATATTCTGGCTCGACCGATCGGCATCGTCGAGCAGCGAGGGAAACAACTGCCACTGATGCGGCATGCCTGGCCAGATCTCGGTGGTGACGTCCACGCCCGCCTGGCGCGCCTTGTCGGCGAGCCGCAGCGTGTCATCCAGCAGGACTTCACCGGAACCGACCTGTAGCAGCAGCGGCGGAAAGCCGGTCATGTCGGCATAAAGCGGCGATGCCTGGGGATCGGTCGGCGACCGGTTGCCGAGATAGGCCTTGCGCAAGGCCTCGATCGAGGCGCTTCCGACCAGCGGATCGCTATCGGCATTGGCTGTCATCGATCCGCCGGTCGCGGCAAGATCGGTGATGGGGCTGAGCGCAATCACGGCCGTCGGCAATGGTTTTGCCGCCTGCTTCTGCCGCAGCACCGTCTCAATCGCAATATTGCCGCCGGCGTCGTCGCCGGCGACGATAACGTTCTCGCTGCGATAGCCGTTGTCGAGAAGCCAACGATAGGCCGTCAGCGCGTCGTTGATCTGCGCGGGATAGGTATAGTCGGGCATCAGCCGATACTCGATCAGAAGAACGTCGCTGGAGGTGGCCTTGGCGAGCGAGCCGGCAAGCAGGCTGTGTGTGCGGATGGAGCCGCCGGAAAAGCCGCCGCCATGAATATAGAGGATCACCCTATGGCCGATCGGGTGATGGAGACGGGCCGGCCACATCAGCTCTGCATCGACGCCGTCGGCATCGACCTGCCGGACCTGGATGCGGGTCGGCCCCGGCGTCGTTTCCATCAGCGCCCGGAAGGCTGTCCGCCGCTGCTGCAAGCCGTCGGCGCCGGCAAAATGATCCTTCCAGAGGCCGACGAGCTTTTCGACCTGCTCGCGTGAGGCCTGGCTTTGCGGTCCAATGTCCTTGCCGGCCGCCGCCGAAGCCAGCAGCATCAGCGCGGCCAATGTGGGGAACAATCCGCTGAGCGCCTTTGATGCTCTTCGATTACCACTTGGCAAAATCCGACCGTTCATCAACCTCTCCCGATGATGCTGGCCATGGCGGCCATGACAGCATCATTGGCCAGTTCACGCGCAGGAGTCAAAAGGCTGAGGGATGCAAATCCTCACCTTTTTTACTCGGCTCTCATCGCGTCGATGACCGCCCTGAAGCCCGCCGACATGTGGCGTCGGCTCGGATAGTAGAGATAGAGTGGTTCCTCCGGCTGGCACCAGTCGTCCAGTACCTGGATCAGTTCGCCATTGGCGATCGCCTTTTCCACGCGCGGTTCCCAGATATAGGCAAGACCGATCCCGCCGAGCGCTGCCTGCATCATCAGCTCGTGATCGTCGAGCGACAGCGGTCCGGTCGGCTGGAAGCTCATCGTCTGGCCATCCTTCTCGAACTCCCAGGCATAGCGTGCACCTGACGGAAACATGTTCTGAATACAGAGATGGCGCTTGAGATCGTGCGGCGTCGCCGGCTTCGGCCGGGCCTCGAAATAGGCGGGCGAACCGACGACAACCAAGCGGATGCGCGGCTTGATGCGCAGCGCGATCATGCCCTCGGTGACGCGCTCTCCGAAGCGGATGCCGGCATCGAAACCTTCCTCAACAATATCGACCAGCCTGTCTGTCGCGTTGATCTCCAGCTGCAAATTGGGATTGCGTTGGAGCAACGGGGCAATGACACGGCCGATCACAAAGGGGCCGATCGAATTCGGTACGTTGATCCTGACCGTGCCGAAGGGCGTGTCGCGGTATCGGTTCAGCGCATCGAGTGCTGCCGCCATCTCGCCGAAGGCCGGGTCGAGATGCGAGATCAGCAGTTCGCCGGCCTCGGTCAGCGAAACGCTGCGCGTCGTGCGGTTGAGCAGGCGAATGCCGATCCGGTCTTCAAGGTTGAGCACGGCATGGCTGACCGCGGAAGCGGTGACACCCCTCTCCTCGCCGGCCTTGCGAAAACTCTTATGCCGGGCAACGGCGGCAAAAGCCGCGAGTTCGGAAAGTTCGGTGGCCCGCATTGCTGAATTCTGCTCATCATAGTTTCAAGAATAACAAATCTTATACAGCAACGGATTTTCGGTCAAATTCAACCCCGTCAGCACAGAGGTGCGACGCCGAGACAAGCAAATAGTCCTCGAAAGGAATTCGTCATGAAAGTCTGGTTCATCACTGGTGCATCCCGCGGCTTCGGCGCGCTGATGACCAAGGAAGCCCTTGCATCAGGCGATGCCGTTATCGCCACCGCCCGTAACCCGAAGACCGTGACCGAGCAGTTCGGCGATCATCCGAACCTCCTTGCCGTCGCCCTCGATGTCACCAACGAGGCGCAGGCGAAAGACGCTGCGGCTGCCGGTATCGCCCGCTTCGGCCGCATCGATGTTCTCGCCAACAATGCCGGTTACGGCCTGCTCGGCGCCGTCGAGGAAGCCACCGCCGAAGAGATCGAAAAGCTCTATGCCACGAATGTCTTCGGCCTTCTGAAGGTAACGCGCGCCGTACTGCCCACTATGCGCCGCCAGCGTTCCGGCCATGTCCTGAACTTCTCCTCGATCGGCGGTTACTTCGGCTATCCCGGCTGGGGCATCTACGGCTCGACGAAATTCGCCGTCGAAGGCCTGTCGGAATCGATGGCTGCCGAACTCGAACCTTTCGGCATCAAGGTGACGATCGTCGAGCCCGGCTTCTTCCGCACCGATTTTCTTGCCGATACGTCACTGGCGGTGAGCCCGGCCTCGATCGCCGATTACGAAGGCACGCCGGCCGGCAACATGCGCAACTTCGCCGCCGACGCCAATCATGCTCAGCCCGGCAATCCCGCCAGGCTCGCCGCCGGCATCATGACGATGGTCAATTCAGCCAACCCGCCGCTGCGCATGCCGTTCGGCAGCGATACGGTGGCTGTGATCGAGGAGCAGCATGCCAGCGTCGAAAAGGAGCTTGCCGCCTGGCGTGAACTCGCCCTCTCCACGGATTTTTCGAGCGATGCAACAGCCTCGGCCTGAGAGCCAGGGGCCGGTACCGCCGCCGCATCCCGGATGTAAGGGTGCGGCGGCACTGTCGTTACGGCGGGAATGAGCGCCTTGCGGCATATTGGCATTCGCCTCACGCCGCGGATGGCCTAGATCTAAGGCAGATCACCACCGGGAAGAGGCCAATCCATGTCCATCGAGACCATCTGTATCTACGGCGCCGGTGCCCTTGGCGGCGCCATCGCCGCCAAGCTCGCGAGCCGGGCCAATGACGACATCACTGTTTCCGTCGTCGCGCGCGGGGCACATCTCGATGCCATCCGTAGCAACGGCCTCAGCCTGCGCGAAGCCGATGCGGAAACGCCGCTCAACGTGCGGCTGACCGCAACCGACGATCCCAAGACATTGCCGCCGCAGGATCTGGTCATCACCGGCCTCAAGGGCCATCAATTGGCGCCCGCCGCCGAGGGTATCGCAGACCTGCTGAAACAAGACACCCGCGTCGTGATGATCCTCAACGGCATTCCCTGGTGGTATTTCCATCGTGATACCAGGAGCGGGCATGCGGAGCTGCAATTCGACGAGCTCGACCCCGGCGGCAGGCTTTGGCGGCTGATCGGCCCCGAGCGCGTGATTGGCTGCGTCGCCTATCAAGGCGCCGAAGTGGTCAATCCGGGTGAGATCCAGCTTTCCCATAAAGGGCGCTTCGTGCTCGGCGAGCCATCCGGCGAAATGTCTGTCGATCTGGAGGCCATAGCGGCGGTGCTGACCGGCGCCGATCTGCGTATTGCGACCACTCCCGATATCCGAAGCGAAATCTGGAGCAAATTGATGGGCAATGCTGCCTTCAACCCGATCAGCGCTCTGACGCGGGCGCTGATGACAGACATCATGACGGATCCGTCGCTCATGGACATGGTGAGTAAAGTTATGAAGGAAGTGCTTGCCGTCGGCCACGCGCTCGGTGCACATTTCAGCATGACAGTCGAGCAGCGGCTGGAACAATCGCGCCATATCGGCGGCGTTCGGACATCGATGCTGCAGGACCTGATCGGCGGCAAGGCGCTCGAAATCACGCCGCTGGTCGGTATGCTGGTGGCGCTCGGACGCCTGACTGCACAGCCGACGCCGGTATCGGAAACGATGCTGGCGCTGGTGACGCAGCTGGATCGGGAAAACCGACGCGGCAGCTGATGGCGAGAAAAATGCGGCCGGGAAAAATCCGGCCGCCTCGCTTATTTTCCGACCTGCTCGGCCCAGTTCGGCGGCTTGCCGCCGCCGTCGAGGAAAGTCATTGCCACATTCGCCATGAGCGGCGATGCGAAGGTCTTGTAATGCGTGAGATCGGGCAGGATCGCCAGCCGGTTCTTCGACATGTCTCCCGCATCCAGCCGGCATTGCGCAAGCCGCCGCCGAGCTTGTGGTAGAAGTCAACCATATGCTCGGGACGGATCATGTCGGCATCGCCGTAGATCAGCATCACCGGCATGGTGAGCTTGGCGACACGGCGCTCGACACACCGGGCGCAGCCAGAAATGCGGCAGCCATGTTTGCGTCGATACAGCAAGGACGGCAGGGATCATGCTTTTCCGACACCGCGCTTTGGAATTCTCACATCCGCCGAGAAACGTGGGAAAAACTGATTTCCAACTTTTCCTTAACCCGCATGCTGGTAAAATCGCCGCAGAGACTTCAGATGCCACGAGACCGATGCCGAAACCGAATTTCCGCTTCACCCATTACGATCTCAAGGAACAACGCGCCGGAACGATCGTCGAGGTGTCGTTGAATGCGGTGAACAATGTCCGCTTGATGACCGCGCCGAATTTCCAGCGCTTCACCGAGGTTCTCGATTTCAAGTATGTCGGCGGCGTGGCGCGCAAGTCGCCGATCAAGATCGCCGTTCCGGAGAGCGGCCACTGGCATATCGTCGTCGATATGGAAGGCCATCACGGGCTGGCGGAATCTTCCGTCAAGGTCATCGCCGCGCCTGTCAATCAGAAGACGCCGCGCGCCTCTTGAAGGCTCAGCGCGGCTTGCGCTCCTTGCGAAGCTTGTCCCACCATTCCAGCCGCTTGCGGATATCACGCTCGAAACCGCGCTCCGGCGGATCGTAGAAGGTCTGGCGGCCCATCTTCTCCGGGAAATAATCCTGGCCGGAAAAGGCGTCCGGCTCGTCGTGGTCGTAGCGGTAACCGTCGCCGTAACCTTCGCCCTTCATCAGCTTGGTCGGCGCATTGAGGATGTGCTTCGGCGGCAGCAGCGAGCCGTTCTGCTTGGCGGCCTGGCTTGCCGCCTTGAAGGCTGTGTAGACGGCATTCGATTTCGGCGCGGTAGCGAGATAAACGCAGGCTTGGGCCAGCGCCAGTTCGCCCTCGGGCGAACCGAGATACTCATAGGCATCCTTGGCGGCATTGCAGATCACCAGCGCCTGCGGATCAGCAAGACCGATATCCTCCACCGCCATGCGCACCAGTCGTCGGCCGAGATAAAGCGGATCCTCGCCGGCATCGAACATGCGGGCGAGATAGTAAAGGGCGGCATCCGGGTCCGAGCCGCGCACGGATTTATGCAGCGCCGAGATCAGATTGTAATGGCCGTCCTGCGCCTTGTCGTAGACCGGGGCACGGCGCTGGACGATACGCGTCAGCCCTTCGGTATCGAAGCTTTCACCCTCGCGCGTAGCGCGCCAGACCTCTTCGGCGAGCGTCAGCACCGCACGGCCGTCGCCGTCAGCCATCCGGATCAGGCTGGCGCGAGCCTCCTCCGTCAACGGCAATGGCTTCTGCTCGATCGCCTCGGCACGCTTCAGCAACTCCCCCAGGCTCTCCTCGTCATGCGACTTGAAGGTCAGCACGCGGGCACGCGACAGCAAGGCGGCGTTGAGCTCGAAGGACGGGTTTTCGGTGGTGGCGCCGACGAGGATGACGGTGCCATCCTCCATGACCGGCAGGAAACTGTCCTGCTGGGCGCGGTTGAAACGGTGGATCTCGTCGACGAAGAGCAGCGTCTGACGGCCATCCATACGCCGCAGGCGCGCTGTCTCGAACATCTTCTTCAGATCGGCGACACCGGAAAAGATCGCCGATATCTGTTCGAAAGCCAAACCCGCCTCGCCCGAAAGCAGCCGCGCCACCGTCGTCTTGCCGGTGCCGGGCGGCCCCCAGAAGATCATCGAGCCGAGCGAACCGCTTTCGATCATCCTTTTCAGCACGCCATCCTCACCGGTCAGGTGTTCCTGACCGGTGACATCGGCAAGCGTCTTCGGCCGCAACCGGTCGGCAAGCGGCCGCCGGGCGGCCACCTCCTCCGGAACACGCGGCGCGAAGAGATCATTGCTCATCGGAAGAACTGCCGGATGCGCTGACCGTCGCGCTCGATCTCCACCCGCCAGAGGCCGGGGTCGCTATCGGCGATCTCGGACAGTTCGCTGGTCGACTTCACATCCGTGCCGTTGATCGAGACGATAATATCCTTCGGTTCGAAACCGAGACGGGCGGCAGGCGAATCTTCCTTCACCTCGGAGACGACGACACCTGCCGATTCCGGCGGCATGCGCAGTTCGTCGGCGACCCGCGGCGACAGGTTCTCGACGACAGCGCCGCTAAACGGGGTGCGCCCGCCAATGGTGCGCTGGTCGCGCGGCGAGGTTTCCGGGGCGCGATCGAGCGTCAGCGGCAGCTGCTGTTCGCGGCCGTTCTCGACGATGGTGAGCTTGACCGACTTGCCGAGACCGGCCGTCGTCAGCCGGTAAAGCAGCGCATCAGGATGTTCGACGGAAATACCGTCGACAGCGGTGACGATTTGGCCGGCCTTCAGCCCCGCCTTGGCGGCCGGGCCGCCTTCCGAAACCTTGACGACGAGCGCGCCGCGGGCTTTGTTCAGCCCCAGCGCCTCGGCGACTTCCGAGGTCACGGCATCGAAACTCGCGCCGACATAGGGGCGCTCGAAGGATTTGACGCCGGCATCTGCCGAAGCGAGGAAGACCTTGACCAGATTGGCGGGAATGGCAAAGCCGATCCCGTTCGAGCCGCCGCCGCGCGAGAAGATTGCCGTGTTGATGCCGATCAGTTCGCCTTTCATATTCATCAAGGCGCCGCCGGAATTGCCGGGATTGATCGAGGCATCGGTCTGGATGAAGAAGCCGAACTCGTTCTTGACGACCTGGTTGCGGGCAAGTGCGGAGACGATGCCGCTGGTCACCGTCTGGCCGACGCCGAAGGGGTTGCCGATTGCCAGCACGAGATCGCCGACCTCAACGGCATCGGAATTGCCGATCGGCAAAGTCGGAAAACTTTCCTTGGTGTCGATCTTCAGTACGGCAAGATCGACACGGTCATCGCGCAGCACCACCTTGCAGGGGAATTCGCGGCCATCCGGCAGCGCCACCTTGATGTCGTCGGCGCCTTCGACGACGTGATTGTTGGTCACGACGGTGCCGTTCGCCTCGACGATGACGCCGGAGCCGAGCGATGACTGCTTCTCCGAACGATTCGGCATCTGCTGACCGAAAAACTGCTCGAAGAAGGGGTCACCGGCAAAGGGCGACTGCCGCCGGACGGTCTTTTCCGCATAGACATTGACGACGGCGCCCGATGTCTGCTTGACGAGCGGGGCGAAGGAGAGCTGCATCTGCATCTGGCTCTCAGGTACGGTCTTTGCCGTCTGCGCATTGGCCGCAGCCGGCAGAACGAGCATGAGAGCGAATAGCGAGACGGAGACGCGCTTGAACAGGCCTTGCATGGGTATCCTTTTTGAATCCTCTTGAGCAACGTTGTAGCGCCAGACGCTAGAAAGGAAAGAGGGCGGAAGCATGGAAGAATAAGGCAGAGATGATCCCACGAGACTGCGCTTGAAGCCTTTGCGAATTCGATTCAGGAAATTGGCCATGCAACTGATATCAAAAGCCAAAATCTGGGCGAAGTCACTGAAGCGTGACATCGTGGCTCTATGGCTTGCCGCCCGTGACCCCCGCGTGCCCTGGCATGCCAAAGCGGTGGCCGGCGTCGTTGCCGCATACGCGCTGTCGCCCATCGATCTCATCCCCGATTTCATTCCCGTGCTCGGTTATCTCGACGATCTGCTGATCGTGCCGCTCGGCATCCTGCTGGCGATCCGGCTCGTTCCGGCTGATGTGATGGCTGCGCTTCGCACTGAGGCGGCAAGACGCATCGAACGCCCTTCCGGTCGGGGCGGACTGATCTTCGTCCTTGCCGTCTGGCTTGTCTGCATCATCTTCCTGGCTCTGACATTGCGCAAACGGGTTTGACCGGCAACAACAGGGATATAGGAATGATGACGGCAAGAGTGATGACGATGGTCTTTGGCTTTGCGATTTCGATCTTTGCATCGGATATGGCGCAGGCGGCGAGCTTCGACTGCGATGCGAAAGAATTGAAGCCGGACGAAAAGGCGATCTGCGACAATCGCGCGATCAACGATGCCGACGTGAAAATGGTGACGACCTTCGAGCTGCTTTCCGGTCTGCTGGCGATGGGCTCGCGCGGAACATTGCAGGACGAGCAGACAGCCTGGTTGAAAAAACGACAGGAATGCGCGGCGGATGCCGTCTGTATCAAGGCTGCCTATGACGAGCGGCTGAGGCAGCTCGGCGAGACTTATAAAAACATCAACCGGCCGCTTTGAAGGCGACCGGTCGGTAAAAGATTATCGACTGATGCGCGTTAGCGGGCGTTCAGATCCCGCACGGCGCCACGGTCGGCGCTTGTTGCGAAGGCGGCATAGGCCTTTAGCGCCGTCGTGACGTTGCGCTTGCGCACTTCTGTGGGATGCCAGCCCTTGGCGTCCTGATCGGCGCGGCGGGCGGCAAGTTCGGTCTCGCTGACGCGCAGGCTGATCGTGCGGTTCGGGATGTCGATGTCGATCATGTCGCCTTCGCGCACCAGCCCGATCGTGCCGCCATTTGCCGCTTCCGGCGAGGCGTGGCCGATCGACAGGCCGGAGGTGCCGCCGGAGAAGCGGCCATCGGTGATAAGCGCACAGGCCTTGCCGAGGCCCTTCGATTTCAGATAGCTCGTCGGATAGAGCATTTCCTGCATGCCGGGGCCGCCCTTCGGGCCTTCGTAGCGGATGACGACGACGTCACCGGCCTTGACCTCGTTGGCGAGGATTGCCTTGACGGAGGCGTCCTGGCTTTCGAAGACGCGGGCCGGGCCGGAGAATTTCAGGATGGATTCATCGACGCCGGCCGTCTTGACGATGCAGCCGTCAATCGCAAGGTTGCCCTTGAGCACGGCCAGACCACCATCCTTGGAGAAAGGATGTTCGACCGAGCGGATGACGCCGTTCTCGCGATCGGTGTCGAGTTCGTCCCAGCGGGCTTCCTGGCTGAAGGCGACCTGGGTCGGGATGCCGCCGGGTGCGGCGCGATAGAAGTTGCGCACGGTTTCACTGTTGGTGCGGGTGATATCCCACCGGTTGATCGCATCGCCCAGCGTCTCGGCATGTACGGTCGGGCAATCGCGGTTCAGCAGCCCGCCCTTGTCGAGTTCGCCGAGGATCGACATGATGCCGCCGGCGCGGTGTACGTCTTCCATATGAACATCGCTCTTGGCGGGTGCGACCTTCGACAGGCACGGAACCCGGCGCGACAGCGCGTCGATATCGGCCATGGTGAAATCGATCTCGCCTTCATGGGCGGCAGCAAGGATGTGCAGGACCGTATTGGTCGAACCGCCCATGGCGATATCGAGCGTCATGGCATTCTCAAAAGCCTGCTTGGAGGCGATGGTCCGCGGCAGCGCCTTGACGTCGTCCTGCTCGTAATAGCGGCGGGCGAGATCGACGATCAGATGGCCGGCCTCGACGAAGAGGCGCTTGCGGTCGGCGTGGGTTGCGAGCGTCGAGCCGTTGCCGGGCAACGACAGGCCGAGCGCTTCCGTCAGGCAGTTCATCGAATTGGCGGTGAACATGCCGGAACAGGAGCCGCAGGTCGGACAGGCCGAGCGTTCGATGGTCTGGACGTCCTCGTCGCTGATCTTGTCATCGGCTGCGGCGACCATGGCATCGACCAGGTCGAGTGCATGCGTCTTGCCATGCAGTACGACCTTGCCCGCTTCCATCGGACCGCCGGAGACGAAGACCGTCGGGATGTTGAGGCGCAGCGACGCCATCAGCATGCCGGGAGTGATCTTGTCGCAGTTGGAGATGCAGACCATGGCGTCGGCGCAATGGGCATTGACCATGTATTCGACGCTGTCGGCAATGAGCTCGCGCGAGGGCAGCGAATAGAGCATGCCGTCATGGCCCATGGCGATGCCATCGTCGACAGCGATCGTGTTGAACTCCTTGGCGACACCGCCGGCCGCCTCGATTTCGCGGGCAACGAGCTGACCGAGGTCCTTCAGGTGCACGTGACCGGGCACGAACTGGGTGAAAGAATTCACCACCGCGATGATCGGCTTGCCGAAATCCGAATCCTTCATGCCCGTGGCGCGCCAAAGGCCGCGTGCGCCTGCCATGTTGCGGCCGTGGGTCGTGGTTCTGGAACGGTAGGCTGGCATCGGTGTCTTCCTCGACGTGGCGGAGATCATCAGGCGAAGCGGGGCGGCATTGAGCCTGCGGCCGGGCAACGCTGCTTTTTGGAATTGTCCTAATCCAATCGGCGGGGGCTGTCACTACCGGCAAGGGCAAATCCGGTACGCTGCCTGGAGAAGCGCCTTCAACGCCATTGGGGATATACGGTTCGGCGCGCGATGCGGTTACTGCCTATTCCGTCACAGCCGAACACAAAAAATTGGCTTCCCATCAGCAATATTCAAGGCTTAGACACTAAAGCGCGTCGCGATCTTTCAGATTCGTTCCCCGCGCTTCAGGTCCTTGTTTTACGCATGTCGTTCCCGCAAAACCGCTGCACACTTTTGCGCGACATGCTTTAATCCGAATATGCGGGCGGTTCGTTTAGAGACTATATTCGGGAAACCCGCCCAGGAGGTTTTCGACATGCCTAGCTATCGCCCACCGAAGATCGCGTCGTCGGAGATCACGCCGCACCAGGTCTATCTGCGCCGCCGTGAATTCCTCGGTGCTGCAGCACTCGGCGCAATGGCGCTCTACGGCGCCGGCACAGCGAGTGCGGCCGCCCTTTCCGCCGTCGAGAGCAAATACAAAGTCGACGAGAAGCCGACGCCGATCAAGGACGTCACGAGCTACAATAATTTCTATGAGTTCGGCCTCGACAAGGGCGATCCGGCGGCGAATTCCGGCGATTTCAAGCCGCTGCCCTGGACGATCAAGGTCGACGGCATGGTCAACAAGCCTGGCACTTTCGACCTCGAGGCGTTGATCAAGGAATTCCCGATCGAGGAGCGCACCTATCGCATGCGCTGCGTCGAGGCCTGGTCGATGGTCATCCCCTGGGACGGCTTTCCGCTGGCATCGCTGCTCGACAAGGTGGAGCCGCTCGGCAGCGCCAAATACGTCGCCTTCGAAACCGTCGTGCGGCCGGACGAGATGCCGGGGCAAAAAGGCTTCTTCCAGTCGCTCGACTGGCCCTATGTCGAAGGTCTGCGCCTCGACGAGGCGCGTCATCCGCTGACGCTGCTTGCCGTCGGGCTCTATGGCGAAACGCTGCCGAACCAGAACGGCGCGCCGATCCGCCTCGTGGTGCCGTGGAAATATGGCTTCAAAGGCATCAAGTCGATCGTCAGGATCACGCTCACCGACCAGCAGCCGAAGAATACCTGGCAGGTAACCAATGCGCAGGAATACGGCTTCTACGCCAACGTCAACCCGGCAGTGGATCATCCGCGCTGGAGCCAGGCGAGCGAGCGGCGCATCGGCGAAAGCGGCTTCTTCGGCGCGAGCCGCCACCCCACCCTGCCCTTCAACGGCTATGCCGACGAGGTGGCGAGCCTCTATGCCGGCATGGATCTGAAGGCGAATTTCTGATGGCGGAACTGTCGCTCGCCATCCCGAAGCGCTGGCAGCCCGCCTCCGTTTGGCTGCTCTATATTGCAGGCCTCGTGCCGGCTGCCTGGACCTTCTATCTCGGCGCGACCGATCAGCTCGGCGCCGATCCGGTGAAGACCTTCGAGCTTTTCCTCGGGATCTGGACGATCCGTTTCCTGATCGCAACCCTTGCCGTCTCCCCTGCCCGCGAGCTCCTCGGCTGGAATTATCTGCGTTATCGCCGCGCGCTCGGCCTGCTGACCTTCTACTATGCGCTGATGCATTTCACCGTCTACATGGTGCTCGATCAGGCGATGGATATCCACGCCGTCATCAACGACGTGCTGAAGCGGCCCTTCATCATGTTCGGCATGGCCGGACTTGCGATGCTCATACCGCTGGCGGTGACATCCAACAATTTCTCGATACGCCGCCTCGGCAAGAGCTGGATCTGGCTGCACCGCCTCGTCATGATCATCGCCGCCTGCGGAGCGCTGCACTTTGCGCTCTCAACCAAGATCCTCGATCTTGAGCAATATATCTATGTCGGGCTGATCATCGCCCTCATCCTCTACCGCTCCTGGCGGCCGATCGCGCGCAGCCGGAAGAAAGGCCAGGGGCGAACGCGCAATCGCGCGATGGCGTCGGCTTCGTGAGCGGAAAACTTAAGGCCGGGGCCTTATCGCCGCCGACGGGCGGGATCGAAGGCGCAAGCCGCGGCGATCCCGATTGCATAGGCCAGCATGTTCCAGAGCGAAAAGATCCGGCCGAGCAGCAGCGCCCCTGCGGTCGTCAGCCGAAACGCGTCGAGCCAGGGCGTATGATAGAGCCGGAACAACTCCACTGAGATCGCTATCGCCATAGCTATTACAGCAAGGATGGCCGGCCGTGAGCTTGCGACAAAGAGCGTCACGAGCAGATAGACCATCGCCCCCCAGAGCGCCGATGCGCCATAGTTGACGATGATGAAAGGCAGATCGGCCGCGTAGCCAAACCGTCTGAGCAGCAGCCCGAGCGCGATAACCACAAGCACGGCTGCGAGACGAAAGACCTGCTCTCCAGAACGTATTTGAATATTTTCGCGCAATTGAACATATCCCGTCAATCTCAGCCGATTTAACCTCCTACCGCGCGGGCACAAAATTATCAAGCCAGCCACTGTTTGCCGCTGTGAGGCGCTGATAGCCTGTGATTCGTTCAATACAGGTTCGGATATCCCAAAGAGCACATGTCGAAGGCTGCCGCGCTTCAAAGATTACTTCCTTCACTGGACAAGCATTTGACCGATCGGCCGTCCGATCTGCAACGAAGCCGTATTCAGCGCTTTGCCATCGAGTTCGTTTACTTCGGCGTGAAAGAGGCTCGGGCTTGCCTATTTGCCGGTCTTTTTTTCCTGGCGGTATTTCTGGTCCCGCGGGCAGGCCTCGTTCATATTCCCCGCTACGACTTGTTGCTCATCATCGCGCTTGCGATCCAGGTATCGATGATCTGGGCAAAGCTCGAAACTTTCGATGAGCTGAAAGCGATCTCGCTCTTTCATCTGGTCGGCTTTGCGCTGGAGGTCTTCAAGACCTCAGGCGGCATCCAATCATGGAGTTATCCGGATTTCGCCTATACGAAATTATTTGGCGTCCCACTGTTTTCCGGTTTCATGTATGCCGCCGTTGGCAGCTACATCATTCAAGCATGGCGGCTGCTGGACCTGCGGGTGAGGCACCATCCATCCTACGGGATGGCCTGGCTCATGGCGCTGGCGATCTACGCCAATTTTTTTGCGCATCACTATCTCGGCGATTATCGCTGGTATATCGCCGCCTGCACGCTCGGCCTCTACGCCCGGACCACGATCATTTTCCGTCCCTACGATCGCGATCGAAAGATGCCCCTGCTCCTTGCGTTCATCCTGATCGGATTCTTCATCTGGCTTGCGGAAAACATCAGCACCTTCTTCGGTATTTGGCGATATCCGAACCAGGTCGGGGCATGGTCTGCCGTCGAGATCGGAAAATGGAGTTCGTGGTGCCTGCTAGTCATCATGACCTTTACGATCGTCGCGAACCTCAAACATATCAAGCAGCACATACATGTACCCGATTGACGGGCGAAATATCGACGACGAGTTAGCTTCCTTCCGCTGCCCGCCATGCATTGACCAGTCTGCGACCAAGCACAAACAAAAACAGCCGGGCTTTGTGAGCCCGGCTGTTTTGTTTCCGCAAGAGCGGAAGACTTAAGCGGCGACGGCCTGCTCTTCAGCAGCGACGCGGGCCTTGTCGGCTGCGCCCTTGGCGAAGGTGTCGCGATCAACGAATTCGATCACGGCCATGGCTGCATTGTCGCCCTGGCGAAAGCCGGCCTTCATGATGCGCAGGTAGCCGCCGTTGCGGGTGGCGTAACGCGTTGCGATCGTGTCGAACAGCTTCGAAACGACAGCGGCATCGCGGATCTGCGAGATCGCCTGACGGCGAGCATGCAGGTCGCCGCGCTTGCCGAGCGTGACGAGCTTCTCGACGATCGGGCGGATTTCCTTGGCCTTCGGCAGGGTCGTGACGATCTGCTCGTGGGTAATCAGCGAAGCGGCCATGTTGGCGAACATCGCCTTGCGGTGGCTTGCAGTTCTATTCAGCTTGCGGCCGGCTTTACCATGGCGCATTGCTATTCTCCTTTAATGCAGGTGCCCTTGACACTAAGTGGGCCTGCCGTTTCCTGGCACATGCAGGCGATCGGCCTGCTGTTTGACGGGGAAAGGCAGCCGAAAGAGCCTGCCTTCTGTTATGTTCTTGCGATCGGCGTGCGGGCGGAAAACCGCTTCACACTTTTCCTCACGCCGCTCAGTATTGGTCTTCGTAACGCTTGGCGAGATCTTCGATGTTCTCGGGCGGCCATGCCGGCACTTCCATGCCGAGGTGCAGGCCCATGGAAGCGAGAACTTCCTTGATTTCGTTCAGCGACTTGCGACCAAAATTCGGCGTGCGGAGCATTTCTGCTTCGGTCTTCTGAATGAGGTCGCCGATATAGACGATGTTGTCGTTCTTCAGGCAGTTTGCCGAACGGACCGACAATTCGAGTTCGTCCACCTTCTTGAGGAGAGCCGGGTTGAAAGCCAGTTCGGTGACTGCTTCCTCTTCGGTTTCCTTCTGCGGCTCGTCGAAGTTGACGAAGACGCCAAGCTGATCCTGGAGGATGCGCGCCGCAAAAGCGACGGCGTCTTCACCGGTGATCGAGCCATCGGTTTCGATGGTCATGTTCAGCTTGTCGTAGTCGAGAACCTGTCCTTCGCGGGTATTTTCAACCTTGTAGGACACCTTCTTGACCGGCGAATAGAGGCTGTCGACCGGGATGAGACCGATCGGAGCGTCTTCCGCACGATTGCGTTCGGCCGGAACGTAGCCCTTGCCGTTGTTGACGGTGAACTCCATGCGGATTTCGGCACCCTCGTCGAGCGTGCAGATGACATGCTCGGGGTTGAGGATTTCAATATCGCCGACCGTCTGAATGTCGCCAGCCGTGACAACACCCGGACCCTGCTTGCGCACGACCATGCGCTTTGCGTCGTCGCCATCCATCTTGATAGCGATTTCCTTGATGTTGAGCACGATGTCCGTCACGTCTTCGCGGACGCCCGGAATCGACGAGAATTCATGCAGGACGCCATCGATCTGCACCGCCGTGACGGCAGCGCCGCGCAGCGAGGAGAGCAGAACGCGGCGAAGCGCATTGCCGAGGGTGAGGCCGAAGCCGCGCTCCAGCGGTTCGGCAACAAGCGTCGCCCTGGTGCGCGAGCTCGAGGAGAACTCCACCTTGTTCGGCTTGATCAGTTCCTGCCAGTTCTTCTGAATCATGAGTTTGCCTTCCGTTCGTTGCCACCATCCAATCGTGGCAACCGAGCTTGAAAACCACCGGGAGCGCCAAGGCGCTCACCAGTGACGAGAGCGATGATCAGACGCGGCGCTTCTTGCGCGGACGGCAGCCATTGTGCGGGATCGGGGTCACGTCGCGGATGGACGTGATCATGAAACCAGCAGCCTGGAGCGCGCGCAGAGCCGATTCGCGACCCGAACCCGGACCACAAACTTCGACTTCCAGCGACTTCATGCCGTGCTCCTGAGCCTTCTTGGCGCAGTCTTCGGCAGCCATCTGGGCAGCGAACGGGGTCGACTTGCGCGAGCCCTTGAAGCCCTTGGCGCCAGCCGAAGACCAAGCAATCGCGTTGCCCTGGGCATCGGTGATGGTGATCATCGTGTTGTTGAAGGTCGAGTTGACGTGAGCGACACCCGACGAGATATTCTTGCGTTCACGACGGCGAACGCGGACGGCTTCCTTAGCCATGGTATTCCTTTCATTGATCTCTTCGCCGCCGTAATGCCAGCGGCTACACCGGAACGGCGCCTATATGGTCCCGCTCCAAACTCAAAAGAGGCCGGCGCAGACCGCCAGCCTCCCTACCCCGGTTTCCCGGAAATTACTTCTTCTTACCAGCGATTGCCTTTGCCGGGCCCTTGCGGGTACGAGCATTGGTGTGCGTGCGCTGACCGCGGACCGGAAGGCCACGGCGATGACGCAGGCCGCGGTAGCAGCCGAGGTCCATCAGACGCTTGATGTTCATCGAGGTTTCGCGACGAAGATCGCCTTCGACCTGATAGTCGCGGTCGATGGCTTCGCGGATCTGAAGGACTTCGGCGTCCGTCAGCTGATGCACACGACGTTCAGCCGGGATACCGACCTTCTCGACGATTTCCTGTGCGAATTTCGTGCCGATCCCGTGAATGTAGGTCAACGCGATAACAACGCGCTTCGCAGTCGGGATGTTGACGCCAGCGATACGTGCCACGCCTGTTCTCCTTGCATTCCAGTTGCCATCCGGCAAGTGGGCTTCGTTATGCGGTCTTTAGAACCGCTCGTTCAGATTTACGTCCGCAACATGTCAAAACGACCGCACCCGGACTTCCCTGGGAAATCCGCGCCGATCGCATGGAATGTCGCGAGTTGGCGCGGTGTTTAGCGGAATCACTGCTGAAAAGCAACCGTTCCGCCAAGTTTATTTTCAAAGCCTTAAAGCTTCGAAAGAATGTTTTCGACCTCGGCCGTCACCTGATCGATCTCTGCCATACCGTCCACGGACTTGAGTTTGCCCTTGGCATGGTAATAGCCGATCAGCGGCGAGGTTTCCTTGTAGTAGACCTGCAGCCGCGCCGTCATGGTCTCCGGGTTGTCATCGGGACGGCGCTTGAAGTGCGTGGAACCGCACTTGTCACACACGCCTTCGGCAGCCGGAACCTTATCGGTATCGTGATAGACGCTGCCGCACTGTGCGCAGGAGTAGCGACCGGCGACACGACGGACCAGTTCGTCATCGTCGACACGGAATTCGATGACGACGGACAGGTCGAGGCCCTTTGCCCTCAGCATCGCTTCCGTGGCGTCCGCCTGGACGAGCGTCCTGGGGAAACCGTCGAGAATGAAGCCGTTGGCGCAATCGGGTTGATCGATACGCTCGGAGACGATGGCGATAACGATCTCATCCGAGACAAGTTTGCCGGCGTCCATGACTGCCTTGGCGCGCTTGCCGACATCCGTGCCGGCGTTGACCGCGGCACGCAACATGTCCCCCGTGGAAAGCTGCGGAATGCCATGCTTTTCCACGATCCGCTGGGCCTGGGTTCCCTTACCCGCGCCCGGCGGCCCCAAAAGGATAAGTCTCATCTCCCCCTCTTTCCTCCACGCAACTTCGATTTCTTGATCAGGCCTTCGTATTGCTGCGCGATCAGGTGACCCTGGATCTGTGCAACCGTATCAAGAGTTACGCTAACCACGATCAAAAGCGAAGTCCCACCAAGGGATAACGGGATGCCGGTTTGCGACACCAAGATCTCCGGAAGGATGCAGACGAAGACGAGATAGATTGCGCCGATCACCGTGATTCGGGTCAGCACATAGTCGATATATTCGGCCGTGCGCTCGCCCGGGCGGATGCCGGGAATGAAGCCTCCATGCTTCTTCAGATTGTCGGCCGTGTCCTTCGGGTTGAAGACGATGGCCGTATAGAAGAAGGCGAAGAAGGCGATCAGCGCCGCATAGAGCACCATATAGAGGGGGCGGCCATGGCCAAGGGCCGCGACGATCGACGTCGCCCAGGCAGGCATCCCCGACGTGCTGGCAAAGCCTGCAACCGTTGCCGGCAGCAGCAGCAGCGACGAGGCGAAGATCGCCGGAATGACGCCCGACGTGTTGAGCTTCAGCGGCAGGTGCGAGGTATCGCCCTGGAACATCCGGTTGCCGACCTGGCGCTTCGGATACTGAATCAAGAGCCGGCGCTGGGCACGCTCGACGAAGACGATGACGCCGATGACGCCGATCGCGACGACGATGACCAACAGGATGAGGAAGGTCGACAATGCGCCGGTTCGGCCAAGTTCGAGCGTGCTGGCAAGAGCCGTCGGAAGACCGGCGGCGATGCCGGCGAAGATGATCAGCGAGATGCCGTTGCCGATGCCACGCGAGGTGATCTGCTCGCCGAGCCACATCAGGAACATCGTGCCGCCGAGCAGCGTCAGAACGGTGGAAACACGGAAGAACCAGCCCGGATCGACAACAAGGCCCTGGCCGCTCTCAAGGCCGGCGGCAATGCCGTAGGCCTGGAGCGCACCGAGGATGACTGTGCCGTAGCGGGTATACTGGTTGATGATCTTGCGGCCCTGCTCGCCCTCCTTCTTGAGGTTTTCGAGCGCCGGCACGACCGATGTCATGAGCTGCACGATAATCGAAGCAGAGATATAGGGCATGATGCCGAGTGCGAAGATCGCCATGCGCTGAACAGCGCCGCCCGAAAACATGTTGAAGAGGCCGAGAATGCCGCCTGACTGGCCGCGGAAAGCCTGGGCATAGGCTTCGGGATTGAGACCCGGAAGGGGAATATGGGTGCCGAGCCTGTAGACGAGGAGAGCTGCCAGTGTGAACCACAAGCGCTTCTTCAAATCCTCGGCTTTGGCAAAGGTCGAAAAATTGAGGTTGGATGCCAATTGTTCCGCTGCAGAAGCCATGCAATTCTCCGCGCTACCAATTCCGGCGTCTCTAGGGGATAGGCCGGCCCCGGAATCAGTATGAAAATTATTCAAAACCGGGTTCAGAACGGATTGCAGCGCAACCCCATGCCTCACCCTTGTTTTAGTCTTACCGGCATGACGCGGGCGCGCCAGCCAAGTTTTTGTGAGGCCCACATATGGGAGCAAAATCGCCCGGTGTGAAGCACCCCGGGCGAGATATCATCAGATTATTATTCGGCTGCAGCCGGAGCCGAAAGCTGCGTCACGGTGCCGCCGGCCTTTTCGATCTTCTCGACGGCGGGCTTGGAGGCGCCTGCAACGACGATGGTGATCTTCGCCTTCAGCTCGCCGTCGGCGAGAACGCGAACGCCGTCCTTGGGGCGGCGGATGACGCCGGCCGCCTTGAGGGCAGCTGCGTCAACGGTCGCCTTGGCATCCAGCTTGCCGGCGTCGATCGCCGCCTGGATCCGGCCGAGCGACACAACAACAAAATCGGAAGCGAAAATGTTGTTGAAGCCGCGCTTCGGCAGGCGACGATAGATCGGCATCTGGCCGCCTTCGAAGCCGTTGATGGCGACGCCCGAACGGGACTTCTGACCCTTCACGCCGCGACCAGCCGTCTTGCCGGAACCCGAACCGATACCGCGGCCGAGGCGCTTGCGGCTGTGGGTCGAGCCTTCGTTGTCTTTAATTTCATTGAGTTTCATGAGCGTTTCCTCCGTCTCACTTCTCGTCGACGACGCGAACGAGATGCTGGACAGCACGGATCATGCCACGAACGGAAGGAGTATCCTCCAGTGTGCGGCGACGGTGCATCTTGTTCAGTCCGAGACCGATCAGCGTGCGCTGCTGGACATCCGGACGGCGAATCGGGCTGCCGATCTGTTCGATCGTGACAGTCTTCGCTTCAGCCTTCTTGGTAGCCTTGGCCATCTGTCAAACTCCTCTTATTCTTCAGAGGCGTTGCCGGAGGCGCTACGACGAGCCTGCAGCGTTGCATACTTGATGCCGCGCTGAGCTGCGATGTCCTTCGGGTGAACCTGGTGCTTCAGAGCGTCGAAGGTGGCGCGAACCATGTTGTAGGGGTTCGACGAACCGGTCGACTTGGCGACGACGTCATGCATGCCGAGCGTTTCGAATACGGCGCGCATCGGACCGCCGGCGATGATGCCGGTACCGACCTTGGCCGAGCGCAGCAATACCTTGCCGGCGCCGTGGCGGCCATGAACGTCGTGATGCAGCGTACGGCCGTCACGCAGCGGTACGAAGATCAGTTCGCGCTTTGCGGCTTCGGTTGCCTTGCGGATGGCTTCCGGCACTTCACGTGCCTTGCCATGGCCGAAGCCGACGCGGCCCTTCTGGTCGCCAACGACGACGAGTGCTGCAAAACCAAAACGACGGCCGCCCTTGACGACCTTGGCGACGCGGTTGATCGCGACCAGCTTGTCGACGAATTCGCTGTCGCGCTCGTCACGGCTCTGGCGGTCTTCCCGCTGCGGCCTTCTTTCCTGTGCCATTGTCCTCTTCCTTTTTCTTTTCCGGGTGCAATCGGCAAATAAATGTGGACCGCGTCAGCCTCCCCTATCGGAGAGTGCTTGCGGTCCGGCGAAAATCCGGCCGGCGCTAAAAGCGTCCGGCCGGAAACTGATCAGAAGGTGAGACCGCCTTCGCGAGCTGCATCGGCAAGAGCCTTGATGCGGCCGTGAAAGATGAAGGCGCCACGGTCGAACACGACTTCCGTAACACCGGCCTTGGAGGCGCGCTCGGCAACGAGCTTGCCGACAACGGCAGCGGCGGCGGTATCGGCACCGGTCTTCAGAGAACCGCGCAGATCCTTTTCGAGGGTGGAGGCAGACGCAAGCGTCTTGCCGGCCACATCATCGATGACCTGGGCGTAGATGTTCTTCGAGGAGCGATGAACCGACAGGCGCGGACGGCCATTGGCCACCGACTTGATATGACGGCGCACGCGGTTGGCACGACGTGCAAGTGCTTCTTTCCTGCTAGCCATTTCGCGTGATCCTTACTTCTTCTTGCCTTCTTTGCGGACGATCCGCTCGTCAGCGTACTTGACGCCCTTGCCCTTGTAGGGCTCAGGACCGCGATATTCGCGGATTTCAGCGGCGACCTGACCGACCTGCTGCTTATTGATGCCAGAGACAACAATTTCAGTCGGCTTCGGAACGACGATCGTGATGCCGACCGGCGGCTCATAGATCACGTCATGGCTGAAACCGAGAGCCAGCTGCAGGTTCTTGCCCTGCAGGGAGGCGCGGTAACCGACGCCGTTGATTTCGAGCTTGCGCTCAAAGCCATCCGTGACACCCTTGAAGATGCCTTCGATCATTGTGCGGGACATGCCCCACTTTGAACGTGCATCCTTGCTCTGGTTCACCGGCGTCACGACGACCGCGTTATTTTCGAGCTTGAGGCTGATTTCGTCATTAGCAACGAAAAACAGCTCGCCCTTCGGGCCCTTTGCAGTGACCTTCTGGCCATCGACCGTAGCCGTGATCCCAGCAGGCACCTGAACGGGCTTCTTACCGATACGAGACATGTTTCAATCCTGTCTGTTCGCTATGGAGATCCCTGCCCGATCTTAGAAGACCGAGCAAAGAACCTCGCCGCCAACGTTCTGTTCGCGAGCCTGGTGATCGGCCATCACACCCTTCGGAGTCGAAAGGATGGTGATGCCGAGGCCGTTCGCGACCTGCGGAATGGACTTGACCGAGACATAAACCCGGCGGCCCGGCTTGGACACACGGCCGATCTCACGGATCACCGACGCGCCTTCATAATATTTCAGCTCGATGCTGAGTTCCGACTTACCATTGCCGAAATCGACAACGGAATAGCCACGGATGTAGCCTTCGGACTGCAAGACATCGAGAACACGTGCACGGAGCCTGGACGCAGGCGTCGAAACCGACGACTTGCGGCGGGAAGCGCCGTTACGGATACGGGTGAGCATATCGCCCAACGGATCAGTCATTGTCATGTAACCTGCTCCTTACCAGCTCGACTTGACGATACCCGGCACTTTGCCGAAATTGCCCAGTTCACGCAGCGCAATACGCGACATGCGCAGTTTGCGGTAATATGCGCGCGGACGCCCCGAAACTTCGCAACGGTTGCGAACACGGGTCTTCGATCCATCACGCGGCAGGGATGCCAGCTTGATCGAGGCCTTGAACCGCTCTTCGATCGGAAGAGCCTGGTTCATGATGATCGCCTTCAACGCAGCCCGCTTAGCGGACTGGTTGGCGACCGTAGTACGGCGGCGCTTGTTCTTTTCAACTGCGCTTGTCTTCGCCATGTCAGGTTCCTTTTCTACGCTCGTCGTTACGGTTATTGACGGAACGGGAAGCTGAACTCTTTCAGAAGAGCCCGTGCTTCGTCGTCGGTCGTCGCCGTCGTGCAAACGATGATGTCCATGCCCCACATCTGATCAACCTTATCGTAGTTGATCTCAGGGAACACAATGTGCTCCTTGATGCCCATGGCGAAGTTGCCACGGCCGTCAAAGCTTTTCGGGTTCAGGCCGCGAAAGTCGCGAACGCGCGGGAGCGCGATGTTCACGAGGCGGTCCAGGAACTCGTACATGCGGGCGCCGCGCAGGGTGACCTTGGCGCCGATCGGCATCTGTTCGCGGACCTTGAAGCCTGCGATGGAGTTGCGTGCGCGAGTGATGACCGGCTTCTGGCCGGCGATCGCTGCGAGGTCGGCGGCAGCTACCGTCGGCTTCTTCGAGTCAGCGGTCGCTTCGCCAACACCCATGTTGATCACGATCTTGTCGAGCTTCGGGATCATCATCTCGTTGGCGTAGGAGAATTGCTCCTGCAACGCCTTGCGGATGCGCTCGACATATTCCTTCTTGAGCCGTGGCTCGTATTTTGCCTCAGCCATCGATCACTTCTCCAGAACGCTTGGCCACACGGACCTTCTTGCCGTCAACAACCTTGAAACCGACGCGGGTCGGCTTGCCGTCCTTGTCGATGATTGCAACGTTAGAGAGGTGGACCGGTGCTTCCTTGTTGATGATGCCGGCTTCCTGGGTCTGCGTCTGGCGCTGATGGCGCTTGACGACGTTGACGCCACGAACAACGGCACGATCTTCCTTCGGCATGACCTGGACAACTTCGCCGGTACGGCCCTTGTCCTTGCCAGCGAGCATGACGACCTTGTCGCCCTTACGAATCTTCTGCATCGCTTCGCTCCTTACAGTACTTCGGGAGCCAGCGAGATGATCTTCATGTGGTTCTTGGCGCGAAGTTCGCGCGGAACCGGTCCGAAGATACGGGTGCCGATCGGCTCTTTTTTGTTGTCGATGAGGACTGCTGCGTTGGTGTCGAAGCGGATGACGGAGCCATCCGGACGACGGATGTCCTTGGCGGTACGAACAACAACCGCCTTCATCACGTCACCCTTCTTCACACGGCCGCGCGGGATCGCTTCCTTGATCGAAACGACGATGACGTCGCCGATCGAGGCATACTTGCGCTTCGAGCCGCCCAGCACCTTGATGCACATGACACGACGTGCGCCGGAATTATCCGCGACGTCGAGGTTTGTTTGCATCTGAATCATATCAGGTCGCCTTCTTGGTTTACCGGAATGGTTGGGCTAGCCCCCTACTCCGGCTTATGAAAATTTTCGCCGGCCGAGCTGCCTTGACGGCAGCACAGACGCGGCGATAGCTGAATAGCGCGGGATCGATCGTGCCAGGGTGGTTTCCCGAAGGACCTTCCGTGCGCTCAAAGCAAAAGAACGCCCGGCTTTCGAGCGTTCTGACGCTGCTTCATACAGATATTTCGGCGAGACGCAAGGCCCCGCACAAAATTCTGTTACTGGCCCTGGGCGGAAATCACCGTCCAACGCTTGTCCTTGGAGATCGGCGCGCATTCCTCGATGGATACGGTATCGCCAATCTTGTACTGGTTGTTCTCGTCGTGGGCCTTGTACTTCTTGGAACGACGAACGGTCTTCTGGAGCAGCGGGTGAGCGAAACGACGCTCGACGCGAACCACTACCGTCTTCTCGTTCTTGTCGCCAACGACGACGCCCTGCAGGATGCGCTTCGGCATATTTTTCTTCCTTTAGGCCTTAACTTCTGCCGCCTTCTGGCGGGCAATGGTTTTCACGCGGGCGATGTCCTTGCGGACTTCGTTGATGCGCGAGGACTTTTCGAGCTGGCCGGTCGCCTTCTGGAAGCGCAGGTTGAACTGCTCCTTCTTCAGCTTGGCAAGCTCGTCCTTGAGTTGGTCGGCGGTAAACCCGCGAACATCTGAGGCTTTCATGAGCTCAATCCCTTACTCTGCAATGCGCTGAACGAAGCGCGTCTTGACCGAGAGCTTGGCGGAGCCGAGGCGAAGAGCCTCACGGGCGATTTCTTCGCTGACACCGTCGATCTCGAACATCATACGGCCGGGCTTGACCTTGCATGCCCAGTATTCAACGGAGCCCTTACCCTTACCCATGCGGACTTCGGTCGGCTTTTTGGTTACCGGAACGTCCGGGAACACACGGATCCATACACGGCCGGCGCGCTTCATATAACGCGTGATCGCGCGGCGGGCCGCCTCGATCTCGCGCGCGTTGACGCGGTTGGGTTCCTGAGCCTTCAGGCCGAATTCGCCGAATGCCAGGTCAGAACCGCCCTTGGCGACGCCCTTGATGCGGCCCTTGAACTGCTTGCGGTACTTGGTACGCTTTGGCTGCAACATTTTCTTATTCTCCGAACTTCTCTGCCACGCGCGCTATCAAGCGTTGTCGCGGCGACGGTCTCTGTCGCGGTCACGATCACGGCTTGCCGGACCCTGGGCGTCACCTTCCATCGCACGGCGCTCGGAAGCCATCGGATCGTGCTCAAGGATTTCGCCCTTGAAGATCCAGACCTTGATGCCGCAGATGCCGAATGCGGTTTCTGCTTCAGCCGTGCCGTAGTCGATGTCGGCGCGCAGCGTGTGCAGCGGCACACGCCCTTCGCGGTACCATTCCGTACGGGCGATTTCAGCGCCGCCGAGACGACCAGCGCAGGTGATCTTGATGCCTTCGGCGCCAAGACGCATCGCGGACTGAACGGCGCGCTTCATGGCGCGACGGAAAGCCACGCGGCGCTCAAGCTGCTGGGCGATCGACTGAGCGACCAGCGTCGCATCGACTTCGGGCTTACGCACTTCGACGATGTTAAGGTGCGTTTCCGAATTCGTCATCTCCGACAGCTTCTTGCGAAGCTTGTCGATGTCGGCGCCCTTGCGGCCGATGATCAGGCCCGGACGTGCCGAGTGGATCGTGACGCGGCACTTCTTGTGCGGACGCTCGATGACCACCTTGGAGATCCCGGCCTGCTTCAGTTCGCTCATGACGAACTTGCGCATCTTCAGGTCTTCGTGCAGCAGCTGGCCGTACTCGGCATTGTCCGCAAACCAGCGGCTATCCCAGGTACGGTTGATGCCAAGACGGAAACCGATTGGATTGATTTTCTGACCCATTATGCGGCCTCCTCTACTGCCTGCACTTCACGAACGACGATCGTCAGGTGCGCGAAGGGCTTTTCGATGCGCGACGCGCGACCGCGGCCACGAGCGTGGAAACGCTTCATGACGATCGACTTGCCGACATAGGCCTCGGCGACGACAAGCGAGTCGACATCGAGATCGTGGTTGTTCTCGGCATTGGCGATCGCAGATTCAAGCGTCTTCTTGACGGCACCTGCGATGCGCTTGCGGGAGAACTCCAGCTCAGCGAGTGCGCGCTCAACCTTCTTGCCGCGGATAGCCGCAGCAACCAGGTTGAGCTTCTGAGGGCTGACGCGGAGCGTGCGGGCGACTGCTTGCGCCTCGTTGTCCTTCAGCCGGCGTTCGGCTTTTGCCTTGCCCATTGTTACTTCCTCTTCGCCTTCTTGTCCGCGCCGTGACCGTAATAGGTGCGGGTCGGAGAGAATTCACCGAACTTGTGGCCGACCATGTCTTCATTGACGCTGACCGGGATATGCTTGCTGCCGTTGTAGACGCCGAAGGTAAGACCGACGAACTGCGGCAGGATCGTGGAGCGACGGCTCCAGATCTTGATCACTTCTGCACGACCGCCTTCACGAACCTTCTCAGCCTTCTTGAGAAGATAGCCGTCAACGAACGGACCTTTCCATACTGAACGAGCCATTGGAGACTTCCTCTCTTACTTCTTACGCTGATGACGCGAGCGCATGATCATCTTGTCGGTCGACTTGTTCGACCGGGTGCGCTTGCCCTTGGTCGGCTTGCCCCACGGAGTAACCGGGTGACGGCCACCAGAGGTGCGACCTTCACCACCGCCGTGCGGGTGGTCGACCGGGTTCATGACAACACCGCGGTTATGCGGACGCTTGCCGCGCCAAACGGTACGACCGGCCTTGCCGTCGTTGATGTTGGCGTGGTCAGGGTTGGAGACGGCGCCGATCGAAGCAAGGCAGGAGCCATGAACGAGACGCTGTTCACCCGAGTTCAGGCGAAGGATCGCCATGCCCTGGTCACGGCCGACGAGCTGTGCGTAGCCACCGGCGGAGCGAGCGATCTGACCACCCTTGCCCGGCTTCATTTCCACATTGTGGATGATGGAGCCGACCGGGATGAACTGCAGCGGCATGGTGTTGCCGGGCTTGACGTCGACAGCCTTCTCGGAAGCGATGACCTTGTCGCCGGGAGCGAGGCGCTGAGGAGCGAGGATGTAAGCCTTCTCGCCATCAGCATAGTTCACCAGCGCGATGAAAGCGGTGCGGTTCGGATCGTATTCGATACGCTCGACCGTGCCTTCGACCTCGAACTTGCGACGCTTGAAGTCGATCAGACGATAGGTGCGCTTGTGACCGCCGCCGATAAAGCGGGCGGTGATGCGACCGAGGTTGTTACGACCGCCGCTCTTCGTCAGGCCTTCCGTCAGCGCCTTGACCGGCTTGCCCTTGTAGAGGGCCGAACGGTCGACGATGACCAGCTGGCGCTGGCTCGGGGTGATCGGATTGAATGTTTTCAATGCCATTTTCTTATACCTCAGAGACCGGTGGAGACGTCGATCGTCTGGCCTTCAGCCAGGGTCACAACAGCCTTCTTCACGTCCTTCTGCTTGCCGACGAAACCGCGGAACCGCTTGGTCTTGCCCTTGCGCAGCAGAGTGTTGACGGCCGTAACCTTGACGCCGAACAGCGCCTCGACAGCAGCCTTGATTTCCGGCTTCGTCGCCTGTTTGGCGACATTGAAAACAACCTGGTTGTTTTCGGATACCAGCGTGGACTTTTCGGTGATCGCCGGAGAGACGATTACATCGTAGTGGCGAAGATCGGTCACTTGAATCGCTCCTCTAGCGCTTCAACCGCAGCCTTGGAAAGCACGAGCTTGCCGCGGCGCAGGATGTCATAAACGTTGATGCCCTGGATCGGAAGAACATCGATGTTCGGGATGTTCTGAGCTGCGAGCTTGAAGTTGCCATCAAGTTCTGCGCCACCGATGAAGAGGGCGTTGGTCAGGCCGAGCGTCTCGAAAACAGACGCGAGAGCCTTGGTCTTGGCTTCGGTGGCAACCAGGTTGTCGATGACGATGACGTCATCGGCCTTGATCTTGGCCGAAAGAGCGAGACGCAAGCCGAGTGCACGAACCTTCTTCGGAAGGTCATGCTCGTGGCTGCGGACGACTGGGCCGTGAGCCTTGCCGCCGCCGCGGAACTGCGGAGCGCGAGCCGAATGGTGGCGGGCGCGGCCCGTACCCTTCTGCTTGTACATCTTGGCGCCGGTGCGCGAAACTTCAGCGCGGCCCTTTGCCTTGTGGGTGCCCTGCTGCTTCTTGGCAAGCTGCCAGCGGATGACGCGGGCGATAATGTCTTCGCGGGGCTCGAGGCCGAAAATCGCGTCCGAAAGGGAAACCTTCCCGGCGTCTTTTCCCTCGAGGGTTTTGACGTTGAATTCCATTGATCTGGCTCCTTACTTCGCGGCCGACTTGACGGCGTCGCGCACGATGATCCAAGCACCCTTGGAACCAGGAACAGCACCCTTGATCAGGATCAGACCACGATCTTCGTCGGTCGAAACCACTTCCAGGTTCTGCGTCGTGACGCGCGTCTGGCCCATGTGACCAGCCATCTTCTTGTTCTTGAAAACCTTGCCCGGATCCTGGCGCGAGCCGGTCGAACCGTGCGAACGGTGCGAAACCGACACACCGTGCGTGGCGCGGAGACCGCCGAAACCGTGGCGCTTCATGGCGCCGGCAAAACCCTTACCGATCGTCGTGCCCGTCACGTCGACGAGCTGACCGGCTGCAAAGTGACCCGCCTTGATCTCAGTGCCGATCTCAAGCAGCTGGTCTTCCGACACGCGGAATTCCGTGACCTTGGCCTTCGGCTCGACGTTGGCAATGGCAAAGTTGCCGCGCATCGCCTTCGACGTGTTCTTTACCTTCGCCTGGCCGGCACCGAGCTGAACTGCGGTATAGCCATTCTTTTCGACAGTGCGCGTAGCGACGACCTGAACGGCCTCCATGCGCAGTACCGTTACCGGGACATGCTCGCCGGCGTCGTTATAGACGCGGGTCATTCCCACCTTCTGTGCAATCACACCTGAACGCATCGGTTCAATCCTTCTCACTCAGCCCGAAGACCCGAGGTCTCAGAGCTTGATCTCAACATCGACACCGGCGGCGAGATCGAGCTTCATCAGCGCGTCTACCGTCTGCGGGGTCGGATCAACGATATCGAGAAGGCGCTTGTGCGTGCGCATCTCGAACTGTTCGCGGCTCTTCTTGTCGATGTGCGGGGACCGGTTGACCGTGAACTTCTCGATGCGGGTCGGAAGCGGAACGGGGCCCCGGACGCTTGCACCGGTGCGCTTAGCCGTCGATACGATCTCGCGCGTGGAGGCATCGAGAATCCGGTGATCGAACGCCTTCAGGCGGATGCGGATATTCTGGCCGTTCATTCGACTTTATCCTTGTGTCTGTTATCCGCGTGTCACCATTGAGGGACACGACTTACCTTCAGTTACGTTAGCGGGCCACCGGTTTCAAAGATCGAGAGGGACACCGCGGTCGGCATCCCTATCCTTTCCTTGGGCCTGGTGGCCCAGCCGCTAGTTACTCGACGATCGAAGCAACGATACCGGCGCCGACAGTGCGGCCACCTTCGCGGATCGCGAAGCGCAGCTTTTCTTCCATCGCGATCGGAACGATCAGCTCGACGGCAACCGTGACGTTGTCGCCCGGCATGACCATCTCCGTGCCTTCAGGCAGCGAGACGATGCCCGTCACGTCGGTCGTGCGGAAGTAGAACTGCGGACGGTAGTTGGTGAAGAACGGCGTATGACGGCCACCCTCTTCCTTCGTCAGGATGTAGGCTTCAGCCATGAACTTCTTGTGCGGCTTGACAGAGCCCGGCTTGCACAGAATCTGGCCACGCTCGACGCCGTCACGGTTCACACCGCGAACCAGAGCGCCGATGTTGTCGCCGGCCTGGCCCTGATCGAGCAGCTTGCGGAACATTTCAACGCCGGTCACCGTCGTCTTCGAGGTCGCGCGGATGCCGACGATCTCGACTTCTTCGCCAACCTTGACAATGCCACGCTCGACGCGGCCGGTCACAACCGTACCACGGCCCGAGATCGAGAACACGTCTTCGATCGGCATCAGGAACGGCTGGTCGATCGGACGCTCAGGCGTCGGGATGTAGGCATCGACGGCAGCCATCAGTTCGCGGATCGCATCTTCGCCGATCTTCTTGTCCGAATCTTCAAGAGCGGCAAGTGCCGAACCCTTGACGACCGGGATATCGTCGCCCGGGAAGTCGTAGGACGACAGAAGTTCGCGAACTTCGAGCTCGACCAGTTCGAGAAGCTCGGCGTCGTCAACCTGGTCGACCTTGTTCAGGAACACCACGATAGCCGGAACGCCGACCTGACGGGCCAGCAGAATGTGTTCGCGCGTCTGCGGCATCGGGCCGTCAGCGGCCGAGCACACCAGGATCGCGCCGTCCATCTGGGCAGCACCGGTGATCATGTTCTTGACGTAGTCGGCGTGGCCGGGGCAGTCGACGTGTGCATAGTGGCGGGCCGGCGTCTCATACTCGACGTGTGCCGTCGAAATGGTGATGCCGCGGGCCTTTTCTTCCGGAGCAGCGTCGATCTGGTCGTACGCCTTGTACTCGCCGAAATACTTCGTGATCGCTGCCGTCAGAGACGTCTTGCCGTGGTCAACGTGGCCAATCGTGCCAATGTTGACGTGCGGCTTGTTGCGCTCAAACTTACTCTTTCCCATTTTCGGGTCTCCATTTTGCTAGTCCCCGAGGGGATCTAATTCTTGTTATCGGTCAATTGGTATTCCGGTCACTTCTGACCGGAATACTTTGCCTGGATTTCTGTTGCGACGTTCGACGGGACCGGCGAGTAGTGATCGAAGGTCATCGTGTACTGAGCGCGGCCCTGGGACATGGAGCGCAGATTGTCGACATACTTGAACATGTTCGCGAGCGGGACGTTCGCGTTGATGACGACGGCAATACCACGGCTTTCCTGGCCCTGGATCTGACCGCGACGGGAGTTCAGGTCGCCGATGACGTCGCCGACATAATCTTCCGGGGTCACGACTTCGACCTTCATCATCGGTTCGAGCAGCTGAGCGCCGGCCTTCTTGGCTGCTTCACGGAAGCAGGCACGCGATGCGATTTCGAAGGCGAGAACCGAGGAGTCGACGTCGTGGAAGGCACCATCGATGAGGGTCGCCTTGACGCCGAGCATCGGGAAGCCAGCGAGCGGACCCGAAGACAGAACACTTTCGATGCCCTTCTGGACGCCCGGAATGTATTCCTTCGGAACGGAGCCGCCGACGATCTTCGATTCGAATTTGAAGTCCTCGCCGTCCGGGTTCGGTTCGAAGACGATTTTGACGCGCGCGAACTGGCCGGTACCACCGGACTGCTTCTTGTGCGTGTAATCCTCTTCGTGCTGACGCGTGATGGTTTCGCGGTAGGCAACCTGCGGCGCGCCGACGGTTGCTTCAACCTTGAATTCACGACGCATGCGGTCGACGATGATGTCGAGATGCAGTTCGCCCATGCCGGCGATGATCGTCTGGCCGGATTCCTGGTCGGTCTTGACGCGGAAGGACGGATCTTCAGCAGCCAGGCGGTTGAGCGCAAGGCCCATCTTTTCCTGGTCGCCCTTGGTCTTCGGCTCGATGGCGATCTGGATGACCGGCTCGGGGAATTCCATGCGCTCGAGAATAACCGGCTTCAGCGGATCACAGAGCGTGTCGCCCGTCGTGGTTTCCTTGAGGCCGGCGAGAGCAACGATGTCACCTGCGAAGGCTTCTTCGATGTCTTCACGCGAGTTGGAGTGCATCTGCAGCATACGGCCGACGCGCTCGCGCTTGTCCTTGACCGTGTTGATGACCGACGTGCCCTTTTCGAGCTTGCCGGAGTAGATGCGGGCGAAGGTCAGCGAACCGACGAAGGGGTCGTTCATGATCTTGAAGGCGAGCATGGAAAGCGGCTCGTTGTCATCGGCATGACGTTCGATGTCAGCTTCCGTCTTGAAGTCGATGCCCTTGATCGCCGGGATATCCATCGGCGACGGCAGGTAGTCGACGACGGCGTCGAGCAGCGGCTGCACGCCCTTGTTCTTAAAGGCGGTGCCGCAGAACATCGGGTGGAACTTGACGTCGATCGTGCCGCGGCGAACGAGTTCGCGGATCTTGTCGTTGTCGGGCAGAATGCCTTCGAGATAGGCTTCCGTCGCGGCTTCGTCGATGTCGACGACCGTCTCGATCAGCTTTTCGCGATACTCTTCAGCCTTGGCCTTCATGTCCTCGGGGATCTCGACGACATCCCACTGGGCGCCGAGCGACTCGTCACGCCAGATGAGAGCATTCATCTCGATCAGGTCGATGACGCCCTTGAATTCGGTTTCCGCACCGATCGGCAGCTGCATGACGACAGCCGTTGCGCCGAGACGGGTTTTGATCATCTCGACGGAGCGGTAGAAGTCCGCACCGGTCTTGTCCATCTTGTTGCAGAAGATCATCCGCGGGACATTGTACTTCTCGGCCTGACGCCAGACGGTTTCCGTCTGCGGCTCAACGCCGGCATTGGCGTCGAGCAGCGCGATAGCGCCGTCGAGAACGCGCAGCGAACGCTCGACTTCGATGGTGAAGTCGACGTGGCCGGGGGTGTCGATGATGTTGAAGCGACGCGTCTTGCCGTCACGGCCCTTCCAGTAGGTCGTGGTGGCAGCGGAGGTGATCGTGATGCCACGCTCCTGCTCCTGCTCCATCCAGTCCATGGTGGCTGCGCCGTCGTGAACTTCGCCGATCTTGTGCGACTTGCCGGTGTAATAAAGGATACGCTCGGTGGTCGTGGTCTTGCCGGCGTCGATATGCGCCATGATACCGAAATTACGGTAGTCTTCGATTTTATATTCGCGAGCCATTATGGACTGCCTTTCGATACCGTTCGGAATTACCAGCGATAGTGCGAGAACGCACGGTTGGCGTCAGCCATCTTATGCGTGTCTTCGCGCTTCTTGACGGCGGAGCCGCGGTTGTTGGACGCATCGAGCAGTTCGCCGGAAAGGCGGTCAACCATAGTCGTTTCATTGCGCTTGCGGGCAGCAGCGATCAGCCAGCGAATGGCGAGAGCCTGGCGGCGCTCCGGACGAACATCGACCGGGACCTGATAGGTCGCACCGCCGACGCGGCGCGAGCGGACTTCGACATGCGGCGCAATGTTGTCGAGTGCAGAATGGAAAACCGTAAGCGGCTCCTGCTTGGACTTGCCCTGGACGACGTCGAACGCGCCATAGACAATGTTTTCAGCAACGGACTTCTTGCCGTCGAGCATGATGGCATTCATGAACTTGGTGACGACGAGATCACCGAACTTCGGGTCCGGATTGATCTCGCGCTTTTCTGCTTTATGACGTCTGGACATAATTTTCGTCTCTTCAACCGTTAAGGCGCTTCATCACGCGGAGGACCTCGCGCAGCGCCGAATTACTCAAAACCGAATTACTTCGGACGCTTCGCGCCATACTTGGAGCGGCGCTGCTTGCGGTTCTTGACACCCTGGGTATCGAGAACGCCGCGGATGATGTGATAACGGACACCCGGAAGGTCCTTGACGCGGCCGCCACGGATCATGACGACGGAGTGTTCCTGAAGGTTGTGACCTTCGCCGGGGATGTAACCAATGACTTCGAAGCCGTTGGTCAGGCGGATCTTTGCGACCTTACGCAGAGCCGAGTTCGGCTTCTTCGGCGTCGTCGTATAGACGCGCGTGCAAACGCCGCGCTTCTGCGGGTTCTCCTGGAGTGCGGGAACCTTGTTACGCTTTACGTTCGCCTGGCGAGGCTTGCGGATCAGCTGGTTTACGGTAGGCATTCAACCATCCCTTACGTTTTATCTCAGTACCCTTGCGGGCTTGAACTCGCGCCGTCTCCGGCAGTGACGCACGCTTTCCGTCAATGCGCAAAATATGGCCCGATCCGCTTCCGCAGATGGACCACAAGGAGCAGAGGACGCATATAATTTGCGTCGTGCGTGCAGCATCATGACTTCAACGTGCGTTTAGAACCTTGTTTGAGGTGAACTTCAGGGCGCGTCGCCCCGAACAGCCAAGCCTCACATGGGATCTGATGGCCGGGGTACTACTGGTTTCCACCGATCTCGTCAAGGCCGGTTAAGAAATAAACTCGGCGCATCGCCTTGATCTGCGGGCCTTAGGCCCTGATTTCATCCTTCTAGACGAAATCAGGGACGTGCACCAAGATAAAAACTTGGGCATTGCAGCAAAAGCAGTTAAGGAATCAGCAATTGCGGCGTGCGGCCCTCACAGAAGGATTCGAGCGACCGAATCGTCAAAGAGCCGAAGGACAGGCGATGATTACGACACCTGATAACGACAATAATTTCGACGGGCCGATGATCTTCATCATTATCGGCAAAGGCTACGAGTCCGACGGCAGCGAAGGCATCGACCTGCACATCATGTTGAAGGCGCCCGACGACGACACTGCCGTACGCGAGGCCTTGAACGCCCTTGCCGAGGAAGGCTTCATCGAGGCCGATCTCGACCAGATCGGCATGCTGACCGAGGTGCCGGCCGAAGAGCCGCACGCCTCCGCCTATCAGGGCGCCGTCGATGGCGAGGTCGCGATCATCCGCTTCAACTGAAGCGAGCTGCCGCTGACGCTGCGGGTCGCAAAGGCAGCATAGAGCGAAAGCAGCACCTTCCCTCCCCCAACCTACCAAAGCAGACTAAAAACGAAAACCGCCCGGATCGCTCCGGGCGGTTTTTCAATTTCGCGTGCCACCAAGTGGCAGGTTCAGCTGCGGATTATTCCGCAGCCGGAGCCTTTTCGGCCATGTCCTGCAGCATCGGCGTGGCGACGGCTGCGCCGCTGCCCTTGCGGCGCTCTTCGAGGATCATCTCGTCGCGCGACGTGGCGATGCGGCGGATCTGGGTCATGGTGCCGCCGGTGCCGGCCGGGATGAGGCGGCCGACGATGACGTTTTCCTTCAGACCCTGCAGGCCGTCGGTCTTGCCGGCGATCGCAGCTTCCGTCAGCACCTTGGTCGTTTCCTGGAAGGACGCGGCCGAGATGAAGGACGGGGTCTGCAGCGACGCCTTGGTGATGCCGAGAAGAACCGGATCGCCGTAGGCAGGCTTCTTGCCCTGCTCGATCAGATGATCGTTGACGTCTTCGAGCTCGATCCGGTCGACATTGTCGCCGACGATATAGGTCGAGTCGCCTGCATCGGTGATCTCCACCTTCTGCAGCATCTGACGGACAATCACCTCGATGTGCTTGTCGTTGATGACAACGCCCTGCAGGCGGTAGACTTCCTGGATCTCGTTGACGAGGTAGGAGGCCAGAGCCTCCACGCCCTTGATCGCCAGGATGTCGTGCGGGGCCGGGTTACCGTCGAGGATGTAGTCACCCTTTTCGATATAGTCGCCTTCCTGAAGGTGGAAGGGCTTGCCCTTCGGGATCAGGTATTCGACAGGCTCGACACCGTCTTCCGCCGGCTCGATGATGACGCGACGCTTGTTCTTGTAGTCGCGGCCGAGGCGGATCGTACCATCGATCTCTGCGATGATGGCGTGGTCCTTCGGACGGCGGGCTTCAAAGAGCTCGGCAACGCGCGGCAGACCGCCGGTGATGTCCTTGGTCTTGGCGCTTTCCAGCGGCGAACGCGCGAGAACGTCACCCTGGGAGACCTTGGTGCCCGAATCGACCGACAGAATAGCGTCGACCGAGAGGAAGAAGCGGGCGTCACCACCACGCGACAGCTTCATGATGTTGCCGCTGCCGTCCTTGATGACGATCGCCGGCTTGAGGTCCGAACCGCGCGGGGTCGAACGCCAGTCGATGACCTGACGCTTGGTGATGCCGGTCGACTCGTCGGTCGCTTCCAGAACGGAGAGACCGTCGACAAGGTCTTCGAACTGAACGGTACCAGCCACTTCGGTCATCATCGGACGGGTGTAAGGGTCCCACTCTGCCAGACGCTGGCCGCGCTTGACCTTGTCGCCTTCGTCGACATGCAGTTTCGAACCGTAGGCCACACGCTGCGACGACCGTTCCACGCCACGCTCGTCCAGGATCTGGACGGTCATGTTGCGGCCCATGGCAACGAGGTTGCCATCGGAATTGCGCAGGATGTTGCGGTTCTTGATCTGCACCGTACCTTCGTACGACGCTTCGAGGAACGACTGGTCGACCACGGTTGCCGTACCACCAAGGTGGAAGGTACGCATGGTGAGCTGGGTGCCCGGTTCACCAATCGACTGAGCAGCGATGACGCCGACGGCTTCGCCCATGTTGACAGGCGTACCACGCGCGAGGTCGCGGCCGTAGCAGACTGCGCAAACGCCCGTCTGGATTTCGCAGGTCAGCGCCGAACGGATGCGGATCGACTGGATACCGGCCTTCTCGATTTCGACGACGTCGGGCTCGAGGATCATCCTGCCGGCATCGACGATGCGCTCACCCGTGATCGGATGATCGATGTCATCGAGCGCCGTACGGCCGAGGATGCGCACGCCGATCGAGGCAACGACCTGGCCGGCATCGACGATGGCGGTCATGGTGAGGCCCGTCTGCGTTCCGCAATCGACGTGCGTGACGATGCAATCCTGCGCGACGTCGACGAGACGACGGGTCAGGTAGCCGGAGTTGGCGGTCTTCAGGGCGGTGTCTGCCAGACCCTTGCGGGCGCCGTGGGTCGAGTTGAAGTACTCGTTGACGGTCAGGCCTTCCTTGAAGTTCGAGATGATCGGCGTCTCGATGATTTCACCCGACGGCTTGGCCATGAGGCCGCGCATGCCGCCCAGCTGGCGCATCTGGTTCGGAGAACCACGGGCACCGGAATGGCTCATCATGTAGATCGAATTCATCGGCTTCTGACGACCGGTGTTCTCATCGAATTCGACCGCCTTAATGCGGGCCATCATCTCTTCGGCGACCTTTTCGGTGGCCTTGCCCCAGGCGTCGACAACCTTGTTGTACTTTTCGCCCTGCGTGATCAGGCCGTCATTGTACTGCTGCTCATATTCCTTGACCAGGCTTTCGGTGTCGGCAACGATCTTGGCCTTGGCATCCGGAATGACCATGTCGTCCTTGCCGAACGAAATGCCGGCGCGGCAGGCATGGGAAAAGCCGAGCTGCATGATGCGGTCGCAGAAGATGACCGTGTCCTTCTGGCCGCAGTGGCGGTAGACCGTGTCGATCATCTTGGAGATGTTCTTCTTGGTCATTTCCTGGTTGCAGATGTCGAAGAGCACCTTGCCGTTCTTCGGCAGAAGTTCGCCGATGAGCAGACGGCCAGGCGTCGTTTCATAGATCTTCGAGTAGGCCTTGCCATCCTCGTCGACCGACTTGAATCGGCCGCGGATCTTGGTGTGCAGCGTCACGACCTTGGTTTCGAGAGCGTGATGCAGTTCGCCGAGGTCGGAGAAGGCCATTCCTTCGCCCGGCTCGTTCTGATTGAGGATCGACAGGTAATAGAGACCGAGAACCATGTCCTGCGAGGGAACGATGATCGGCGCACCGTTGGCCGGATGCAGGATGTTGTTGGTCGACATCATCAGCACGCGGGCTTCGAGCTGGGCTTCGAGCGACAGCGGCACGTGAACGGCCATCTGGTCACCGTCGAAGTCGGCGTTGAAGGCCGTGCAGACGAGCGGATGCAGCTGGATCGCCTTGCCTTCGACCAGGGTGGGTTCGAAGGCCTGGATGCCCAGGCGGTGCAGCGTCGGTGCGCGGTTCAGGAGAACCGGATGCTCGCGGATGACCTCGTCGAGGATATCCCAGACTTCCGGCTTTTCCTTTTCGACCAGCTTCTTGGCCTGCTTGACGGTCGAGGAGTAACCCTTGGCGTCGAGGCGGGCATAGATGAACGGCTTGAAGAGTTCGAGCGCCATCTTCTTCGGCAGGCCGCACTGGTGCAGCTTCAGTTCCGGACCGGTGACGATGACCGAACGGCCGGAATAGTCGACGCGCTTGCCGAGCAGGTTCTGGCGGAAGCGGCCCTGCTTGCCCTTCAGCATGTCGGAGAGCGACTTCAGCGGACGCTTGTTGGCGCCGGTGATGACGCGACCGCGACGGCCGTTGTCGAACAGCGCGTCAACCGATTCCTGCAGCATGCGCTTTTCGTTGCGGATGATGATGCCAGGCGCACGAAGCTCGATCAGGCGCTTCAGACGGTTGTTGCGGTTGATGACGCGGCGGTAGAGGTCGTTCAGATCCGAGGTGGCGAAACGGCCACCGTCGAGCGGAACCAGCGGACGCAGATCCGGCGGAATGACCGGAACGACCTTCATGATCATCCATTCCGGACGGTTGCCCGACTCCATGAAGTTCTCGACGATCTTCAGGCGCTTCATCAGCTTCTTCTGCTTGAGATCCGACGTGGTCTCGGCAAGCTCAGCGCGCAGATCGCCAGCGATCTTTTCAAGGTTCATCGAGGCCAGCATCTCGTAGATCGCCTCAGCGCCGATCATCGCGGTGAACTGGTCTTCGCCGTATTCGTCAACGGCAAGCATGTACTCTTCTTCCGAGAGGAGCTGGTGCTCCTTGAGCGCAGTCAGGCCCGGCTCGGTGACGATGTAGTTTTCGAAGTAGAGGACGCGCTCGACATCCTTCAGCGTCATGTCGAGCAGCGTCGAAATGCGTGATGGCAGCGACTTCAGGAACCAGATGTGGGCAACGGGAGCGGCAAGCTCGATATGGCCCATGCGCTCACGGCGAACGCGCGACAGCGTGACTTCGACGCCGCACTTTTCGCAGATGATGCCCTTGTACTTCATGCGCTTGTACTTGCCGCACAGGCATTCGTAGTCCTTGATCGGCCCGAAGATGCGCGCGCAGAACAGACCGTCGCGTTCCGGCTTGAACGTACGGTAGTTGATGGTTTCCGGCTTCTTGATCTCACCGTAAGACCAGGAGAGGATCTTCTCCGGAGATGCGATCGAAATCCGAATAGAATCGAAATTCTGTGCAGGCACCTGCGGATTGAAAAGATTCATGACCTCTTGGTTCATGCCTGTCTCCTTCATGGGCTGAGAGCCCTCAAAATGCGATGGTCGGCGGCAATTTCCCGGGAGCCGCCTCCCTCGCTTAAACGAGAATAACCGCAAGATGCGGCGAAACTTCCCTTCCGGGCCGACACGGATACGGCGCCCGGTGGGACCGGCGTGCGCCGCGTTGGCAGCGCACACCTTATCAAGTGCTTACTCGGCCGCGTCGGGCAGCTGAGCTGCCTGCGCCTCGTCAAGCTTGGTGTTTTCGAGCTCGACACTGAGGCCCAGCGAGCGCATTTCCTTGACGAGAACGTTGAAGCTTTCCGGAATACCGGCTTCGAACGTGTCGTCTCCGCGGACAATGGCTTCGTAGACCTTGGTGCGGCCGGCGACGTCGTCCGACTTCACCGTCAGCATTTCCTGCAGCGTGTAGGCTGCGCCGTATGCTTCGAGCGCCCAGACTTCCATTTCGCCGAAGCGCTGACCGCCGAACTGCGCCTTGCCGCCCAGCGGCTGCTGGGTAACGAGCGAGTAAGGACCGATCGAACGAGCGTGGATCTTGTCGTCGACCAAGTGGTTGAGCTTCAGCATGTAGATGTAGCCCACGGTCACCTGACGATCGAACTGCTCGCCGGTACGGCCGTCATAGAGCGTCGACTGGCCACTGTCCTTGAGACCGGCCAGACGCAGCATGTCGTTGACGTCGGCTTCGTTGGCACCGTCGAAAACAGGCGTCGCAATCGAAACGCCGCGCTTCCACTGATCGGCGAGACGCAGAACGGAGTCATCGTCGAAATCCTGGACCTGTTCGGCCTTCGGACCGTCACCGACGACATCGCCGATGGTCTTGCGCAGCGGCGCGATGTTGCCATTGGCCTTGTACGCTTCGATCAGTTCGCCGATCTGGCGACCCATGCCGGCGCAAGCCCAACCCAGGTGGGTTTCGAGGATCTGGCCGACGTTCATGCGCGAGGGCACGCCGAGGGGGTTCAGAACGACGTCGACATGCGTGCCGTCTTCGAGGAACGGCATGTCCTCGACAGGCACGATACGCGAGACGACGCCCTTGTTGCCGTGACGGCCGGCCATCTTGTCGCCCGGCTGGATCTTGCGCTTCACGGCGACGAAGACCTTGACCATCTTCATGACGCCAGGAGGCATTTCATCGCCGCGCTGGACCTTCTCGACCTTGTCCATGAAGCGCTGTTCAAGGCGCGACTTGGATTCGTCGTACTGGCCGCGGAGTGCTTCGAGTTCGCTCTGGACCTTTTCGTCCTCGACCGCGAACATCCACCATTGCGAGCGGGGATATTCGGAAACGACTGCGTTGGAAAGCTCGGCGCCCTTCTTGAAGCCCTTCGGGCCGGCGATGGAAGCCTGGCCGCGCAGCATTTCGATCAGACGGCCGTAGACGTTACGGTCGAGGATCGCCTGCTCGTCGTCGCGGTCCTTTGCAAGACGCTCGATCTCTTCGCGCTCGATCGCCATCGCGCGCTCGTCCTTCTCGACGCCATGGCGGTTGAAGACGCGCACTTCGACGATCGTGCCATAGGTGCCGGGCGGCATGCGCATGGAGGTATCGCGCACGTCGGAGGCCTTTTCGCCGAAGATGGCGCGCAGAAGCTTTTCTTCCGGCGTCATCGGGCTTTCGCCCTTCGGCGTGATCTTGCCGACGAGAATATCGCCCGGCTGAACTTCGGCGCCGATATAGACGATGCCGGCTTCGTCGAGGTTCTTCAGCGCTTCTTCCGAAACGTTCGGAATATCGCGGGTGATTTCCTCAGGACCAAGCTTAGTGTCGCGCGCCATCACTTCGAATTCCTCGATATGAATGGAGGTGAACACGTCGTCGGCAACGATGCGCTCGGAGAGCAGGATCGAGTCTTCGTAGTTGTAGCCGTTCCAGGGCATGAACGCGACGAGCGCATTGCGGCCGAGCGCCAGGTCGCCGAGATCGGTCGACGGACCGTCGGCGAGAATGTCGCCGCGGTTGACCTCGTCACCAACGGTGACCAGCGGACGCTGGTTGACGCAGGTGTTCTGGTTCGAACGCTGGAACTTCTGCAGGCGGTAGATATCGACGCCGGATTTGCCGGCTTCGAGGTCTTCCGTGGCGCGGATAACGATACGCGTCGCGTCGACCTGGTCGACCACGCCGCCGCGGCGGGCGCCGATGGCAGCGCCCGAGTCACGGGCAACGACCGGCTCCATGCCGGTCCCGACGAACGGGGCTTCGGCACGCAGCAGCGGCACTGCCTGACGCTGCATGTTCGAGCCCATGAGCGCGCGGTTGGCGTCGTCGTTTTCCAGGAACGGGATGAGCGCGGCTGCGACCGAAACAACCTGCTTCGGCGAAACGTCCATCAGGTTCATGCTGTCGCGGGGTGCCAGCATGACTTCGCCGGCATGACGGCAGACGACGAACTCGTCGACGAAGGAACCGTCGGCGTTCATTTCGGCGTTGGCCTGGGCGACGTAATACTTCGCCTCTTCCATGGCGGAGAGGTAGAGCACGTCGCTCGTCACCTTGCCGTCGACGATGCGACGGTACGGGCTTTCGATGAAGCCGTATTTGTTGACGCGGGCAAAGGTCGCAAGCGAGTTGATCAGACCGATGTTCGGGCCTTCAGGCGTTTCGATCGGGCAAATGCGGCCGTAGTGGGTCGGATGCACGTCGCGAACTTCGAAGCCAGCGCGCTCACGGGTCAGACCGCCCGGACCAAGTGCCGAAAGACGGCGCTTATGGGTGATTTCCGAGAGCGGGTTGACCTGGTCCATGAACTGCGAGAGCTGCGAGGAACCGAAGAATTCGCGGACGGCGGCAGCCGCCGGCTTGGCGTTGATCAGATCCTGCGGCATCACCGTGTCGATCTCGATCGAGGACATGCGTTCCTTGATCGCGCGCTCCATGCGCAAGAGGCCGAGACGGTACTGGTTTTCCATCAGCTCGCCGACCGAGCGGACGCGGCGGTTGCCGAGGTTGTCGATGTCGTCGATTTCGCCCCTGCCGTCGCGCAGTTCGACCAGCATCTTGACCACGGCCAGGATGTCGTCCTTGCGCAGGATGCGGACGGTGTCTTCGACGGTCAGGTCGAGACGCATGTTCATCTTGACGCGGCCGACGGCGGAGAGGTCGTAACGCTCCGCATCGAAGAACAGCGAGTTGAACATGGCTTCGGCCGATTCCATCGTCGGCGGCTCACCCGGACGCATGACGCGGTAGATGTCGAACACAGCGTCCTGACGGTTCTCGTTCTTATCGGCCGTCAGCGTGTTGCGGATATAGGCGCCGACATTGATATGGTCGATGCCGAGAACCGGGATCTCGTCGAAGCCATTCGCCAGGATGATGCCGAGCGTCTTCTCGTCGATTTCGTCGCCGGCTTCGAGGTAGATTTCACCGGTGGAGTAGTTGACGATGTCGCCGGCAAGGTAGTTGCCGTAAAGATCGTCGTCGCCGGCCTTCAGCGCCTTCAGGCCCTTGTCGGAAAGCTGGCGCAGCAGGCGCGGGGTCAGCTTCTTGCCGGCTTCCACGACGACTTCGCCGGTGTCGGCGTCGACCATCTCGGTGATCGCCTTGGCACCCTTCAGCGTCTCCGGCTTGAAGGGAATGCGCCAGCCTTTGCCGTCGCGCTTGTAGAGCGACTTCGTGTAGAACGTGTCGAGGATTTCCTCGCCGTCCATGCCAAGCGCCATCAGCAGCGACGTCACCGGAATCTTGCGGCGACGGTCGATACGGGCGTAGACGATATCCTTGGCGTCGAATTCGATATCGAGCCAGGAGCCGCGATAAGGAATGACGCGGGCAGCAAAGAGCAGCTTGCCGGAAGAATGGCTCTTGCCCTTGTCGTGGTCGAAGAAGACGCCCGGCGAACGGTGCATCTGGGAAACGATGACGCGCTCGGTGCCGTTGACGATGAACGTACCGTTATTGGTCATGAGCGGCATGTCGCCCATGTAGACGGACTGTTCCTTGATGTCCTTGATCGACTTCGCGCCCGTATCCTCGTCGATATCGAACACGATGAGGCGCAGCGTCACCTTCAGCGGCGCAGCATAGGTCAGGTCGCGCTGACGGCATTCGTCAACGTCGAACTTCGGCGGTTCGAATTCGTAGGACACGAATTCCAGCATGGAGGCGCCGGAAAAATCGGTGATCGGGAAAACCGACTTGAAAACGGCCTGAAGACCCTCGTCGGGCCGGCCGCCTTTCGGCTCTTCAACCATCAAAAATTGGTCGTAGGACGCCTTCTGAACCTCGATAAGGTTCGGCATTTCTGCGACTTCGGGGATCTTACCAAAAAACTTGCGTACGCGCCTACGACCGTTGAACGAAAGGGTCTGAGCCATCGTCGCTCCTTCAAAATCTTGCACCCGGGCCTGCAACGGACGGGAACCGATGGCCAGTCGATCCCGTCAATCAATGAGTAATCCAATCTCGTCCGACACCCGAAAACGCTCAGCTCGGATTGCTGTGCTGCCCTCGGTGCGAGACTATCCTTTTGAAGAACCCATTACCCAAAAGCCGGTTTGACGCGGCTTTTGGGTAATTCGTTCAGAAAAACGGCAAATGGGAGGCAGCAGAGACTGCCTCCCAAAAGCAATTCAAGATTACTTGACGTCGGCCTTGGCGCCAGCATCTTCAAGCTTCTTCTTGATGTCAGCGGCTTCAGCCTTGTTGACGCCTTCCTTGACAGCCTTCGGAGCGCCTTCGACCAGGTCCTTGGCTTCCTTGAGGCCGAGACCGGTGATGGCGCGGACTTCCTTGATGACGTTGATCTTGTTGGCGCCGACATCCGTGAGGATGACGTCGAACTCGGTCTTTTCTTCTTCAACGACAGCAGCAGCAGCGCCGCCGCCAGCAGCAGCAACAGCTACCGGAGCAGCAGCGGAAACGCCCCACTTTTCTTCGAGAAGCTTCGACAGTTCTGCGGCTTCCAGAACGGTCAGCGCGGAGAGGTCGTCAACGATCTTTGCGAGATCAGTCATTTTACTAGTTCCTTTTGTTCGGTTCGAACCGGTTGATTATAAACAGCGAAAAACCGCCTTAAGCGGCTTCGTCCTTCTTGGCGTAGGCCGCGAACACGCGGGCAAGCTGGCTTGCCGGTGCTGCAACAACCCCAGCGATGCGGGTAGCCGGTGTCTGGATCATGCCCAGCAGCTTCGCACGCAGCTCATCGAGCGAAGGCAGGGTCGCAAGCGACTTGACTGCATCGGCGTTGAGCGTGGTTGTTCCCATGGAACCGCCCAGAACAATGATCTTGTCATTGGTCTTGGCGAAATCCATGACGACCTTCGGAGCGGTGATCGGATCGGTGCTGTATGCAATCAGCGTCTGACCCTTGAAGAGATTGGTAATCCCTTCCGCTTCCGTACCCTGAAGGGCAATTTTGGCCAGGCGGTTCTTCGCGACTTTGACGGTACCGCCAGCTGCACGCATCTTCGAACGAAAATCGTTCATCTGCGCGACTGTGGCACCAGCATAGTGGGCCACGACAACCGAGCCCGAAGCCTTGAAGACTTCACTCAGTTCCGTGACGAATTCGCGTTTTTCCGCTCTTTCCACTGCCTATCTCCAGTTGGCGGGACCGAGAATGGGCCCGCCGGTTTGCCTTTGCCTCCTGGGATCATGCGAGATCCCAAGCGACGCTTGAGGATCCTGTCCCCCCGCGCTCTCGCGCCAATCAAGGCTAAAGAGGCACAAGGCATCCAAGGCTCGAACCGATTTCCTAGAAGCGAACTTCATGCAATTCGGGTCTTACCCGTCTCATGCAGGCGAAGTGATTAAGGGAAAACCACCTGCAATCTCGGACAGGATTCCGGATTTCTCCGGAATATTCCGGCCCCTTGCGAGGCCGGAATTCAGTGACCGGACCGAGGTCCGGCAATCAACTTATGCAGTCGGGCTTGCGGTAACCGAGCCGACTTCGATCTTGACGCCGGGGCCCATGGTCGAAGAAATCGCCACGCGCTTGACGTAGTTGCCCTTGGCACCAGCCGGCTTCGCCTTGATGACGGCATCGGCGAAAGCGCGGATGTTTTCTTCCAGAGCCTTGGCGTCGAAAGAGGCCTTGCCGATGCCGGCATGGACGATGCCAGCCTTCTCGACGCGGAACTCGACAGCGCCGCCCTTGGAAGCCTTGACGGCTCCAGCGACATCCATGGTGACGGTGCCGACCTTCGGGTTCGGCATCATGCCACGCGGGCCGAGAACCTTACCGAGACGACCGACGAGCGGCATCATGTCGGGGGTGGCGATGCAGCGATCGAATTCGATCTTGCCGCCCTGGACGATTTCGACGAGATCTTCAGCGCCGACGATATCGGCACCGGCAGCCTTGGCTTCATCAGCCTTGGCGCCACGAGCGAAGACGGCAACGCGAACCGTACGGCCGGTGCCGTTCGGCAGGTTGACGACGCCGCGAACCATCTGGTCCGCATGGCGCGGGTCGACGCCGAGGTTCATCGACACTTCGATGGTTTCGTCGAACTTGGCGACAGCCCGTTCCTTGACCATGCCGATGGCCAGGGTCAGAGCGTAGAGCTTGGTGGGATCAACACCTTCGTTGATCTTCTGCGTGCGCTTACCAGCCATGATCTTAACCCACCACTTCCAGGCCCATGGCGCGGGCAGAGCCCTCGATCATCGCCATTGCACCTTCGATATCCGCTGCGTTCAGATCCTTCATCTTGGCTTCTGCGATCGACTTGATCTGAGCCTTGGTGAGGGAGCCGGCCTTGGCACCCTTGCCGGGCGTCTTGGAACCGGAGGTGATCTTCGCTTCCTTCTTCAGCCAGTAGCTGACCGGAGGCTGCTTCATCGCGAAGGTGAAGGACTTGTCCTGGTAATAGGTGATGACGACCGGGATCGGCATACCCTTTTCCATTTCCTGCGTGGCGGCATTGAACGCCTTGCAGAATTCCATGATGTTAATGCCACGCTGACCAAGCGCCGGACCAATCGGCGGGGACGGGTTTGCCGATCCTGCCTTGACCTGAAGCTTGAGCTGGCCTGCAACTTTCTTAGCCATATCTCTCTGCCTTTCATGAACGGCCGGTCGCCCGACCCGTGATGCCGGATCTCTCCGGCGGCTGCGGTTGCGTGGTGCGGATCATCAGGGTCCGGCTAAGACCCCCTCACCTTCCACGCGGACGCGGACACAGTCCGCAGGAAACAGGCCGCAAGGCCGGCTTCCAATCTCTTGCAATCAGACCTTCTCGACCTGCGCGTATTCCAGCTCGACCGGCGTTGCGCGGCCGAAGATCGACACCTCAACCTTCAGGCGCGAACGCTCTTCGTCGACATCCTGAACCGTGCCGTTGAACGACGCGAACGGGCCGTCGGAAACGCGAACCTGCTCGCCGATCTCGAAGGTAATCGAGGCCTTCGGCCGCTCGACACCTTCCTGGACCTGACCGAGAATGCGCTCGGCTTCATAATCCGGAATCGGAACCGGCTTATTGTCGGAGCCGAGGAAACCTGTAACCTTCGGCGTATTCTTGATCAGGTGATAGGCTTCATCGGTCAGATTGGCACGAACCATGACATAGCCCGGGAAAAACTTGCGCTCGCTGTCGACCTTGCGGCCGCGACGCACTTCCACCACCTTCTCGGTCGGCACGAGGATCTTCTCGAACAGGTGCTCAAGCCCCTTCTGGCGAGCCTTGTTCTCGATGTCCTCAGCGACCTTCTTTTCAAAATTGGAATATGCGTGGACGATGTACCAACGTGCCGCCATTTTCATCTCCACCCGTATCAGTTGCCGGTATTCAGCACGAAGCTCAGAACCCAGCCGATCAGCTGGTCAGCGGCAAAGAAAAAAAGCGCGGCGAAAACTACCATCACAAGCACCATAACCGTCGAGATCATCGTCTCGCGGCGCGACGGCCATGTAACTTTGGACGTCTCGGAGCGAACCTGCTGCAGAAACGCAAACGGATTGGATTTGGATGCCATCGACTGCCCACGCAATTACGGCGCGTAAAGCTGAAACCATCAGCCCCACGCACCGCGTGTCTGTTGAACCCTAAATAAACACCGATTTCCGAATACACAAGAGGGAAACCGAAGTTTAACGAAATTAGTTACCGCCAATCAATCCCCGGGCAGAATGCCGCGAGCATGTCCGCGCTGTCCCGCTTCGAGGAAAATGGCAGGGGCAGTAAGGCTCGAACTTACGACCTGCGGTTTTGGAGACCGCCGCTCTACCAACTGAGCTATACCCCTTCATACCGATCATTCAGCGCCTGGACCAAAGTCCGCAAATCGCTGCTGAAAGGCATGGCGCTCCCTTTAAGACGACCACAGCGGATTGGCAAGCACGATTTTCGATTTTCAAAGCCATTCTGCGCATATGCGGGCGATCGGCCCTTCCATCGCGCCAGCAATATCCGTTCAGGCCGTCACATATTTCCGCCAATCGTGCTCTTCGTTAAAACCCAGCACCTCGCGGATCTTGCGGTTGGAGAGCAGGCCTTCATATTCGCCGATTTCGCGGGTGAAGGGCACGTTCGGGTAGAATCGCTTTGCAAGCTCTTTCGACGGCGTATTGGCCGAGACGGTGTCGTTGGCCGCGTTGAAGACCTGATAGCCGAGACCGTCCTTTTCGATGCAGAGATGGCAGATCTGCCCGAGATCGCGGGCGTCGATATAGCTCCAGGCAATGCGCTTGCGCATTTCGGGATTGGCGAAATAGGTGGGGAACCGCTCGTATTCGTGCGGCTCGATGACGTTGCCGATACGCAGCGCATAGATGTCGAAACCCGAACGTTCGGCAAAGGCGCGGGCCGTCTTTTCGTTGACCACTTTCGAGAGCCCGTAGGAATCCATCGGATTGACGTCGTAGTCTTCCTCCAGCGGGAACTGGTGGAAATCACGATGGCCTTCGGCGAAGCAGACGCCGTAGGTCGTCTCGCTCGATGCGACGATGATTTTCCTGATGCCGAGTTTCACTGCCGCCTCGATGACATTGTAAGTGCCCATCGTATTGATGCGGAAAGTCTCATTGTCGGGCTTGATCAGGATGCGCGGGATGGCGGCGAAGTGCACGACGGCATCGAAAGGCTGCACGCCCCTGCCCGCGTCCAGATCAGGAAAATCGCGGTGCATCGACAGCGCGTTGAAGACCTGACCGCTATCGGTGATGTCGGCAATGAGGTTGGTGACGCCGGGACTGTCGAGCGGCACGAGATCGAGGTTGTGAACCTCGTAACCTGCGTTGATGAGCCACGGCACGGTATGGCGACCTGCCTTGCCCGAACCGCCAGTGAACAGAATCCGCTTCTTCATGGAATATCCTCCGCATCATGAAATCGGAGGCATAGTTAGACGCTTCCGCGCGAAGAGCAAGCGAGCGTCTGGCAAGGGTTCACCCCCGCGTCGCCAGGAGCGCCCTCTTAGGGACACCTGGCCAATCATTTCCAATCACCGCAGCAGCCTGCGGTGAACTGCTAAATCGTTACTTAACGACGCTCACATCGCCGATCTGCACTCCGGCTGCCTGAACAACCTCCTGCGGAATGGCAGCGATAAAAAACATCGTGAAAACATACATCGCGAATATCGTCGCAACGAACGTGGCCTTTGGAATCATCCGGGCTCTCCTCTTTGCAAGAAGGAGTCTGGACTAAAATGAACCAATCACAACTGGTTTCTGAATGTGAGATGAACAAAATACTGTGACGGACAAACTTAACGATATTTTTACAACACGTGTTAATCCCTTGAGTGGCATCAAAACGAAAAACCCCGCCGTTTCCAGCGGGGTTTTTCCTGAATTTCGGGTAATCCCAAGATTACTCGACGATGCTCGCAACGATACCGGCGCCGACAGTGCGGCCACCTTCGCGGATCGCGAAGCGCAGCTTTTCTTCCATCGCGATCGGAACGATCAGCTCGACGGCAACCGTGACGTTGTCGCCCGGCATGACCATCTCCGTGCCTTCAGGCAGCGAGACGATGCCCGTCACGTCGGTCGTGCGGAAGTAGAACTGCGGACGGTAGTTGGTGAAGAACGGCGTATGACGGCCACCCTCTTCCTTCGTCAGGATGTAGGCTTCAGCCATGAACTTCTTGTGCGGCTTGACAGAGCCCGGCTTGCACAGAATCTGGCCACGCTCGACGCCGTCACGGTTCACACCGCGAACCAGAGCGCCGATGTTGTCGCCGGCCTGGCCCTGATCGAGCAGCTTGCGGAACATTTCAACGCCGGTCACCGTCGTCTTCGAGGTCGCGCGGATGCCGACGATCTCGACTTCTTCGCCAACCTTGACAATGCCACGCTCGACGCGGCCGGTCACAACCGTACCACGGCCCGAGATCGAGAACACGTCTTCGATCGGCATCAGGAACGGCTGGTCGATCGGACGCTCAGGCGTCGGGATGTAGGCATCGACGGCAGCCATCAGTTCGCGGATCGCATCTTCGCCGATCTTCTTGTCCGAATCTTCAAGAGCGGCAAGTGCCGAACCCTTGACGACCGGGATATCGTCGCCCGGGAAGTCGTAGGACGACAGAAGTTCGCGAACTTCGAGCTCGACCAGTTCGAGAAGCTCGGCGTCGTCAACCTGGTCGACCTTGTTCAGGAACACCACGATAGCCGGAACGCCGACCTGACGGGCCAGCAGGATGTGTTCGCGCGTCTGCGGCATCGGGCCGTCAGCGGCCGAGCACACCAGGATCGCGCCGTCCATCTGGGCAGCACCGGTGATCATGTTCTTGACGTAGTCGGCGTGGCCGGGGCAGTCGACGTGTGCATAGTGGCGGGCCGGCGTCTCATACTCGACGTGTGCCGTCGAAATGGTGATGCCGCGGGCCTTTTCTTCCGGAGCAGCGTCGATCTGGTCGTACGCCTTGTACTCGCCGAAATACTTCGTGATCGCTGCCGTCAGAGACGTCTTGCCGTGGTCAACGTGGCCAATCGTGCCAATGTTGACGTGCGGCTTGTTGCGCTCAAACTTACTCTTTCCCATTTGAATGCTTCCTGTGAACGAGATGGTGGGCCCCGGCGAACCGGTTTAGTGCCGCCGTTTAAGGCTTTCGGCGAGATTGCGCAAGACTTAATTGCAGGCGCCATTCTTGGTGTGACAGCGCATATGGGGGATAATTCGCCGCCTGCAAGGCGATTCGCCATGGCACTACGGAAAATCACTGAAATCCTTGGAGAAAATCGCGCCGACTGCCGTAGTTACGCCGCCCTACCCGGCGTCGAGCGCCCTCGTCTGCCCGTCGAAGACCGCAATCGCCGGCGTCTTCTGAAAGACCTGCCTGCCGAATTATCGCGGCGACGTCGATCACAGGGAATTGGGCTTGATAAAACTGGAGCGGGTAGCGGGAATCGAACCCGCGTATTCAGCTTGGAAGGCTGCTGCTCTACCATTGAGCTATACCCGCGGGGTGGTCCGATCCGATGACGAATGGTGGAGAGAGTTGGATTTGAACCAACGTAGGCTGAGCCAACGGATTTACAGTCCGTCCCCTTTAACCACTCGGGCATCTCTCCAGTTATTCGTCCGGATCTTGAAGACCAAGTTTGTCAGACTTCGAAGCGTTGCGGCCCGTCGTCTGCGCCGCGTATATGACCGGAGCATTTCCGTCTGTCAACACGATGACAACGGAAAAAACACGAAAAATTTCATTCCATGCCGAAAGCCGGCATATGAAAGAAAGCCTATGCGGCAGCCAGCGCCATGGCTATAAAGCCGCATGAGCAAAGATAAAAAATCCGGCGGCACCGCCGCGACAGACCCATCGGCCAAGGATACGCATTACGCCACGCTGCGGCGCGCCCACCGTGACGCCAAGCGCGAACGCGGGGAGATTCCGACACCTCAGCCACAGAAGCGCAAGCGCGGCGGAGAGGACTGGAAGCCGCCGGCGCTGGCGCCCGACCAGGTGCATCTCTACGGCCTGCATACGGTGCGCGCCGCCCTCGACAATCCCGAGCGCAAGAAGATCAAGCTGTTCGTGACCCAGAACGCGCTGGCCCGGCTCGAAGTCGACGTCGAAACACTCGGCATTCCCTTCGAGATGGTCTCGCCGCAGGAGATCGACAAGGTGCTTGGCCCGGAGGCGATTCATCAGGGCGTCATGCTGGAAACACGGCCGCTACCGGTCCGCCGGCTCGAAGCGCTGAAAGACAGCCCTCTCCTGCTCGTCCTCGACCAGGTCACCGATCCGCACAATGTCGGCGCGATCATGCGCTCCGCCGTCGCCTTCAATGCCGGCGCCGTTATCACCACCCAGAGACATAGCCCGACTGAATCCGGCGTACTCGCCAAATCAGCCTCCGGCGCGCTGGAGCTGATACCTTATATACAGGTAACCAATCTCGCCGATGCACTCGGTGAATTGCACAAGCTCGGTTTCTCCACCATCGGCCTCGATTCGGAAGGGCCGGCGCCGCTCGAAGGCACGTTCTCGGGCGGGAAGGTAGCGCTGGTGCTGGGCTCCGAGGGCAAGGGGCTGCGGCAGAAGACGCGGGAAACCGTCAACACGCTTGCCCGCCTCGACATGCCCGGTGCGATCAAATCGCTGAACGTCTCGAATGCGGCGGCAATCGCGCTTTATGCGGCGCGCCTTTACCTGAAGGCATAGGCTGGTCCGTAGCCGGGCCGCGGCGAAGGGGAATTGGCATGATCCGTTCCCCCCGGCTTGCGGCTGCGGCAGCTGCTCTTTTTGTCTGCGGTCTCGCATACGGCCAGGATATCGATCCCGATATTCTCAAAGCACAGGCCGGAACTTCCCTCATTGCCCCGGAAGATGGCAAAGAGGGATGCCGGATGACGCTGGAAACCGGCACAGCCATCGGCGGTTATTCGCTGTCCGGCCAGGATTCCTGCGGCAAACTGCTGCCGGCGCTTGCCGAATCCTATGCCTGGAATTTCGACAAATCGAAGGACGAAGGCGGCAAGCCGCTATCGCTCGTGCGCCAGTGATTCGAAAGTGACGGTGTATCCCGTCAACCCGCTCGCCTGGGTCAGCTCGGTATCCGGCAGGCGGCCGGTCCATCCATCGGCCTGCGGGCCGCATCGCCCGCAGCATAGGCCAGTTCGACGGGATAGACGATTACGCTCGGCAGTTTCTCGATTTCGCCTGCATGGTCGGGGCTGCGTTTGATTTCCGCTTTATAGGCAGCGGTGCAATCCGGCAGTTGCTGCGGCGACAGGCCCGTGTCGGCGGCGATCACCTTGGCGCAGGCAGTGCCCCCCAGATAGAGCGAACAGGCGGCCGTGTAGACGCGACGGAAATCGAGGGTCAGTTCCCCCTTCCCACTCCTTATCGCAGAAAAATCGTCGCCCTCGAGAGAATCGTCGAGCAGCCGCTCACCCGTCGCCGCATCATAGACGACGAAGGGCAACCCGCCGTTCCACCCATCGGCCGCACGGAAAAACACGAAACCGCCGCGAACGCCCATGAAGTAGCCGGCGGTATCATCCTCGATCATCCGCTCGCGCTCGCTGGCGCGCTCACAAGGGGCATCGGAGGCAAGCAACGCCAGCCTTTCGGCTCCGACCTCACCAAGATCGACCTCCTTGACCATGAAGGCGGGGTAGCGGCTGCAGGTGATCTTTGGTTTCGCATCGGGATTGAGTTCATCCTTCGGCAGCGCGACGACATCCCGTTTTATCGGTTTGTCGAAAGGACCTGCATTTTCGGACGCTCCGGCCCATGAGAAGAGTGCCGCGACAATAACCGATGCTGTAACCATCCGCTTCATGATGCCCGTCCCCAACTGTTTCAGGCATCCCTGACACAGTTTAACCCGGTGCGACAGATGGAAACCCGGATGCCGGCGATACCCGCGCAAGGCTCGACCGATGCCGGAGAAATTCAATTTTGCCTTGGAAAGACCTCCTGGACCACTATGATCGGCCGATGACCGATCGTAACGACCAGTCATAATCAAGAAGGAACGATCCCCATCATGGCCATTCGACCGCTGATTTTCGGTATCCTCTTCATCGCGGTCTTCGTCGTGATTATCCTCAGCATCATGTGGGTGGATACATCGCACCCGATCCACCAGCCCGACCCCCTATCGCCGACGGCGCCCGGCCCGGCGACGCCGGGGACGGTGCAATAGGCCGATAGGAACGCGGACGACAATGGCGCGTTAATCCCCACTGAACGAGGATTGAACGCCTATGCGCATAATGATTGCCGTCGTCGCCTTCATGGTCGCCTCCGTGCTCAGCATCGCAATCCTGTCGCCCTCCGGCGCCGGCCAGACCGGCAACAAGCTCGAGGCAAGCGTCAACGAGCCCGTCACGCATTGAAAAATGGCCCGAATGATCCGGGCCATTTTAGCGTCGCGCATCATTTCGGGCGCGCAAAGGCCGCTGTAACACGATGCGCTGGCGTCAGCCGCGGTAGAGCCAGAACGGCATATCACGATCACGATGGCGCCACTCGCGGCGCTCCTGCCAACGCTCGGCACGCCACCGGCGCCAGCGCCAGTCATCACCGCGCCAGTCGGACCGGCGCCAATCGCGCTGATCGCGCCAGCCACGGTCGTCACGCTGATCCCGCCAACCGCGGTCGTCACTTTCGTCACGGTTGCGATCATGTCGCCAGCCATCACGAATTTGAACGATATCGCCCTGGACCGACACGGCTGGTCGGTCGACGGGCATGGCAGCGGCCGGTGCGACGGATGCCAAAGCAGCACCGACAGACATGGTTGCGGCGAAAAAGAGATGTGCGAGCTTCATGGCTGCTTCTTCCTCATTGATGATGAGGCGAAGATAAGCTGGCGCGGCTGAATTGACGCTGAAGCAGCCCTTCAGGCAAGGTTCATCAAGGGATAGGTGATACCGGGAAAAATCTGCTGGTGCGAGATTGAGCGAAGCAGCATCGAACCTAGACTATGAGTTAGCAGGCGGTATCGCGCGGATGGTGCCGGAGCATTCTGAACCAGTCCGCCTTCGTTCCTACGAAACTACGGCGCGACAGCCTCCGCTTATCTGCTTTCTTCGGCTCGCCGAGCCGAAGCTTGAAGAGCGTAGGCTGGTGCCCCCGCCAGGGTTCGAACCCGGGACCCCCTGATTACAAATCAGGTGCTCTACCAACTGAGCTACAAGGGCAATGGGTGCCCAACTAGCAGATTCTATGATTCTGTAAAGTAAAATTCGCGTCTGTACGGACATGTGGACTGCCGCTCAAAACGCTTCGCGATAGAAAACGTCCTTGTCGCACCAGCCCTTTATCCTTTAGCTAGGACAGCATCACAAAGGGCATTGCATGGGCCGTTCATTTCAGACTCTTTCCTTTCTTGCCTCACCCACGACGGAGGCGCTTGCGGCGCGCGAGGAGTTGATTCGCATCTATGGTGACGTGCCGGCCGACGATGCCGACGTTATCGTCGCGCTCGGCGGCGACGGTTTCATGCTGCAGACGCTGCACGGCACGATGAACTCCGGCAAGCTGGTCTACGGCATGAATCGCGGCTCGGTCGGTTTCCTGATGAACGACTATCGCAGCGAACAACTTCAGGAGCGCATCTGCGTCGCCGTCGAAAACGTCTTCCGGCCATTGCAGATGACGACGGCCAACGCCGACGGCACCAATTCGACGGCGCTCGCCATCAACGAGGTCTATCTGTTCCGCCAATCCTATCAGGCCGCCAATCTACGGGTCGCGGTGGATGGGCGCGTCCGCCTGGAGGAGCTGATCTGCGACGGGCTGATGGTGGCGACCCCCGCCGGGTCGACAGCCTATAATCTTTCCGCCCATGGCCCGATCCTGCCGCTCGAGGCGCCACTGCTCGCCATGACGCCTGTCAGCGCTTTCAGGCCACGGCGCTGGAGGGGCGCACTGCTTCCCAACAAGGTGACCGTCGATATCGACGTCCTCGAGCCGGTCAAGCGGCCGGTGAACGCCGTGGCCGACAATACGGAGGTCAAATCGGTGCTGCATGTCCGCATCGCCCAGTCGGAGCATATGACGGCGCGCATCCTTTCCGATCCCGACCGCTCCTGGTCCGACCGTATTCTTGCCGAGCAGTTCAAGGATTGAGACGATGGCAATGCGACGCCTTTTGATGACCACCGTTTTCCTCATCGGATGGTCGGCCGCAGCCTTGCCGGCGCAGGATGCCATCCTGCCGGCATCGGTGATTTTCGCGACCAGCACCGGCTATTGGCAGGATGACGGCAACGCACCGGATGTCGAGCGGGCGCCGACAGGCGGCGAGAGCGTTGCCAACCCCGAGGGAAAGGCCACGCAACGCCACGGCTACTATAAGCTCTTTGCCGTCCGGCAGGCGGACAGGACCTCGAAGGTCTATCTTCAGCAGGTTGCCCAGACCGAGACCGGCCCGGCGATCGCTTCTACCGTCGAGCTGCAGGAGATTAGCGACCTGAAGCCTTATATTACCGATATACGCCCCGAGAATTCGAACGGCATCATCAAGGAGCCTGGGCTGTTCGCCACGATCTATCTGAAGACCGATCCCTCTGCGGAGCCGGATGGCTGGACCGTGCTGATTGACGAATTCGGCGACATCACCGTGGAGAAGGCGACGAATTGAACAGCTGGGATCTGTTCATAGAGGCACCCGACAGATGAAACTGGGCTTCCGCGACGGCGTGCTTTACGATGAGAATAGGTCCAATTGGGACGCAGACGGCCCCAGACCCATCAGCTGGTCGCTGTGGTATCCCGCTGCCGATGAGGCGCGGGAGAGCGACACAACGGAAAGAAGTTGGTTCCAGAAGGCGAAGGTCGCCCGCGACGCACCCGTCCGGCCGGATGCCCGGCCCTATCCCCTCGTCCTGTTGTCGCATGGCACCGGCGGATCCGCGGCTGGACTGGAGTGGCTGGCGCGACGGCTGGTCGCCCGAGGATATGCCGCGCTTGGCGTCAACCACCACGGCAATACCGGCAATGAGCCCTATCGCGCCGAAGGCTTTGCCTGTCTTTGGGAGCGGGCGCCTGATCTCAGCTACATGCTCGATCACCGCGACGGCTGGCTCAGCGATCTCTCCGGCCATATCGATACGACCCGCGTCTTCGCGGCCGGATTTTCGGCCGGAGCCTATAGTGTGATGCTGCTTCTTGGCGCCGTCGCCCAGTTTTCGCAGTTCGAACCATCCAGGATGACGCAGGACGGCGCGCGCGGACCGAGAGAATTTCCCGACCTTGCCGACCATATCCCGACCTTGCTTTCCACCAGCGAAGTGTTTCGAGATTCATGGTCGCGCATGTCGAAATCCTACCGGGATGACCGAATCAAGGCCGCACTGCTGTGCGCGCCGGGTCGGTCCGTTCTCGGTTTCAGCGCGGAAAGCCTGAAAGCTGTCGATGCGCGCGCCCTGATCCTGGTCGGCGACGCCGACAGGGCGGCGCCGGCAGAGGAATGTTCGGCATGGCTGCAAGCGCGGCTCTCGCGCAGCGCTCTTAAGATCTTCGCTGGCGGCCTTGGGCATTACGTCTTCGTGCCGGAGGGCACCGCACTCGGCCTCGCCTTTGCGGCAGAGCTCTTTACCGATCCGCCGGGCATCGAGCGCGCGGCCATTCATGATGAGATTGCCGATCTATCGGCAGCACTGTTTCGAGATACCGCCATCGGCGCCAGGGCCTGAGTACGAAAAAAGCCCCGGAGCGGGGCTTTCCACGTGCATATACCGGCTCAAAGCGATAGAGCGCGGTGCTCAATCCACATCGTCGACGACCGCGTCAGCGGCGCCGCTGATGCGGTGGGCCAGGGCCGCTTCCATGAACTCGTTCAGATCGCCGTCGAGCACGTCGTCCGGCGCGCTGCTGGCAACGCCGGTGCGCATATCCTTGACCAGCTGGTAGGGCTGCAGAACGTAGGAGCGGATCTGGTGGCCCCAGCCGATATCCGTCTTGGAGGCGGCTTCGGCGCTGGCGGCGTCCTCGCGCTTTTTCAGTTCCGCTTCGTACATGCGGGCGCGCAGCATGTCCCAGGCCTTGGCCCGGTTCTTGTGCTGCGAACGCTCCTGCTGGCACTGCACGACGATGCCGGTCGGGATATGCGTGATGCGCACGGCCGAGTCCGTGGTGTTGACGTGCTGGCCGCCAGCGCCCGACGAACGATAGGTATCGATGCGGCAGTCGCCTTCATTGATCTCGATCTGGATCGAGTCGTCGACGACGGGATAGACCCAGATCGACGAGAAGGAGGTGTGGCGACGCGCATTGCTGTCGTAGGGCGAGATGCGCACTAGCCGGTGCACGCCCGATTCCGTCTTCAGCCAGCCATAGGCATTGTGGCCCTTGACGAGCAGGGTCGCGGATTTGATGCCCGCCTCTTCGCCGTCGTGGACTTCGAGAAGCTCGACCTTGAAACGCTGGCGTTCGGCCCAGCGGGTGTACATGCGCAACAGCATGTTCGCCCAGTCCTGGCTTTCGGTGCCGCCGGCGCCGGAATGGACTTCGAGATAGGTGTCGTTGCTATCGGCTTCGCCGGACAGCATGGCCTCCACCTGGCGGCGGGCGGCCTCGGCCTTCAAAGCCTTCAGCGTGTCTTCGGCTTCCTTGACGACACTCTGGTCGCCCTCTTCCTCGCCAAGCTCGATCAGCTCGATATTGTCGTTCAGCTGCTGTTCCAGCTGCTTGACGCCATTGATGCCGTCATCCAGCTGCTGGCGCTCGCGCATCAGCTTCTGGGCTTCGGAAGCGTCGTTCCAGAGGTTCGGATCCTCTGCCTTGTTGTTCAACCAGTCCAGCCGTCTTATCGCCTGATCCCAGTCAAAGATGCCTCCTCAGCAGGGTGATAGCCTGCTTGGTTTCATCGACCACGTTTTCGATTTCGGCTCGCATTTTCCTGCTTCTCTGTCTGGGTTCTTCCGGTGCTGGTGGACATAGAGACGCCCGCCGCGGATGTAAAGGCCGCGCGGGCGTTCAAAAATCAGGACGGCGGTCAGAACAGGCCGGGCGTGCCGGTCTGGACAGCCTGGTTCGCCTGTGGCGAGGTCTTCAGGATCTCTTCCGGCGCCATGGTGCTGTCCATGCCGATGACGGAGAAGCTGTCGGCCGGGCCGGTGCCGGGCTTGAAGGCCTCGATGATGGTGTTCGGATCGCCGTCGACGGCGGCCATGCCGGTCTTGCGGTCGATCGAAATCAGGTTCATGCCCGGCGGGATGACGAATTTCGATTCCGGCGCATCCTTGACGGCAGCTTGCATGAATTCGTTGAAGATCGGGGCGGAGAGAACGCCGCCGGTGCCGCCGCGGCCGAGCGGGGCCGGCGTATCGAAGCCCATATAGAGACCGGCGACCAGATCCGGCGTGAAGCCGACGAACCAGGCATCCTTCTCGTCATTGGTGGTGCCGGTCTTGCCGGCGACGTCACGGCCGCCGAGATCGACCTTGCCGGCGGCCGTGCCGCGCTGGATGACGCCCTGCATCATCGAGGTGATCTGGTAGGCGGTCATCGGGTCAAGAACGGTTTCGCGGTTGTCGACGACATTCGGCTCTTCCTGGTTCTGCCAGTTGCCGGCATTGCAGCCCTCGCACAAACGCTCCTCATGCTTGAAGATCGTCTTGCCGTAGCGGTCCTGGATGCGGTCGATCAAGGTCGGCTTGATCTGCTTGCCGCCATTGGCGATGACCGAATAGGCGGAGACCATGCGCAGCACCGTCGTGTCGCCGGCGCCGAGCGACATGGAGAGAACCGGCAGCATGTGATCGTAAATGCCGAAGCGCTCGGCATATTCGGCGACGATGTTCATGCCGAGATCATTGGCGAGGCGCACCGTCATCAGGTTGCGCGAATGCTCGATGCCCGAACGCAGCGTCGACGGGCCACCGACTTCGCCGCCGTAGTTTTCCGGCTTCCAGACCTGGCCGCCGGAGACGATTTCGATCGGCGCATCCATGATGACCGAAGCCGGGGTATAGCCGTTGTCCATTGCCGCCGCGTAGACGAAGGGCTTGAACGAGGAACCCGGCTGGCGCATCGCCTGGGTGGCGCGGTTGAATTCGGACTGGGAGTAGGAGAAGCCGCCGACCATGGCGAGCACGCGGCCGGTCTTCGGATCCATGGCGACCAAGCCACCCTGCACCTTCGGCGGCTGCTGCAGGCGGTAGGAGGTCGACGCGTCGTCGCCGAGCTTTGCGACATAGACGACGTCACCGGGGGCTACGGCGCCGACCGGCGATTTCGCGGTCTTGCGGGCGCCGTCGGCCGAACGGAAGGCCCACTGCATGTTCTTGGCTTCAATGGTGCCGCGCTGACGGTCGGCTGAAACCTTGCCGCTTCCATCCTTGGCCGGCTGCAGGCCGATATCGACGTTGCTGTCGGAGACGGCAAGCACGACGGCGAGCCGCCATTCCGGCACGTCGGAGAGGGAAGGAATATCGGCAAGCGCCTTGCCCCAGTCACCGCTTGCATCGATCTGCTTGATCGGGCCGTGGAAACCGCGACGCTCGTCATAGGTCACCAGACCATCCTGCAGCGCCTTGCGGGCCGAAAGCTGCAGCTGCGGATCGAGCGAGGTGCGCACCGAAAGGCCGCCCTCATAGAGAACCTTCTCGCCATATTGGTCGATCAGCTGGCGGCGCACGGCTTCGGCAAAATAGTCCGAAGCAAAGAGCGAGGGGCCGGTCGTGCGGGCGGTGACGCCGAGCGGCTGCTTCTTGGCTTCCTCGCCGTCGCTCTTGCTGACATAGCCGTTCTCGACCATGCGGTCGATCACCCAGTTGCGGCGTTCGAGCGCTGCCTCGGGATGGCGGAAAGGATGATAATTGGCCGGCCCCTTCGGCAGGGATGCCAGATAGGCGGCTTCGGCAACGGTCAGTTCGGTGACGGATTTGTTGAAATAGGTCAGCGCGGCGCCGGCGATGCCGTAGGAATTCAGACCGAAGAAGATCTCGTTCAGGTAGAGCTCGAGGATCTTGTCCTTGCTGTACGCCTGCTCGATACGGAAGGACAGGATCGCTTCCTTGATCTTGCGGTCGATCGTCTGGTCAGAGCTCAAAAGGAAGTTCTTGGCCACCTGCTGGGTGATGGTGGAAGCACCGACCGGGCGGCGGCCGGAACCGAAATTCTGCAGGTTGACGAGGATCGCGCGGCCGAGACCGGTCAGATCGACGCCCGGATGATTGTAGAAATTCTTGTCTTCGGCCGACAGGAAAGCGGCCTTCACGCGGTCGGGGATGGCCTGGATCGGCAGGAAGAGACGCTTTTCCTTGGCGTATTCGGCCATCAGAGCGCCGTTGCCGGCGTGGACGCGGGTGGTCACCGGCGGCGCATAGCTGTTCAGAACGGCATAGTCCGGGAGATCCTTCGCGACGTTGGCGAGATAGATGGCAACACCCGCCGCCGCGACCAGAAACAGGACGCAGGCCATTCCGAAGAAATATCCAAAAAGTCTAACCATATTTTCAGCTACCGGTCTCTTCGATCGTCAATCGGCGCAGACGCAACGATTGTATGGATCAAGGCAATTTGCACGTTGCGCGGCTTACTCCATGAGCGTTACCGCCACAAGCCGATTCCGCGCCTCAGGCTGCGAAACATAAGCCGGAGTAACGGCGCGATTGTGAGGAAAATAGGGCTCCCGCCGCCGCATTCACCGCTGCGGGCGCGTTTCGTTAAGACTGTCACATCCAAGCAACGCCCATACCCGCGGCCAATCTGAGCCATCCTGCTCAGAATCCGATGCATGCAACGCAGTTTAAGTCTTTGTTTTCATAGGTGCGGCCGTCCCGCAACCGCGACTGAATTTCGGGCAAAAAGCGTCAGCCGCCGTTCGCCATCACGCCGGCGCGGTATCGCTTCACCGCCTCGGTCAAAAGCCCGACGATCTTGCCGCGCCAGCTGTCGTCGAGCAACCGTTTCTCGTCCTCGGCATTCGAGAGGAAGCCGAGTTCGAGAAGGATCGACGGCACGTCAGGGGCCTGCAGCACGCGGAAACCGGCATGACGGTGCGGATTGTTGATGGTGCCGACCTGATCCTTGAAAGAATTCAGCACGCTTTCGGCCAGCGAGATCGAGAAGGCCTGAGTTTCACGCCGGGTCAGATCGAGCAGGATATCGGCAACCTCGGGCGGCTCGGCGACCGTTTCCTTGCCGGCGATCTGGTCGGAGAGGTTTTCACGTTCGGCAAGGTCGGCGGCGAGTTTGTCGGATGCCTTGTCGGAGATCGTATAGACGGTGGCGCCGCGGATATCCTTCTGCTTCAGCGTGTCGGCATGCAGCGAAATGAACAGCCCGGCATGGTTCTGGCGGGCGATCAGCACACGCTGCGACAGCGACAGGAATTCGTCGTCCTCGCGCGTCAGGAAAGCCTTGATGCCCGGCTCCTTGTTCAGCCGGTCGGTCAAGGCCTTGGCGAAGGCAAGCGTCACCTGCTTTTCCTCGGTCTTGGTGTCGACGCCGATCGCGCCGGTATCGATGCCCCCATGGCCGGCGTCGACGGCGATGACGAAATCGCCGGGGGCGGCTTTCTCAGGTGCCGGAATGGCGCTGGTCGTCTGCGCCGCTTCGCTCCCATCGTTCGAGGCGCGATCGCTCCAGGATTGGCTCTTGACCAGTTCGGCGAAGGCCTGCTTGTCGATCATCTCGGCATCGAACACGAGCCGATGACCCTTGCCGGTCTCGTCGGCCTGCACCTTGGCAAGCGCCAGCTTCACCGGCCCTGCCGTCGTCAGGACGATGCGGGCGCTTTCCTCATCCATCTTGCCGTAACGGATATCCTTGAACAGACCGCGGGCGGCGAGGTCCTTGTCCGGAAAGCCGAAGGCGGTCGCCGGCAAGTCGATGACGATGCGTTCCGGATTGGCGATATAGTGGACGGAGAAGCGCGGTTCGCGATCGAAATCGATGACGATGCGAGTTCTTGCATCGTCGCCGACGATACGCGCGCCATAGGCAAGCAGCGGATCCCCCGCCTCGACGGAGCCAATAACGGCCGGCAGGAAACCAACCGCGAGAAGCGCCGTCAGAACCAACCTTGCGAATGTCGATCGCCGCGCTGGGGATTTCGCCGCGATCCGAGCCCTCTTAAACAATAAACCGCCACACCCTATCTCTGCTGCGATGGAGCCGACGCGGCCGCGCCGAACGTCGCTGGACGAAACACCCATTGCGGCCCACCGAATCGCGATCACTTTATCCCCAACTTCTATGCGTTACGAAATCCATCAATATTATGGCACATTTGGCTTTTCCCTTGCTATTGTGACACGGAAAACCTACAACGAATTTTAGGGTAAAGTGTTGACGGGATAGAGTCGCCGCAGAGGCTGCCAGCCAGATCAGGACCTGGCGCCACACCGGTCATCGTCCGCCGTCTCATGCGCTTCATCCTTAGAACTGGATCCTGATTTTCCGGCTCATTGTCGGAATTCATTGGTGGATCAGCCACCACGCTCTCAGGGAGCAAACTCATCGGACCCGAATGGGTCTTCGTATTTGTCGATCACGCTTGGTTGTTGATGGTTTCGCAGCAGGTTTTATCTGAAGTGTACAGGCCCCGGACCGAAATGGTTCCGGCTGCGGTCTGGCTGCTGCCCTCCCCCTCGCATCAGGCGCGACTTTCATTATCCGGCGCGGCCACTGCGGACCGCATTCTTTCTGTTTCAACAGCAGTCGGGAATGCGCTCTCGCGGCCACGCCGAGGAGCACAGCTTACATGGCAGACAAAATGCTTATCGATGCGTCTCACGAGGAAGAGACGCGCGTCGTTGTCGTTCGCGGGAACCGCATAGAAGAATTTGACTTCGAGTCTCAGCACAAGAAGCAGATCCGCGGCAACATCTATCTTGCAAAGGTAACGAGGGTCGAGCCCTCGCTGCAAGCCGCCTTCGTCGATTACGGCGGCAACCGGCACGGCTTCCTGGCCTTCGCCGAAATCCATCCCGACTATTATCAGATACCGCTTGCCGACCGTCAGGCGCTGCTTCGGGCCGAAGCCGAGGAGCATCGCCGCGACGAAGATGTCGAGCATGTCGAAACCGCGCCGATGGTCGATCTGTCGACCCAGGACCAGCCGGATGTCGGCATCGTGCAGGCAGAGGCGCCGGAAACGGCTGCCGTAACCGAAGAACCGGCAGCGGTGGAGGCCGCGGCATCGCCCGAGGCCGCCGAGGAAGCTCCGGCCAAGAAGGCCAGGCCGCGCCGCAGTCGCAAGAAGGTAACCGAACCGACTCCTGAGACAACCGCGACCGAGGACGCCGTTCCTACAGACGTCGAAGCCGAAGGCGCTTCGAGCGTCGATAACGAGGATGACGGTTCGACCGGCGGCGCGATGGCCGCCATGGTGGAAACCGACTCGATCTCCGAGGACGTCGATAGCGGCAAGCGTCGCCACGATGATGACGACGACGATGACGATCATGGCGAAGAGGAAATCATCGAATCCGTCGGCGCCGAAGACGCGATGGAAGAAGTGCCGGAACGGGTGCAGCGCAAGCCGCGCAAGCAGTACCGCATCCAGGAAGTCATCAAGCGCCGCCAGATTCTGCTCGTCCAGGTCGCCAAGGAAGAGCGCGGCAACAAGGGTGCAGCGCTGACCACCTACCTGTCGCTCGCCGGCCGCTATTCCGTGCTGATGCCGAACACGGCGCGCGGTGGCGGCATTTCCCGCAAGATCACCAACCCTGCCGACCGCAAGCGCCTGAAGGAAATCGCGCGCATGCTCGAAGTGCCGCAGGGCATGGGCGTCATCCTGCGCACCGCCGGCGCCAACCGCACCAAGGTCGAAGTCAAGCGCGACTTCGAATATCTGATGCGCCTCTGGGAAAACGTCCGCACACTGACGCTGGCTTCCACCGCACCCTGCCTCGTCTACGAGGAAGGCTCGCTGATCAAGCGCTCGATCCGCGACCTTTACAACAAGGATATCAGCGAAGTCATCGTCTCCGGCGAAGAAGGCTATCGTGAAGCGAAAGACTTCATGAAGATGCTGATGCCGAGCCATGCCAAGGTGGTTCAGCCCTATCGCGACATCCATCCGATCTTCTCGCGCTCGGGCATCGAGGCGCAGCTCGATCGCATGCTGCAGCCGCAGGTGACGCTGAAGTCCGGCGGCTACCTGATCATGAACCAGACCGAAGCGCTGGTCTCGATCGACGTCAACTCGGGCCGCTCGACCCGCGAACACTCGATCGAAGACACCGCGCTGCAGACGAACCTCGAGGCTGCCGACGAAGTCGCCCGCCAACTTCGCCTGCGCGACCTTGCCGGCCTGATCGTCATCGACTTCATCGACATGGAAGAAAAGCGCAACAACCGCGCTGTCGAGAAGAAGCTGAAGGAATGCCTGAAGAACGACCGCGCCCGCATCCAGGTCGGACGGATCTCGCATTTCGGCCTGCTCGAAATGTCGCGCCAGCGCATCCGCGCATCGGTTCTCGAATCGACCACGCAGGTCTGCTCGCATTGCGGCGGCAGCGGCCATGTGCGTTCGCAGTCCTCCGTTGCCCTGCATGTCCTGCGCGGTATCGAGGAATATCTGCTGAAGAATACCACGCACAACATCAGCGTGCGCACCACGCCTGACATTGCGCTCTACCTGCTCAACCACAAGCGCCAGACGATCATCGATTACGAAAACCGTTTCGGCGTCGCTATCGTCATCGATGCGGACGGCTCGGTCGGCGCCCAGCATTTCGCGATTGATCGCGGCGAGGCCGTAGAGAACCCGGTCAAGATCGAGACGCTCTTCAACTTCGCAGCCATTCCTGAGGATGACGACGACGACATCGTTATCGAAGCGGATGAGGACGAAGACGAGGAACTCGAGGAAAAGCCGGCCGCTGCCGAGCGACCTGTCGCGGCACGCTCGGAAGGCGACGCTGACGGCAATCGCAAGCGCAAGCGCCGCCGGCGTCGGCGCGGCCGCAATGGCAATGCCGAGCATCCAACGTCTGCCGCTGGCGAAGCCGGCGACGAAGATGAGGACGGTGACGACGAGGGCGTTGAAGGCGGCGAAGGTGATGAAAACACCGAATCCACGCCCGAGACGCTGGCTGAAAGCGAGGAATCGCAGCGCCGCAAGCGGCGCCGTCGCGGCAAGCGCGGCGGTCGCCGCAATCGGGCCGAGGATGGCTCCGAACTGACGGCCGGCGAAGCTGGTGAGGACAATGGCGGCGACGAGGACGAAGGCGACGACGTTTCGAACGACAGCGCTCCGAGAGAAGTCGTCGCCGAAACTGTCGAAGCAGTTGCCGATGCCGGCGAAGGCCAGGCCGCGATGGCAGCTGTCGAAAGCGCACCTGTGATAGCCGAGGATGTAAAGCCCGCCCGCAGCCGCGGCCGCCGCAAACCGGCAGCAGCGCCGGTCGAGGAACCGGTGGTAGAGACGGCGCCTGCGGCCGTGGCCGAACCGGAGTTGGTTGAAGCCTCCGCCGATCTCGGAACACCCGTTCAGGAAGAGCTCAAGGAAGAGGCAAAGCCGGTTCGCGCCAACCGCGAATCCAATATCACCTCCTCCGAACCGACGGTGAAATCCACCCGCGTCGAGAATGGCGAAGCTGACGACGGCAAGCCGAAGAAAGCCGGCTGGTGGCAGCGCCGTGGCTTCTTTTGAACGCTGATTTTCGGACGTAAATGAAAAATCCGGCTGCGGCGGCGCGGCCGGATTTTTGTTTGTGGCGACGGCATCAGCATTGAACTTGAACCTCGTAACGCGGATGTGTATCTTTTAACAGAATTATACACACGAGGTGAAAATGCGGACGAATATAGATATCGATGACGCATTGCTCGACGCCGCGATGACCGCCACCGGGTTGGCCACGAAAAAAGCCACCATCGAACAGGCTCTGCGAAGCCTTGTCGACAGACACCACCGGAAAAATGCGATCGCAGATCTCTCGGGAATCGGCTGGGAAGGCGACCTGGACGAGATGCGTCGCGATCGGCCGGACGATAACCAGTGATCGTCGTCGACAGTTCGGTCTGGATTGCGCATTTGCGCGGGATAGAAAGCGCCGCCAGACGGCGTCTGCAGAACATCGAGGACCCGCTGGAGATTCTCGTTGGTGACCTTATCCTTTTGGAGGTGCTCCAGGGCGCGCGCAACGAAGGCCATGCAGCCACCATCGAAGCGAGCTTGCGCCAATTCACGATCCGCCCGATGCTTGGAGACAGGCTTGCCGTTAGGGCAGCTCGCAACTACCGTCTGTTACGGGAACGCGGCATCACGATGCGCAAGACCATCGACATGATCATCGGCACATTCTGCATTCAGGAAGGCCATTCGCTTTTACACGATGATCGGGATTTCGATCCGATGGCCGAGCATCTCGGTCTCAGACTCGCTTGAACCCCAAGATGGACTGCTCTCTCTGCGGTCAGGCCGCCGGCGGATAGAGCAGGTCGACGATGTAGCTGGCGTCGAAGCGGGAATCGAGCATGCCGTAGGTGGAGCGCCAGCCGCCGGCAAGACGCGTCTCGATGAAGGCATCGGCAATGCGCCCTGCCCCGAGCCGATAGAGTTCGGCGGCACCGGCAGCGAGCGCCAGCTGCTCGACGAGCAGACGCGCGGCGCCCTCATCCTGTTCACAGAGCGCGATAGCGGCGCGCAACACGTCGATCGTCTTCTTGCCGGCCGGGCCGAGATCGCGGGCAAGGCCGGCGAAGACCGTTTCGAACAGATCCTTGCCACGGTTGAGCACACGCAGCACGTCGAGCGCCATGACGTTGCCGGAACCCTCCCAGATGGCGTTGACCGGAGCCTCGCGGTAATGGCGGGCGATCGGGCGTTCTTCGATATAGCCGTTGCCGCCGATGCATTCCATCGCCTCATAGATCAGCGCCGGGGCGATCTTGCAGCACCAGTATTTAGCGACAGGCGTCATGACTCGGGCATAGGCCGCTTGCTCGGCATTGCCGCGCGCCTTGTCGAAGGCGTCGGCGAGACGGAAGGACAATGCGGTGGCGGCGGCGACATCGAGCGCCATATCGGCCAGCACGCGCGTCATGATCGGCTGGTTGACGAGCATCTTGCCGAAGACGCTGCGGCCGCGGGTGTGATGCACGGCCTCGGCAAGCGAGGCGCGCATCATGCCGGACGAGGCCAGCGCGCAATCAAGCCGCGTCAGCGTCACCATGTCGAGAATGGTGCGGATGCCGGCATCCGGGCCGCCGAGCAGGAAACCGAACGTATCGGTGAACTCCACTTCGGCAGAGGCATTGGAGCGGTTGCCGACCTTGTCCTTCAGCCGCTGGAACTGCAGGCCGTTGGCCGAACCGTCTTCCAGCAGGCGCGGCACCAGGAAGCAACCCATGCCCTCCTTCGTCTGCGCCAGCATGATGAAAGCATCGCTCATCGGAGCCGACATGAACCATTTGTGGCCGGACAGCCGGTAGATGCCCTCGCTGACCTTTTCGGCAGCGCTGCGGTTGGCGCGCACATCCGTGCCGCCCTGCTTTTCCGTCATGCCCATGCCGATGGTCACTGCGGACTTCTGCATGGCGGGCTTGTTCGACGAATCATATTTGCGCGAGAGGATTTTGGGGGCCCAATCCTTCTGTATCGCCGGCGAGGCCGAGAGCGCGGCGACCGAGGCGCTGGTCATCGTCAGCGGGCAGAGATGGCCGGATTCCAGCTGCGACGACAGATAGAAGCGGGCGGCGCGAACCTTGTGGGCCTCATCCTTGGCGTCGGTATCGGCCTGCGGATCCCAGACCGAGGAATGCAGGCCGACCGACATGGAGCGGCGCATCAACGCATGCCAGGCGGGATGGAACTCGACGACGTCGAGGCGCTCGCCGCGCGGACCGTGGGTACGCAGCTGCGGCGCGCCCTGGTTTGCCATGCGCGCCAGCTCCTGCGCCTCCGGCGAAGTGACGTAGCGGCCCATGTTTTCCAGATCCTCGCGGATGCCGCGCGGAAGGGCCGCCGTCAGATCGACGATCAGCGGATCGGACCGATAGGCGTTGATGCCGGACCACAGGCTCGGCTGATTGAGTTCTGCGAGTTTTTCTTCAGTCCGGTTGGCGGAGGTCATAATTCGCTTCTAGTGTAAGAGCCCGGCAAAGGGAAACCGGAAGTTATGATTCGGTTTATTCTGCTCTATCGGAATTCTGGCGAAAATGCATGGGGACATAAGCCTTTGCCCACAGCGCATGCTTGCCCCGGCGGGCAGCACTCTTTATAGACCCGCCAGAGACAGCAAGAGGCAGGGTCATGGTCTTTTTCCCCCACCGCCACCTCATCGGCATCAAGGGCCTCACCGAGCAGGATATCACCTATCTGCTCGACAAGGCCGACGAGGCCGTCAAGATCAGCCGCCAGCGAGAGAAGAAGACGTCGACGCTGCGCGGGCTGACGCAGATCAACCTGTTCTTCGAGGCATCGACCCGCACGCAGGCCTCCTTCGAGCTTGCCGGCAAGCGGCTCGGCGCCGACGTCATGAATATGTCGGTCGGCAATTCCTCGGTGAAGAAGGGCGAAACGCTGATCGACACGGCGATGACGCTGAATGCGATGCGCCCCGACGTGCTGGTCATCCGCCATTCGAGTGCCGGTGCTGCCGCGCTTCTTGCCCAGAAGGTCTCCTGCTCGGTCGTCAATGCCGGCGACGGCCAGCACGAACATCCGACCCAGGCGCTGCTCGACGCGCTGACGATCCGCCGCGCCAAGGGCAAGCTCTCGCGCATCATCGTGGCGATCTGCGGCGACGTGCTGCATTCGCGGGTGGCGCGCTCCAATATCCTGCTGCTCAATGCGATGGGCGCCCGCGTGCGCGTCGTCGCGCCCGCGACCCTGCTGCCCGCCGGCATCGCCGAGATGGGCGTCGAGGTCTTCCATTCGATGAAGGAAGGGCTGAAGGACGCCGACGTGGTGATGATGCTGCGGCTGCAACGCGAACGCATGTCCGGCGCCTTCGTGCCTTCGGTGCGCGAATACTATCACTTCTACGGGCTCGACGCCGAAACGCTGAAGGCGGCGAAGGGGGATGCGCTGGTCATGCATCCCGGCCCGATGAACCGCGGCGTCGAGATCGCCTCCGAGGTGGCGGACGGCCCGCAGAGCGTGATCGCCGAACAGGTGGAAATGGGGGTCGCTGTGCGCATGGCGGTGATGGAGACGCTGCTCGTCTCGCAGAACCAGGGTCCCCGAAGCGATGGAATGATGGCATGAGCAACCCGATCGTCCTCAAAAACGTCCGCATCATCGATCCGTCGCGCAATCTCGACGAAGTCGGCACGATCATCGCCGAAAACGGGGTGATCACGGCTGCCGGTTCCGCGGCGCAGAACCAGGGCGCGCCCGACGGCGCCGTCATCCGCGATTGCACCGGCCTTGTCGCGACACCCGGCCTCGTCGATGCGCGCGTCCATATCGGCGAACCCGGCGGCGAACATCGCGAGACGATCGCCTCGGCAAGCCGGGCGGCGGCAGCCGGCGGCGTCACCTCGATCATCATGATGCCGGACACCGATCCTGTCATCGACGACATTGCACTGGTCGAATTCGTCAAGAAGACGGCGCGGGATACGGCCGCCGTCAACGTCTATCCGGCAGCCGCTATCACCAAGGGCCTTGCCGGCGCGGAGATGACGGAGATCGGCCTGTTGATGCAGGCAGGCGCCGTCGCCTTCACCGATGCCCATTCCAGCGTCCACGACACGCAGGTGCTGCGCCGGATCATGACCTATGCGCGTGAATTCGGCGCCGTCATCTGCTGCGAAACCCGCGACAAATATCTCGGCGCTAACGGCGTCATGCATGAAGGGCTTTTCGCCAGCTGGCTTGGGCTCTCCGGCATTCCAAGGGAAGCCGAACTCATCCCGCTCGAACGCGATCTCAGGATCGCAGAACTGACGCGTGGGCATTATCACGCCGCGATGATCTCGGTGCCGGCCTCGGTCGAGGCGATCGAACGCGCCCGCAGCCGTGGCGCCAAGGTGACCTCCGGCATCTCGATCAACAATCTGGCGCTCAACGAAAACGACATCGGCGAATACCGCAGCTTCTTCAAGCTCTATCCGCCGCTGCGCCCTGAAGACGACCGGGTCGCCATGGTCGAGGCGCTGGCAAGCGGCGCGATCGACATCATCGTCTCCTCGCACGACCCGCAGGACGTCGATACAAAGCGCCTGCCCTTCGGCGAAGCTGAAGACGGCGCGATCGGCCTTGAAACCATGCTGGCGGCGGCGCTCAGGCTTCACCATGGCGGTCAGGTGAGTCTGATGCGCCTGATCGACGCCATGTCCACCCGCCCCGCGCAGATTTTCGGTCTCGCCGCCGGCACGCTGAAGCCGGGTGCTGCGGCCGATATCGCGCTGATCGATCTCGATGAGCCTTGGCTTGTCGCCAAAGACATGCTTCTCTCCCGCTCGAAGAATACGCCGTTCGAAGATGCGCGCTTCAGCGGGCGGGCCGTCTCGACCTATGTCTCGGGAAAGCTTGTCCACGCACTCTAGAAAAGGCTGGACTGATACGCCACGGAGGGGCTGAGGCGGCATATGTTATCCAATCTCATGTCATGGCAGATCACCCTGCCGGTCGCGCTTGCCGCCGTCGTCATCGGCTATCTCTTCGGCTCCATTCCTTTCGGCCTGATCCTGACGCGCGCGGCCGGCCTCGGCGACGTGCGCAGCATCGGCTCCGGCAATATCGGCGCGACCAATGTGCTGAGGACCGGAAATCGCAAGCTCGCGGCGGCAACGCTGCTGCTCGATGCGCTGAAGGCATCGGCCGCGGCCTGGATCGTCGGTTATTTCTTCGGTCAAGAGGCGGCGATCATCGCCGGCTTTTTCGCCTTCATCGGCCATCTCTTCCCGGTGTGGATCGGCTTCAAGGGCGGCAAGGGTGTCGCCACCTATATCGGCACCCTGCTCGGCGTCGCGCCGATCATGGTGGTGCTCTTCGCCGCCGTCTGGCTGGCGGTCGCCTTCACCAGCCGCTACTCGTCGCTATCGGCGCTGGTTGCCATGCTTGTCGTTCCGGTTGCGTTGTGGATATTCGGAAGCGAAAAGGTTGCCGCCGTCATGGCGATCATGACGCTGATTTCCTACTGGAAGCACAGGGCGAATATTTCCCGCCTGATGGACGGCACGGAAAGCAAGATCGGGGCAAAGGGATAATGGATGCGCTGAGCGCGGGACCAAAAGGCACTGTGCTCAGCGAACGGCAACGCATCGCCTGGCTGCGCCTCATCCGTTCCGACAATATCGGTCCGGCGACCTTTCGCGACCTGATCAATCATTTCGGTTCGGCCGAAGCAGCGCTTGCGGCACTGCCGGAGCTTTCGGCGCGCGGTGGCGCCACGCGCGCGATCCGCATTGCCAGCGAGGCTGAGGCACATCGGGAATTGGAGGCCGCTCGTCGTTTCGGCGCGCGCTTCGTCGGCATCGGCGAACCGGACTATCCGCAGGCGCTGAAGCAGATCGACGGCGCGCCACCGCTGCTTGCCGTCAAGGGCGCTCTTGCCGCCGCCAAACCACCAGCCGTCGGCATCGTCGGCTCCCGCAACGCCTCGATCGCCGGCGCGAAATTCGCGGCGATGGTGGCGCGCGACTGCGGCCGAGCCGGTTATACCGTGGTGTCCGGCCTGGCGCGCGGCATCGACACGGCAGCGCATCGGGCAAGCCTCGACACAGGCACGATCGCAGCGCTTGCCGGCGGTCTCGACCAGCCCTACCCGCCGGAGAATATCGGCCTGCTCGAGGAGATAACCGGTGGCAACGGTCTGGCGGTCAGCGAAATGCCGTTCGGCTGGGAACCGCGCGCCCGCGATTTCCCGCGCCGAAACCGATTGATCGCCGGCATCGCGCTCGGCCTGGTGGTCGTCGAAGCGGCAACGCGCTCAGGCTCGCTGATCACCGCACGGCTTGCCGGCGAGTTCGGCCGCCTGGTGTTTGCCGTGCCCGGCTCACCGCTCGATCCGCGCTGCCACGGCACCAACGGCCTGCTGAAGGACGGGGCTTCGATCGTCACCACACCTGCCGATGTGGTCGAGGCTTTGGCGCCGCTTACGCAATTCGAGTTGTTCCCGTCATCGATGGCCGAGCAGCCGGCAGCTGACGGCAAGGCGATGACGATGCCGCCCGGCGATTCAGACCGGGCCCGCATCATCGAAGCGCTCGGACCAACCCCGGTCGAGATCGACGACGTCATCCGCCATACCGGCCTGTCGGCATCCGCGGTCTATCTCATCCTTCTGGAACTCGACATCTCAGGCAGGCTGCATCGGCATCAGGGCGGTCTCGTCTCGCTTACCGATTGAGTTTCGCGCGGTATCCGAGCGCGGCGTTGAGAATGGCGAAACCATGCCGAAAACGATCGACAACCTATCTGAAATTGTATTTTCCTGGCAATCCTCCGTGGGCTGCAACGGATGCAAGAGCTAAAATTGTAGCAAACCCCTTGACCGCAGCGATTTCCCTGTCCATGTCGGAGGGCCGGGCATCCATGTTGCGGTGTGTGTTGCGCTGGCTTAAATGCTGGCGTCGTTTCCTTTTTAGAGAATCATCATGAATGTTGTAGTGGTGGAATCGCCTGCCAAGGCCAAGACGATCAACAAGTATCTGGGTCCGGGATACAAAGTGCTCGCCTCCTTCGGCCATGTGCGCGATCTGCCTGCCAAGGATGGCTCGGTCCTCCCCGATCAGGATTTCGAAATGCTGTGGGAGGTCGATGCCGCCTCGGCCAAGCGGATGAAGGACATCGCCGACGCGGTGAAATCCTCCGACGGCCTTTTTCTCGCGACCGACCCGGATCGCGAAGGCGAAGCGATTTCCTGGCACGTTCTCGACATGCTGAACAAGAAGCGCGTGCTGAACGGAAAGCCGGTCAAGCGCGTCGTCTTCAACGCCATCACCAAGAAGGCGGTTCTCGACGCGATGGCCGATCCGCGCGACATCGACGTGCCGCTGGTCGATGCCTATCTCGCGCGCCGCGCACTCGACTATCTCGTCGGCTTCAATCTTTCGCCGGTCCTGTGGCGCAAGCTGCCCGGCGCGCGTTCCGCCGGCCGAGTCCAGTCTGTGTCGCTTCGCCTGGTCTGCGACCGCGAATCCGAGATCGAGCGCTTCATTTCGGAAGAATACTGGAACATCTCGGCGCTTTTGAAGACGCCGCGCGGCGATGATTTCGAGGCAAGGCTGGTTTCGGCAAACGGCAAACGGCTGCAGCCGCGCGCGATCGGCAACGGCGAAGATGCGGGCCGGCTGAAGGCGTTGCTCGACGGTGCGAGCTATGTCGTCGACACGGTCGAGGCCAAGCCGGTCAAGCGCAACCCGGGACCGCCGTTTACGACCTCAACGCTGCAGCAGGCTGCCTCCTCCAATCTCGGCTTCTCCGCCTCGCGCACCATGCAGATCGCCCAGAAGCTTTATGAGGGCGTCGATATCGGCGGCGAGACGGTCGGTCTGATCACCTATATGCGAACCGACGGCGTGCAGATGGCACCGGAGGCGATCGATGCGGCGCGCAGCGCCATCGTCGACCAGTTCGGCGAGCGCTACATGCCTGAGAAGCCGCGCTTCTATTCCACCAAGGCCAAGAACGCCCAGGAGGCGCACGAGGCGATCCGTCCGACCGATTTCTACCGCTCGCCCGACCGCGTGCGACAATTCCTCGATGCCGACCAGATCCGGCTCTACGACCTGATCTGGAAGCGCGGCATCGCCAGCCAGATGGCCTCGGCCGAGATCGAACGCACGACGGCTGAAATCACTGCCGACAACAAGGGCGAGAAAGCCGGCCTTCGCGCTGTCGGCTCGGTCATCCGCTTCGATGGCTTCATCGCCGCCTATACCGACCAGAAGGAAGACGGCGAGCAGAGTGACGACGGCGACGAGGATGGCCGCCTGCCGGAGATCAATGCGCGCGAGACGCTCGCCAAGCAGAAGATCAATTCGACACAGCATTTCACCGAGCCGCCGCCGCGCTATTCGGAAGCCTCGCTGATCAAGAAGATGGAAGAACTCGGCATCGGCCGCCCGTCCACCTATGCGGCGACGCTGGCGACACTGCGCGACCGCGACTATGTGACGATCGACAAGCGCAAGCTGATCCCGCAGGCCAAGGGCCGGCTGGTGACGGCTTTCCTTGAAAGCTTCTTCACCAAATATGTCGAATACGACTTCACCGCCGACCTTGAGGAAAAGCTCGACCGGATTTCCGCCGGCGAGCTGAACTGGAAGCAGGTGCTGCGCGATTTCTGGAAGGATTTCTTCGCGCAGATCGAAGACACCAAGGAATTGCGCGTCACCAATGTGCTGGATTCGCTGAACGAGTCGCTGGCACCCCTGGTCTTCCCGAAGCGGGAGGACGGCAGCGATCCGAGGATCTGTCAGGTCTGCGGCACCGGCAACCTGTCGCTGAAGCTCGGCAAATACGGCGCCTTCGTCGGCTGCTCGAACTATCCGGAATGCAATTACACCCGCCAGCTCTCCTCCGAAAACGGCGGGGAAGCGGATGGTGCCGGATTGAACGAGCCGAAGAACCTCGGCACCGATCCGACGACCGGCGAGGAACTGACGCTGCGTTCCGGCCGCTTCGGCCCCTATATCCAGCGCGGCGACGGCAAGGAAGCCAAGCGCGCCTCGTTGCCGAAGGGCTGGAAGCCCGAAGACATCGACTATGAAAAGGCGATGGCTTTGATTTCGCTGCCGCGCGACATCGGCAAACATCCGGAATCCGGCAAGATGATCTCGTCAGGCATCGGCCGCTATGGGCCGTTCCTGCTGCATGACGGCTCCTATGCCAATCTGGAAACCATCGAGGACGTGTTCTCGGTCGGCCTCAACCGCGCCGTGACTGTCATTGCCGAAAAGGCGAACCAGCCACCGGGCCGCGGTTCGCGTGGCACGCCGGCGGCGCTGAAGACACTCGGCGATCATCCCGACGGCGGCGCGATCACCGTTCGTGACGGCAAATACGGCCCTTACGTCAACTGGGGCAAGGTCAACGCCACCCTGCCGAAGGGCAAGGATCCGCAGGCGATCACCGTCGAGGAGGCGCTCGTGCTGATCGCCGAGAAGGCCGGCAAGGCGCCTGCTGGCAAAACCACCAAGGCGAAAGCCAAGCCGAAGGCGGCGGCAGCCGAAGCCAAGGCCACCAAGACGGCGGCCAAGCCGAAGACAACGAAGGCGAAAGCGCCCGCGAAATCGAAAAAGAGCTGACGTGAGCAGGACACCGCGCGACAGAACGAACCCTGCGGGCAAGCGCCCGGGCAAGCTCGGCCGTGCCGGCAAGGATGCTCCCGCCGTCGAGCCGCTGAACATCGTCCACGGCGCGCTGCCCTCGCGCGAGGTGATCCTGCGCTTCATCGCCGATCATCCGCAAAAGGCCTCCAAACGCGAGCTCGCCAAGGCTTTCGGCCTGAAAGGCGACAACCGCGTCGATCTCAAGCACCTGCTGCAGGAGCTCGAGCAGGAAGGCATGCTGCAGAAGAACCGCAAGTCGCTGATCCGTCCGGGTGCGTTGCCGCCGGTCACCGTTCTCGATATCACCACGCGTGACAAGGATGGCGATCTGATCGGCCGTCCGGCGGAATGGCCTGAGGATCAGGGTGTCGCACCTGCCGTCGCCATCCGCCAGCAATCGCCCGCAGGCCGCCAGGGCAAGGGCAAGGCGCCTGTCGCCGGCCTCGGCGACCGCATCCTGGCGAAGATCTTCCCGGCCGTCGATCGCGGCGGGCCGGCCTATACGGCGCGGATCATCAAAGTGATCGACAAGCGTCGCGGCGCCTCGATGGGCGTTTTCCGCACGGCGCCTGGCGGCGGCGGTCGGCTGCTGCCGATCGAGCGGCGTGGCGAGGAGATGGTGATCGATCCAGACTTCACCGGCGGCGCCACGGACGGCGACCTGGTCGAAGTCGAAATCGCCCGCCTCGGCCGTCTCGGCCTGCCGCGCGCCAAGGTGCTTTCCGTCGTCGGCTCCGTCGGCTCGGAAAAGGCGATCTCGATGATCGCCATTCATGCGCATGGCATCCCGCACGTGTTCCCGCCCGCCGTCGTTGACGAGGCGAACGCCGCAAAACCCGCCACGATGTCGCATCGCGAGGATTGGCGCGACGTGCCGCTGATCACCATCGACCCGGCCGACGCCAAGGACCATGACGACGCCGTCTATGCCGAACTCGACCCCTCGCCCGACAATCCCGGCGGCGTCGTCGTCACCGTGGCGATTGCCGATGTCTCCTGGTATGTCCGCTCCAAGTCGGCGCTCGACCGCGAGGCGCTGAAACGCGGCAACTCTGTCTATTTCCCGGATCGCGTCGTGCCGATGCTGCCGGAGCGCATCTCCAACGATCTCTGCTCGCTGAAGGAAGGCGTCGATCGCCCGGCGCTTGCCGTGCGCATGAGCTTTTCCGGAGAAGGACGCAAAATCGGCCACACCTTCTATCGCATCATGATGAAGAGCGCGGCCAAGCTGTCCTACCAGCAGGCGCAGGCGGCGATCGACGGCAAGCCGGACGATCAGACCGGACCGATGCTCGAGCCGATCCTGAAGCCGCTCTGGCACGCCTATGAGGTGATGAAGCGCGGGCGCGACCGGCGCCAGCCGCTGGAACTCGACATGCCGGAGCGCAGGATCCTGCTGAAGCCCGACGGCACGGTCGACCGGGTCGTCGTGCCGCCGCGCCTCGACGCGCACAAGCTGATCGAAGAGATGATGATCCAGGCAAACGTCTGCGCCGCCGAGACGCTGGAAAAGGCACGCCAGCCGCTGATCTACCGCATCCATGACGGCCCGACGCTTGCCAAGCAGGAAATCCTGCGCGAGTTCCTGGCCACGCTCGGCATCTCGCTTGCCAAGGGTGGCAACATGCGCGCCAACAACTTCAACGGCATCCTGGCGAAGGCCGACGGCACGCCCCACCAGACCATGGTCAGCGAGATGGTGCTGCGTTCGCAGAGCCAGGCGATCTACGGCCCGGAGAATATCGGCCACTTCGGCCTCAACCTGATGAAATACGCGCATTTCACCTCACCGATCCGCCGTTACGCCGATCTCATCGTGCATCGCGCCCTCGTCGGCTCGCTGGGCTTCGGTGAAGGCGGCATCACGCCCGAGGAAGAGGCGGCGCTCGACGATATCGCCGCCGAAATCTCGACCTTCGAGCGCCGCGCCATGGCAGCCGAGCGTGAGACGGTCGACCGGCTGATCGCCCACCATCTCAGCGGCCGCGTCGGCGAGGAATTTGCCGGACGGGTATCGGGTGTGACGAAATCGGGGCTTTTTGTCGTTCTGCCGGACTATGGCGCCGACGGTTTCGTCCCCATATCGACGCTTGGAACCGATTATTTCATCTATGACGAGGCGCATCAGGCGCTCTCGGGTGAACGGACGGAGCTCGGCTATCGGCTTGGCGACAGCATCACGGTGAAGCTTGCCGAAGCGATCCCGCTCGCCGGCGCGCTGCGTTTCGAAATGGTCAGCGAAGGGCGCGAAATGCCGACGGCGGTACGCTCCTTCCACAAGGCGGGCCGCCGCGACAGGGGCCAGGTCCGCAAGAAGCCCGGAACGAGACCGCCGCGCGGGCGCCATTAGAGCCCGTGCGTCTAGTCAGACGCGCCTAGGACGTTCCAGCCGTTGAATTTGCGCGCGGCGATGTTTCGGCCTGAAAGAGGAACATGCGATGAGCACACCGACCGATCCGGCCGTGCGCTACGGGGATACGCCCGAGGCTGAGCGCCCGGTTCTACGCTCCATCATGCGGGGGCTGATGAACCGCTGCCCGGCCTGTGGCAATGGCAAGCTCTTTCGCGCCTTCCTGAAACCGGTCGATCATTGCGCCGCCTGCGGCGAGGCGATGCATCACCAACGCGCCGACGACCTGCCGCCCTATATCGTCATCCTGATTGTCGGTCACGTCGTGGTCGGCGGCTATATGCTGACCGACATGACCTTCGTGCTGCCGGTCTGGGTGCATCTTGCCATCTGGGCGCCGATCACCGTCATCACCGCGCTTGCCTCGATCCAGCCGATCAAGGGCGGCGTCATCGGCCTGCAATGGGCGTTGCGCATGCACGGTTTCGGTGGAGAGGGTGACGGTTCCGACGATTATGACATCCCCGAGCGGGCGGATTAGCGCCTTCACCTTCCAGACATATTTGACGTGTAGTGCCAGCGCTCCACTGATCACCACCCGAACGCGGCGGCCGACGATCCTCAACGATTTGACATGGTAAGCTTTTCTTGTCTGAACAGGCTTTACATTCCGCAGGTGGTCACTCACATCGGACATATTGCGAAACGCTGCCCGTCACCCGGATTTGGCACGTCTGTGTCTGTCTGTTTGAGGTGACCGGCCGATTCGCGCGCGTAGCTTTCTAAGGATGGATAAATGTCTCAGCCGAGAAACGGCACACCGGGCGATGTCGAAGAAATCCATTGGCCTTCTCTGGTGGCAGCCATCTCGTCCATTTCTGCCGTTGGCATAGCAATCGGCCTCGGACTTCCGCTTCTCAGCATCATCCTCGAAAAACGCGGCATCTCGTCCACCCTGATCGGGCTCAACACCGCAATGGCCGGGGTTGCGGCTATGGCCGCCGCGCCGATCACCACCAGGCTCGCCCATAAATACGGCGTTGCGCCGACAATGCTCTGGGCCGTGCTGATTTCGGCGCTGAGCGCGCTCGGTTTTTATTATGCCCAGGATTTTTGGATGTGGTTTCCCCTGCGTTTCGCTTTCCATGGCGCGACGACGACGCTGTTCATCCTCTCCGAATTCTGGATCAATGCCGCTTCGCCGCCTTCCAAACGCGGCTTCGTGCTCGGCATCTATGCGACCGTGCTTTCCCTCGGCTTCGCGGCCGGGCCGCTGCTGTTTTCGATCCTCGGCAGCGACGGCATCTTCCCCTTCCTGATCGGCGCCTGCGCCATTCTGCTGGCCGCCATTCCGATCTTCATCGCCCGCGACGAAAGCCCGGTGCTCGAGGAAAAACCGGAATTGCATTTCATGCGCTACGTTTTCCTGGTGCCGACGGCGACGGCGGCGGTCTTCATCTTCGGCGCGGTCGAAGCGGGCGGCCTGTCGCTTTTCCCGATTTTTGCCGTGCGCGCGCATTTTTCCGAATCGCAGGCGGCACTTCTGCTCACCATGATGGGCGTCGGCAACGTCATCTTTCAGATCCCGCTCGGCCTGCTCTCCGACCGCATCGCCGATAAGCGGCCGCTTCTGGCCGGCATGGCACTGATGGGGTTCGTCGGCGCGATGATGTTGCCGCTGCTGCTCGACAACTGGCTGCTGATGGCCGGGCTGCTGCTTTTCTGGGGCGGCTGCGTCTCCGGCCTCTATACGGTCGGGCTCAGCCATCTCGGCTCGCGGCTGACGGGCTCCGACCTTGCGGCGGCCAATGCCGCCTTCATCTTCTGTTATGCGATGGGAACCGTGGCCGGACCGCAGGCGATCGGCGCAGCGATCGACGTCGCTGGAAATAACGGTTTTGCCTGGGCGATTGCCGCGTTCTTCGGGCTTTACGCCCTACTTTCCGGCATCAGACTGATGTTCATTCGAAAACGGACTTGACTTTTCGGGCGAGATTCGTAGTTTCGCGCCAGAATTTGCCGTGGAGCCCATCCGGTTTCCACGGCTTTCATTTTCCTTAAAGGCAGGACGACCATGGCCAAGGCTACAACAATCAAGATCAAGCTGCTGTCGACAGCCGACACCGGTTTCTTCTACGTCACGACGAAGAACAGCCGTACGATGACGGACAAGATGACGAAGACGAAGTACGACCCGGTTGCACGGAAGCACGTCGAGTTCAAGGAAACCAAGATCAAGTAATCACTTGATCTCAGGATTTCAAAAAAAGCGCGCGCCCTCGGGTTGCGCGTTTTTTGTTGTCCGGATGATCGCGTCTAGAGATGATAGCGCAAACAGAAAAACGCCGCCCTTCCATCTTCGGGAAGTGGCGGCGTTTTCTTGAAAGGGGGTCGACCAGCATGCAAAACGGCACGAGGAACCGCTGTAACTTGCCTACTAGCCGACCGACCCCACGACCCAGGAGATGCGGCGGACCTGAGCATCATGGGGTATCGACAACTCCTCAACGGGAGCGCTTCTCTTATGAGCCGATAATTTGCGCAAAAATGAAAGAAAATCAACAAATTCTTAATGATGATTTTTGCGGACTTGATTCTATGGTTAAAAGTCCAGTTTTGGTGCATACAAAGATTTGTCGGCTCTGCTTGGGCTCGAAGCGTAAGTATCCACCCGTCGAAGAAATTCGACAATATAACCTAATAACTTACCCATCCCCTCCCCTTAGGTGAGAAGGTGCGGTCGCGCTTTATTTCACCCTATCGGCAGGCGGCATTTTTTATAGTCCCCATTCCATTTTTAGCTATGGCCGGCCGCCTTCAAGACTATCGGCCAGCGTCACATCCGCCGCAAAGCCGGAGATCCATTTTTGGGCTATTTGCCTGCAAAATATTCACCCCACGCTCAGCGGCCGGGCATTAAAGATCGGTAATAATTCGCTTACCACTGTGGAAAACCCGTAAACGGCACAGAAGGCGACAGATGATTCGTCAGGCAGCTGCGGCGACAACGCGGTTGCGGCCGGTGTTCTTGGCCTCATAAAGCGCCAGATCGGCCTGTTTCATCAGCTGGTCCGGGGTCAGCACCGCTGCAATACGCGAGGCGATGCCGAAGGACGCGGTGACGTTCAGCGCCTCGCCGGCGTGTTTCAGCATGAAGGGAGCGCTTTCGATCGCTGTGCGCAGGCGCTCGGCGACAGCGGCGGCTACCTCAGGCGAGGTGTCGGGCATGACAACGACGAACTCCTCCCCGCCGTAGCGGCAGGCGAGATCGGCGCCGCGAATGGTCGAACGGACGCGGTTTGCAAATTCCCGCAGCACTTCGTCGCCGCCGTCATGGCCATAGGTGTCGTTGACCTGCTTGAAGCGATCGATGTCGGTGATCAGCACCGAAAGCGGCCGGCCGCGCGCCATTGAACGATTGAAGAGCACGTTCAAATGATTGTCGAGATAGCGCCGGTTATAGAGGCCGGTCAGCGGATCGGTGACCGCAAGCTCGATCGTCTGCTTGACGCTGGCGCGCAGACGGTCGTTGTAGCGCTTGCGGCGGATCTGCGTCAGGCTGCGGGCAACCAGCTCGTTGGGATCGACCGGGCGGATGATGTAGTCGTTAACGCCGAGATCGAGCGCGCGCACGACCATCTCGTCAGCGCCCTGCTCGGTGATGATCAGGATCGGCAGGAAGCGCGTGCGCTCCAGCGAGCGCAGCTGCGAGCAGAGGCGAAGCGGATCGTAATCGTCGAAATTGGCGTTAACGATGACGAGATCGAACGCGCTTTCAGCCGCCTCAAAGAGGGCGGCCTGCGGATCTGAGAGGGCAAGCACGTCGGCAACGGGCTTCAGCGCCCTGATAAGGCGCTCCTGCGAATTGGCGCGGCCGTCGACGAGCAGGACCTGAGCGGTCTCGTCGGCGCGGCCCTCGACTGCCCGTGTGAGGTCGTCGATGCCCATCGTATGGGCGGTGTCTGCGCGAATGCGCAGCTCGTCGCTCAACGTCTTCAACCGCAGCAGGCTCTTCACCCGTGAGATCAGCTGCAGATCGTTGACCGGCTTGGTGAGGAAGTCGTCGGCGCCAGCCTTCAGGCCGCGAACGCGGTCGGCCGGCTGGTCGAGCGCGGTGACCATGACGACAGGAATATGCGCGGTCTTCTGGCTGGCCTTCAGCCGCTCGCAGACCTCGAAACCATCGATGCCGGGCATCATGATATCAAGCAGAATGAGATCGACCTGGTTGCGCTCGCAGATCGCCAGCGCCGTGTAGCCGTCGGCCGCGGTCATGACGTCGAAATACTCCGCGAGCAGCCGCGCTTCGAGCAGCTTCACATTGGCCGGAATATCGTCCACCACCAGTATTCGCGCAGTCATAGGTGTCTTTCCGATGCGTCAGGCATCGCCCAGATAGGTCTTGATCGTCTCGATGAATTTCGGAACCGAGATCGGCTTGGAAACATAGGCCTCACAGCCGCCCTGGCGGATCCGCTCCTCGTCGCCCTTCATCGCGAATGCCGTGACGGCAATGACGGGAATGACGTGCAGCTCGTCGTCTTCCTTCAGCCATTTCGTGACTTCCAGGCCGGAAACCTCGGGGAGCTGAATATCCATCAGGATGAGGTCGGGGCGATGCTTGCGCGCCAGATCGAGCGCCTCCATGCCATTTCTGGTCTGGATCGTCGTGTATCCGGACGCCTCGATGAGGTCGCGAAAGAGCTTCATGTTGAGCTCGTTATCTTCTACAATCATCACCTGTTTGGGCATGACAAGCTGTCCCTACGTCCGTTCGCGCAGCCGTTCGTCCCATGAGAAAGGCACATGCGGACTATGGCTCCGTGAAACCGATAGCGCACGCTAGCGGTATTTGGTTGAAGAAAAGGTAACTTACCCCTCGAAATGCAAAGCAACTTCAAGACTTCGAAACAACAGGCCGCCGACCCGCACGCAACCGCGATCGCCGTGCTCGGCTGGCTCGCCGACGATCCCGACATGTTCGGCCGATTCCTCGCCCTGACGGGTGTCGCGCCCGGCCAGGTGCGCAGCGCCGTCGACGATCCGGGATTCCTTGCCGGAATGATGGATTTCCTGATGAACCACGAGCCGACGGCGATGGCCTTCTGCGCTGCGAGCGGCATCAGCCCGGAGACGGTGACCGCCGCCTGGCGGCATTTTTCCTCGCCCGGTCTCGATTCCGGAGAATACTGACCGTGGCCTGCACTCCGGACCTCGATGTCTCGCATATCCGCCTCGGTGAACGGCCGTTGATCGTCTGCGACGTCGACGATGTCGTGCTGCAGTTCATCGGCCCCTTCCAGCTTTTCCTTCAGAGCCGGGGGCACGCGTTTCTGCCGCGATCGTTTAAGCTTCACGGCAACATCGTGTCGCAGGCGGACGGCGCGGAGATCGAGGATTCGCAGGTCAGCCGGCTGATCGAGGAATTCTTCGAGGCGCAGGAGCTGTGGCAGACGCCGCTCGACCGCGTCGTCGAAACGCTCGAGCGACTTTCTGAGGAGGCCGACGTGCTGTTCCTGACGGCGATGCAGCCGCGGTTCCAGGATCAGCGCCGCCGCCTGCTCGATAGGGTGGGTCTGCTCTTTCCGCTGCTTGCCACCGAGCAGCCGAAGGGGCCGATCGTTCACGCCTTGCATGCCAGCCGCTCCCTTCCCGTCGTCTTTATCGATGATATGGCGCGCAATCTGCATTCCGTCAGGGATCACGTCGCCGATTGCCTGCTGATTCATCTGATGCCGAACTCGCCCGTCCATCGTTTTGCACCGGCCGCCGCCGCCGATATCACCCGCGCTACCGACTGGACGCACACGGCCGAATTGATCGCGGCGCATTTCTTTCCGGTGCTCTCATGAGCGCAGTTCCAGCCGCATGAGCGGACGGCCGTCCTTGCGCCGTGCCACTGTCTCGAAACCGGCCGCATCGAAGATCGCCGACGAGCCGATGCAGAGAGTGACGGATTTCGACTGCTTCACATGATCGATCGGACAGGCTTCGAGCAGCCGTGCCCCCTGGCGCCGCGCATGCTCGATCGCAAGGGAAAGCAGGCGATGGCTCAGTCCCTTGCCGCGCAGCCCGGGCAGCAGGAAGAAGCAGCTGACGGCCCAGATGGACGGATCATGCGCATCGCCCTCCTCCAGCGGCCGCGAGACGGTGCGCGGCGAATTGAACTGCGGCACGTCATGGCGCGGTCCGACCTGCACCCAGGCAACCGGCGCGCCGTCCGCATAACAGAGAATACCCGGCGGCGGCCCCGCCTTGATCCGGTCCTGCATATGCGCCTTGCGCGCCTCGGCCGTCATCTTCGTTCTGATCGCATGCGGCAGGCGCAGCGCGACGCACCAGCAATTATAGAAGGCACCCTGTGGCCCGAACAGGATTTCGAAGTCTCCCCAGCGTTCTGGCGTTACCGGCTCGAAACGAAGATCGTTATCCAAAGGCAAAGCTCCCGCCTCTCTTGAGACTCGGAAGTTTAGGGCGTAATGTCGCGGCGTTCAATCTTTGTTCTCATGATGACGTCCACGCCCGACAAGACACCCGGCTTCTGTCGCGACTGCCTTGCCGAGCAGAAGGGCGAGGCGCGCCGTTGCGTTTCCTGCGGCAGCCCCCGCCTGGTGCGCCATCGCGAACTCTACGCATTAACGCTCGCGCATATCGATTGCGACGCCTTCTACGCGGCCGTCGAGAAACGCGACAATCCGGAACTTGCGGATAAGCCGGTGATCATCGGCGGCGGCAAACGCGGCGTCGTCTCCACCGCCTGCTATATCGCCCGCATCCACGGCGTGCGTTCGGCGATGCCGATGTTCAAGGCGCTGGAAGCATGCCCCGAAGCGATCGTCATCCGGCCCGACATGGAGAAATATGTCCGGGTCGGGCGCCAGGTTCGCGCCATGATGCAGGATCTGACGCCGCTGGTGCAGCCGCTGTCGATCGACGAGGCCTTCCTCGAGCTTGGCGGCACCGAGAGGCTGCATCACGATCCGCCGGCGCGCACCCTCGCCAAATTCGCCCGCCGGGTCGAAAAGGAAATCGGCATCAGCGTTTCGGTCGGGCTTTCCTATTGCAAATTTCTCGCCAAGGTTGCCTCCGACCTGAACAAGCCGCGCGGCTTTTCCGTCATCGGCCGTGAGGAAGCGGTCGAGTTCCTGGCGCCGCGCGCCGTCACAACCATCTGGGGCGTCGGCAAGGCCTTTGCGGCGACGCTGGAGGCGGACGGCATCCGCACCATCGGCCAGTTGCAGCAGATGGAGGAGACCGATCTAATGCGCCGCTACGGCAGCATCGGCCAGCGGCTCGCCCGGCTGTCGCGCGGGATCGACGACCGTGAAGTGCATCTCAACGATGCGGCCAAGAGCGTTTCGTCCGAGACGACCTTCTTCGACGACATCTGGCGTTATGACGATCTGGTGCCGATCCTGCACAACCTCTCCGAAAAGATCTCCTGGCGGCTGAAGAAAAGCGGCATTGCCGGCCAGACCGTGGTCCTGAAGATGAAGAGCGCCGATTTCAAATCGCGCACCCGCAACCGCAAGCTCGAAGACCCGACCCAGCTTGCCGACAAGATCTTCCGCACCGGGCTCGAGCTTCTCGAAAAAGAGACTGACGGCACGAAGTTCCGATTGATCGGCATCGGCGTCAGCGATCTCGGCGATGCCGCGCGCGCCGATCCGCCCGATCTCATCGACCGGCACTCCGGCCGGCGAGCGGCGGCCGAAGCGGCGATGGACAAGCTGCGCGACAAGTTCGGCAAGAACACCGTCGAGACCGGCTACACATTCGGCAGCGGTAAGCGAGATCACTAAAGCGTGAGCCGCGAGCGCCGCTCGGCCTATAAAATCTTCCTTAAACTTCGTCCCATAATGTGCCCTGCAAGTATTGCGTATGGTTGGGTATCATGTTCTCGCGTCTCGTCTTCGGCCTCGGCTTGCTGTCGGCCACCGCACTCGTGCACCCTGCCTTTGCCGCAGATGCGCGCACGCTGCAGATCATCGTCTCGAAGGACAGGCAGTCGCTTGCGGTCTATGACGGTACCGAGGTCGTCGCGACCTCGAAGGTCTCGACCGGCAAGGACGGGCACACGACGCCGAGCGGCATCTTCTCGGTGCTCGAGAAGCAGAAATACCACGAATCCAATCTCTATTCGGCGGCGCCGATGCCGTTCATGCAAAGACTGACCTGGTCCGGCATTGCGCTGCACGAATCGAATTCCGTGCCGCGTTATCCGGCCTCACATGGCTGCGTGCGCATGCCGGGCGCCTTTGCAAAGATGCTCTACGGGATGACCGAGCCGGGCATTCCCGTCATCATCAGCGACGGCGAAGTGGTGCCGCAGCCGATCGACCATCCGACCCTTTTCCATCCGGAAGCGCCGGCGCCGATGCTGCTGCTTTCGGATGTCGAATTGCGGCCCTCGATGCCTGACAGTCCTGGGACACCGGTGCAGGTGGCGATGAACGATACGGCGGCCATGCCGATGCCGGCAGCGCCGCCGCTTGCCGCGCGCGAACCCCCGCCGCCGTCCGAGCCGATCAGCATGCTGATCACCCGCCGCACGCTACGCGAGACGGTCATCGACATCCAGACCCTGCTCAACCAGCTCGGCTTTTCCGCCGGCGATCCGGACGGCTTGCTCGGTCCGTCGACCGTGCAGGCGATCAAGACTTTCAAGACGCTGCGACCGGCCGAATTTGCCGGTGACAGGAGCCTGGTCTCCGACGTGCTCCTGAGGGAAGTCTATGCCGCGACGGGCAAGGGCGAACCGCCGAACGGCGTCATCATGGTGCGACGGTCGTTCAAGCCGATCTTCGAAGCGCCGGTGACCATCGCCGATCCGGGCTTGGCGCTCGGCACGCACTTCTTCACGCTGCATGCACTCGATGCAAAGGCCGGCACGGCGGACTGGCTCGGCATCACGCTCGAAAACAGTCTCTCGCGCGAGACGATGAAGCGGATCGGCATCACCAATCAGGAAAGCTCGATCGTCACCGGCAGGCCGATTGCCCGATCGCTCACCCGCATCACGATCCCCGACGAGACCCGCCGAAGAATCGACGCGCTGATCGCGCCCGGCTCGACGCTGACGATCTCCGATACCGGCCTTGGCCGGGAGACCGGCGAAGGCACGGATTTCATCACCATTACCCGGGGTTGATCACGATCACCGTGGTTGATCTCCATCACCCCGGGGTGATCTCCATCACCCGAGGTGATCAGACAAGCTCGACATCGACGACACCGGGGGCGGCACGAAGAGCGGCGGCGATCTCCGGAGTGATGCGATATTTCTCCGACAGCGCCACTTCCACCTCGCGTTTGCCGTCCTCCTTGATGACGATGAAGGACACGAGGCCGTCCCCCTTGGCGTTGAGATGGCCGGCGACCATCTTCAGCGGCCCGGAATCTCTGACATAGACGCGCAGCGCCTTCTGCATCTGCAGCGACTTTTCCTCCAGCGACTGGATCGTCTGAATGCGCAGGCCGATGCCCTCCGGCCGCTCCTCGCCGGTCGCGGTCAGCACGAAGGATTTTCCCGACTCCAATATGTCGCGATACTGGTTGAGCATTTCCGAAAACAGCACCGCCTCGAACTGGCCGGACGAATCCGAAAAGACGATGATGCCCATCTTGTTGCCGGTGCGGGTCTTGCGCTCCTGCTTCGAAATGACGGTGCCGGCGAGGCGCGCATTGAAGGCGCCCTGTTTGATCGCCTGGGAAAATTCGGCAAAGGTCTGCACCCGCATCTTCTGCAGGAGGTTGTTGTAGGAATCGAGCGGGTGGGCCGTGAGATAGAAGCCCAGCACCTGGAATTCCTTGAGCAGCCGCTCGGAGGCAAGCCAGGGCGAAAACGGCGGCAGGGAGATTTTTTCAGGCCCAGAAGTCAGGCTGTTGCCGAAAATATCCGACTGGCCGCTCAGCTTGTTCTCCTGAGCGCGCTGGGCATAACCGAGGATGCGGTCAAGGCCGGCCGAAAGCTGGGCGCGGTCGGTGCCGAAACAATCGAAGGCGCCGGCAAAGATCAAGCTTTCGAGCACGCGGCGATTGACCTGGCGCGGATCGATGCGCAGGCAGAAATCCTCGATGCCGGCAAAGGGCTTGTCGCCACGCACCTCGACGATATGGTCGACGGCGGATTCGCCGACGCCCTTGAGGGCGGCGAGCGCATAATAGATGCGGTTGTCGCCGGTCTGGAAATGGCGGAAGGAGGTCTGCACCGAGGGTGCGATCACTTCGATGCCGAGCCGCTTGGCATCCTGGCGGAAATCATTGACCTTTTCGGTGTTGGACATGTCGAGCGTCATCGAGGCGGCGAGGAATTCGACCGGATAATGCGCCTTCATATAGGCCGTCTGATAGGAGACGATGGCGTAGGCGGCGGCATGCGACTTGTTGAAGCCGTAATTGGCGAACTTCGCCAGCAGTTCGAAGATATTGTCGGCCTGCGGCTTCGATACGCCGTTCTTGACGGCGCCGACGACGAAGCGTTCGCGCTGCTGGTCCATCTCGGCCTTGATCTTCTTGCCCATGGCGCGGCGCAGAAGGTCGGCTTCTCCGAGCGAGTAACCGGACAGGACCTGGGCGATCTGCATCACCTGTTCCTGGTAGACGATGACCCCTTGGGTTTCCTTGAGCAGGTGGTCGATCATCGGATGGATCGATTCCAGCTCTTCTTCACCGTGCTTGCGGGCATTGTAGGTCGGGATGTTCTCCATCGGACCCGGACGGTAGAGCGCCACCAGGGCGATGATGTCCTCGATGCAGTCCGGCTTCATACCGATCAGCGCCTTGCGCATGCCGGCACTTTCCACCTGGAACACGCCGACCGTCTCGCCGCGCGACAGCATCTCGTAGGTCTTCTTGTCGTCGAGAGGGATCGCCGCAAGATCGACCTTGACGCCGAGCTTGGCGACGAAATCGACCGCGACCTTCAGCACCGTCAGCGTCTTCAGGCCGAGAAAGTCGAATTTGACGAGGCCGGCCTGCTCCACCCATTTCATGTTGAACTGGGTGACCGGCATGTCGGAGCGCGGATCGCGATACATCGGCACCAGCTTGGAAAGCGGGCGGTCGCCGATGACGATGCCGGCGGCATGCGTCGAGGCATGGCGGTAAAGCCCCTCGATCTTCTGGGCAATGTCGAGCAGGCGGGCGACGACCGGCTCCTTGGCCGCCTCTTCCTGCAGCTTCGGCTCCTCCTCGATCGCCTTGGACAGCGGCGTCGGATTGGCCGGATTGTTCGGCACGAGTTTGCAGATCTTGTCGACCTGGCCGTAGGGCATTTCCAGCACGCGGCCGACGTCGCGAAGGGCAGCGCGCGCCTGCAGCGAACCGAAGGTGATGATCTGCGCCACCTGCTCCCGGCCATACTTGGCCTGAACGTAGCGGATCACCTCTTCGCGGCGGTCCTGGCAGAAGTCGATGTCGAAGTCCGGCATCGAGACGCGTTCGGGATTGAGGAAGCGCTCGAAGAGCAGCGAAAACCGCAGCGGATCGACATCGGTGATCGTCAAGGCGTAGGCGACCAGCGAACCGGCGCCCGAACCGCGGCCCGGGCCGACCGGAATGTCCTGCTGCTTGGCCCATTTGATGAAGTCGGCAACGATCAGGAAGTAGCCGGGAAAACGCATGCGTTCGATGACGCTGAGTTCGAAATCCAGCCGCTCGCGATATTCTTTTTCCTCGTAACCCGGCGACATGCCGAGCGTCGAAAGCCGCATGTCCAGCCCTTCGACTGCCTGGCGGCGCAGTTCGCTCGCCTCGGCGCGTTCAGCCTCCTCGGCATCGTCGGTCGCACCGGTGAAACGCGGCAGGATCGGCTTTCGTGTCTTCAGCACGAAGGAGCAACGCTTGGCGATCTCGATGGTGTTTTCCAGCGCTTCCGGTAGATCGGCGAAGAGCTTGACCATCTCGGCCCGGCTCTTCAGGTAATGGTCCGGGGTCAGGCGAAAGCGGCTGTCGTCGGAGACGATGGCATTGTGGGCGACCGCCATCAGCGCATCATGGGCGTCGTAATCGTCACGTGTGGGAAAGAAGGCCTCGTTGGTCGCAACCAGCGGCAGGTCGTTGGCATAGGCGAGCCCGACGATCCTCTGCTCGTGCCGCTTGTCGTAGGTACCGTGCCGCTGCAGCTCGACATAGAGCCGGTCGCCAAAGAGACGCTTCAGCGCAAGCAGCCGGACTTCCGCCTGGGCGGCATGGCCCTCCTTGATCGCCACGTCGACAGGCCCGGTCAGGGCGCCAGTCAGGGCGATCAGCCCTTCCGTGCCGGCCTCTTCCAGCCAGGAGGCCTTGATATGAATGGCCTGGTTGTTTTCGCCGCCGAGATAGGCGCGGCTGACGACGTCGACGAGCCGTTCGTAACCAGCATCGGTGGCAGCGAGAAGAACGATCGACGGCAGCTTGACGAGGGCTTGCTGGCCGCCGCGCTTTTCCGTTTCCAGCCCGTCTTCCATGTCGATCGAGACCTGGCAGCCGATGATCGGCTGCAGGCCCTCCTCCATCGCCTTCTGGGAGAATTCCAGCGCGACGAACAGATTGTTGGTATCGGTAATGGCGATTGCCGGCTGGCTGTCGCCGGTCGCCTTGTAAAGGATCTTCTTCAGCGGCAAGGCGCCTTCGAGAAGCGAATAGGCGGAATGGACCCTCAGGTGGATGAAGCCCGGCGTGCCGCCGGCCGCTTCATCCGTTGAACCCTTTGCCATATCTGCCATGTCATGCCTTCCCAATCACCCGAATGAATCGGACGCATTGTCGGCATAGAGGGCGATGATGTCCAGAAGAAGTCCCGCGTCCGGACCGCATGATTGCCATGCGGTCCCCTGAAAACTTTAGATTGCCATGACAATGAGCGAGAAGCTGGCAACGAACATTGCGATGGAGGTGAATGCTGCGATATCACGGATCATGTCAGTCATTTGGCTCTCCTTTACTCGTTATGTTTTTAATTTGTTCGATGTTTGTTCCGTTGTCAACAGGAATCTTTTCCTTCTTTCTTGTGTTTGGAAAATCCGAGACGCGGCGCGCGATTCGGTAAGGGTCCGGGGTATGCGATCTGATGGGCAGCCATGTTGTTTCGCGATCCGCCATAGATCGTGACATGGTCCTCAAACGGCCGACCTCCTCTCCAGGCAGTCCGCTTGCCGAGATTTTGTTCTCTTTTTGTTCTTTACATGCCACAGCATATTTGCCAGCATCCGGCCGAGAGGAGAACGACATGCTCGACATTGCGATGCTGAACGAATTCGTCGTGGAGGCGAAGGCTGCGACCTATGTCGGCGGCGGCGTGCCGCGCGCACCCTGCCGGCCGGGTGCCCACGATATCGGCTGTGAGCGCGGCGACTGGCGCTATCTCGACAGCTATTTCGGCGGCACCGATTTCGCCGGACAGGAGGTGGTGTGGTTTGCCGGCGAGCCCGTCTGGGCGATGAATTACTTCGGTTGGATCGTCGCCCCAGATCTCATCGACGGCGCTGCCGCCGGAACGGTGATCAAGGCGGCACTTTCAGCCATGTATCGGCAGGCGCGCTTTCTCGGCGGAATGGAATTCGATCATGCGTTCGGCCGCTATCTCGACCGCAGCGAAGGCGGTTGCGAGCGGTTCAGCGGCCATGAATGCATCATGGTCGACGGCCGGAAAGCTTATATGCTCGACTATCGCGGCGGGCTGGTCATCCCCTGATCGCAAGCCGACATACATTGGAGCATGATGTTATCGGAAAACCGCTCACATTTTCGGTATCATGCACTAGAAATCGACGACCTTGCCATCGGCGATCGTCACGCGCCGATCCATGCGGCGGGCGAGTTCGTGATTGTGGGTGGCGATGAGGGCGGCAAGGCCGGACTGGCGCACCAGCGCCTCCAGCGCGTCGAAGACGTAACTTGCCGTTTCGGGGTCGAGATTGCCGGTCGGCTCATCGGCAAGAAGCAAACTCGGCGCATTGGCGACGGCACGGGCGATGGCAACGCGCTGCTGCTCGCCGCCGGAAAGCTCGCCAGGGCGATGAGCGCCACGATGGCCGATGCGCATATAATCGAGAAGCTGGCCGGCCCGCTCTCCAGCTTCTTTCCAGGACAGCCCGGCGATCAGCTGCGGCATCATGATGTTCTCGAGTGCAGAAAATTCCGGCAGCAGGTGATGGAATTGGTAGACGAAGCCGATCTCGCTGCGGCGGATCGCGGTACGTTTTTCGTCTGAAAGGCCGTCGCAGGCATGGCCGTTGATGGTGACTTCACCGCCATCGGGATGTTCCAAGAGGCCAGCAAGATGCAGCAGCGTCGACTTGCCGGTGCCGGAGGGGGCGACGAGAGCGACGATCTCGCCTTTCGACAGCGAGAAATCCGCACCCTTGAGGATCGGGAGCAGCGTATCGCGTTGCCCGTAATGGCGCTCGACCCCCGTAAGCTTGAGAACGACGTTGCGTTTCATGAAGGCGGCATTCCTTATTCGTATCTCAGGGCCTGCACAGGATCGAGCCTGGAGGCACGCCAGGCCGGGAAGATCGTCGCGATGAAGGAGAGCGTCAGCGCCATGACGACGATCGAGATGGTTTCGCTGAGCTGCATCTCGGCCGGCAGCTGGCTGAGGAAATAGACCTGCGGATTGAAGATCACCGTGCCTGAAACCCAGGAGAAAAACTGACGGATGGATTCGATGTTGACGCAGACGAGGACGCCGAGCAGCACGCCGGCAACGGTGCCGACGATCCCGATCGCCGCCCCGGTCATGAAGAAGATGCGCATGATCGCGCCGGCGCTGGCGCCCATCGTGCGCAGGATGGCGATATCGCTGCTCTTGTCCTTCACCAGCATGATCAGGCCGGAAATGATGTTCAACGCCGCGACAAGCACGATCAGCGTCAGGATCATGAACATGACGTTACGCTCGACCTGCAGCGCCGAGAAGAAGGTCTGGTTGCGCTGGCGCCAGTCGGTGAGGTTGATCTGGCGGCCAGCCGCTTCCTCCACCTTAGGCCTCAGAGTGTCGATATCGTCGGGGTGATCGACGAAAAGCTCGATCGACTGCACCAGTCCCTCGGCATTGAAATAAAGCTGCGCTTCCTCGAGCGGCATGAAGATGATCGAGGAATCATATTCCGACATGCCGATCTCGAAGAGGCCGGAGATCTTGTAGGACTTGACGCGCGGGCTGACACCCATGGGAGTAATGTCACCATCCGGGGATGTCAGGGTGATGAGGTCGCCGACGTTCAGGCCGAGCTGGGTGGCCATGCCGGTGCCGATCAGTACGCCCTGGCCGGAGGCAAAACCCACCATATCGCCTGATTTGATATTGCCAGAGATCGTCTTCAGCTTGGTCAGGTCCTCGGCGCGGGCGCCGCGCACCAGCGCACCGGTGCTGCCGCCCGCCTGAGCGGAGGCAAGCACCTGACCTTCCACCAGCGGCAGCGCCATCTTGACGCCGGGCACCGCGGCAAGCCTGCTGGAGAGGTCGGGATAATCGGTGAAGGGACCATCGGACGGCTGGACGATCATATGGCCGTTGATGCCGAGGATGCGCGAGACGAGCTCGGTTCGGAAGCCGTTCATCACCGCCATGACGATGATCAGCGTCGCAACGCCGAGCATGATGCCGACAAAGGAGAAGCCGGCGATGACAGAGATAAAGGCCTCCTTGCGGCGAGCGCGCAGATAGCGCCACGCCACGAGGCGTTCGAAGGTGGAAAATGGCTTGCCAGCCGGACCCAAGCCGGATTTTGAACTCCGGTCCACTGCTGCTTCTGCCATTTCGCCTCCGTTTCCTTAAGCCACGAACCTGTTGATCGCCGCTTCGATGGTCATCGTTTCGCGGACGCCGGTCTTGCGGTCCTTCACCTCAACTTCGCCGTTGGCGACCGCGCGCGGGCCGGCGATGATCTGGACGGGCACGCCGATCAGGTCGGCGGTCGCGAATTTCGTGCCGGCCCGGTCGTCGGTATCGTCGTAGAGCACATCCTTGCCGGCCTTGGTCAGCGCAGCATAGATCAGCTCGCAGGTATCGTCGCAGGCTTGATCGCCTGCCTTCATGTTGATCACCACGACATCGAAGGGCGCGACCGATGCCGGCCAGATGATTCCGTTGTCGTCATGCGAGGCTTCGATGATGGCGGGAACAAGGCGTGTCGGGCCGATACCGTAGGAACCCATGTGAACGAAGTGTTCCTTGCCGTCGGGGCCCTGCACTTTCGCGCCCATCGGCTCGGAATATTTCGTGCCGAAATAGAAAATATGGCCGACCTCGATGCCGCGCGCCGAAAGGCGGTCGCCTTCGGGAACGGCGTTGAAGGCCGCCTCGTCGTGCATTTCCGAGGTCGCCGCATAGAGCGAGGTCCATTTGTCGAAAATCGACTTCAGACCCTCGACGCTGTCGAAATCGGTGCGGTCGTCGGGAATATCGAAGTCGACGAAATCCTTGTGGCAGAATACCTCGGATTCGCCGGTGTCGGCGAGGATGATGAATTCATGGCTGAGCTTGCCGCCGATCGGGCCGGTATCGGCGCGCATCGGGATGGCGCGCAGGCCGAGCCGGTCGAACGTTCGGAGGTAGGCGGCGAACATCTTGTTGTAGGAATGCTCCGCCGCTTCGCGCGTCAGATCGAAGGAATAGGCGTCCTTCATCATGAATTCGCGCGAGCGCATGGTGCCGAAGCGCGGGCGGATCTCGTCGCGGAACTTCAGCTGAATGTGATAGAGATTGAGCGGCAGGTCCTTGTAGGACTTGACGGAGGAGCGGAAAATATCCGTCACCATCTCCTCGTTAGTGGGGCCATAGAGCATCGGCCGGTCCTGGCGGTCCTTGATGCGTAGCATCTCCTTGCCGTAGGCGTCGTAGCGGCCGCTCTCCTGCCAGAGTTCGGCCGATTGCAGGGTCGGCATCGACAGCTCGATGGCGCCGGCGCGGTTCTGCTCGTCGCGGATAATGGCGTTGACCTTGTCAAGCACGCGCTTGCCGAGCGGCAGCCAGGAATAGATGCCCTGCGACTGCTGGCGGATCATGCCGGCGCGCAGCATCAGCCGGTGGGAGACGATTTCCGCCTCCTTGGGGTTTTCCTTGAGGATGGGCATGAAATAGCGGGACAGACGCATGGCGGATTCCGAAGCAGTTGAGATCCCGCCGTAAGCGGAATCGAAAGACAATGGTGAATGTCGGGAGCGTTCATAGCCGCTTCGCGGCAGGAAGGAAACCCGCAACGGACGTTGGCAACCTCCCCGAAGCGCATGTTCGCAGCCGAAAAATGGAAGGGCGTCAAAAAGCGCGTGTTTATAAGGACTTGAACGAAAATCTTGTCAACAGAAAAATTTTACTAGAGTGTAGCAAAAATGCAAAAAAAGCTAATGACAAAGCCCAATGTTTGAGCTAGCTTTAGCTCACAAAACAGGCAAGAGAGATAAATTCTTGCCAAACTCGCGGTCAAGTCTTGGGAGGATCAGATCTTAGGCGCGCTCGTCGCTGCCCCGGTAACGGTTACAGATCACGCGATACTTAAAACAAGGCATTTAGCCTTGTTTTTTTTTGGCTTTTCGACTTCACCCTACCTTAAAAATCCGGGCAACTTCCGTAACGGAATGATCCTCATTCCGTTACGCCAGCTCTTTGCCGCAATCGCATGACGCTGGTGTGACGAAGTTCGCTTTTTAACGATATACATCTGCCCAAAGTTTGGGCAAAAGCTGGCTCTTAGTAGAAGCTCGGCCCGAGTTGTGGAAGGGCATCGAAGCCCCAGCCGAAATAGGTGTCGCAGACATACCAGAGGCCGTAGATCAGAGCCGAAATCAGCGTCGTCAGCGAAAAGACGAAGGCGGCACGAAACCGACTGGGCGCGCTCGGAACGGTACCGAACACGACATCATTGTCCTCAGCCTGGGTGCGCAGTCCGATCGGCAGGACGGCAAACAGCGTCATCCACCAGACGATGAAGTAGACGGCAAATCCCTGAAGAAATGTCTGGAGCATTGTGGTTCCCGGTGGTGTCGCGCTAAAGCGCGTCGCGATCTTTCAGATTCGCTCCTTGCGCTTTAGCTCTTTGTTTTACGCATGTCGTTGCCGCAAAACCGCTGCACACTTTTGCGCGACATGCTTTGCAGGACGGCGACAGACGTTCTGTCACTGTGAGTTAGGTGCCCTTATACGGCGGAATGGCCGCCAACTCAAAGCGGATGACGCGCTTGAGTGCCTCGGAGGCATTCTGCCGCAGGGCTCACGCCTGTTCGAGTTCGATCAGCGTGCCGAAGAAATCCTTGGGATGCAGAAACAGCACCGGCTTGCCATGCGCGCCGGCTTTCGGCTGGCCGTCGCCGAGCACCCTCGCCCCGGCCTCGACCAACCGGTCACGGGCGAGAATGATATCGTCCACCTCGTAGCAGATATGATGCATGCCGCCGGACGGGTTCTTTTCGAGGAAGGCTGCGATCGGCGAAGTATCGCCGAGCGGTTGCAGCAATTCGACTTTGGTATTCGGCAACTCGACGAAGACGACGGTGACGCCGTGTTCCGGCAGAGCCTGCGGCTGCGATACGGCAGCGCCCAGCGTGTCGCGATAGGCGGCCGTTGCCGCGGCCAGATCGGCAACGGCAATGGCGACATGGTTCACGCGGCCAAGCATGGTCAGATCTTGGTGACGAAGGCGGTGACGACCGGCTTCTTGCCCCAGACCTGGTTCGCGGCCGAGCGGATGGCCCGGCGCACGGCCTCCTGCAGCATGTCGATATCCTTGCGACGGGCGCGCGGAATGCTTTCGATGGCGCTGATCGCCGCTTCGAACAGCGTATCTTCCATCTCCTCGCCCTCGACGTCGTAGACCGGCAGGCCGATCGCAACGAGATCGGGATCACCGACGATGTCATAGCGGGCGTCGAGCACGACGCTGACCGCGACATGGCCGACATAGGAAAGCTTCTTGCGCTCGCCGATCCCCATTTCGTCGAAATCGCCGATCAGCGTACCGTCCTTGTAGATGCGGCCATGCGGCGCCTGGCCGATCACCTCGGCGGGACCCGGCGCCAGCCGCAGAATATCGCCGTTGCGCACGCGCGGCACCAGGGCAATGCCGGATTGCTCGGCAAGCTCCTTGTGCGCCGTCAGATGCGTCGCCTCGCCATGCACCGGCACGACGATCTTCGGCCGCGTCCACTCGTACATCCGCTGCAATTCGTTGCGGCGCGGATGGCCGGAGACGTGAACCAGCGCTTCGGTATCGGTGATGATGTGCACACCCTGCTCGACGAGGCCGTTCTTGATGTCCTGGATCGCCTTCTCGTTGCCGGGAATGGAGCGCGAGGAAAAGACGACGATATCGCCGGCCGCAAATGCCACATTGCGCATCTCGTCGCGGGAAAGTTTGGCAAGTGCTGCCCGCGCCTCGCCCTGGCTGCCGGTCAGGATGACGACGACCTTATCGCGCGGGATGTAGCCATATTCGTCCTCGGAGATAAAAGGCTTCACGCCCTCCATCAGGCCGATATCCTGGGCGACGTCGACGACCCGCTTCAGCGAGCTGCCGAGCAGCAGCACTTCGCGGCCTGCCGCCTCGGCAGCCTCGGCGACGGTGCGGATGCGCCCGACATTCGACGAGAAGGTGGTGATCGCCACCCGCCCTTCGGCATTTTCGATGATCTTGCGCAGGCTTTCCGACACATCCTTTTCGGAGGGCGAAACGCCGTCACGCAGCGCGTTGGTGGAATCGCACATCAGCGCGAGAACACCCTCGTCGCCGAGCTGGCGGAACCGCGTCTCATCAGTCAGGGGGCCGAGCGAGGGCTCGTGGTCGATCTTCCAGTCGCCGGTGTGGATGACATTGCCGACCGGCGTGCGGATCATCAGCGACATCGGCTCGGGGATCGAATGGTTGACGGCCACACCCTCGATGCTGAAGGGGCCGACATTGATGGTGTCGCCTGCCTTGAACGGCGTCACCGGCACTTCGCCGATCCTGGCCTTTTCGAAATTGCGCTTGGCTTCGAGCAGACCGGCGGTAAAGCCCGAGGCATAGACCGGCACGTTGAGTCCGGGCCAAAGGTCGGCGAGCGCGCCATAATGATCTTCATGGGCATGGGTGATGATGATCGCCTTGAGGTTCTTGCGCTCACCGGCGAGGAAACGGATATCGGGCAGCACGAGGTCGACGCCCGGCAGGTCGGGGCCGGGAAAGGTAACGCCGCAATCGACCATGATCCATTGGCGATGCTCGGGCGGGCCGTAGCCATAAAGAGCGAGATTCATGCCGATCTCGCCAACGCCGCCCAGAGGCAGGAATACCAACTCGTCCTGTTTCGCCATAATTTTCGTTTTTTCCGCTATCTAAAAAACACATCACCGGCAGCAATGGGCATCATCCTGCCAGTGCCGGTATCGAGCATCAACAAGCCATTATCATCAATTCCGGCGAATTGTCCGGAAATCGATCGGTCCGGCAAGTTCACGGTGATCTTTTCGCCGATGCCGCAGGCGACGGTGCGCCAGCGTGCGGTGATCTCGCCGACGCCGCGCCCTTGATCCCATTGATCAAGCACCTCCGCCATCGCTGCGAAGAGATGGGCGAAAAGCTCCTCCGGCGAGGCCGCACTCGCATGCTGACGCAGACAGGTGACGGGGTAGAGCGGATTGTCCGGCATCACCGAAACATTGATGCCGATGCCGACGATCAGCGCATAGCGGCCATCCGGCAGCCTCTCACCTTCAACGAGAATGCCGCAGGTCTTCTTTCGGCCGATGAGGACATCGTTCGGCCATTTGATCTCGAGCGGCTCGGCACCCGGCGGCAAGACCTGGCGGATTGCCTGGTGCACGGCAACGGCAACAGCAAGCGGCAAGGAGCTCAGGCGCTCCATCGGCGCCGGGTCGATCAGCAGAAGAGAAGCGTAGAGATTGCCAGGTTCGGAAACCCAGAGCCTGCCGCGGCGGCCACGGCCGCCGGTCTGCCGTTCGGCCGTCACCCAGAGATTACCGCCATCGCCCGCCCGAGCCCGGGCGAGGCATTCGCTGTTGGTGGACGATGTTTCCGACAGAGCCTCGTGCCTGAAATCGCCGAGCGATATCCGGCGCCGTCCGTCGGAAGCCATCAAAAGAGCGTCGCGGCGGCAAGCTCGGCCGCACCGCCGATCGGGCCGCCGATCAAGACATAGGCGGTGACGAACAGACCGGAGAGACCGAAGACCAGACGCAACGAACCGGAGACGCGGGCGAATTCGCCGGTCGCCTCATCGAACCACATCAGCTTGATGACGCGCAGATAATAATAAGCGCCGACGACCGAGGCGAGTACGCCGATGATGGCGAGCGCATAAAGCTTGGCTTCGATGGCGGCGACGAAGACGAAGTACTTCGCGAAGAAGCCGGCGAGCGGTGGGATACCGGCCAGCGAGAACATCAGCGCCGTCAGCACCACGGCCATGAACGGGTTGGTGGTGGAAAGGCCGGCGAGATCGTCGACATTTTCGACGACGGTGCCGTCCTTGCGGCGCATCGACATGATGATCGCAAAGGTGCCGAGGGTCATGACCATGTAGATGACCATATACAGCATGACGCCGGAAACGCCGGTCTGGTTGCCGGCGGCAAGGCCGACCAGCGCATAGCCCATGTGGCCGATCGACGAATAGGCCATCAGTCGCTTGATGTTCTTCTGGCCGATCGCGGCAAACGCGCCGAGCAGCATCGAAGCGATCGAGATGAAGACGATGACCTGCTGCCAATCCGCCAGAACCGGCTGGAAGGCGGTGATGACGATGCGGGTCATCATCGCCATGGCGGCAACCTTGGGGGCTGCGGCCAGGAAGGCAGTGACCGGCGTCGGCGCGCCTTCATAAACGTCGGGCGTCCACATATGGAAGGGAACGGCGGAGATCTTGAAGGCGATGCCGGCAAGGATGAAGACCAGGCCGAAGATCAGACCGAGCGAACGCGCACCCTCGACGGAAAGCGCCTGGGCGATTTCGGAGAACTGGGTGTGGCCGGTGAAGCCGTAGACCAGCGACATGCCGTAGAGCAGCATGCCGGAGGAAAGCGCGCCGAGAACGAAATATTTCAGGCCGGCTTCGGTCGATTTCAGGCTGTCGCGGTTGATCGCAGCGACGACATAGAGCGCCAGCGACTGCAGTTCCAGCGCGAGATAGAGCGAGATCAGGTCGTTGGCCGAGATCATCAGCAGGATGCCGAGGGTCGCAAGCACCAGCAGAACCGGGAACTCGAACTTGTCGAGCTGGTTTTCGCGTGCGTGGCCGGTCGTCATGAACAGGGCGACCAGCGAACCGATGAGCGCCACCAGCTTCATGAATCGCGAGAAGCCGTCGGCCATGTAGACGCCGCCATAGGCGAGCCCTTCAGCGGGCACGAAGAGCAGCCACAGGCCAGCGGCCAGCAGCAGCACGATGGCGAGGCCGGTGACGACGAGGCCCGACCGCTCGCCTGAGAAGACGCCGACCATCAACAGGACAAGGGCGCCGACCGCGAGGATGAGCTCCGGCGCGGAAAGATGCAGACTGAGGAGAATTGTTTCAGCGGTCATGTCCGATAAGTCCCGTCATCAATTCATAGACAGCGCAACATTCTGCGCTGCGTGCACGGCGGCCGTGTAGTTGTTGACCAGCAGATCCACCGAGGCGGCCGTCGCATCGAAGACCGGAGCCGGGTAAACGCCGAAGAAGATGGTCAGTGCGACCAGCGGGTAGAGGATCAGCTGTTCGCGTCTGGAAAGATCGAGCAGCGCCTTCAGCTTTTCCTTCTCCAGCGCGCCGAAGATCACCCGGCGATAAAGCCAGAGTGCATAGGCGGCCGAGAGGATGACGCCGGTGGCGGCAAACAGCGCGACCCAGGTATTGACCCGGAAGACGCCGATCAGCGTCAGGAACTCGCCGATGAAGCCGGACGTGCCGGGAAGCCCGACATTGGCCATGGTGAAGATCATCATGGCGACGGCATATTTCGGCATGTTGTTGACCAGGCCGCCATAGGCGTTGATCTCGCGGGTGTGGGTGCGGTCGTAAATGACGCCGACGCAGAGGAAGAGCGCGCCGGAGACGATGCCGTGCGACAGCATCTGGAAGATCGAACCCTGAACACCCTGCATGTTGGCGGCAAAGATGCCCATTGTGACGTAGCCCATGTGCGCCACCGAGGAATAGGCGATCAGCTTCTTGATATCGTCCTGCATCATCGCCACCAGCGAGGTATAGATGATCGCAATGACCGACAGGGCGAAGACGAACGGCGCGAAATAGTCTGATGCGACCGGGAACATGCCGAGCGAGAAGCGGATGAGACCGTAGCCGCCGAGCTTCAAGAGCACGCCGGCCAGGATCACCGAGCCTGCCGTCGGCGCCTGAACGTGGGCATCCGGAAGCCAGGTATGAACCGGCCACATCGGCATTTTCACCGCGAAGGAGGCAAAGAAGGCAAGCCATAACCAAGTCTGCAGCGCCGGCGGGAATTTATAAGCGAGCAGTGCGGTGATGTCGGTCGTGCCGGCCTGCCAGTACATCGCCATGATGGCGAGCAGCATCAGCACCGAGCCGAGCAGCGTATAAAGGAAGAACTTGTAACTCGCGTAGACACGGTCTTTGCCACCCCAAACGCCGATGATCAGGAACATCGGGATGAGGCCCGCCTCGAAGAAGACGTAGAAAAGCACGATATCAAGCGAGACGAAGACACCGACCATCATCGTTTCGAGGATGAGGAAGGCGATCATATATTCCTTCAGGCGCTTCTCGATCGAGAGCCAGCTCGCCAGCACGCAGAAGGGCATGAGGAAGGTCGACAGGATGACGAACAGCATCGAGATGCCGTCGACGCCCAGGTGGTAGCCGATGCCGGTGCCGAGCCAGTCATGCTTTTCGAGCATCTGGAAGCCCGGATTGGCATTGTCGAAGCCGGTCCAGATGAGAAGCGAGACGATGAAGGTGAAGACGGTGGTGATCAGCGAGATCCACAGCACGTTCTTCCGGCCGGTTTCGCTTTCGCCGTTCATCAATAGCAGGAGCACCACGCCGACGAGCGGCAGGAAGGTGACCGTTGAAAGAATAGGCCAATCGGTCATCAGAAGGAACTCCCGAGCATCATCCAGGTAACAAGCGCCGCAATGCCGATCAGCATGGCGAAGGCATAGTGATAGAGGTAACCGGTCTGCAGGCGGACGACGCGGTCGGTAACGGCGACGACGCGGGCGGCAACGCCGTTCGGGCCGTAGGTGTCGATGACGCCGACGTCACCCTTCTTCCACAGGAAGCGGCCGAGCGCCTTGGCCGTGCGGACGAAGAGGAAGTCGTAGAGTTCGTCGAAATACCACTTGTTCAACAGGAACTGGTAGAGAATGCGGTGCTGCCTGGCGAGGGTGCGCGGCGTCTGCGGCGAACGGATATACATGTACCAGGCAAGAACGAAGCCGAGCAGCATGGCGATGAACGGGCTCAAGCCCACGAGCGCCGGCACGTGATGGAACTGTTCGACCAGTTCGTTCTCGGCCCCGGTAAACAGCGCGCCCTTCCAGAACTCGGCGTACTCCTCGCCGTAGAACCGGCCTTCGAAGATCACGCCGGCAAACACTGCGCCGATCGCCAGAAGATAAAGCGGCACCAGCATGACCTGCGGCGATTCGTGGACATGATGCATCACCTCATGCGAAGCGCGCGGCTTGCCGAAGAAGGTCATGAAGATCAGGCGCCAGGAATAGAAGCTGGTGAAGAGAGCCGCGATGACCAGCAGCGAGAAGGCAAAGCCTGCGACCGGCGAATGCGAAGCATAGGTCGCCTCGATGATCACGTCCTTGGAGAAGAAGCCGGCAAAGCCGATCGGCGTGAAGGGAATGCCGACGCCGGTGATCGCCAGCGTGCCGATGATCATCAGGATGCCGGTAACTTTGATATGCGGATACAGGCCGCCCATGTAGCGCATGTCCTGCTCGCCATCGACGGAATGGATGACCGAGCCGGCGCAGAGGAAGAGCAGCGCCTTGAAGAAGGCGTGCGTGAACAGATGGAAGATCGCCGCGCCATAGGCCCCTACTCCGAGCGCCACGAACATGTAGCCGAGCTGCGAACAGGTGGAATAGGCGATGACGCGCTTGATGTCGTTCTGCACCAGGCCGACGGTTGCCGCGAAGAAGGCGGTGATCGCACCGATGACGGTGACGACGACGAGCGCATCCGGCGACAGTTCGAAGAGCGGCGACATGCGGGCGACGAGAAAGACGCCGGCGGTGACCATGGTGGCGGCATGGATGAGGGCCGAGACCGGGGTCGGGCCTTCCATGGCGTCGGGCAGCCAGGTGTGCAGCAGGAACTGCGCCGACTTGCCCATGGCGCCCATGAACAGCAGCAGGCAGACGCCGGTCAGCGCATGCGCCTTGTCGAGCTGCATGCCGAAGAGGTTGAGGATGACTTCGCTCGCCTCGCCGCCGCCTTCATGCGGGGCGAAATTCGAGGCATTGGCGAAGATCGTGTCGAGATTGATCGAACCGAACAGCACGAAGACGCCGGCAATGCCGAGCACGAAGCCGAAGTCGCCGACGCGGTTGACGATGAAGGCCTTCATCGCCGCTGCCGTTGCCGACGGCTTCTTGAACCAGAAGCCGATCAGCAGGTAGGAGGCGAGACCGACGCCTTCCCAGCCGAAGAACATCTGGGCAAGGTTGTCGGCGGTCACCAGCATCAGCATGGCGAAGGTGAAGAGCGAGAGATAGGCGAAGAAGCGCGGACGATGCGGATCGGTATGCATGTAGCCGATCGAATAGACGTGCACCAGCGTCGAGACCGTGTTGACGACGATCAGCATGACGGAGGTCAGCGTATCCACGCGCAGCGACCAGGAGACGTCGATGCCGCCGGACTGGATCCAGCGCAGCACCTCGACCTTGATCGGCCCACCTTCGGCATGGCCCATGGCGACGGTGAAGAACACCACCCAGGACAGGATGGCGGCGATGATCATCAGACCGCTGGTGACATATTCCGAAGCCTTGGCGCCGATGGCGCGGCCGAACAGGCCGGCGACGATCGCGCCGATCAAGGGAAGAAAGACGATAGCCTTATAGAGGAACATGAGCCACTCAGCCCTTCATCATATTGACGTCTTCGACCGCGATCGAGCCGCGGTTGCGGTAGAAGACAACGAGAATTGCAAGACCGATCGCCGCTTCGGCAGCCGCGACTGTCAGGATGAACAGCGCGAAGACCTGGCCGACGATGTCGTTCAGGAAGGAGGAGAAGGCGACCATGTTGATGTTGACGGCAAGCAGGATCAGCTCGATCGACATCAGTATGACGATGACGTTCTTCCGGTTCAGGAAGATGCCGAAGACGCCGAGCGTGAAGAGGATGGCGCTGACCGTCAGGTAGTGGGAAAGTCCGATGACCATGTTCTTTGTTCCTTGACCTGCCTTAGACGCCCTGCCCGGGCTTGACCGAAACCACCTCGACGGCGGTGGCGGGCGTGCGGGCAACCTGCCTGGGAATATTCTGCCGCTTGATGTTGGTGCGGTGCCTCAGCGTCAGCACGATCGCGCCGATCATGGCGACCAGCAGCACCAGACCGGCGATCTCGAAGAAATAGACGTAGTTGGTGTAGAGCACGTCGCCGAGGGCGGCCGTATTGGTGCGTTCCGTCAGCGCCGGGATCGGCATGGCGACCGTCTTGGCGATCTCGGGCGAGATGACGCTGCCGCCGATGACGACGATCAGCTCGGCCGCGAGGATCACCCCGATCAGCCCGCCGATCGGCGCATATTCGAGAACGCCGGCCCTCAATTCGGTGAAGTCGATATCGAGCATCATCACCACGAAGAGGAAGAGCACGGCGACGGCGCCGACATAGACGACGAGCAGGATCATCGCCAGGAATTCGGCACCGAGCAGCAGGAAGAGGCCGGCCGCATTGAAGAACACCAGGATCAGGAACAGAACCGAGTGAACCGGGTTCTTCGCCCAGATGACCATGAACGCCGACGCCACCGCGACAAAGGCGAAAAGGTAGAAAAATAGAGCCTGCAGACCCATGTTGGTGCCTTTTTCATCTTCCCCCGGGCAGCCGGGAGTTTATCTGCCCGATAGAGCTTTGCGCGGCTGACCGGCAAAGCTCCTGTGCATATTGACCGCGACCGAAGCAGCTAAGCTCCCTTACGGCATTTCAAAAACTCGATCAGCGGTACGGCGAGTCGATCGCGATGTTGCGGGCGATTTCGCGCTCCCACCGGTCTCCGTTATCCAGAAGCCGCGACTTGTCGAAATAAAGCTCTTCGCGGGTTTCCGTCGCGAATTCGAAATTCGGGCCTTCGACGATGGCGTCGACCGGGCAGGCTTCCTGGCAGAAGCCGCAATAGATGCACTTCACCATGTCGATGTCGTAACGCACCGTGCGGCGGGTGCCGTCATTGCGGCGGGGACCGGCTTCGATGGTGATCGCCTGGGCAGGACAGATCGCCTCGCAGAGCTTGCAGGCGATGCAGCGCTCTTCGCCGTTCGGATAACGGCGCAGCGCGTGCTCGCCGCGAAAACGAGGGGAGACCGGACCCTTTTCGAAGGGATAGTTGATCGTCGCCTTCTGGCGGAAGAAATAGCGCATCGACAGAAAGAAAGCGCCGACGAATTCCTTGAGAAACAGCGAGCTGATGGAGCCGGACAAGCTTGCCATCTTCAACCTCCAATATTGCCGGAAACGAGAGCTGACATCATCATGCCCAACCCATCAGTTTCAGCACGAATGCAACGATGACGACCATGGCAAGCGACAGCGGCAGGAAGACCTTCCAACCGAGGCGCATGAGCTGGTCGTAGCGGTAGCGCGGGACGAAAGCCTTGACCATCGCGAACATGAAGAACACGAAGCAGGCCTTCAGCATGAACCAGATGATGCCCGGAACCCAGTTGAGGATCCAGATATCGACCGGAGGCAGCCAGCCGCCCAAAAAGAGGATCGTTGTCAGCGAGCACATCAGGCAGACGGCCGCATATTCGCCGAGCATGAACATCATGTATGGCGACGAGCCGTATTCGACCATGAAGCCGGCAACGAGTTCCGATTCGGCTTCCGGAAGGTCGAAGGGCGGACGGTTCGTCTCGGCAAGTGCTGAGATGAAGAAGATGATGAACATAGGGAAAAGCGACAGCCAGTGCCAGTCGAGGAACGACGACGGCAGGCCGAGCATGGTGCCGAGGCCGGTATGCTGCGCATTGACGATATCGGTCAGGTTCAGCGAGCCGACGCAAAGAAGCACGGTGACGATGACGAAGCCGATCGAGACTTCATAGGACACCATCTGTGCCGCCGAGCGCAGGGCGCCGAGGAACGGATACTTCGAGTTCGAAGCCCAGCCGCCCATGATGATGCCGTAGACCTCGAGCGAAGAGATCGCGAAGATATAGAGGATGCCGACATTGATGTTGGCAATCACCCATCCATCGGCGAGCGGCACCACCGCCCAGGTGGCAAGCGCCAGCAGCACGGTCACCAGCGGGGCAAGCAGGAACACCACCTTGTTGGCGCCGGCCGGAATGACCGGCTCCTTGAAGACAAACTTCAGAAGGTCGGCGAAGGACTGGAACAGGCCGAAGGGGCCGACGACGTTCGGGCCGCGGCGCAGCTGCACGGCCGCCCAGATCTTACGGTCGGCGAGCAGCACATAGGCGATGAAGACGAGCAGGCAGACGAGAAGCAGCAGCGACTGACCGATCATGATGATCGCCGGCCAGACATAGGTCGAAAAGAAAGAATCCATAGTCCCCTGCCCTTACTCTGCCGCGACTTTGAAGTTGTTGCGGGCCAATGCCGAGCACTCCGCCATGACAGCCGAGGCACGCGCTATCGGGTTCGTCAAATAGAAGTCTTTCACCGGCGACGCAAACCCGGATTTGTTCATCTTGCCGGCTTTTTTCGCAACTGCGGCAATTTGGGCGCTATCGGTTTCGGCGATCTCGTCGATGGCGGCGAAATGCGGGAAAGCGGCATAGAGCCGGACGCGCAATTCGCTGAGCGAATCGAAGGGAAGCTTCTTGCCGAGCACGTCGGAAAGGGCACGGATGATCGCCCAGTCTTCGCGGGCATCGCCCGGTGCAAAGCCTGCACGATTGCCCATCTGGACGCGGCCTTCGGTGTTCACCCAAGTGCCGGATTTTTCGGTATAGGCTGCGGCCGGCAGGATGACGTCGGCATGATGCGCGCCGTTATCGCCATGCGAGCCGATATAGACAGTGAGCTTGGCCTTCTTGGCGGTGAAGTCGACTTCGTCGGCGCCGAGCAGGAAGAGCACATCCATCGCCGTCAGCATTTCGGCGGCATTGACGCCCTTGGCGCCCGGCACGAAACCGAGATCAAGGCCGCCGACACGCGAGGCTGCGGTATGGAGGACGGCAAAGCCGTTCCAGCCTTCGACGACCGCGCCGACCGAACCGGCAAGCTTGGCAGCACTGGCGAGTACGCCGGCGCCATCGGTGCGCGACAGCGCGCCCTGGCCGATGATGATCATCGGCTTGGCGGCGTTCTTCAGGACCTCCGCAAAGGCGTGACCGCCGTCGACCAGATCCTTCAGCGTGTCCGGACCACCACCGAGATAGTCATAGGTGTAGCGCAATTCGCTCGGCTCGCCGATCACGCCGATCGGAAACTTGCCGCGGCGCCAGCGCTTGCGGATGCGGGTATTGAGGATTGCCGCCTCGAAGCGCGGATTGGCGCCGATGATCAGCAGCGCGTCGGCCTGGTCGATGCCCGAGATGGTCGGGTTGAAGAGGTAGCTTGCGCGGCCGAGCGACGGATCGAGTGCCGCCCCATCCTGGCGACAGTCGAGATTGGTCGATCCGAGCGACTTCACCAGTTCGGAAAGCGCATACATTTCTTCGACGGAAGCAAGATCGCCGGCGATTGCGCCGATCTTGTCGCCCGACGTGGCGGCAACGGCAGCCTTGATGGCGCCGAAGGCCTCGGCCCAGCTGGCCGGCTGCAGGCGACCGTCGCGGCGGACATAGGGCCGGTCGAGGCGCTGGGTCTTCAGTCCGTCCCAGATGAAGCGGCTCTTGTCGGAGATCCACTCTTCGTTGATCGCCTCGTTGACACGCGGCAGGACGCGCATGACTTCGCGGCCGCGGGTATCGACGCGGATCGCCGAACCGACGGCATCCATGACGTCGATCGATTCGGTCTTGTTCAATTCCCAGGGGCGCGCGGTGAAGGCGAAGGGCTTGGAGGTCAGCGCACCCACAGGGCAAAGGTCGACGACGTTGCCCTGCAACTCGGAGGTCATCGCCTGTTCGAGATAGGTGGTGATCTCGGCATCCTCGCCGCGGCCGATCAGGCCGAGTTCGGAAATGCCGGCGACCTCGGTGGTGAAGCGGACGCAGCGCGTGCAATGGATGCAGCGGTTCATCACCGTCTTGACCAATGGGCCGATATACTTGTCCTCGACGGCGCGCTTGTCTTCCTGGTAACGCGAGGTGTCGATGCCGAAGGCCATCGCCTGGTCCTGCAGGTCGCATTCGCCGCCCTGGTCGCAGATCGGGCAATCGAGCGGATGGTTGATCAGCAGGAATTCCATCACACCTTCGCGGGCCTTCTTGACCATCGGGGTGTTGGTGAAGACCTCGGCCAGTTCGCCGTTCGGGCCGCCGCGGATGTCGCGCACGCTCATGGCGCAGGAAGCCTGCGGCTTTGGCGGGCCGCCCTTCACCTCGACAAGGCACATGCGGCAATTGCCGGCAACCGACAGCCGCTCATGGAAGCAGAAGCGCGGAACTTCGGCGCCGGCATCCTCGCACGCCTGCAACAGCGTGTAATGATCCGGAACCTCGATTTCGTTGCCGTCAATCTTCAGTTTTGCCATCGTCGCTCAGTCCTGTTTCCCGTTTGCCTGATGACGGCAAACAAACCTATTTTTGCAACACTCTCATTGCCAAGCCGGATCTTTCGTCCTGCCGACATTTGATGTCGCCCAAATTCTCTATCGCGTGTTCCAGGTCCGGAACCCGCACCGGCATCTGCAGCGTGAGGCCCCCGCCCGTCCGCCGATCTGCCCATCCTTCCGGCCGATTGCACGGCCGGACAGTTCATTTCCTTCGGCGCGCCCGCCCTGCCAGAACCTTTGCCTGGCCGATCCAGTCGTCACGGCCGATGCGGCCGTTGACGCCAAGCTCGTCATCGAGCCGGGTGATGTCCTCGGCGCTCCAGGCAGCAATCTCAGCGAAGCTGCGAATGCCCCTGTCGTTCAGCACCTGCTCCAGCTTCGGGCCGATGCCGGTGATCAGCTTCAGATCGTCGGCCTTTTTCGCCCGCTGGGCCGGTTTGGCCTTCACAGCCGGCTTCGGCTGGCTGGCAGGAACCGGTTCGCTGACCGGTGTTACAACAGTCAGTTTCGGCCTTGCCTTCTTCTCGGCCGCCGGCTTGGCCGCGGCCACCGGCTTGACCACAGCCTTGGCGACAACCTTGACCTCAGGGCGGATATTCTCCGGCCGGATATCGACGGCGGGCGCCAGCGCCTCCGGCGGCGTGTCATCAAGGGCGGCCGCGACCTTGCCGGTGGTTTCCAGCGCGCTCTGGAAGGCGCCGAAAAAGGCGCCCGCTATCTGGGTGGAGAGACCGAAGCCGATCGCGGTTGCGGCGGCAAAGGCAGCGGCCGGATGCGCCATCAGCGGATGCACCGGCATTGCCCGTGCATTTTCCAGCATCTCGGCGGCAAGACGGCCGAAGCCGGCCGCGAAATCGGCGGCGTCTTCCTTCTTTCCACTCTTCGATGCGTTGTCCGCCATGATTATTCAGCCGCCTCCAGAACCGCGCCATGATCAAGCGCGCTTGCCGTATACTGGTCGATGCGCTTTTCGATCTCGGGACGGAAGTTACGGATCAGACCCTGCACCGGCCATGCGGCGGCGTCGCCGAGCGCGCAGATGGTGTGGCCTTCGATCTGCTTCGTCACCTGGAACAGCATGTCGATTTCGCGCTTCTGGGCATTGCCCTTGGCCATGCGCTCCATCACCCGCCACATCCAGCCGGTGCCTTCGCGGCAGGGCGTGCACTGGCCGCAGCTCTCATGCTTGAAGAAGGCGGAGATGCGGGCGATCGCCTTGATGACGTCAGTGGACTTGTCCATGACGATCGCGGCGGCCGTGCCGAAGGAGGAACCGACGCCGCGCAGGCCGTCGAAATCCATCGGGCAGTCGATGATGTCCTTGGCCGGAACGATCGGGCAGGATGCGCCGCCCGGAATGACCGCGAGCAGATTGTCCCAGCCGCCGCGGATGCCGCCGGCATGGCGGTCGACCAGTTCGCGGAAGGTGATGCCCATTTCCTCTTCGACTGTGCACGGCTTGTTGACGTGGCCGGAGAGCATGAACAGCTTGGTGCCGACATTGTTCGGGCGGCCGATGGCCGAGAACCAGCCGGCGCCACGACGCAGGATCGTCGGCGCAACGGCGATCGATTCGACGTTGTTGACCGTCGTCGGGCAGCCGTAGAGGCCCATATTGGCCGGGAATGGCGGCTTCAGGCGCGGCTGGCCCTTTTTGCCCTCGAGGCTTTCGAGCAGGGCTGTTTCCTCGCCGCAGATGTAGGCGCCGGCGCCATGATGGACGAAGATGTCCATATCCCAGCCGAGCTTATTGTTCTTGCCGAGCAGGCCATAATCATAACATTCGTCGATCGCCGCCTGCAGCGCTTCGCGCTCGCGGATATATTCGCCGCGCACATAGATGTAGGCCGCATTGGCGCCCATGGCGAAGCTGGCGATGACACAGCCTTCGATCAGCGTATGCGGATCGTGACGCATGATGTCGCGGTCTTTGCAGGTGCCGGGCTCCGATTCGTCGGCATTGACGACGAGGTAGTGCGGGCGGCCGTCGCTTTCCTTCGGCATGAAGGACCACTTGAGGCCAGTCGGGAAGCCGGCGCCGCCGCGACCGCGAAGGCCGGATGCCTTCATCTCGTTGATGATCCAGTCGCGGCCCTTTTCGAGGATCTGCTTGGTGCCGTCCCAGTGGCCGCGGCTCATCGCGCCCTTCAGGGATTTGTCCTTGAGGCCGTAGATGTTGGTAAAGATGCGGTCTTTATCTTGTAACATGCTTCACCTCTTTACCGCGGCTTCTTGCCGAAGACCTTGATATATTCCGCTTCGCCGCCCTTGGCGAGCGCCTTGGCCTGCTTGACCCAGTCGTCGCGCTCGATGCGGCCGCGGAAGTTCAGGTAGCCGTCGACCCATTCGCGTTCGGCCTTCTTCCAGCCCGCGACCTGCGAGAAGGTAAAGATGCCGATTTCGTTCAGCGTCGCCTCGATCTTCGGGCCGACGCCCGAGATCATCTTCAGATCATCCAATGCGGCGGGCTTTTCGATGCCGGCCGGACGGTTCTTGTCGGTGAGTGCTGGCTTTGCCGCCGGGGCGGCTTCGGCCTTGACGGCGGGTGCCGGCGCCGGTTCGGCAGCCGCGGTGCCGGAAACCGGCTGCTGCTCGGCTGCCTTGGCATTCCTGGCAGCCGCTTTCGGCGCCGTTGCCGGCGTCTTCAGCGCGGCATTGGTCTCGGCATCGGTGCTCTTTGGGCGGGCGGCCTCGGAGGGCGGGACCGGAGCGGCGTCGACAACCGGAGCCGACACGGTTTCGGCATCGGCCTTCTTGGCGCGTGTTCGCGCCTTTGGCTCTTCCGTCGTCAGCGACGTCAGGCCGCCTTCAGGGGCGGAGTATACCCGGTCGATCTGAGTGCCCGGCTTGATGCTCGCGCCGTTGCCGGCGGCAAAGGTATCGATGATCTCTTCGAGACGCGCCGGCGTAAGGTCCTCATAGGTGTCCTTGCCGATCATCACCATCGGGGCGTTGACGCAGGCGCCAAGACATTCGACCTCTTCCCAGGACAGCGTTCCCTCGGCATTGCGCTCGAAGGCATGGGCATGGATCTTGCTCTTGCAGACCGACATCAGCGCTTCCGAGCCGCGCAGCATGCAGGGCGTCGTGCCGCAGACCTGGACATGGGCGCGGGTGCCGACGGGATGCAGCTGGAACTGCGTATAGAAGGTCGCGACCTCGAGCACCCGGATATAGGCCATATCGAGCATGTCGGCGATCTTTTCGATCGCCGCGCGCGTGACCCAGCCATCCTGCTCCTGCGCCCGCATCAATAGCGGGATGACCGCCGATTGCTGGCGGCCGGCGGGGTATTTCTGGATCGTCTTGTCCGCCCAGACCGCATTTTCATCGCTGAAAGCGAATGCGGCAGGCTGAAATTGATCTTCGGCTAATCGACGAACGGACATTCTTCCTCACGCCTTGTCAGTTTAGGGTTCCACACCGCGAAGCGGTCAAAGACTGCATTTCGCAGGCATAGGCCGACTGGTCTTTCTGCATAAACACTACGAATTTGCCGCCATTCGGAATGGCAGCCTTGATCTGATAGCCCTTGGACAAAAGATCGCCCATGGACGTTTGCGCCGCCGGCGGCGTCACTTCCTTACGACCGAGCGGCGTGCCGAGCGTATCGGTCTCCTGAGCCGAAACCCCGGATGCCGCAAGAAAAAGGGCGACAGCAAGCGGCAGACGCTGCATCAGCGGTCCACCTCGCCGAAGACGATGTCGAGCGAGCCGAGTACGGCCGCGACGTCGGCAAGCTGGTGGCCGCGGCACATGAAGTCCATCGCCTGCAGATGGGCATAACCCGGTGCGCGAATCTTGCAGCGATACGGCTTGTTGGAGCCGTCGGAGACCAGATAGACGCCGAACTCGCCCTTCGGCGCCTCGACGGCGGCGTAAACCTCGCCGGCCGGCACGTGGTAGCCTTCGGTATAGAGCTTGAAGTGGTGGATCAGCGCTTCCATCGAGCGCTTCATCTCACCGCGCTTCGGCGGCACGACCTTGCCGTCGATCGACGAGAAAGGACCGGTCTTGGCATCCGACAGCAGGCGATTGACGCACTGCTTCATGATGCGGACCGATTCGCGCATCTCGATCATGCGGATCAGGTAGCGGTCATAATTGTCGCCGTTCTTGCCGATCGGAATATCGAATTCGAGATCGGAATAACATTCGTAGGGCTGGGAGCGACGCAGATCCCAGGCAGCGCCCGAACCGCGCACCATTACGCCGGAGAAGCCCCAGGCCCAGCAATCCTCCAGCGACACGACGCCGATATCGACGTTGCGCTGCTTGAAGATGCGATTGCCGGTCAACAGATTGTCGATATCGTCGAGCGCCTTCAGGAAGGGATCGCACCAGTCGCCGATATCCTGAACGAGCTGTTCCGGCAGGTCCTGATGGACGCCGCCCGGACGGACGTAAGCCGCGTGCATGCGCGAACCGCTGGCGCGCTCATAAAACACCATCAGCTTTTCACGCTCTTCGAAGCCCCAGAGCGGCGGCGTCAGCGCCCCGACGTCCATGGCCTGCGTCGTGACGTTCAAGAGATGCGAGAGAATACGGCCGATTTCCGAATAGAGGACGCGAATCAGCTGGCCGCGGATCGGGATGTCGATGCCGAGCAGCTTTTCCACAGCCATCGCATAGGCATGCTCCTGGTTCATCGGCGCGACGTAATCGAGCCGATCGAAATAAGGCACCGCCTGAAGATAGGTCTTGGTCTCGATCAGCTTCTCGGTGCCGCGATGCAGCAGGCCGATATGCGGATCAACCCGCTCCACAATTTCGCCGTCAAGCTCCAGGACAAGACGAAGAACGCCGTGCGCCGCCGGATGCTGCGGTCCGAAATTGATGTTGAAGTTGCGGACGTTATGTTCGGTCATGGCGATGAGCTCGCGTTCTCAGATAACCAGTGAATGGCGGGCACAAGCCCACCAGCCGCCTTGAATTTATTGCTTCGCCTTTTCGTCGCCTGGCAGCACGTATTCAGTACCTTCCCAAGGCGACATGAAGTCGAAGTTGCGGAATTCCTGTTTGAGCTCGACCGGCTCGTATACGACGCGCTTTGCCGCATCGTCGTAACGGACTTCGACGAAACCTGTCGTCGGGAAGTCCTTGCGCAGCGGGTGGCCTTCGAAGCCGTAGTCGGTCAGGATGCGGCGCAGGTCCGGATGGCCGGTGAAGAGCACGCCGTACATGTCCCAGGTTTCGCGCTCGAACCAGTCGGCGCCGGGATGGACGGCGCAGGCCGAGGGAACCGGGGTATCCTCGTCGGTTGCGACCTTGACGCGGATGCGCACATTCTGCTTCGGCGACAACAGGTGATAGACGACGTCGAAACGCAGCTCGCGCTGCGGCCAGTCGACGCCGCATATATCGATGAGGTTGACGAAACCGCATTTGGCGTCGTCACGCAGGAAGGTCAAAAGCGCGACCAGGTTTTCACCCGTCGTCGTCAGGGTCAGCTCGCCATACTTCAGCTGCGATGCGGCGATCAGATTGCCGCGCGCTTCGCCAAGGTAGGACGCAAGCTCAGTCAGGGCTTCACTCATATGCCTTGTCCTCAACCCTTAGCGTTCGATCGTGCCGGTGCGCCGGATCTTCTTCTGCAGCAGAAGCACGCCGTAAAGCAGCGCCTCCGCCGTGGGGGGACAGCCCGGCACGTAGATGTCGATCGGCACGATGCGGTCGCAGCCGCGCACCACCGAGTAGGAATAGTGATAGTAACCGCCGCCATTGGCGCAGGAACCCATCGAGATGACGTAGCGCGGCTCGGGCATCTGGTCGTAGACCTTGCGGAGCGCAGGCGCCATCTTGTTGGTCAGGGTGCCGGCAACGATCATGACGTCGGACTGGCGCGGCGAGGCGCGCGGCGCAAAACCGAAGCGCTCGACGTCATAACGCGGCATCGACAGCTGCATCATTTCGACGGCGCAGCAGGCAAGGCCGAAGGTCATCCACATCAGCGAGCCGGTGCGGGCCCAGTTGATCAGCTCGTCGGTCGAGGTGACGAGAAAGCCCTTATCGGCAAGCTCGTTGTTGATCTCGCCGAAAAATGCGTCGTTGCTGCCGATCGGCTTGCCTGTGGAGGGATCGATGATCCCCGTCGGCTGCTGGGCGACGAGCGGCTGATTGCTCACAGGGGCTACTCCCATTCCAGGGCTCCCTTTTTCCATTCATAGATGAAGCCGATGGTCAGCACGAAGAGGAAGACCATCATGGACCAGAAGCCGAACCAGCCGATGGCGCCGAAGGAAACGGCCCAGGGGAAGAGGAAGGCGACTTCCAGGTCGAAGATGATGAAGAGGATCGACACGAGGTAGAAGCGGATGTCGAATTTCATGCGGGCATCGTCGAATGCGTTAAAGCCGCATTCGTAAGCCGAGAGCTTTTCCGAATCAGGCGCTTTGAAAGCCACGGCAAACGGCGCAATAAGCAGCGCCAGGCCGATAACAAGCGCGATAGCGATGAAGATAGCGATCGGAATATAGGAACTGAGCAGTTCAGTCATCATGTTCATCCCTGCTTGCCGGAGGCGCCAGACGGCACATTTGGGCAAATGCCCGGCAAGCGAACGTGCGTTGCAACAAGCCGTGGTTAGCGCAGCCGAAGCCCCGGCGCAAGAGATTTACAGAGGCAATTCGACGCGTGGCGCGCGGACATTATCAAGCAGATGCAACGATGTCGCGACAAATCCGCCCAAGCCGTGTGAAGCTGCATGTCTGACCACTGGAAACTGCATGGCTTGATGAAGAGAATGGCGCGAGTGACGGGGCTCGAACCCGCGACCTCCGGCGTGACAGGCCGGCACTCTAACCGACTGAGCTACACCCGCGCATTGATCGGCCATTTGCGGCCGCGAGGATGAAGAAAACCGGACAAACGACAAATCGCTTTGCGTTTTTACAAGACTTGAAATGGCGCGAGTGACGGGGCTCGAACCCGCGACCTCCGGCGTGACAGGCCGGCACTCTAACCAACTGAGCTACACCCGCAATTCATTTCAAGCAGTCCGGATGCCTTCGCATCCTTACCAAAACGGCTGCCCGTTTCGATGAGCGGCTAACTACGGGGTTCGCCATTTAGTGTCAAGCAGGTTTGGAGACAAAACCATGACAGCCGTTGAATTGTTTTGGTAAGGTCGCGCGGAATGGAGGAAAAGCTGGCAAATCCGTTTCCTGCTGCAGCACCGAGGCCGGATCGAAGCCGCCGGGACAGTCGAAGCCTGCATGCCCCTCCCCTTTATCCACAGCCTTGCCGCGCCCACCTGCCCCGCAAGGAACAGGAGCGTTGCCAAAAAAATCAAAAAATCTTCACAAACGCTCTTGCGGTTTTGCCGCGATCCGCATAGATCACGGCCACCAACGCGGCAGGCCGATCCGGCTTCGCTCGCGATGGGCGATTAGCTCAGTTGGTAGAGCGCCTCGTTTACACCGAGGATGTCGGGAGTTCGAGTCTCTCATCGCCCACCATTTTTTCTTCCCATAAAGTGTCAAATAGCTGGCTGATGTTGAGGCTTCGCAGGTAGACGCCCGTATTGTTTCGTCACCTATCTGGAATGCCGATTGGCCACTGATCCAGGTGAAGCGCCCGGCAGCTTCGGATGCGGCGCGTCGCCTGAACCAGCACTCCACCAAAACGGACTACTCCCGGCCCGCCGTGCCACCTCCTATTGGGCGAATGGATGGGGGCCGGCAAAAGTGGGAGAATTCGCCGCCCGGAAATCTCCGCGCTTGAAGGCTTACAATGCCTGGAGGTGTGCCATGAGGACTCTCTGCTCCGCATTGACGCTGTGCATCGCGATCGCCCTTTGCACGCCAAGCGCCAGATATGTCAGCCTGCCCGGATACGCATTCAAGACGAATCCGAAATGCGAGCGCCACGAGCCGAAGACGCGATTCGACAGGAGGTGTGACTGGCCGAGAGTGGGCTTCAAGGACTTTACGCCCCCGCTGGTGACCGTGCTTGGGATCTGACGATTTTCAGCGTCTTTGCGAATCATCGCGGTCCACTCGCGCTTGCCAGCCCGACGGCATCCATTGCTTTTTGACTGCGACAGAGGGTCGAATGCCTTCGCTGTGAACTCCCCACCAGACTCTATATAGCCCTTCGGAATCCCGAAATTGGTCGCGGGATTGAAATCATTGCATGTTTTTTTCTGTCGGCGCCTCGCGAAGCGCCGCGGATTTCGGAATCCCGAAGCGGGGAATTTCGGGATCCCGAAGTGGCGTTCTGAAGCATGTCGCGCAAAAGTGCGCAGCGGTTTTGCGGCAGCGACATGCGCAAAACAAAGAACTAAAGCGCGAGAAGCGAAGCTGAAAGATCGCGAAGCGCTTTAGAAGCGTGACGGTTGGGGTTCATCGCCGACCATTCACCCCTTCGCCAGTTCTTTCTCCACCGCCGAAACCAGCCGCGAATCATCCGCCGTCACATCAGGCGCGAAGCGGGCGGCGACTTTGCCGTCGCGGCCGATCAGGAATTTTTCGAAATTCCAGAGAATATCGTCCTCGTCGCCACCTGCCAGGCCATGGGACTTCAGCCGTTCACGCATCGGGCCCTCGCCTGTCGTTTTCACGCCAGACTTCGTCAGTTGCCGGTAGAGCGGATGCTGGGCTTCGCCCTTGACCGAGATCTTCGAGAAGATCGGGAAGGTGACATCGTAGGTGCTGGTGCAGAAATCGAGAATCTCGGCGTCGGTGCCGGGCTCCTGGCCCTTGAAGTCGTTGGCGGGGAAAGCGGCAATGACGAAGCCGTGTTCGCGCTTTTCGCCATAGAGCTTTTCGAGCCCCTCATATTGAACAGTCAGCCCGCATTTCGAGGCGACATTGACGACCAGGAGCACGCGGCCCTTGTATTCGTTGAGCGCGGTTTCACGACCATCCACCGTTTTCACAGGAATATCCAACACGTTCGCCGTCACGGGAATCTCCAATTTTTATAGGAACATATTCGCCAAACTTAGCGATTTCGCCGCGGTTGTCATCGGCGTCCGAATCAATTCCGCGTCAGAAAACACCGGTGTGGCCGAATGCATGTCATCAGGACGTGTGCAGCGGTTTCGGGATACGACATGCATCAAAATAAAAAGCTAAAGCGCGTCGCGTGAATCAAATTCGACGCGATGCGCTTTAACAGCCCGTGCCGGGATTAGACCTCTCAGGCCGGGGATGTTTCCTTCACGTCGTCGAGCAGGAAGTGCACGACGATATAATCCGTCTTGAAATGGCGGCCGCTGTCCGACACGGAATCGACGCTGCCGCCGTCCTTCGGGTGCCAGGCGTGATAGTGCGGGTTGGTGGTGATCAGCGTGATAGCCTTGCCTTCCAGCGCTTCCTCACCAAGCCGAAAGCGCATCTCGGCCAGCGGCCAGATCCGCTCGTAATCCGCCATGCTGATGCGTGCCTTCAGCGCCTTGCGGTGCAGCGGTGCTTCGCCGGCCTCGGCCGGTGATTCCAACATCACCTCCTCGGCCCCTTTAATGATGGCGTTGAACTCTTCTGGCCACATGCGTCTCATAAAATCGCTCCTCCCGAGGCTCTCGTCAGTCCACAGGTGAAACTTAGCGATTTGTTCGAAAGAAGCAAATTCCCGTCATGCGGTTGTCATCGAGGTCCGCTGCTCCTACGTTCGCCGCAGACCGCATCAGGGCCGTCAGACGCCCGCAATCCCGAGATCAGAGATGAAGACACGTGAAGACAGGCAGGCGCTCCGGGCGAGCATGCCGCGCACTCCGCTCAGCGCCCATCATATGGAAAATGCCCGCCTGCTGCCGGATCGCGGCGAGCTGCTCTACCGCATCCCGAACGGCGGCATCGGCGTCGAGGTGGGTGCTGCCTTCGGCGAATATACGGCGGAGATCCTGGAAAAGAATCGCCCGGCGCAGCTCTATCTCATCGATCCCTGGTCGATGGATCGCTACAGCTCCGGGCTCGATGCGATCCATACGAATTTCGCAGCCGAAATCGAGGCCGGCCGGCTGCATCTGATGCAAGGCACATCGCTGGAAAAGCTCGCCGAGTTTGCCGACGATTTCCTCGACTGGGCCTATATCGATACCGACCACTCCTTCGAGCTCACCTGGCAGGAACTGCTGCTCTGCGAAAAGAAGGTGAAGCGGACGGGACGCATTGCCGGGCATGATTTCTGCACCGGCAATACGGTCAAGCCGATCGTCTATGGCGTCGTCGAGGCGGTCACCAAATTCTGCAAGGATTACGGCTGGCAATTCGAGTTCCTGACGGTCGAATCACACGCGCATTTTTCCTATTGCCTGAAGCGGCTCTAAGCGGGCTTACACCTCGCCGGAATATTGCGCGTCGCTGACCTTTTCCATCCAGTCGACGTGCTTGCCGTCCAGCGCCTCGTGAATGGCGATGTGCGTCATCGCCGTGTCCGCCGCAGCGCCGTGCCAATGTTTTTCGCCCGGCGAAAACCAGACCGTGTCGCCGGCGCGGATCTCGCTTATCCCACCGCCCCAGCTCTGAACGAGGCCCCTGCCAGAAGTCACGATCAGCGTCTGGCCGAGCGGATGCGTATGCCAGGCGGTGCGGGCGCCGGGTTCGAAGGTGACCGAGGTTGCCCGCATCCGGGCCGGTTCGGGCGTCTCCATCAGCGGATCCTGACGGACCGCGCCGGTGAAATAATCGGCAGGCGGCTTCATCGAGGGGCGAGAGCCGGCAGGTTTGATCTCCATGATCTTTCTTTTTCCATTCATTGCGGTTGAAGCCTTGTGGCGGAACGATATTTCATCGAGGCAACCAATCAAGGCCGGATCGGCAATTGCCGCATAGTTGTCCGCCTGATAGGCCAATATCTTTCATCACCTAAAGCGCGCCGCATTGAACTTGGTTCATGCGAAGCGCTTTAGCCCTTTGTTTTTATGCATGTCGTTGTCCCGGAACCGCTGCACACTTCCGGGCAACATGCATTGGGAGGATTTTTCATGAAACACCATGCTTTCGGCCGCATGCCTTTCACCGTCACCAATGTCGGCTTCGGCGCTTGGCAGATCGGCGGCTCCTGGGGCGATATCAGCGAGGCGGATGGACGCACGGCGCTCAACGCCGCACTCGATGCCGGCATGACCTTCATCGATACGGCTGACGTCTATGGCGACGGCCGCTCGGAAAAGATCATCGCCGACGTGCTGAAGGCGCGCGGCGGCCAGCGTCCGATGGTCGCCACCAAGGCCGGCCGCCGGCTCAACCCGCATGTCGCCGAAGGTTATACCAAGGTCAACCTCGAAGGCTTCATCGACCGCAGCCTTGAGAATCTTGCCGTCGACAGCCTTGACCTCGTGCAGTTGCACTGCCCGCCGCGTGAGGTGTTTTACCAGCCTGAGGTCTTCGAGAACCTGAACGCGCTGCAGACGGCCGGCAAGATCAAGGGTTACGGCGTCAGCGTCGAAAAGGCCGAGGACGGGCTGAAGGCGATCGAATATCCTGGCGTCGTCAGCATCCAGATCATCTACAATATTTTCCGCCAGCGTCCCGACCACCTGTTCTTCCAGGAAGCGCGCCGCAGGAACGTGGCGATCATTGCCCGCGTGCCGCTGGCAAGCGGCCTTCTCTCCGGCAAGATTACCCGGGATACCCACTTTGCCAGCGACGACCACCGCAATTTCAACCGAAACGGCGAAGCCTTCGATGTCGGCGAAACCTTTGCCGGCGTGCCCTTCGAGGTCGGCCTGCAAGCGGTGGAAGAGGTGCGCAAGCTGGTGCCTCAGGGCGCCACCATGGCGGCCTTTGCGCTGCGCTGGATCCTGATGGCTGAAGCCGTCACTGTCGTCATCCCCGGCGCCCGCAATGGCGAACAGGCCAAAGCCAATGCGGCTGCCGCCGATCTGGCGCCGCTTGCTGCCGATGTCATGGCCGCAACACGCGAGATCTACACGCGGCTGATCGCGCCGCATGTGCATCAGCGCTGGTAGGGTTGGAGCGTCGCTTTTTTTGTCAGGGCTGCGGCAAGTCGAGACCGGCCTTCCTTCGGCTGCCGCCACCAGACGGGTCGAGTCACGGTCTCAACCCGTCCCTCGCAAACGGGGCGATATGCCGCAACCTCTCCGTTCGCTGCCCACCTCTCGCATGGTACGTCCCCTTTCCCCGTTTTCCGGGGAGAGCGTCAGCGTACCTCATGCGGGTTTCCGCTCTCGTCGCATCTCGTTTCGCATGAGGAACAGCGAGGCGGATAGGATGAGAGCTGCACCGAGCCAGAGGTAGCCCGCCGGGGCATAACCGAAGAACAGCCAGCCGGCCAGTACATTCAGCGGCAGTTTCAGATCGTCGAAGGGCTGGACGTAGGCGGCGTCCGCTGCGGCATAGGCAAGTGTCAGGAAATACTGCGCGGCGGCGGTCAGCAGCCCCGCCAGTAAGAATAAGGCAAGCGTCGCACCCGTCGGCACTGCAAAGCCTGCCGCAAGCGCCAGCCCGCCGTTTATCGGCGTCAGCAGAACGAGCAGCCAGACGGTGATCGTCTCCGGTCGTTCGATGCCCGTCAGGCTCTTGGTGATCAGCGAGGAGGCGCCCCAGAGCAGTGCCGAAAGCACCGGGAGGAGTGCTGCCCAGCCAAAGCCGTCCGACCATGGTTGCAGGATGATCATCGCGCCGGTGAAACCGGCTGCGGTCGCCGCCCAGCGGGCCGGGCCGACGCGCTCACCCAGAAAAAGCCTGGCGCCGAGAATGATGAAGAAGGGCGAGGTCATCACCAGTGCGATCGCCTGCCAGATCGGCACCGCGGCAAGGCCGGCGACCCAGGCCTCGACGCCGAGCGCCGCAAGCACGACGCGCGCCAGGTGACGCCAGGGATAGTGCGTGCGCATCGCCGCCAGGCCGAGCCTGCGAAGGAACGGCAGCGAAAAGGCGAAGGCGAAGCCATATTGCCAGAAGGCTGCCGAGGCCGAGGGAAAGGCAAGTTTCATCGTCAGCCATTGGGTGACGACGTTGAGAAGCGAAAAGGCGATGCCGGCAAGGACCATCCAGAGTGCACCGACAACGGCGCGGGACGGCTCGACCGCAAGAGAATTCTGATTCATGTCTTTCATCCAGAACCTACAGCGCCGCGCGTCCTTTCAGACGCGCAAGGGACGCTGTAGCACTTTGAATTGCATAATTTCCTCCCTAAATCGATTCCGATTTAGGGAATTATGCAGGGACCAGCACAAATCAGGACGCATGAGGCCGGGCTTCGAACGACAAGGCAGATCCCCGCCCCTCGCACGGCCGACACTCATTCTCTTCCATCCGGACTTTAACCGTCGGCTCCGGAATCGCACCGGATCTGCTGACCCCTCCCAAGCGACAGCTTGGGAAAGCGCTCGCGGGCTCGGGCCGAGACCCTTACCGCCGGTGGGGAGTTTCACCCCGCCCTGAGAACAGAACTGTCGTAAATCAAAGCCTGCATGGCGGCAAGGGCGACAAAGCAAAGGGCCCAAAGCAAAAGGGGTCCGGCAAAGCCGAACCCCTTTCCAAATCCTGCACAGCCGGTCTCGTTTACGGCTGGCGGATAATCTCAGATCAGCCGTTGACGGCGTCTTTCAGGCCCTTGCCGGGCGTGAACTTCGGCACGTTGCGAGCCGGAATGTCGACTTCAGCGCCCGTCGATGGGTTGCGGCCCTTCGATGCGGCACGATGAGAAACGGTGAAGCTGCCGAACCCTGCAAGGCGGATGTCGCCCTTGTTCTTGAGTTCACCCTGGACAACGTCGAAAACCGCGTCAACAGCGGAAGCCGCGTCAGACTTCGTCAGTCCTGCCTTTTCGGCGACTGCGGACACGAGTTCATTCTTGTTCATGTTTCCACCCCTTTCTAAATGGTACGAAACGACTCAATATAAGCTAGGCGCCGAATAGGTATCATCAGGCCCGCCGGGAACCCAAAAGCCCTGCAAATCAAGGAAAAGCAAGCGTCTACATGACGTTTTCACAAAAAAGGCTGGCGTTTTCGCCAGCCTTTTTCCGTCTTTTCAGCCAATGGGGCATAAATGTGGCCGAGGCCACTCAATGCGCTATGGTGGCGCCCGTCTCATCGAGGCCTTCGACCGATGCGATGACCGGTGTTTCCACCGTGCCGTCCCATTCGATCGGCTCCGGCCGCCGGACCAGCGCATGCTTGATCACCTCGCCCATACGGGACACCGGGATGATTTCCATGCTGTTCTTCACGTTATCCGGAATCTCCGCCAGATCCTTGGCGTTTTCCTCCGGAATCAGCACTTTCTTGATGCCGCCGCGAAGCGCTGCGAGCAGCTTTTCCTTGAGACCGCCGATCGGCAGCACACGGCCGCGAAGGGTGATTTCACCGGTCATGGCCACGTGCCTGTTCACCGGGATACCGGTCATGATCGAGACGATCGCGGTCGCCATGGCGACGCCGGCCGAGGGGCCATCCTTTGGCGTCGCACCTTCCGGCACGTGCACGTGGATGTCGCTCTTGTCGAAGCGCGGCGGTTCGATGCCGAAATCGACAGCGCGCGAGCGGACATAGGAGGCCGCCGCCGAGATCGATTCCTTCATGACTTCCTTCAGATTGCCGGTGACCGTCATGCGGCCCTTGCCCGGCATCATCACGCCTTCAATGGTCAAAAGCTCGCCGCCCACTTCCGTCCAGGCAAGACCGGTGACAACGCCGACCTGATCCTCGCCTTCGGCTTCGCCATGGCGGAAGCGCGGGACGCCCAGATAGTCGGAGATGTTGGCAGCCGTCACATGAACGGACTTCGTCTTGCCCTTGATGATCTCGGTGACCGCCTTGCGGGCGAGCTTCATCAGTTCGCGTTCGAAGCTGCGGACGCCGGCTTCACGGGTGTAGTGCTGGCTGATGGACATCAGGGCGTCGTCGCTGACCGAGAATTCTTCCGGCTGCAACGCATGTTCCTTGATGGCCTTCGGCAGCAGATGCCGCTTGGCGATCTCACGCTTTTCATCTTCGGTGTAGCCGGCGATACGGATGATCTCCATGCGGTCCATCAGCGGCGCCGGGATATTCAGCGTATTCGCCGTCGTGATGAACATCACATCCGACAGGTCGTATTCGACTTCCAGATAATGGTCCATGAAGGTCGAGTTCTGTGCCGGATCGAGCACTTCGAGCAGGGCCGAAGACGGATCGCCGCGATAGTCCTGTCCGAGCTTGTCGATCTCGTCGAGCAGGAACAGCGGGTTGGACTTCTTCGCCTTCTTCATCGACTGGATGACCTTGCCGGGCATCGAGCCGATATAGGTGCGGCGATGACCGCGGATTTCGGCTTCGTCGCGAACGCCGCCCAGCGCCATGCGGACATACTCACGGCCGGTCGCCTTGGCGATAGACTGCGCGAGCGAGGTCTTGCCGACACCCGGAGGGCCAACGAGGCAGAGGATCGGGCCCTTGATCTTGGTGGCGCGAGCCTGCACGGCAAGATATTCGACGATGCGCTCCTTGACCTTGTCGAGACCGAAGTGATCGGCTTCGAGGATCTTCTCGGCATTGTTGAGATCGGCCTTGATCTTCGACTTCTTGCCCCAAGGAATGCCGAGCAGCCAGTCCAGATAATTGCGCACGACGGTGGCTTCGGCCGACATCGGGCTCATCTGGCGCAGCTTCTTCAGCTCCGCATCGGCCTTTTCACGGGCCTCCTTGGACAGCTTGGTCTTGGAGATGCGCTCTTCCAGCTCGCTCATCTCGTCGCGGCCTTCCTCGCCGTCGCCGAGTTCCTTCTGGATCGCCTTCATCTGTTCGTTCAGGTAGTATTCGCGCTGGGTCTTCTCCATCTGGCGCTTGACGCGCGAGCGGATGCGCTTTTCGACCTGCAGGACCGAAATCTCGCCTTCCATGAAGCCGAGGGCCTTTTCAAGGCGAGCCTTGACGCTGGTGGTTTCCAGCATCTCCTGCTTCTCGGTGATCTTGATCGACAGATGCGAGGCGACCGTATCGGCGAGCTTGGAATAGTCGTCGATCTGGCTGGCGGCACCAACCACTTCGGGCGAAATCTTCTTGTTGAGCTTCACATAGCTCTCGAATTCGGAGACGACCGAACGCGACAAGGCTTCCAGTTCGACCGGATCGTCATGCGGTTCCTCGAGCACGTGGCCGAGCGCCTCATAGAAATCCTCGCGGCTGGTATAGGTATCGATTTCGGCGCGGGCGCGGCCTTCGACCAGAACCTTGACGGTGCCGTCGGGCAGCTTCAACAGCTGCAACACGTTGGCCACGGTGCCGACCTTATGGATCGCTGACGGATCCGGATCGTCGTCGCTGGCATTGATCTGCGTCACCAGCATGATCTGCTTGTCGGAACCCATGACCTCTTCGAGCGCACGGATCGACTTTTCCCGTCCGACGAACAGCGGCACGATCATATGCGGGAAAACCACGATGTCGCGCAGGGGCAGAACAGGGTAGGCAGTGCTGCTCGCTACAGACGTTTTTTTCGTCATTTTTAAGTCCTTTCCATCGTCCCGTTGCCGGGCTCTCTGCGCGGCCGCTTGGGACCGGCCGGCACTCTCACTTGGTTCTACAAGTGGAGGTTCTGACTACGCTTTTCAAGCCACGCTAACGCCCGCGTTCCCCGGATGTGACAGCTTCATTACAACGGAACACCGACACTATGAAGCGCGTGGCTGGACCGGCGCTTACCACTTCCGACCCGGCTAAAATACAAACGCCGACAATAGGCTTACGGAATTACGGCATCATTGCCAAGCAGTCTTCCTTGCGCAACATCGGCCCCATCCCAACATCGGCAAAGGCAATTCCGGTTCCCACCGGCAAAATACTAACAGTGCCTCGGATGGTTTTTCAAATAGAAAGGGGCCTGCCAATGGCAAGCCCCCAAAATAATCGTGCGAAAGCGCAAAGGTTACGCCGAAGCGTTGGCCTTTTCTTCCTGACGATCGGCATAGATGTACAGCGGACGGGCCGAACCGCGCACCACTTCCTCGGAGATGACGACTTCGCGCACGCCTTCCAGCGTCGGCAGTTCGAACATCGTGTCGAGCAGGATCTTCTCCATGATCGAGCGAAGGCCGCGGGCGCCGGTCTTGCGGACGATCGCCTTGCGGGCGGTTTCGCGCAGGGCATCCTCGTGGAAGGTCAGTTCCACGTCTTCCATCTCGAACAGGCGCTGATACTGTTTGATCAACGCGTTCTTCGGCTCGGACAGGATCTGGATCAGCGCATCTTCATCGAGATCTTCGAGGGTCGCCAGAACCGGCAGACGGCCGATGAACTCCGGGATGAGGCCGAACTTGACCAGGTCTTCCGGCTCCAGTTCGCGCAGGACTTCGCCGACACGGCGGTCGTCCTGGGCCTTGACGGTGGCGCCGAAGCCGATCGAGGTCTTCTCGCCGCGGGCGGAGATGATCTTGTCGAGGCCGGCGAAGGCGCCGCCGCAGATGAACAGGATGTTCGTCGTGTCGACCTGCAGGAATTCCTGCTGCGGGTGCTTGCGGCCGCCCTGCGGCGGAACGGAAGCGACCGTGCCTTCCATGATCTTCAGCAGCGCTTGCTGCACGCCCTCACCCGAGACGTCGCGGGTGATCGACGGGTTGTCGGACTTGCGCGAAATTTTGTCGACTTCGTCGATGTAGACGATGCCGCGCTGCGCACGCTCGACATTGTAGTCGGCCGATTGCAGCAGCTTCAGAATGATGTTTTCGACATCCTCGCCGACATAGCCGGCCTCGGTCAGCGTCGTCGCATCGGCCATGGTGAAGGGAACGTCGATGATGCGGGCGAGCGTCTGGGCAAGATAGGTCTTGCCGCAGCCGGTCGGGCCGACGAGCATGATATTCGACTTCGCCAGCTCGACTTCGCCGTTCTTGGAGGCGTGCGCCAGGCGCTTGTAATGGTTGTGAACGGCGACCGACAGGATCTTCTTCGCCTGCCGCTGGCCGATGACATATTCGTCGAGGACCTTGATGATGTCCTGGGGCGTCGGAACGCCGTCGCGGGACTTGACCATCGAGGACTTGTTCTCCTCGCGGATGATGTCCATGCACAGTTCGACGCATTCATCGCAGATGAAGACGGTCGGTCCGGCAATCAGTTTCCGGACTTCGTGCTGGCTCTTTCCGCAGAACGAACAATAGAGTGTGTTCTTGGAGTCGCCGCCGTTGCTGCCGCTGACCTTGCTCATTTCACTTTCCTTCCAGCACGCCGCATTTCAAGGCGAAATCGCGGTCCACTCTATCAGCTCCTGGCGGCACTCCGTTTCCGGAGCCTTTGCCGAGAAGGGCTTCAGGGGCTACGAACCAGGCCCAACAATCATGTCCGGGTCCCGGCGGCAACGAATCCCCTTCGAATGCCGAATGCTATGTCATAAAAATTCAACATAGCATTAATAGTTACTATTAGCGTCTTCGTCGCCTGTTGAAAGCCCTTGTTCAATCACAAATGGGATAGAACTGTGGCGACGAAAACACCATCCCTATTAATTACTAGGCCTGTTCGCCTTCCATTTCGATGCGCGAGGTCAGAACCTTGTCGATCACGCCCCAAGTCTGGGCCTCGTCGGCATCCATGAAATGGTCACGATCGAGCGTCTTTTCAACTTCCTCGTAGGTGCGGCCGGTGTGCTTGACATAGACCTCGTTCAGGCGACGCTTCATCTTGAGGATGTCGCGGGCGTGGCGCTCGATATCCGAAGCCTGTCCCTGGAAGCCGCCCGAGGGCTGATGCACCATGATGCGGGAATTCGGCGTGGCGAAGCGCATGTCCTTGTGGCCGGCAGCCAGCAACAGCGAGCCCATGGAGGCGGCCTGGCCGATGCAGAGCGTCGAAACCGCGGGCTTGATGAACTGCATCGTGTCGTAGATCGCCATGCCGGCGGTGACGACGCCACCCGGCGAATTGATGTAGAGGGCGATTTCCTTCTTCGGGTTTTCGGCCTCGAGGAAGAGAAGCTGGGCGCAGACGAGCGTCGCCATATGGTCTTCGACGGCACCCGTCAGGAAGATGATGCGTTCCTTCAACAGGCGGGAATAGATGTCGTAGGAGCGTTCACCGCGGTTGGTCTGTTCCACGACCATCGGCACGAGGGCCATTGCGGTATCGACTGGGTTTCTCATGTGCGTCCTTTGTCAACGTCTCGCCGGCCCGCGCCGGGAATCAAAGAAAATGTCTATCCCTACATAGAGTGTCCCTGCCCTCCTCTTCAAGACACGCATGAGGATAACGTTAAGAAGGCGGGGCAAAGCGGCCTTAGCTGGTAGCCTCTTTCCCCCAAACGCCTGTTAACGGCGAGGCCCTGGCAGCCTCGCCCCCGGCTTTTCTCGACGACAGGATGAAGGAATGCTTACTTCATTCGAGAGCGCTCATAAACGTTTACCCTAGAGAAAGCCTACCGGCAGATATCAGCCCAAAAGCGTGCTGCGGCGCAACAGCATTAAGGAAGTGGCGAGCTTCATCAGCAAGGATACAGGCCAACAAATAGCGGCCGACAGATAAGGCCGACGGGCAAGGGGTTGCTGCCGTGTTCAATATTGCTACAGGTCTCGCCATCTGGTGTTCGGAGGCGATGACGCTCGCTCTGGTGCTGTTCGTCGCCTGGCGCCACAATGTCAGGAACGAGGCCTACCTCTATTGGGGCATCGGCTTTCTGCTGACCGGTATCGGCTTTGCGATGATCGCGCTGCGCGGCCAGGTGCCCAGCCTGTTGTCCATAGAGATCGGCAATGCCATCGCGCTGCTCGGCCAGAGCGCCTGGGTGGCGGGTTTTCTGGCGCTGGACCGAAAACGGATCGAATGGTGGGCGCTGCTGCCGCCGGCGATCTGGCTCGCCGGGGTCTTTCTGCCCTGGGTCAACAGCGATTATTCAAACCGGGTGGTGCTCTATAATCTCGCTTCGGCGACGGGTGCGACGGCGCTTGCCCTGGCGGTCGCCGCCGGCGACATGCGCCGCGAGCGTACCCGCGTCAAGCTGATGGGCGTGTTCGTCATCCAGGGCTGCCTGTGCTTCGGCTCGGCGCTGACGATGGCGCTGACGCTGCCGAGCGATATCGAAGCGACCAATCTCGGCGGCGCCTCGGCCATGGCAAGCGCCTTCCTGCTGACCATCGCCTTCGCGTTCACCTGCCGGCTGATCATGGAGCGCTCCGAACGGCATCTGCGCGCCCTCACCCTGACCGATTCGCTGACCGGCGTGCTCAACCGCCGCGGCCTGCTCGGCTATTTCAACGCCATCCAGGAAAAAGCTCATAACGACCAGCGCCAGGTCGCAGTGATGCTCTTCGATCTCGACCATTTCAAACGCGTCAACGACCGTTTCGGCCACCAGTCCGGCGATACCGTGCTGACCGAATTCGCGCGGATGGCCCGCCAGTATATTCCGAACCACATCTTCGGCCGTATGGGCGGCGAAGAATTCGCAGCCTTCGCCGCGGTCACGGACCAGACCGAAGCCGAGGCGATCGCCGAAGCGATCCGCACCGAATTCTGCCGTCTTCCCGTCAGCACCGGAGAGGCAATCGTTCCGGTCACGGTCAGCATCGGCATTGCGCTCGCCTCCTCGATCGAAGCCAATACCGACAAGCTGATCTCGGCCGCCGACCGGGCGCTCTACGCGGCAAAGGGCGCCGGCCGCAACTGCACCGTCACCTTCGGCGAGGCGGAGGCGGCAGCGCCGGCGCCGGCCACGCCGAGCAACACCGCCGGCGAACTCGTGCCGACGGTCGACGACCAGGTCGAGGCCCTGCGGCGCATGGGCACGCTGTCGCGGGCCGGCTAGTATCACACCGAAAACCGAAATCAATCCCCAGGGTTAGGCACAGCTTTTAAAGTGATTGACGCGCGCGGCTGGGCGCGCGTCAATTCCGGGCGTCTCGCCCTCACCCCGCATCTTTCCGAGGCCGGGCAAATCCGCTAAGCCTTCGGGCATGATGATACCACCCTTTCTCTCGATCGATCCGGCCAGCCGCCACGTCTCGCTGGACGCCCGCAACCCGGCCTTCTACGGCAACCCGAATGCCGCCTATGCCGCCCTCCACGCCCATTGCCCGACCTTTTACTGGAGCGAGCAGAAGCAGTGGTTCTTCACCGGTTACGACCATGTGAACGGGCTGCTGCGCGACCGCCGCTTCGGCCGGCAGATCCTGCATATCGCCAGCCGCGAGGAACTCGGCCTTGTCGAGCCGATGCCGCATCTTGCCAGTTTCGATCTCTCGGAACGTTATTCCCTGCTCGAACTCGAACCGCCGGAGCACACGCGGCTGCGCACCCTCGTCAACCGCGCCTTCGTCTCCCGCCATGTCGAGAAGATGAAGCCGGAGCTTGCCGAACTGGCCAACCGACTGATCGACGGCTTCGCCGACAAGGGTGAGGTCGAACTGCTTTCTGCCTTTGCCGACATCATCCCGGTGACGATGATCGCCAGGATGATCGGCATTCCGGAGGAGATGGGTCCACAGCTGCTTGCCTGGTCGCACGCCTATGTCCGCATGTACATGTTCGGCCGCACGCGCGAGCAGGAGGACGAGGCCGAACGGGCGGCGAAGGAATTTTCCGACTACGTTAAGACGGTGATTGCAGAGCGCCGGGCCGAGCCGCGCGACGACCTGCTGACCCACATGATCCACACTGAGCACAAGGGTCAGTATCTCACGGAGGAGGAGCTGATCTCGACGACGATCGTGCTGCTCAATGCCGGGCACGAGGCGACCGTGCACCAGATCGGCAACTCCGTGCGCATCATCCTCGACAGCGGCTCGGATCCTGCGGCGCTCTTCCGGGACGAGGCGACGACCGAGCGCACAGTCGAGGAAACCCTGCGCATCTGCGCGCCCGTCCACATCTTCCAGCGCTGGGCGCTCGAGCCAGCCGAAATCGACGGCATCGCCTTCCAGCGCGGCGACAAGGTCAGCCTCATCCTCGCTGCCGCCAATCTCGATCCGGCGAAATTCACCGATCCGCTCGCCTTCCGGCCCGATCGCAACGAGGCAGCCAACCTCTCCTTCGGCGCCGGCATCCATTTCTGCATCGGCGCGCCGCTGGCACGGCTGGAGCTCAACGTCGTGCTGCCGATCCTGTTCGAGCGGCTTGCCGGCCTGAAGTTGGCGAAGACGCCTGAAGTCAAGGACGTCTATCATTTCCACGGACTTGACCGGCTGGATTTGCGGTGGTGACCCACCGCTTCGCAGATCAGCCGTAACGGCCGGTGATATAGTCTTCAGTGCGCTTGACCTTCGGCGACTGGAAAATCTCAGCAGTCGGGCCGTATTCGATGAGCTCGCCAAGATACATGAAGGCGGTGTTGTCGGAGATGCGGCTTGCCTGCTGCATGTTGTGGGTGACGATGACGATGGTAAATTCGCCCTTCAGCTGAGCGATCAATTCTTCCACCTTGGCGGTGGAGATCGGATCGAGGGCCGAGGTCGGCTCGTCGAGGAGCAGGACTTCCGGGCGCAGCGCCACACCGCGAGCAATGCAGAGACGCTGCTGCTGGCCGCCGGAAAGACCGAGGCCGCTGCCCTTCAACTTGTCCTTGACCTCGTCCCACAGAGCGGCCTGACGCAGCGCCTGCTCGACGCGGATGTCCATGTCGGCCTTGTTGAGGCGCTCATGGTGGCGGATGCCGTAGGCGATATTGTCATAGATCGACATCGGGAACGGCACGGGCTTCTGGAACACCATGCCGACGCGGGCGCGCAGCTCGTTCATCGAGAAGCCCGGGTCGAGGATGTTCTTGCCGTCGAGTTTGATCGAGCCGGTGGCGCGAATCTTCGGATAGAGCATGTAGATGCGGTTCAGGATGCGCAGCAGCGTAGACTTGCCGCAGCCGGACGGACCGATCAGGGCCGAGACCCGGCGCTCAGGGAAGTTCAGGCTCACATCCTTGATCGCGTGGGTGTCACCGTAATAGAAATTGACTTTCTCAAGCGCGAACTTGTCTTTTGCCAGCGGCTTTCCCGACTTGGCAGCAGGATCGAACGTGTCTGCGGACTGAAGCATCATTTCCCACCTTTTCGGTTGAGGACGGAGCGCGATACAACGCTCAGGATCAAAACGACGGCGGTCATCACGAAGGCACCGGCCCAGGCGAGATTCTGCCATTGCTCATAGGGGCTCATAGCGAACTGGAAGATGACGACGGGAATATTCGCCATCGGCTGCGACATATCCAGGCTCCAATACTGGTTGTTCAGAGCTGTGAAGAGGAGCGGCGCGGTTTCTCCCGAAATGCGGGCGATCGCAAGGAGAATACCGGTCAGAATGCCGGTGGACGCGGCGCGATAGAGCACGTTGACCGTGACCTTCCAGCGCGGGATGCCGAGCGACAAGGCTGCCTCGCGCATGACATCGGGAACCAGCCGCAGCATCTCGTCGGTCGTGCGCACCACGACCGGCAGGAAGATGAAGGCGAGCGCGATGCCGCCGGCAAAGCCGGAGAAGCGGTATGTCGGGCGGACGACCAGCTGGTAGACGAACAGGCCGATGATGATGGACGGCGCCGAGAGCAGGATATCGTTGACGAAGCGGATTGCCTCGCCGAGCTTTTTGCCGCGGCTGAACTCCGACAGATAGGTGCCGGCGAGCACGCCGATCGGTGTGCCGATGACGACAGCCAGCACGACCATCAGCAGGCTGCCCATGAACGCGTTGGCGAGACCGCCGCCGTCTTCGCCGGGCGGCGGCGTCATTTCGGTGACGAGACTGGGGCTCAGCGCGGACAGACCGTGGATCAGCGTCGTCCAGAGAATCCAGGCCAGAAATACCAGGCCGAACACGGTCGCCAGGCCGCAAAACGTCAACGCAATCGCGCTGCCGATCTGGCGACGGCGGTAAAGGGAACCCGAATACGTGGCCATATTACTCCCCTCTCTGCTTTGCCATGCGCACCAGCATGAGCTTGGCGGCCGCCAGAACGATAAAGGTGACGACAAAGAGGATCAGGCCAAGAGCTGCGAGCGACGATCTGTAGAGGTCATCCGACGCCTCGGCAAACTCGTTGGCGAGGGTGGCGGCGATCGAGGTGCCGGGCTCCATCAGCGACACGGCGATATTATGAGTGTTGCCGAGCACGAAGGTCACCGCCATGGTTTCGCCGAGCGCACGGCCGAGACCGAGGAAGATGCCGCCGACGACGGCGGTGCGGGTGTGCGGGATGACGATGTCGCGCACCACTTCCCATTTGGTCGAACCAAGCGCATAGGCCGATTCCTTCAACTGCGCGGGCACGACCAAGAAGACGTCGCGCATGACCGAGGAAATGAAGGGGATGATCATGATCGCCAGCACGATTCCCGACGTCAGCATGCCGATGCCAAGCGGGGCGCCTGAAAACAGCACGCCGATCCCCGGGATCGGGCCCAGCCAGTCGATCAGAACCGGCTGAATATAATCCGACATGAAGGGAGCGAAAGTGAAGAGCCCCCACATGCCGTAAATGATCGAGGGGATGCCGGCGAGAAGCTCGACAGCGCCGCCGATCGGGCCGCGCATGGAGCGCGGCGCAACTTCGGTAATGAAAACGGCGATACCGAGGCTGACGGGGACGCCGATGATCATGGCGAGCGCCGAGGTGACCAGCGTGCCGTAGATCGGCACGAGCCCCGCAAACTGCTCGGCGACCGGATCCCATTCCGTGCCGGTGAGGAAGCCAAACCCGAAGGTCCGGAACGCCTGAAAACCACTCAATGCCATCGAAATCGTTGCGGCCAGCAGCGCTGCCAGAACGAACAGGCCGCAGCCCAACACTATCCAGTAAAAAATACGATCGCCGGTCGCACTGTGGCGACGCTTCACGCCCGTTCCGGAGGCGGGCAGCGATGCCAATGCTTCGCTCATATCAATATGCTCGACTGCTTTGAGGAAAGACATACGGGGCGGAAAGCCTCGCTTTCCACCCCGACCGCAGGTCTTGCAGATCAGCCCTTGAAGGAGGCCGTCCAGTAGTCCTCGATCTGCTTCACGAGGGTTTCCGGAAGCGGAACGTAATCGAGAGAAGAGGCTTCCTTCTGGCCGTTTTCGAGCGCCCATTTGAAGAAGGTGAAGGCTGCCTTGGAGCGCGCCGCATCCTTCGGGTCCTTGTACATGACCGCCCAGGTCGTAGCGGTCACCGGCCAGGCCTTTTCGCCCGGAGCGTTGGTCATGATCAGGTAGAAGTCCTGAGCCTTGGTCCATTCGGCGCTGGCAGCAGCGGCCGAGAAGCTTTCTGCATTCGGCTTAGGATACTGGCCGGCAGCGTTCTGGATCAGAACGTAGGGCAGCTTGTTCTGCAGGGCGTAGGCATATTCGACGTAGCCGATCGAATCCTTGACGCGGGTGACGTAAGCGGCAACGCCTTCGTTGCCCTTGCCGCCGATGCCGACCGGCCAGTTGACGGCGGTGCCTTCACCGACCTTGCTCTTCCAGTCTTCGTTGACCTTGGAGAAATAATTCGTCCAGTTGAACGAGGTGCCCGAACCGTCCGAACGGTGTACGACGGCGATCTGGCTGTCGGGCAGCTTCAGGCCCGGGTTCAGATCGGCGATGGTCTTGTCGTTCCACATGGTGACATTGCCGAGATAGATGTCGGCGAGAACCTTGCCGGTGAGTTTCAGTTCGCCCGACTTGATGCCCTTGACGTTGATAACAGGCACGATGCCGCCGACGACGAGCGGGAACTGGCCGAAACCGCCATCGGACAGTTCCTTGGGCTCGAGCGGCTTGTCGGATGCGCCGAAGTCAACCGTTGCTGCCTTGATCTGGGCGATACCGCCGCCCGAACCGATCGACTGGTAGTTCAGCTTGTCGCCGGTCTGCTTGTTGTAGTCGGCGGACCACTTGGACAGGACCGGATAGACGAAGGTGGAGCCGGCGCCGGTGATATCGGCAGCCGACGCCGAAACCGCCAGAGCGGCAACCAAGCCCGCGCCGAGGCAGGCCGAGAGGAGTTTCCTAGTGAGCATGTGAAGCGCTTCCCTAATGGATTTGAAGAACGACGAGACCAGCGCCACGGAGGGGGTATCCATTGGTCTCAAGCGCTGAAATTCTCATCCCATCAGGCGGGCTAGGCGCGTATTATTACAGTTTGATGACGGTTATGGAGGGTCGAAACCGAAGGCAGAGCCGCGCATCAAATGCCGAAGCCGCAGCCTTCCCGTTGAAACGCGGACTTAACAAAGCCTTAGCAAAAACATCGGGATAGATTGACGCATGGCTGTGGTCGATTGCCGCAGCATGCCCGAAAAGATCGCTTTTCAAATTTTCGAAATGCGGGGCCAACGCGTTGCAACGCCGGCAACGCCCATCAATCGCGCGTCAGGCGGCCGACTCTTCTTCCAGTTTGCTGGATATATCGCGTGCCGACATCGGTCTTCCCATCAGATAGCCTTGAAGCTGATCGCAGCCGGCCTCTCGCAAGATCGCCGCCTGGCGGCTGTTCTCGATGCCTTCGGCGGTCACGGGAATCTGCAGGGCGGTCGCCAGGGAAATGGTCGCGCGAAGGACGTCGGCGCCGTTGGCGCCTTCATCGAGAGCGGATACAAGCGAGCGATCGATCTTCATGCGATCGAACCCGAACTGCCGCAATGCGCCGATGCTGGCGTAGCCGCAGCCAAAGTCGTCGAGCGCGAACTTGATACCAACGCGCTTGAGCTGATCAATCGACCGCCGGGCCTGATCCGGATTTGTCATCAGAACACCTTCAGTGATTTCCAAGGTCAGGCGTTTTGGATCGAAATTGCGCTCCTGCAGGACCGAAATCACTTCGGCGGCAAATTCGGGATTGCAGAGCTGGATTGGCGAGACGTTCACCGACAATGCCAGATCGGGCCAGCTCTCGGCATGCTCGATCGATGTTCTCAGCATGTGGACGCCGAGCGCGTCGATGAGGCCGCACCGCTCGGCGAGAGGGATGAAAATCTCCGGGCTGATATTTCCCGTTGGCGTTCGCCAGCGTGCGAGTGCTTCAAGACCAGTGACAGCGCCTGTCGTGGCAGAGACGAGCGGCTGGAAAACCGCTTCGATCGCACCGCTGCTGATGGCGTACTTCAACAGGCCTTCCAGCTCGGCGACCCGTTGGCGTTCCTCGTCCAGTTCGGGGTCGTATTCGATCGCCTGGCCTCTGCCATTCGCCTTGGCACGATAGAGAGCCATGTCCGCTCTGCGGAGAAGCTCCAAGGGCTCGATGTCTCCGTCGCGCCCGGCAGCTCCGATGCTTGCTCCAACTTCGATCGTTCGTCCTTCGATTTTGAAGGGCTCGGCAAACAGTGCCAGAATGGTCTTTTCCATATCTTCTGAGGTAGCAGACCCAACATGCACCAGCGCGAATTCGTCACCTCCCAGCCTGGCCGCGGCGACGACCTCGGGGTGGCAGGCCATCAGCGCGTTCGAGACCAGTCGGATCAAATCGTCGCCGACCGCATGCCCCCAGGCATCGTTGACGGCCTTGAAGCCATCGAGGTCGACCAGATAGAGCCGGAGTGGCGAAGAGCCCGAACTTTCCAACTCTTCCAGCAGGCTCAGAAGTCCGTGTCTGTTCAACAGGCCGCTCAGGCTGTCATGGCCGGCTTCGAAAAGCGCTGTGTCCGCCAACTGGCGCAGGCGCCGTGCCTCGGACGCCCCGACCATCAGAACGCCGATCAGGAACAGCGCAAGAATGGCGACGGCGGCCGCAACATAGGGCGTGACCTGATGAAACACGGTGCTTCCCGGCGCCTTGCTCGGCCATACGAGGTAGCCGATGACGGCGCCTTTCATGTCGGTGATCGGGGTATTCAGAAATTCCGGCCTGGGCTTCGTCTCAAGGTGCAGGCCTTCGAGTTCATGTTCGTTCGAGAGCGCGTCGAGAACCGCGGGCGTAAATTCCTTATAAAAGCTCAGCACGCTGAGTTTCGGAAGCTCTCCGGAGGCTTCGAAGGGCTGGATTGCCTGCGATGCGAGAAGAGCGATACCGCTTTCGGTCTTGATGAAGTTGACCATTGGCGCCCGTTCGGGATCGGCAGATGCGTTGATCTGCCGATAGAAGCCTTCGCCGAAAAAGGCGCTAGGCTCGAAGGGCTTGCCCTTGGCATATGCGGAGACGATCGAAGACCGGTCAGGGCCAATGACGATCGCGCCGTCATAGAGCGCGTAATTCTCGCTGGTCTTTCCCCAATTTTCATAGGCCCAGTCGGCGGCAGCAGCAGATGAGGCCGCACCATAGGCATCGTCCCATACGGCATTGTCCGTCGTCGTCCCGCTCAGACGAGCCACAAAGGCTCCGATCGCCGCGCGGGCAGCGCGCGTGGCCCGCGCATCGTCGATCTCATTCGCCGACCGGGTCATCTTGACGACGACATGAGCCATCAGGCCGGTCAGGACGAGGGCGACGACAAGGAAACAGACCGTTGTCGCAATGATGGAAGAGGTCTGGGTGCGATCGTGCCTACCCGCAAGATTCGACGACATTCATATTCCGCAAGATTAATTGCAAGGCCATGTCTGTGGGGACGGCAGGAGACATCATGTCCGCTATGCGCTGCAGATAAGATATAGCATTTTGACGATGTAGGCTCGATTAACGGGATTGGTTAAAAGCGTTCTATCCGGCAAAGAAGCGCAGTCATTGGCAGAAAGACGGCCGTCATCGCCGCAAATCGGCACAGGCACGCCATTGGCAGCGCCGGTTAGCTGGCGCTGCTTAAACCTTGATCACATAATCCTTGCGAGTCGTTTCAACGACTTCCCACGTTCCCTTGAAGCCGGGTCTCAAGATCATCCGGTCGCCCGTCTTCAGATGAACCGGCTCAGCGCCCTCCTCGGTGACGATCGAATAGCCGGACAGCAGGCTGAAATATTCCCATTCCTCATAAACGATCCGCCATTTGCCCGGTGTCGCCTCCCAGATGCCGGAATAGAGGCCGCCTTCGGCCTCCTCCAGGTTCCAGGTGCGGAAATGCGGATCGCCCGAGATGATCCGGCCGGGCTCCGGGGCGCCGAACTCGGGCTCGACGCCGTCGATGCCGAAGGTGATGAAATTTGTCATCCTCGTCAGGACCTTTCCGATATCAGATCTTCGAGAGCGCCTGTTCGAGATCGGCGATGATGTCCTTGACGTCCTCGATGCCGACGGAAAGGCGGACCACGTCAGGCCCGGCGCCGGCGGCGATCTTCTGGTCGTCGCTCAACTGTCGGTGCGTTGTCGAGGCCGGATGGATGACGAGCGACCGGGTGTCGCCGATATTGGCAAGATGCGAGAAGAGCTCCAGCCCCTCGACCAGCGTCTTGCCAGCCTCATAGCCACCCTTGACGCCGAAGGTGAAGACGGAGCCGGCGCCCTTTGGCGAATAACGCTGCTGCAGGCCGTGGTTCGGGTCGTCGTCGAGGCCTGCATAATTCACCCAGGCGATCTTGCTGTGCGCCTTCAGCCACTTCGCGACGGCGATCGCATTGTCGCTGTGGCGCTGCATGCGAAGCGGCAGCGTCTCGATGCCGGTCAGGATCAGGAAGGCGTTGAAGGGCGAGATCGCCGGGCCAAGATCGCGCAGGCCGAGCACGCGGGCAGCGATGGCAAAGGCAAAATTGCCGAACGTCGCGTGCAGGACCATGCCGTTATATTCCGGCCGCGGGCTCGACAGCATCGGGTAGTTGCCGGATTTCGACCAGTCGAAGGTGCCCCCGTCGACGATGAGGCCGCCCATCGAATTGCCGTGGCCGCCGAGAAATTTGGTCAGCGAATGCACGACGATATCGGCGCCGTGCTCGATCGGGCGGATCAGATAGGGGGTTGCCATCGTATTGTCGACGATCAGCGGCAGGCCGTTGCGATGCGCGACCTCGGCAATGGCGGCGATATCGACGAAGGTGCCGCCCGGATTGGCCAGGCTTTCGATAAAGATGCCGCGCGTCTTGTCGTCGATCTGGCTTTCGAAGCTTGCCGGATCGGCGGGATCGGCCCAGCGTACCTGCCAGCCGAAATTCTCGAAGGCATGGCCGAACTGGTTGATCGAGCCGCCGTAGAGCCTGTTGGCGGCGATGAAATTCTCGCCGGGTCGCATGATGGTGTGGAAGACGATCACTTGTGCTGCATGGCCGGAGGCGACGGCAAGCGCCGCCGTGCCGCCCTCGAGCGCTGCGACGCGCTCCTCGAGCACGGCTTGCGTCGGGTTCATGATACGGCTGTAGATGTTGCCGAAGGCCTGCAGGCCGAAGAGGGCCGCGGCATGATCGGAATCATTGAAGACGAAGGCAGTGGTCTGATAGATCGGCGTTACCCGCGCGCCGGTTGCCGGGTCGGGCTGGGCGCCGGCATGGATCGCCAACGTGTTGAATCCCGGATCGTTCTTGGCCATGTCGTCCTCCACTTGTTGCTGACGGGCAGGATCATAGCCTGTCGCTTATGAAAGTTAATCGCGATCCATTTCAACCCATGGGCATTCGGTGGAAAATCCGTCTCAGCCGACCGCAACTCAAGCAATGAGCTGGCGATGAGGTCAGGCAATGAGACGGGGATACTCGATCGCCGGGCAGCGGTTCATCACCACTTTGATACCGGCCGCCTCCGCCTTTGCGGCGGCCGCATCGTCACGGACGTCAAGCTGGGCCCAGATGATCTGCGGCAACGGCCTCAGCGCCAGCGTCTCCTCGACCACCCCATCCAGATATTCGGCGGCGCGAAACACGTCGACCATGTCGATCGGCACCGGAATGTCGGCGAGCCGGGCATAAACGGTACGGCCCTGGATCTGTTTACCTGCCTGCCCCGGGTTGACGGGAATGACCTCGTAGCCGCGCGACAGCAGATAACCCATGACGCCGTTGCTCGGCCGGGCCGGATTGGGCGAAGCGCCGGTCAGCGCGATGGTCTTTACCGAATGCAGGATTCCGGCGAGATAATCATCCGTATAGGCGTCATGGTTCATGTTGCTTCTCCACTCCCGAAAGCCCAAGAGCATGATGCCGAAAAGTCTAGGCGGTTTTCGGACGGCATCAGGCCCAAATTTTTGATTTGGATCGGCCCGCAGTTTTTTGGTTACCGTGAAACCGGCTGCGTTTCTTTTCCGTATATATCAATCGAGTGCTCCCGGAGGATGATTCGATGAAAAAAATCGCTCTTGCTCTCATGCTCGTGCTCGCCGCATCGCCGGCGCTGGCGATCTCGCGCTACAATCCGCTCACCATGAGCGGCGCCAACGTGCGTGCCGCCATCCACAATCAGGGCGCAGTCATCTTCCGTTACCAGTCTCCCCGCGGCTTGCCGCTTTACGATCGCTATGTCCGCAACAGCAATTATTGTGATGCGACCGATTATGCCGAGTGGACGCATATCCCCTCGAAAGACAATCCCCGCTGCCAGGTGCTGAACTGCCAGAACATCGACAACCTTGACGGGATGCTGTTCGTTCCGCATTATCAACTCTGATGGTTTCGCTGTCCTGACAGTGGCAGGAACGCTATGTCTTTCGCGCTTGTGAAAGGCCGGGGCTCAATCCCGCGCTGCGACTTTTCAAAGAACGCACAATCAAAAGTTTTAAATTTTTGGTGTGTCAAAGTTGTAGAATAATATCTACATTTCAGCGGCATAGAATAGTCGGTCGCCTATTTCCCGCAGATGGTTTCCCCTTTTGTTCACGATAGTACCGCGCTCCGTTCCCGGGTCCATTAGAAACATCTCATAGTTGAAAGGATCGCGTGGATTGAACGCATGTCGCGCGCACGTAAAAATTGCCCCAACCGGCCGCGATTGTTTCCATGCTGAAAGAATGTTATTCGACATATGCACGCGTCTGCGACCGCTGCCCGTGTATTTCGTGCAAATCCCAGTTGTCTTTTCAGGAATTTGAAACGCCGAAGGCGAGGCGTTTTCGGCTCCCCTCATCTTTTCCGGATTTACTCCCTTGCCGCTCGACGTCATTCTGCTCGTTCTCTTCGGCGCACTGCTGCACGCGACATGGAACGCCATCGTCAAGGCGGGAAGCGACAAATCCCTCGACGCGGCATTGATCTCGGCCGGTGGCGCGGTTTCGGCACTGCCGTTCCTGGCATTCCTGCCGTTGCCGCAAGCCTCGGCCTGGCCGTTCATCGGCGCCTCGGCCATCCTGCAATTCGTCTATTTTCAGCTGGTGGCCGCCGCCTACCGGGCCGGTGATATCGGCCTCGTCTATCCTCTGATGCGTGGCTGCGCGCCGCTGCTGATCGCCGCGACAAGTGGTTTCATCCTCAAGGAAGATCTTTCCGGCGGCGCTCTTGCCGGCACGATGACGATTTGCGCCGGCGTGCTGACACTCGCTCTGGAGGCGCGGCGCGGCAGCAGCCACGCCGTCATGCTTTCGCTTCTCAATGCCTGCGTCATCGCCAGCTACACCTATGTCGATGGCATCGGCGCACGCCTTTCCGGCAATGCGATTTCCTACACGTTGTGGATGTCGCTACTGCCACCCGTCCTATTATTTTCCTGGGCGGTTTCGCAGCGCGGCACCTTGGCCGTGGCGCGTCATGTTCGTCGCAACTGGTGGCGCGGCCTCCTCGGTGGCGCCGGCTCGATCGCTTCCTACGGGCTGGCCCTCTGGGCGATGACGAAAGCCCCGGTCGCAACTGTCGCGGCGCTACGCGAAACCTCGATCCTCTTTGCGCTGGTGATCTCGGTTACCGTCTTCAAGGAGAAAGCCAGTGCCTGGCGCTATGTCGCCGGCGTCGTCATCGCGATCGGCGGGCTGGTTCTGAAACTGGCGTGATCATTTGAAACCAAATTTTCGAATTTGGTAATCCGTGCCACGATTATTCGCCCTTCCATTCCGGCGTGCGCTTGCCGAGAAAGGCGCTGATCCCCTCCTCGGCATCCTGCGTCAACATGCTGTCGACCATCACTTTGGTGGCATAGTCATAGGCTGCCTCCACCGGCAGTTCGAGCTGGCGGTTGAAGGCTTCCTTGCCGATCTTCAGCGTCAGTGGCGATTTGCTGGCGATGACAGCCGCATATTTGGAAACCACCTGCGCCAGATACTGCTTCGGCACGATACGATTGACGAGGCCGAAATCCTTGGCTGTGGAGGCATCAATCGTCTCGCCGGTCAAAAGCATCTCCATCGCCTGCTTGCGATGCGCGGCACGGGAAACGGCCACCATCGGCGTCGAGCAGAACAGGCCGATATTGACGCCCGGCGTGCAGAATGTGGACGTGTCCGTGCAGATCGCCAGATCACAGGAGGCGACGAGCTGGCAGCCGGCCGCCGTCGCCAGCCCGTCGACCTCGGCGATGACGGGCTTCGGCAGATGCGCGATCTTCAGCATCAGATCGGCGCAGGTCCGGAAAGACTTGTCGAAGAAGCCGATCCCCTGATCGTCATCGGCGCGATGGGCGGTCATTTCTTTGAGATCATGGCCGGCGGAGAAGACATTGCCGGTCGAGGCGATGACGACGACCCGGACATTCGAATCTGACCCGGCCGTCTCGAGCTCGGTCATCAGCCTCTCGAGCAGCGCAATCGAGAGCACATTGGCCGGCGGGTTGTTGAGCACGAGGCGCAATACGCCGTCGCGCAGTGAGCGGACCAGCAATCCATCCGCCTTGTTTGCGTCCGGGAAGGATACGATTTCGGCCATGATGCTGCTCCCTGCGTTCGATTGCCAGACGGAGGTATTGCCACAAGGCGCCGGCAATTTCGAGCAGGATCCGCGCTTTCCGCACAGGCCGCCGCAGTCAGCACCAGAACCAGGACTTTGCTGTCTCCGCCTTTGCCTGCGCACGGGTCAGACCGACATCGCAAAGCTCGTTGTCGGTAAGTTCCGACAGCGCGCGGCGGCTCCGTCGCTTTTCAAGACGATGCGCGACGGCTGCCAGCAGCCACCGGCCCCAGCGCGCCGTTCCGCGAGGTTTCGACTGAACGATATCGCGCGGCATTTCGAGTATCTCGCTCAATTCCAGGGCCATCTCTTTTTCCCTTTTTCGACGGATAGAAGATGCGCTGGATAATTTGGCGAAGGAAGCTTATGGATATTATGATATGCATAAGGGTTTCTTTGGTATGGCGCTCAACCTCGATCAACTCGCGACCTTCGTCAACGTCGCCGATCTCGGAAGCTTTACGGCGGCCGCCGACAAGGAGGGACTGACGCAACCGGCCGTCAGCCTGCAGGTGAAAGGGCTTGAGCAGCGGCTCGGCGTCCGGCTGATCGAGCGCATCGGGCGGCGGGCGCAGCCGACTGCGGCAGGCATCGACCTGCTCGTGCATGCACGACGCCTGCTCCAGGACGCGGGTGCAGCTGAGGAAGCAATGCTGCCCTACAGGGATGGCGCAAGCGGCCGCGTGCGCATCGGCAGCGGCGGCACGGCGTCGATCCACCTGCTTCCTCGCGTCATTGCCGCCGTCAGAAAATCCATGCCCGGCCTCGCAATTATCGTGCGCATCGGCGATGCCGACGACATCTTGCGCGATCTGGAGGCCAACGGCCTCGACATCGCCGTCGTTGCCCTGCCGGCTTCGGGGCGCAACTTCGAGATCGAACCATTCTACGAGGAGGAATTGCTGGCGGTCGCGCCCGCCGGCAGCCTCATGCCCGACGGCGGACCGGACGCCGCCTTCATGCGCGACAAGACACTGTTGCTTTATGAGGGCGGCAATACGCGGCGGGCAATCGATGCGTGGCTCTCCGAACCGGATAGCCGTATCCGACCGGCGATGGAGTTCGGCAGCATCGAGGCGATCAAGGAACTGGTGGCCGTCGGGCTCGGCTGGTCGATCCTGCCGGGACTGGCGCTGAGGCGCGACCGGGCCGCAGGCGTGACGACATCCTCGCTGCAACCGAAGCTCACGCGCCGCCTCGGCATGGTTATGCGCCGCGACAAACACCTGACACGCGGGCTTCGCGACATCATGAAGTGCCTGCGCGAGTTCAAAGGTTAGGGCTTTTTCAAACCCGGCGGGCATGAAAACCGCCCAGGCATAGCAGTCCTCCGCCCAACCAACGTGTGGTGCTATAATACCGCACGAATAAGTGATTGTTTTTGCTTGTATTTTTTTCACATCCCCGGAACGACCGATATTGACCCAATGTCACATTGCCTTTATACACCGCGCAGAACGCAGCCTGTCCGGGCTGCTTTCTTTTTGGCATGGCGCAAGCCTGCCAATTCAAGCAACAAGAAACGCCCTTCAAGCCTTCGGGCCAAGGGTCTCAAAAGAGAGTATTCACTATGGCAACCTTCTCCCAGAAGCCTGCAGAGGTGGAGAAGAAGTGGGTGATCATCGACGCCGAAGGGCTCGTCGTTGGCCGTCTCGCTTCCATCATCGCTATGCGCCTGCGCGGCAAGCACAAGGCAACCTTCACGCCTCACGTTGACGACGGCGACAACGTCATCGTCATCAATGCCGACAAGGTCGTTTTCACCGGCAAGAAGTATTCCGACAAGGTCTACTACTGGCACACCGGTTTTGCCGGCGGCATCAAGGAACGCACCGCGCGCCAGATCATCGAAGGCCGCTTCCCGGAGCGCGTGCTCGAAAAGGCCGTCGAACGCATGGTTCCGCGTGGCCCGCTCGGCCGTCGCCAGATGAAGAACCTGCGCGTTTACGCCGGCTCCGCCCATCCCCATGAAGCCCAGCAGCCGGTCGCCCTCGACGTTGCCGTGCTCAACAAAAAGAATGTAAGGAGCGCCTGATCATGGCTGACCTCTCCTCCCTGAAGGATCTCGGCACGGTTTCCGAAGCTGCGGCTCCGGCCCACGTCCGCAAGGTCGATTCGCTCGGCCGCTCCTACGCGACCGGCAAGCGCAAGAACGCCGTCGCCCGCGTATGGCTCAAGCCGGGCTCCGGCAAGATCATCGTCAACGGCAAGGAATTCGCGGAATATTTCGCGCGTCCGGTGCTGCAGATGATCCTGCGCCAGCCGATCGTTGCGGCTGCCCGTGACGGTCAGTTCGACATCGTTGCAACCGTTGCCGGCGGCGGCCTGTCGGGCCAGGCCGGTGCCGTTCGCCACGGCCTGTCCAAGGCGCTCACCTACTTCGAACCGGGCCTGCGCTCGGTGCTGAAAAAGGGCGGCTTCCTGACCCGCGACAGCCGCGTCGTCGAACGCAAGAAGTACGGCAAGGCAAAGGCCCGCCGCTCCTTCCAGTTCTCCAAGCGTTAATCGCTTCGGACAGACGGAATTACGAAGGCCGGGGAAACCCGGCCTTTTTTGTTGTGCAATCGACTTTTGAAAAAAGTCAGAACCACTGTCGCGCTGCGCATCGCTTGAGACCCAAAAGAATCTTGCGCAAAACTGTTCTGCGGTGACGGCGCGCGTAAAACAATCCAGAAGCAGCGAATCCGAATGATTGCGACGCGCTTCAGTTCTTTGTTTTATGCATGTGGCTAGCCCAGAACACTGCTCAGTTCCGGGGCGAAATGCATTAGAAGCCGCCAGAAGAGAGAGCGGCTACGCCGTTGCCATCCGCCACGTCGTCTCGCCTGAGAGCGACCAGGATTTCGTCGGCGACGGCTTCCGCACCTGTCGGGGTGAAATGCACCTTGTCGGAAATGAACGCCTTGCCTTCCCGTGCCAGGTCGCATCGCCCAGTCTCTATCCCGCAGAAAATCTTGGCCGGATCGACGCGCAGGACATGCCTATCTTTGGGATCGTCGAGAAAAGCGTAGGCGGGCGACGATTGCTGGATAAATTCATCCTGGGCGATCGTGATCGTCGGCGCTGCCGTACCCTTGTGCATCAGTTTCGCCACCTTGGCTGCGATCTCCGTGTCACCGCGCGGATGTGGATAGACGATAACGACGCGGATGCCGGCAGATGTCAGCGCGCCGACGGTTTTTTCGAAAGCTTCCCTTAGCCTCTGACTTACGTCTGATGTCGCGACTTCCTCGCCCTTGAACATGTAGCGCGATTGTTCGAAAAAGATCTTCCAGGAAGCGGCGAGAACGACCGTGTTCACCTTGCTCTTGACGAGATAGTCGATCGCCGCAGCGTTGAAGACACCGCAGTCACGCGCCTGGTGGGGGACCATCGAGACCTCGGCGACCGGCGCACAGAAGCTGTGTGTGATCTGCTGCAAGCCGATATTCATGCCGTCCAGGCGCGTGGCCAACGCCGGCGTCAGCGACGATGCCAGGGAATCACCGAGGATTGCGTAAGTCTGTGGGTGGTTGCCGTTGAATATGCAGTCCTTAATTGGCATCGCATCCCAACCCGACGAGCCTTCGAGAAGGCAGGTCTTGCTCCAATCATTGTCCGCCATGAATTCCTGGATTGGCGCCGGCAGACGCCATGGAATACCGCGCGTATCGTGGCCATAGATGCCGAAGGCGATGAAGGCGGCAAGTACTAGCGATACCGATGCGACCAGGCTGCGCGCGGACGGCAGCAATCGGCGCTCGCCCCTGCGGAACGGCTGCTCGACGAAACGCCACGAGACATAAGCGAGCACCAGAGAAAGACAGGTGAGAGCGCCCATCACGGTAAGCGTGGGCGGATCGATGCTGCGAATACGCGCAAAGGCAAAAAGCGGCTGGTGCCAGAGATAGGCGCTGTAGCTGATCTGCCCGATGATGGTGAAGACGCGGGTCGAAAGCAGTGCCGCCACCCAAGTTCCCTGTCGTGCATAGAGCAGCACGAGCATCGCGCCCACCACGGGAACCAGGGCGAGCGTGGAGGGAATGGGCGAGGTTTCGTCGAAACAGAAGACGGAGAAGGCGATCATGCCAAACCCAAGGAGGGACAACGGATCGTTGCCGCGCTTCCGCGCCTTCAACTGCATGAAGCTGCAGATCGATCCAGCCAGAAACTCCCAGGCCCGCGAGGGCAGGAAATAAAAATTGGCCGAGGGAAAGACGCGCGACCCCCACTCGCTGTAGGCAAGGCTGGTACAGGCAATCGCAACCAGGACTGCAAGGAGCCAGTTCGGCCTGCGCTTCCACATGGCCATGACGAGCAGCGGAAAGAACATGTAATATTGCTCTTCGACGGCCAGGCTCCAGATGTGGAGCAGCGGCACCTCTCCGGCCTCCGGCGCGAAATAGCCGCTCTTGAACCAGAACAGGAAATTGGCGCCGGAAAGACTGGTGGCGATCAAGCTGTCGGAGAAAGCGCGAAACTCCTCCGGCATGACCCACAGCCAGGCGAAGGGCAGACAGCACAGGACGACGAGAAACAAGGCCGGCAGGAGCCGGCGGGCGCGGCGCTCATAGAATGCCGCCAGCGAGAAGGTGCCGTTGCGCATCTCCTCAAGGAGGATCGAGGTGATCAAAAAGCCGCTGATCACGAAGAAGACGTCGACACCGATGAAGCCGCCGCTGAAGAAACTGAAGCCTGCATGAAACAGAATGACGGGCACCACCGCGGCCGCCCGCAGGCCGTCAATCTCTCTTCGGTAAATCACTTAAAATATTCCCAAAAATATAAAGTTTTGACGGCGATACGGAGCGAATCTGCAACCCGGCATTGCATAGGCAGTCGCGGAATTTTCTGCAAGTATTACTTTTAGAAAAAATTTGACTAAACCACCGCTTTTATCCGGATCATTGGCGCAGGAGGAAGGGCGCTCAGTTGCCGAGCCTTGTCTACGCTGCTAGTTATGGGCAAAAGGGCTTCGGGAATGAGGGGAGCAGCAGTCAGGGGCGCATGATGGGAACAACCAAATCCGCAGACAAATAGGCCGCAACAACTCTGCCCTGTTGTTGCGGCGTCTGTCCGGCCAAATCAGTTACTGATGAAGAGACAGACCGCCGCCGAATGAAATCATTTGAGCGGGTTCTTTCCCATGTCTTATTCCAAAATCCAGCGCTGGACCTATTCCGTGCCGGCAGCCTTGCTGCTGATGGCGCCTTTCGACACCCTGGCCTCGCTTGCCATGGATATCTATCTGCCGGTTGTGCCGGTCATGCCGGCGGCACTCGGCACCTCGCCGGCCGTTATTCAACTGACCCTCAGCCTCTACATGCTCGTGCTCGGTGCCGGGCAGATCGTCTTCGGCCCGATTTCCGATCGTGTCGGACGACGGCCCGTCCTGCTTGCAGGCGCAGCACTCTTTGCCGCTTCATCCTTCCTGCTTGCCGCCTCTTCCTCGGCGCCGCTCTTCGTGGTCATGAGATTGCTGCAGGCAGTCGGGGCGTCCGCGCTTATGGTCGCAACTTTCGCAACGGTTCGCGACGTCTACGCCGGGCGTCCCGAAAGCAGCACGATCTATGGCCTTCTCGGCTCCATCCTCTCCTTCGTGCCCGCATTAGGCCCGATCGCCGGAGCCTTGATCGCCAATCACTTCGGCTGGCGCGCCATCTTCCTCACCATCGGCCTGCTTTCGGTTGCCGCCCTTTTCAACGCCTTCATGCGGTGGCATGAAACCCGCCCCGCCGCCACAGCCAAGATCGCTCTCCGCCCGATCCTCACCAGTCTTCCCTTCTGGGTCTATACATCAGGCTTCAGCACGGCGATGGGTGCCTTCTTCGTCTTCTTCTCGACGGCACCCCGTATTCTGATCGGTAAAGCCGGTTTCTCAGGCATCGGCTTCAGCTTCGCCTTTGCCACGGTGGCGTTGGTGATGATCGTGACGGCACGGTTCGCCAAACGCTTCGTCTTGCGCTGGGGCATTGCAGGCAGCCTTGCCAGAGGCATGGCAATGCTGCTTTTCGGCGCCGTGCTGCTTGCCTTTGGCGAGCTGCTTCTGCAGCCCTCCCTCATCAGCTTCGTCGGGCCGATGTGGATCATCGCGATCGGTATCGTCCTTGCCACCGCGGTCACCGCCAACGGCGCGCTTGAGGCCTTTGGCGACATGGCCGGAACGGCAGTCGCGCTCTATTCCTGCGTCCAGAGCATCATCGTTAGCATTCCCGGAACCTTGTTCGTGCTTCTGCTCGGCGGCGACAGCGCCTGGCCGCTCGTGGGTTATGTCTGCGTGACCGCGCTGACGACGCTTTCTGGATTGTGGTCCCTGCGAAAACCGGCCTGATGGGCAGACCGGCAAGGACGGCCGCTCGATGATAACGAGCGGCCGTCATCCGAACGATTGCTTGAAATCTGTCCGCACCTCGCCTACCCCTTTCTGCGCGCGAGCGGATCGGCCAATTCCTTCGCGCAGATCCGCCATCCGACACTCCGGCGTCGGACGCGGCAATGGTTTTGCGACCGAAAAAGGAGCATGACTTGGCGAACAGATCGATTGACCACGCCTTCACGGCGACCAGCCTCACCTCCGCCGCCAGCGACCCGACCTTTGCCGGAGCGCTGTCCTTCATGCGCCGCCGCTTCACCAAGGAGCTCGCCGGCGTCGACGTTGCCGTCTGGGGTATTCCCTTCGATGCCGCGACTTCGAACAGGCCGGGCACGCGCTTCGGGCCGCAAGCGATCCGGCGCGCCTCGGCGATCTTCGACAATGATCCGCAATACCCCTTCAACCGCGATCTCTTCGCCGAGATGGCCGTCATCGACTACGGCGATTGCCTGCTCGACTACGGCAACCATCAGGATACGCCTGATGCCATCGAACGCCAGGCCAACGTCATCCTCTACAGCGGCGCCTTCCTGCTGACGCTCGGCGGCGACCACTACGTCACCTGGCCGCTGCTGAAGGCTCACGCGGCAAAACACGGGCCGCTCGCGCTTGTGCAGTTCGATGCCCACCAGGACACCTGGTTCGACGAAGACCGCCGCATCGACCACGGTTCCTTCGTGGCACGCGCCGTCCGCGAGGGCATCATCGATCCCGACCGCTCGATCCAGATCGGCATCCGCACCCATGCGCCGGAGGATTGCGGCGTCAATATTCTTTACGGTCATCAGGTCGAGGAAATGAGTGCCGGCGACATCGCCTCGGCGATCATCTCGCATACGCGCGGTGCTCCCGCCTATCTCACCTTCGATATCGATTGCCTCGATCCGGCCTTTGCGCCGGGCACCGGCACGCCGGTTGCCGGCGGCCCATCTAGCGCCAAGATCCTCTCGGTGCTGCAGCGCCTGCACCAGCTCGATATTCGCGGCGCCGATGTCGTCGAAGTGTCGCCGCCCTACGACCATGCCGATATCACCGCCATTGCGGGGGCAACGGTGGCGATGTATATGCTGGGGCTTCATGCCGAAAGACGCGCCATCGCCGTGTCACAAGGCTGACCTATCATCCTAAAGTGAATCCGGAAACCTTCTGAACCCATTGAAAGCGCAGGTTAACATGGCACCGAAAATCTTCATCGACGGCGAACACGGCACGACGGGTCTGCAGATCCGCACGCGCATGGCTGGCCGCCGCGATGTCGAGCTTCTGTCCATTCCAGAGGCCGAGCGGCGCAACGCCGCCATGCGCGAGGACATGCTGAACAGCGCCGATATCGCCATTCTCTGCCTGCCTGACGACGCGTCCAAGGAAGCGGTTCAGATGGTTTCCGCCAACAATAACGTCCGCGTCATCGACACCTCGACCGCCTTCCGCGTCAATTCCGGCTGGGCCTATGGCTTTGCCGAAATGGACAGCGCGCAGGCCGACAGGATCAAGGCGGCGCGTTTTGTCGCCAATCCCGGCTGCTACCCCACGGGCGCGATCGGCCTCATTCGGCCGCTGCGTGCCGCCGGCGTCCTGCCGGACGGTTATCCGGTGACGGTCAACGCGGTCTCCGGCTATACCGGCGGCGGCAAGCAGATGATCGCGCAGATGGAAAACCCGGATCACCCGGATGCGATCACCGCACCGCATTTCCTCTACGGCCTACCGCTGACCCACAAACATGTGCCTGAAATGACCGTGCACGGCCTGCTCGACCGCGCGCCGATCTTCTCGCCGTCGGTCGGCAAGTTCGCACAGGGCATGATCGTCCAGGTGCCGCTGCATCTCGGCGACCTCGCCGAAGGCACGACGATGGAGAGCATCCATGCAGCCCTCGTCGCCCATTATGCCGGCCAGGATATCGTCACCGTCGTGCCGCTCGTCGAAAGCAAGGCCCTGCCCCGCATCAACGCCGTCGAGCTCGAAGGCAAGGACACGATGAAGCTCTTCGTCTTCGGCACGCCGGGCACTTCGCAAGTCAATCTGGTGGCGCTGCTCGACAATCTCGGCAAGGGCGCCTCGGGTGCTGCCGTGCAGAACATGGACCTGATGCTCGCCTCCTGACCTCATGACGCTCGAAGTGCTCATCGCCGGCGTGCATGCATGGTTTGCCGCCGCCCTGCCCGACCATGGCATCTATGCGCTGATGGCGTTCGCGTTCGTCGCCGGTCTCGCCCGCGGCTTTTCGGGCTTCGGCGCCGCATTGATCTTCATTCCGCTCGCCGGCGCGATCGTCGGGCCGAAGCTGGTTTCGCCGATCCTGCTGGTCATCGACGGCATCGCGACAGTCGGGATGATCCCGCCCGCGTGGCGTGGCGCCAACCGACCCGAGGTCTTCGTCATGGCGGCGGGTGCGGCCCTCGGCGTACCGGCCGGCACGGCGATGCTGGCGCTGCTCGACCCGATGCTGCTGCGCTGGAGCATCACCATCATCGCCATCGCTTTGCTCGCGCTTCTCGCATCGGGATGGCGCTACCACGGCGCGCCTTCGGCACCGCTCAGCAGCGGCATCGGCCTGATCGCCGGGCTTTTCAGCGGCGCCGCGCAGCTTGGCGGGCCGCCTGTCGTCGCCTACTGGCTTGGCGGCAAGAGCGACTTCGCCCGCGTCAGGGCGAATGTCGTTCTCTATTTCTCGATCTCGTCCGTCTTCAGTGCCATCAGCTATTATATCGGCGGACTGTTCGTGCCCGCCGTCTTCGCACTGACCGCCGTCATCCTGCCGAGTTATGCGGTCGGGCTCTACTGCGGCTCGAAACTGTTCGGGCTCGCCGAGGAGCGGACCTTCCGCATCGCCTGCTATATCCTGATCGCCGCCGCCGCGATCATCGGCATGCCACTGCTCGATGGCGTGCTGCGTTAAACGCCTGACGCTACGGCTTCAGTCGTGTTCCGCGATTGCCGTCGCGGGCGGATATTCGCCGTAAAAACCACGCCAGTTGGCGACGGCGAAACCGAAAACCACCAGGGCGCCGGCCTGATGCAGCAGGCCCCAGTGAAGCGGCACCTGCATCAACAGGGTGGCGATGCCGATCGTGGCCTGTAGCGTCACCAGCGCAAAGAGCACGACGGCGCGGCGGGCATGGGTGGTCCATGATGCGGCGCGCAGCGCGATCACCATGTTGATCAAGGTCAATGCGAAGAGCGTATAGGCGCCGATGCGGTGGATGAACTGCACCGTCTTCGGGTTCTCGAAGGCATTGATCCAGAAGGGCTGCTGGATCAACAGATCCGACGGGATGACGGCGCCATCCATCAGCGGCCAGGTATTGTAGGAAAAACCGGCGTCGAGCCCCGCCACCAGCGCGCCGAGATAGATCTGGAACAGTGCGAAAATGGCGATCGCGGCGGCAAAACCGCGCGAGCTTCGCGCCGGCGCCGGATCATTGGAATGTCTGGAAAGCCCGCGCATGATCCACATGCAGCCGGCAAAGATCAGGCAGGCCATGACGAGATGCGTCGCCAGCCTGTACTGGCTGACGTCGGTGCGGACGGACAGGCCAGACGACACCATCCACCAGCCGATAAAACCCTGCAGGCCGCCAAGCGCAAGGATGCCGACAAGCGGCCAGCGCAGACGCTTTTCGATCCGTCCCGTCAGCCAGAAAAAGATGAGCGGCAGCGCGAAGATCACACCGATGCCGCGGGCAATCAGCCGGTGCGCCCATTCCCACCAGAAAATGCCCTTGAACTCGTCGACGGTCATCGAGCTGTTCAACTGCTGAAACTCGGGAATGCGCTGGTAGAGGCGAAATTCCTCCTCCCATTCGGCAGCCGACAGCGGCGGGATGACGCCGTGGATCGGCTTCCACTCGGTGATCGACAGGCCGGAATTGGTCAGCCGCGTGGCGCCGCCGACGAGCACGAGACAGAAGAGCGCCAAAAGCACGAAACCAAGCCAGAAGCGCAAGGCGCGGCGGTCGCGATCCTGTTTGCGCACTTCGCTCAGGATCGCCTGTTCCGTGGTCGGGTTTGCGACAGCCATGATGTCTCCTTCTATCCGGCAGTTGATTTGCCCCACCGGCTCATGCAAAACAAGCCCCGAACCTTTGCGGCATGCCGTCGCGCCGGTTTCGACCTGTCCCTGCCGAGAGATAATTGATGCCCATCCGCCTCCGCAAATTCATCGGCACGATCCTCATCATCGTGCTCGTGCTGGCCTATGCGCTGGTGGCGAACACAATCGCGGTGGCAACGCTCGGCGACGCGCCCTGGTGGGGACACCTGCTTTATTTCCTGCTCACCGGCCTGCTCTGGGTCTTGCCGGCGATGGTGATCATCAAATGGATGGCCGGACCGCCGCAGCAATAGGCCATTAACGGCCGAATAACCGTGATCGGCGGAAAACCTCGCCTATCGCGTGCGAGTAAACCAAATATACGTCCTGCATACCTACCTTCCCGTTCAGCATTCTTGACCGGAGAAAACCGTGCAGACGCAAAAGCTCGATGTTCATGAACAGCCGTCGGAGGACGGGACGCTGGCCGAAACGGCCATTTCGCGCCTGCGCCAGCTGAGCACGAAACTCGCCATGGCCGAAGTCGATATCGAAGTCTTCGACGCAATGCAGCCGTTGGAGGATGACTGGCGGGCGCTGGAGCGCGATAACCTCCAGTCACTCCATCAGAGCTATGACTGGTGTGCCGCCTGGGTGAGCGCCTTTCAGCGGCCACTGGCGATCCTCAAAGCCACTTATGCCGGTCAGACGGCATTCATTCTGCCGGTTGAAATCGTCAAGTCGCGAGGGCTTGCGACCGCGAAGTTCATCGCCGCCGAACACAGCAATATCAATACCGGCCTGTTCTCCGAGAGCTTTGCAGAGGCCGGCGGGACCATCGATCCCAGCAAATTTGCCGGCCAGCTTCAACAGGCGCTCAGGGGTCGAGCCGATCTGCTGCTGTTGCAGAACATTCCGTTCGAATGGCGCGGGCGACAGACTCCGCTTGCGGGGCTGCCGATGGTGCAGAACCAGAATCATGCGTATCAGCTGCCGTTGTTGCCCGCTTTCGAGGAGACGCTGAAGCAGCTCAACGCCAAGAACCGGCGCAAGAAATTCCGTGTTCAGTCGAAACGTCTCGAGGCGGCTGGCGGCGTCGAATACGTTGTCCCCGAGACATCTAGAGAACAGCACCGTCTGCTCGATATCTTCTTCCGCCTGAAGAGCGCCCGCTTCGCCAGCCTCGGCCTGCCCGACGTCTTCGCCGACAAGGAGACGCAGGCCTTTTTGCACGGTCTCATCGACAAGCGGGATGACGACAGGCAATATTTCGGGCTGCAGATGCATGTGCTGCGGCTCAAGGGTGAGAATGAGGGCCACATCGCCGCGATTTCAGGGATTTCGCGCAAGGGCGACCACATCATCTGCCAGTTCGGCGCGATCGACGAAGAGGTCGTTCCGGATACCAGCCCCGGCGAATTCCTCTATTGGCAGACCATTTCGGGATTGCATGGCAAGGGCGTGGCGCTGTTCGATTTCGGCCTTGGCGACCAGACTTACAAGCGTTCCTGGGCGCCTGTGGAGACCGCGCATTACGACGTGGTGCTGCCGGTCTCGCCGTTCGGCGTTCTCGCCGGCGCCGCGCACCGGATCGTCACCCGCGGCAAGGCCCATATCAAGGCCCGCCCGAAGCTCTATAAATTCACGCAAAGCATCCGCGCACGCATCGGCTAAGCGGTCTTTGTCTTACGCCTGTCGTTGTCGCAAAACCGCGGCGCACTTTTGCGCGACATGCGGTCTTTGCTTTACGCATGTCGTTGCCGCAAAACCGCGGCGCACTTTTGCGCGACATGCGTTAGGCAGCCTGACCGAGCCTCTGCTCGCCCGCTTCACCATCCGACATCAACACCACGCGCTCGTAGCCCGCAGCCTGGAATTCCGTCATCAGGGCAACGAAGATCGTCTCCTCGACTTCCGGCAGGGAGAGAATGATCTCGACGTCGCGGCTGCGCGTCAGTCGCGAGACGCCGGCGACGTCGGCCGAACCGCATTCGACCACCACGAGGTCGTAGGCGGCGGCAAGCGCATCAAGCAGCAGCGACAGCCGGTCCACACCGCGCATGGCGCGACGAACGTCACTCTGGCCCTGGGGAATGAGATGGGCATCGGAAAGGTGGTCGCCGTGGATCGTGTCGCCGAAGGCGGCCTCGCCGCACAGCAGATCAGTGACGCCAAGAGCGGCCTGGTCCTCGGCCATCAATTCTGTGGGATGACCGGAACCGGTCATATCGATCAGGATGACGCGGCGCCCGGCGTCGGCGAGCATGCGGGTCAGCAAAACCGTTGCCGCCGAGCCATTGTGACCGGTCGGGGATATTGCGATTGCCAGCGGCGCCCGGCTGCCGGTGAGATAATCCGCAACCGAGGCGATTGAGAATTCGTTCTCGTCCTCCGGCGCCGCCTCGGCAGCCTTGACGTCCTCGACCGGATCTTCGTCGGCGACCACGGCGAGCATACTCGGCTGGACGGGCTTTCTGACCACAGCGACAACAGGAGCGGCCTGCGGGGTAACGCTCTCCTCGACGAGCGTTTCGGCCTCGATCGTCACACGGGGCGCATCGACGGCACGCAGCGCCCGGCCGCTGAAAAGTTCGGCCAGCATGGTGACGATGGCGCTCAAGATTAATGTCGCGACAGTTGCGACGACGACGATCGGCATCACCTTCGGGAAATAGGGATCGACCGGTTCGATGGCTTTGGAAACGATGCGGGCATCGGCTGGGCTCGAATTGCTGTCGGCGCGCGAGGCAGCCTCGCGGTAGCGCACCAGATAGGTTTCGAGCAGCTGCCGCTGGGCGGTCGCCTCGCGCTCCAGCGCATTAAGACCGACCTCGTCTTCACCGGCGCGAGCGCTATTGGCCTGCACCGTATCCGACTGGCGCTCAAGCTCGCTGGCTCTCAGATCCGCGACCTTGGATTCGTTGTCGATGCTCGCCAGAATCTTCTGGGTCTCCTGGCGGATCTGGGTCCGGATATCGGAGAGCTGGGCGCGCAGGCTTTTCAGCCGCGGATGATTGTTGAGAAGGCTGGTCTGCAGGTCTGAAATCTGCGACTGCAGGCCGGATTCCGTCGCTTTCAGCCGCTGGATCGCCTGGGACGACATGATGTCAGGCAGCGTGTCGGAGGCCTCGCCCGAAGATAGCGCATTGCGCACCGCCTGCGCCCTCGCCTCGGCATTGGCCTTGTCGCCGCGCACGCGGGTCAGCTCGGCCGAGATATCGTTCAGCTGCTGGGCCGGAAAGGTGGTGGTGCCGTTGGTCTGCAGCAGCCCATGCGAGGTGCGGTATTCGGCAACCTTCTTCTCGGCCTCGCCGACCTTGCCACGCAGGCCCTCGATCTCCGGCTCCAGCCAGCGCGTCGCTTCGGAATTGGAATCGAGCTTGGCGCCGCTCTGCGTCGAAAGATAGACATTGGCCATGGCATTCGGAATGGCGGCGGCGAGCTTCGGGTCCTTCGAGGTGAAACTGATGCCGATAACGCGTGAACCCGGCACCTGGTAGACCTGCAGGCGTTCGACGAAGGCATCGATCACGCGTTCTTCCGGCGGATTTTCCAGCGGGTTCTTCTTCAGATGCAGCTTCACCAGGATGCTGCTCATCGCCGAGCCGTTGGCGGCATCGTCGAATTCCGGCAGGTTATAGAGCTTCAGGTCGTTGATGACCTTCTTGAGAAGATCGGCCGATTGCAGCAGCTGCACTTGGCTGGCGATGTTCAGCTCGTCCATCAGCGGACCGGCGCTGGCATCGTTGGCCTGCTGGGTGCTGGCGAAGGCCGGCGCGCGGGGTTCGATCAGAATGCGTGTTTCGCTGCGGAATTGCGGCGACATGATCTTGGCGCCGGTAAAGGCGACGCCCGCCCCCACAAGGGTAATTGCCAGAATCCGCAGACGGCGCGCCCAGACGGCGCGGACCAACTGGCCGAGGTCGATGTCCACATCCTGATCACGCGCTACGCCGGACATGCTCTTACTCCACAACAAAGGTGCCGCAAGCGTAAACGACCATGGTAACTCAACGGTTAATGGGAATCTTGCCAGGTCATGAGCGGTAGCAGATGAAGGAAACCAGGAAATTGCAGGCGGCCTTTACCGGGCATTAACCCTAACGGATCGATAACGGCTCTACCGAGTTCATTTTCTGTGAGCATAAACGGATGTCTGTCGTCCAGCCCAAGATCCTTTTGGCCCTGAGCCTTGCAGCCATGACGGCAGCATTGGGCGGCTGCACGACGTACAAGCCGGCGCCGAAGGCCTTCAACGAGGCGACCATCCAGCCCTATACGCTGGACAGCGGCGATCGGTTGCGCGTTACCGTCTTCGACCAGCAGAGCCTGACCAACACCTATACGGTGGACCAGGCCGGCTATATCGCCTTCCCCCTCATCGGCCAGGTCCCTGCCCGCGGCCGAACTCTGCAGCAGCTCTCGGGGCAAATCGCCCAGAAACTGCAGCAGGGCTATCTTCGCGATCCCGACGTCACCATCGATGTCGATCGCTACCGTTCGATCTTTCTCATGGGTGAAGTCGGCCAACCCGGTCAGTATGCCTATGTCCCCGGCATGACGGTGCAGAATGCCATCGCGATCGCCGGCGGCTTTACCAGCCGCGCCAACCAGAGCATGGTCGACGTCACCCGCAAGATCAACGGACGGGTGCTGACCGGCCGTATCAACATATCGGGGCCGATTATCGCCGGCGACACGATCTATGTTCGCGAACGGCTCTTCTGAACGATGGCAGAACAGCAGCCGCTCCGCATCCTCCATTGCTTCAGGTCGCCGATCGGCGGAATTTTCCGACATGTCCGCGACCTCGTCGAGGAGCACAGCAAGGCTGGTCATGAAATCGGCATCCTCTGCGACAGCTCGACTGGCGGCGAATACGAGGACAGCCTGTTCGACGATATCCGTCCCTATCTCTCGCTTGGCCTGACACGCGTGCCGATCCGGCGCTCGATCAGCCCGTCGGATATTGCGACGATGTGGGATACATACAAGAAAATCAAAAGTTTGCGGCCGGATGTGCTGCACGGACACGGCGCCAAGGGCGGCGTGCTCGCGCGACTTGCCGGCTCAGCGTTGCGGGTGAACAGGTATCGCGTAGCCCGCCTCTACACTGCGCATGGTGGAAGCCTGCATTATTCGCGTTCCTCGTTCAGTGGACAGTTCGTCCTCAGGATGGAGCGCCTGCAGGAATATTTCACCGATGCGCTGGTCTTCATCTGCGAATACGAGCGCGACACCTATGCGCGCAAAGTGGGTAAGCCGCGGACGAAGACGAGACTGATCTATAACGGTATCGCCGAGCGCGATTTCGAGCCGATCCCGACCCGCTCGGATGCTGTGCATTTCATCTATGTGGGAATGCTCCGGGACCTCAAGGGTCCCGATCTGTTTGTCGATGCCTTCGCCAAGACCGAACGGCTGCTCGGCAGGCCGCTGTCGGCCCTGATGATCGGCGACGGGCCGGATCGCGATCGCTACCGCGAGATGATGGTCGAGCGCGGCCTCGGCAAGCGCATCGGCATGCTGCCGGCGATGCGGGTCCACGAAGCCTTCTCCATGGCGCAGAACCTCGTCGTTCCCTCGCGCGCCGAAGCCATGCCCTATATCGTGCTCGAAGGGCTCGGCGCCGGCAAGACGATCATCGCCAGCCGTGTCGGCGGCATTCCCGAGGTACTCGGCGCCGACAGCGCAGCTCTTGTGGAGGCCGGGAATTCCGACGATCTCGCCCGCGTCATGGCGGAAACGCTGAGCACACCCGACTGGCACGCCAGGACGATGCCGAAGCCCGAGGCGGTGAAGGCGGTGTTTTCCTCCGCCGTCATGGCACGCGATGTCCTGAAATTGTACCATGAACTCGTCGGTGCCGCCGACCGTCAAGCAATGCCCGCCGCCTCGTAAATATTTCTTAGGGGCTTTCTGGTATTTCGCTTGGTGACAACGAGCGAAAAAGCCCCATGAACAAGCTGGAAAAAGGCGATCAATTCGACGTGGAAGCCCTGCGCAAGCAGGTCTCCGACATCGAGGTGCGCGGCGACGCGGGTCAGGAAAAACCTTCCGGCCCGACCGAAATCAATCCCTATGCCCGGCAGATCGCCGAACAGTTCCGCGATGGAACCAATTCCCCTGTCATCATCATCGGGCAATTACGGCTGCTGGAGTTCCTGGCGCTCCTAGTGATCGCCCTGATCGTCCATTATTTCTGGCCCGGCGACGGCACCGATTCAACACTGGTACGGGCGGGCATGGCAGCGATCGCTTCGGCCTTGACCGTCATCGGCCTCCAGCTTGCCGACACCTACACCATCCCAGCACTTCGGGCCAAGCTACGGCTGATCCCGCGCATTCTGGCGTCGTGGACGATCGCGCTTCTCCTGGCTGTCGGCCTGTTCGCTCTGGTTCGCGGCAGCACATGGGCGATGGTCGTCGACGCCTACATGCCCTGGTTTGCAGCCGGCGCGCTCTTCCTTGCGGCAGAGCGTTTCCTCGTCGCCTACGGCATCCGCAACTGGGCGCGCAACGGCATCATGGAGCGCCGCGCTGTCATCGTCGGCGGCGGCGAGCCGGCCAAGGATTTGATCCGCATCCTCGAACAGCAGGATGACAACGACATCCGCATCTGCGGCATCTTCGACGATCGCGGCGAAAAGCGCTCGCCGATCATGGTCGCCGGCTATCCGAAGCTCGGCACCGTGGCCGAACTCGTCGAATTCGTGCGGCTGACGCGCATCGACATGCTGATCATCGCTCTGCCGCTTTCGGCGGAGGCGCGTATCTACGACCTTTTGAAGAAGCTCTGGGTTCTGCCGGTCGATATCCGCCTTGCCGCGCATGCCAACCGGCTGCGCTTCCGGCCGCGCGCCTATTCGCATGTCGGCTCGGTGCCGATGCTCGACATTTTCAAGATGCCGATCCGCGACTGGGATTCCGTCGCCAAGCGCGGCTTCGACATCTTCTTCACGCTCGTCGCGCTAGCGCTGCTCTGGCCGCTGATGGTGGCCACGGCGATCGCCATCAAGGCGACTTCAGAAGGCCCGGTTTTCTTCATGCAGAAGCGCCACGGCTTCAACAATGAAATCATCAACGTCTTCAAATTCCGCTCGATGTACACCAACATGTCCGACCCTACCGGCAAGGCTGCGGTCACCAAGGGCGATCCGCGTGTCACCCGTGTCGGCCGCTTCATCCGCAAGACATCGATCGACGAATTGCCACAGCTTTTCAACGTGTTGAGGGGCGAGCTTTCGCTGGTCGGGCCGCGCCCGCATGCGGTTCTCGCCCAAGCCCGCGACCGCGCCTTCGGCGATGTCGTCGAGGGTTATTTCGCCCGCCACCGCGTCAAGCCCGGCGTCACCGGCTGGGCCCAGATCAACGGCTGGCGCGGCGAAGTGGACAATGACGAGAAGATCAAGTTCCGCACGGCCTACGACCTCTATTATATCGAGAACTGGTCGCTCTGGTTCGATCTCAAGATCCTGTTCCTGACGCCGATCCGGTTGCTCAATACGGAAAACGCCTATTGAGCGCGATGGAGGCGACATATCCCCGTGTCGCCCAGCCGCAGCGGATGACGCTGCGCCTGATCGGCTCGGCCTTCGTCGCCTTCGGCGTCTTCCTCTCCGGTTTCGTGATCGACGAACCGGCACCCTACGAACTCTGGATGGCCGGGTTGGTTGGCCTCTGGTTCATCCTGGGCCTGAGGATTTCGCGCGGCGTGGCGCCGCTGCTTGCGCTGCTGCTCACCTTCAATATCGGCGGCATGCTGTCGCTGACGCAGATGAAGGATCTGGCGACAGGGCCGATGTATATTGCGGTGTCGACCTTCCTGGCGCTGACGGCGGTTTTCTATGCCGCGATCATCGAGGACAGCCACAAGCGGCTGCCGCTGATCTTCAACGCCTGGACCTTCGCTGCCGTCGTCACCTCAGCGCTCGGCATACTCGGCTATTTCCATGCCTTTCCGGGCGCGGAAATCTTCACGCTCTATGACCGCGCCAAGGGCGCCTTCCAGGACCCGAACGTCTTCGGCCCCTTCCTGGTGCCGCCATCACTCTATCTCGTGCACGGCATCCTGGTGGGCGACCTGAAGAAATCGCCGCTGAAGGCTGCCGCCCTGCTCGTGCTTGCGCTCGGCATCTTCCTGTCCTTTTCCCGCGCCGCCTGGGGTCTGTTCGCGCTCGGCGTGGGGCTCTTGATCTTCATCATGCTGCTCAAGGAGCGCAGCGGCGCCTTTCGCCTCAGGGTGCTGGTGCTGTCGCTGGCGGCGATCATCATGCTGGTGGCCTCGCTGCTGGTGGCGCTGCAGATCCCGAAGGTCGCCGAGCTATTTTCGGCGCGCGCCCAGTTGGTGCAGCAATATGACGGCGAGCATCTCGGCCGTTTCGAGCGCCACCGCATCGGCTTCACCATGATGATGGAGCGCCCGCTCGGCATCGGGCCGCTGGTGTTCGGCACAATGTTTCCCGAGGACGAGCACAATATCTGGCTGAAATCGCTGACCACCTATGGCTGGCTCGGCTTCGTCAGCTATGTCGGCATGCTCATCTGGACGCTTGCGCTCGGCTTCCGATACCTGCTGCTCGACCGCCCGTGGCAACCCTTCCTGATGATTGCCTGGATCTCGGTCCTCGGCCATGCGACGATCGGCAACGTCATCGATATCGACCATTGGCGCCATGTCTATCTGCTGCTCGGCACCGTCTGGGGCTGTGCGGCGCTTGAGGTGCGCCACAAGCGCGGCCTGAGGTCATAGCGCCGATAACATCGCTGTCTATTTCGTCGCGCCTGCCGTCAAGCCGGCGATAAACCGCCGCTGGAAAATCAGATACGTCAGAATGAGCGGGAAAATCACAATCACCGCGCCGGCGGTCAGAACCGGCGTGTTGACAGTGTAACGCCCTTGGAAAAACAGCATGCCGAGGGGCAGCGTCCGATAGGCGTCGTCATTGACCAGAATGAACGGAATGAGAAACTCGTTCCAGGTCCAGATGAACAGGAACAGCGCCAGCGTCGACATTGCCGGTATCATCAACGGGATAACGATCTTGCGAAGGATATGAAAGCGTCCGGCGCCGTCGAGGACCGCCGCCTCGAGAACTTCCTCCGGCAATTGTTGCATCGCACTGGCGAGGAAGATGGTTGAGAACGGTATCGACATGGCGATCTGCGGAATAATAAGCGCCGCATAGGTATTGATCAGCCCAAGATATCGCATTTCATAATAAAGCGGGATGATGAAGGCCTCAGCCGGCACCATCATGCCGAGCGTCAGGATTGCGAACAGCGTGCGCCGGAGCGGGAATGATAGGTAGGCGAAGGCAAAACCGGTCAGCAGGCCTAGAAAGACGCTGACTGCAACGACGGGTATGACAACGATGATCGAATTCCAGAAGTAGATGTTGAAATGTCCGGCATTCCAGGCATCGACATAGTTTTCGAAATGCGGGTAAGCCGGCAATGCGAAAGCACCCCTGAGAACGTCAGCCTTGCTCTTAATCGACGTCAGCAGCAGAAGCAGGAACGGCGTGATCGTTACGAAAGCAAGAAGCCAAAGGAGAAGGCGAAGGAAGAGCGCGGCGGGGATGTTGGACGAACGGCTCATCAAGCCACTCCTTTACTTCTAGAGCCGACCAGCCGGTGAATTGCATAGTTGATTGCGAATGTCAGCAACGCGCCGACAATGGCGATGGCCGCCGCAGCGCCGAACCGATTGAGCTCGAAGCCGAGCTGATACATGTAGATATTCGGCACGAGCGTCGCGTTTGCCGGTCCGCCGCGGGTCATTGTAAAAATCAGGTCGAAGCTTTTGATCGACGCTATCACCGTCAGAAGCAAAACCACCCTTATCTCCGGCATGAGAAGCGGCAGCGTTATCCAGAAAAATGTCTTTCGCGCCGAAGCGCCATCGACCTTGGCAGCATCGAATAGCGACGGGTCGATGCGCTGAATTCCGGTAAGGAAGATGACCATGCAGAAACCAAAGAAATACCATGTGGCAACGATCCCGACCGCGGGAAGCACAAAATTGAAATCTCCGAGCCAAGGTAATGCGAACCTGCCCAATCCTATCGCTCTCAGAAACTGATTGAACGGTCCGAATGCAGGATTGTAGAGCCATGCCCAGATGATGCCCAACACGGCAGTCGGCATGATATAGGGCAGAAACAGGAACGTTCTGAGCGCGAGTTGTTCGCGCTGCTTCAGATTCCAGACGCAGGCAGCAAGCGTTATCCCGAGCACGAGCGGCAGGACACAGTAGAAGATCATGAGCTCGGCGTTGTTACGCAAGGCGATGTAAAAACGACTGTCGGAAAAGAGATCGGCATAATTGCCGAGGCCAACCCACCTCGGCATGCTCAAGCCGTCCCAACTGGTCAGGCTCAATCCCAAAGCCGCGACAATAGGTCCAAAGACAAACGCAGCGTAAAGCAGCAATCCAGGCAATAAATAGATGAAATTGGTATGTTGCGTTCCATCAAGTGCGGAGCGTTTCATCCAGTACTCCATGAAGCCAAGGCTCTGGTCATCGCGCAGCAAGGCGTGAGCTCGCAGCGCTCATTTCAACGTGGCGAACGGGACGCCGGTTGGACCGCCGAACTGGCGGCCGTGACCACCGAACTGGCGGTCGTGACCACCGAGCTGGCGGTCGTGACCACCGAACTGGCGATCACGACCAGCGTCCGTACTCCTTATTTCTTATCCTTCAAGTACGCCTGATAATCCTTGTCCATGGCATCGACAAACGCTTCGGGCGTGATCTTGCCGGACAGAAGAAGTGGCGTGTTGTCGTCTATCGTCTTCAGCATCGTCGGGCTTGACCAATCGGGGTAATGGCCGAGTGCATCGTTGGCATTGAGTGTTTTCCACATCTCGATGCCCGAGGTCAGGAGCGGCGTGAGCTTGGGCTTTGCATCCGCCGGGAGCGATGTTGCGGGAAGGTAGCCGGCATTGGCCCAGCTTTCAGCGGCCTTTTCCGAAACCATGTAGTCGATATACTCGCCGGCCAGGTCCTGCTTTGCCTTGTCTTTGGCAAGGCTCGTTATCGCCCAGGCAAGATCCACGCCGCCGACGCTCATGGGCTTGGAAATGCCCTTCGGAGCGGGAATGGCCATGAAGCCGATATCCGGATTATTTTGCATGTCGCCGAAATACCAGGTTCCGGAGATCAGGAACGCGCCCTGCCCTGATATGAAGAGCTGGACTGCGTCGTCACCCGAGATGCCCTCGAAACCGGGATAGAAATAGCCGCCCTGCGCCCAACTCTGCACGAGTTTGGCGGAGTCGATATTGCCCTTGGTGTTCCAGGAACCGCCCTTGCCGTAAATCAGGTCATCAAGTTCGCCGCGATTGGCCGCGTCGATATGCGCCTGGTCGATGGCACCGATCATGTGCAGGGCGAGATGCTGCTTTGCCGAGCCCATCATGAAGGGCGCGACGCCTTTTTCCTTCAGCTTATCAAGATCAGCCAAAAGCTCCTCGAAGGTCTGCGGCAGTTTAACGCCTGCGTCGTCGAGGATCTTCTTGTTGTAATAGAGGCCAACGATCTCGCCGAGACCCGATATGCCGTAGGTCTTGCCGACCCCGAATTTCGGCCCATCCCAGCGGTCTCGAGCAAGCACGGAATCCGACTGCCGCTTATCCCAGCTATATTTCTTGATGTACTCGTCAACCGGCAGGAGCAAACCTTCCTTGATCATCGCGCCCATGTCGCCGGCGCCTTGGTTGACCTTGGTGATGACAGGGCCATCCCCTGCCGAAACCGCAAGCTTCAGCGTCAGCTTCATGTCATCGAAGGTGCGGGCGGTGCGTTTGATCGTTACACCGGGATGGGCGGCTTCGAACTCCTTGTTCAGTTGCTCGATAACCGCGCTCTGGCCTTCGAAGGTTTGGTCATCCCACACAGCCAGATCGTCGGCGCGGGCCGCGGAAAGGCCGAAACTCATAAGCGCCGCGCCTGCAAGCGCGACAGCTGCTTTCAATCGGTATGCCGGCAGTATGCTGATCGATTTCACGGTTCTATTCATCTGCTCCACCTCACTTGGTTTATTCTCCACTCCCCATCCGAGCCTTGCGCCTGGCACCGGCCGAACGTTTCCTTCCAGACCTTTGCCGGGCCTGCGAATCTGAGGTAATCGTCAATGCATGAGTCTCTCTCGCGACCGACAATGACGAAGCGCCACGCAGGAGGTGGCAAAGGTATGGACAGCAATTGCTTCATCCGCCCGGCGATCGAAGCGGATGTCGAAGCTCTCTTCGACATCTGCCTGAAAACCGCCAATGGCGGCGAGGATGCCAGCGCGCTTTATAGCGACCCGCATCTGCCCGGTTACATCTGGTCGGTACCCTATCTCAAGTTTGCCAGAGACCTGGCCTTTGTTCTCGTTCAGGGCGACCGGCCGGTCGGCTATGTCGTCGGAGCGTCCGATACCAGCGGGTTCGACAAGGACCTGGCGACACACTGGTGGCCGTTCGTCCGCCGAGAGATCGCCGGACTGACACCCAGCCATCCGCGCGACACCGACGTGATCGAGCGAATTCAAAATCCGCGCAGCGGAACGACGTGGCTCCAAGACGATTATCCCGCGCATCTTCACATCAACATTCTTCCCGGACTTCAGGCAGGCGGCTGGGGGCGCAGGATGATCAGCACCGAACTTCAGGCGCTTCGCAATCACGGGGTCAAGGCTGTGCATCTCGGGGTCGATCCAAATAACGAACGCGCCAGAGGCTTCTACCGTCATCTTGGTTTTTCCGAACTCGAACGAGACGGCTCCGTCGCTTTTGCCATGCGGATCGATGAAGTATCCGGCTAGAACCGACGGTGCCGTCATGCTCATGAGATTGGCTCCGCATTTGCGGCGTCAAGCCCGTACTTTAAAACAACCGCCGCCGGCATGGCACTCCAGCCCTGAAGCAGGGAGCCGCGCCCGTAAGGCGGCGAGAAATATTCCACCGCACCGATCCAGCCATTCTCGAGGCAGGTTTCCCACCAGCGTGTCAGCGCATAACGCGCACCGCCAAGTCCGTGGCGAAGGCGTTCTTCGGCATAGGCGCCATCCCAATAGGGCCAGTCCGAGCCGTTATGGTAGCGGTAGGGAAAAGCCGTCTTGGATCGCAGATCGCTTGGCCGTTTGAATGGCGGATAGGCGCACATCACACCCCAGCTTCCATAGGGCTGCTCCTGATTGTTGCGCGTTTCGAGTCTCGTTTCAAATGCTCTCAGCACGCCAACCGCCTTCTGCCCGGAAATCGCAGCAAATCGCGACAAGGTCAGGCTGTCGAGAGCCAGATGATCCTCAACAAAAGCGCCAGGCGTTCCATAGTCGACATATCCGCCCGTTGTCGGCACATAGAGCTTGGCTTCGATTTCTTCGCGGGCAAGATTTACGGTCTTGCGGGCGCGTTCGGCAAGCGTCGGATCGAGGCTGTCTCCAAGCCTTGCCACCGCGTCCATGGCGCCGACGAAAAGACCCAGATCGTAAGAGACCAGACCCTCGCGATAGACGTTGTCGGCCCAGTCCCGGTCGTTGCGCGGCTTCAGCGGCAGAACGCTGCCGGGACCGGCCATGCTGAGATAGCGCTCCACGATTGCCTTGACGATCGGCCAGTGCCGTTGCACCTCGGCTGTATCTTTCGTTGCGCTGAAATAGTCGTCAATGAAAAGAATGAAGAAGAGGGGGCTGTCGAAGTGGTCGCTCCACCAATCTTGCGGACGGTTGTGGTACTCCGGAACCGCCCTCTTGTAGGTTTTGGGATTGGCCTTGCTGTCGGCGACAAAGCGCTGCCAGGCCTCTGACTGCGCAGGCCCGGTCAAGATTACGCCGCTTGGAGCTTCTCCATCCGGCTGGATCCCCCTGGCAAGCAGCCTGATCTCGTCGCGCACCGCCTCCGGCGCAAGCGTCAGAAGAGGCTGCATCGTCCAATAGCCATCGCGGTAATAGGTCCGCGCCGGAGCACTATAGGCTTGTCCCGCGGCAAGACCAGCGAAGGCGCCGTTTTCATCACGCCGGATGCTGGAAAGGGCGGCATGTATCCCCTGGCTGACCATGCTGCGCATCAGCGCGTCGGCGTCGGGCGTCAGATCACAACGTGCAACATATTCAGCGGCTTCCGCAATGATGGCCTGGCTGGTGAGGTTGAGAGCGTTCTCGGCTTCGCCTCTCGATGCGCCGACGGCAATCCGAAGATCCAAGCCGAGAGCGTCCACGATGAGCACACCCCAGTCCATTTCGAAAGTCCGCCGATGATCGGTCCGAGTGAGCCTCGCGCTTGCGCCTTGCTCATCCGGCTCATGCCACCAGGCGCAACGGCGCGCCGGATATACGCCCCGAAGGCGCACGCCTCTGATCAACATTACCGGCAGCGACTGCGCGACGAATACGCCGCCATGTTCGCAGACCATTCGGTTCGGGGCATAGGTATACGGCCCCGCGACGGCAGAAAATCTCACACGCCCCAGACTGCCGGCGCCCCAGAGAGCAAGATCAGCGTATCCATCCGGATGAACATCCGCCTGAAGGCGTGGCGCCATTACAGGCAATAAAACGCCCTCTTCGGCGAAAAGCTGTCCATCAGTCGAGGGCTCTATCATTGGCAATCCCCGCAATTGATCCCAGCCTACAGGTCGCCTTTCGTTTGTCAAGGACATAGACAAAGAGAGAGCTGTGGTGTACTGGAAACTCGTAGAGATGATCCGATAGAGCTTCAGATTTCGCTTTTTGCGATATTGGAAAGCCAATATCGCGTTAATTAAGTATGTGCTCCGAACTAATTGCAACGAGTTGGCCGGATAGCAATGACCTCTTCTGTCGTACGGACTCCGATCGCACGAAAAATTTCAACCAATGCCGTGATCCGCACCGTGTTGGCGAGCGGGTCGATCTCCCGCGCCGACATTGCCAAGCTGACCGGCTTGTCAAAACAGACCATTTCCGATGTCGTGCGCGACCTTGAAGAGGATGGATGGCTGAAGCCGATCGGACAGACCGATGGTCGACCGGGCCGGAATGCGATCATCTATGAAATCAATGCACGGGCAGGACTGGCCGTCTCCATCGATCTCGGTGGCACCAAGATTGCTGCGGCGATCTGCGATCTGCTGGGCAACGTCGTCGCCGAAACCAACGTGGCCACCGACCCACGGGGCGGAATGCATCTCGTCAATCAGTTCAGCGATGTGATCTTTGAACTGGCGCTTGCTGCCAGAACGACCGCCGACAAGCTCCGTCTCGTCGTTCTGGGCACTCCCGGCGTGCTCGATCCCGCCACCGGCCATATCAATGTGGCACCGAACATTCCCGGCGTCGACGCCATAAATCTGCGGCAAGTCTTCAGCGACAGGATGGGCGTGCCGGTGATCGTCGAAAACGATGTCAACCTGGCGGCGCAAGGGGAGCGATGGCGGGGACACGGTGTCGAGACCGGCAATTTTGCTTTCATCGCTCTCGGAACCGGCGTCGGCATGGGCATTATCGCCAATGGCGCTCTGCTGCGCGGCGCGCGTGGCGCGGCCGGTGAAATCGCCTATCTCCCGATCGGCGGAGACGCTTTCGATCCTGGCGGGTTTACGCTTGGAACATTTGAGAGCGCGGTCGGCAGCGTCGCGATGCTTCGTCGCTACATGGGTTTCGGCGGGCGCAATGCATCCACCGTGGCCGACCTCTTCGCAGCCTTCAATGCGGGAGAGACAAGCGCTGCGGCGGCAATTGAAGAGACGGCAAGGCTGGTGGCAGTCGCCATTGCGGCCATCGGCGCAACGCTTGATCCTGAACTGGTGATCACCGGCGGCAGCATCGGCGCAAGACCGGAGCTTGTAAATGCGATCCGGGGTTTCCTGCCGCGTTGCACGCCTTATCCGCCGCGTATCGAAATCAGCCGCTTTGGCAACCGCGCCGCGCTGATGGGAGGAATGGGGGTCGCGGTCGAGCGCATGCACGACGATCTATTTGGTGTAAAATTGAAGGACGCATGATCGGCTCGCGCCACTTGAGAACTGCGGTGAATGCGCTAGATTTGCGGCATGATAACAGCAACACAGATACGCGGCGCGCGCGCGATGATCGGAATGAGTATCGAAGAACTCGCCGCCGCAAGTGGCTTGCCGGTCGAGACCGTAGCGGCGCTGGAAAATGGCGAATTTGCGGGCGAACCGCACGCGCTGTTTGATGTTCGCAGCACGCTTGAGGCGCAGGGCATCATCTTCCTCTCCAGCGGTAACCAGGATGAAGGCGGCCCCGGCATTCGGTTGCGCGCACGGACGTCCAGCGACGACGGCATCCGGCCGGAGAACCTCAACGCCGCCAATGACGATTAGCGAAGGGCACCGAAACGGCACGGTTTTCGGACAGATCGTGCTCTAACTCTTTAATTTAAATGGGCCTTCAGACTTAGCCGACCTGGGCTCTTCTAAAGCGCGTCGCAGTTATTCCGGGAACCGCTGCAGACCTCCCGGCGACATGCATTAATGGAACCAAACAGGCGTTCGGCCGTTTCCGCTGTCCCAAAGGATATGGAGGGGCAGTCATTTGAACCGCAGCAATGGTCTCTACGTCATCATCGGCGTTCTCGTCATCGCCGTTATCGGCCTCGGCGCTTATATCTATCGCGAGGAGAGCAAGCCGCAGGGAATCGAGATGAGCATCGGTAAGAACGGTGTCTCGATCGAGCAGAACTGAGCGTCAGAGATAGGTCTTGGCCAGATCGGCGAGCTTGCCGCCGTCCTTGACGCCCTGCCTGTAGAGCTGAATGATGACCGCACCGATTCGCTCGGCTTCGGGCGTCGTCCTGACGAGGCCGCGGTCCTCGCAGACCTTGGCGAGCACTTGCGAAAGCAGATCGAGATCTTCCGAAAACAACGGCAAATCATGCGGATGGATTGATGATCGTAACATCACGCCGCATTCCTCCGAGGGCAAACGCATTCACGCTTGCATTGCCGGCCGCCCTCCGCAACCAGCAAAATGATTATGCGCGACGGCTTGAACTTTAGCAACTACGCAAATTTCCACGGAACAAAATCAGGAACAAATTTTTGCCCCGCGCGTTTTGACCGCGCCAAGTACAAGAGTTAGCGCATGATGTCGTCCGAAAACCGCTCACACGTCTCGGCATCATGCTCTACCAGCAGAAATCAGTGAGTGCAGACGTTGAGTGAAATTCGCTTTCCCTCCCCCATCCGGGTCTTTGCCCCAAATAGCAGCCTGATCGTTTCCACCGTCTGGGAAGCCGTCGAATATCTCAAACAATGGCCGAGCAAGCGTGGGCGCCATTATCGCATTGCGCGCCAGCATTGCCTGGATGCACTCGACGGGCTGCGAAGCCCCGGCGCAGCGCAGGCTTCCTTCATTACTGCAGTGAAGACGGCGGGATTGTTGCTCTGAGATTAGCCGGTGTGGCGGCCAGCGGCGGCGAACTGGGGGTGAATGGAGCCTTCCATGATCACCTTGGCGGTTACCTCGATCACACGCTCCTCGGCAATTTCCGCAAGCGCGAGTGCGACATCGCCCTCCGACCAGCCGGCTTTCACGGCCTCGTCTGTCAGGGCCTGGAACGCATTGGCGAGGGCTTGCCTGCAAGTTAGATTCTGCTTCATATCCGCCATGCGCTCGCATCAGGCTCGTTGTGACAGGGACGCTGTTAATCTACACGTATTTGCACGAATGCGAAGAGCTTTCGTATTTTTTAAATTCAAATTGGATAATTCGAATTTAACTTGTGTATAATCTTAGCAAAACACAAACTTCAAGGCCCATCCAACTGAGTTATCTCTCACGAATCCGAATTATTTATTTCATAAACACACCCGTTAAGGGTATTTTCCGCATTGTTTACTTTAAATAGCTATAAGTCCGCTGTCGAATTAGCGATTTTTTTGACCGGCGATGGGACAAGCTGAATTACGGGACGTGCTCTGCATCTCTTTGCCACCCTGTCGATCGACCGTCCCTGAGATGAAGGCGACCCTGGTTTGAACGGCCGATCAACAGCTGGGGATCTGCGTCATGATCGGCACCGCAAATCGACCGGCGCACCAGCTGCCGGGAGCGCCCTTCGGCGCTAATCACGTTAATACCACAACGACACCACACTGCCGTCAAAGTCCGCCGTACCATTGGGTTGCGTATTATTGTGTTGGCGGGCCCACACCTTCAGGAGTTAAAATGTCTATCGAACTAGACGCGACGACCTATGTACACGCCAAGCCGGCGACCGCCCATTCTTACATTTTGCCGGCCGTTGTCGATGTTCTCGAGAACAGTTTCCAGCAGGCAAACGAAACGTCGGTCTTCGACCTCGGCTGTGGTGCCGGCGGTGCTGCGGCCGTGCTTGCGGGAAAGGGCTATGATGTCATCGGTGTCGATCCATCCAAGGATGGAATTGCCAAAGCGAGAACGGCCCACCCCAATCTTCCGTTGGAAATCGGCTCCGGTTACGAAGATCTTTCCAGCCGGTATGGGACCTTCGATGCGGTGATAAGCCTTGAGGTCGTGGAGCACGTTTATGATCCCAAGGCTTTCTCGGCCACCATGTACGATCTGGTGAGGCCGGGCGGCATCGCGGTCATGTCGACGCCGTTTCACGGTTACTGGAAAAATCTGGCCTTGGCGGTGAGCGGCAAGATGGATGACCATTTCATGCCTCTCAAGAACCACGGCCATATCAAATTCTGGTCTCCGGAAACGCTGAGCACCCTCCTGCATGAAACAGGTTTCGAAGATGTCGATTTCGAATATGTCGGGAGGATTCCGCTCTTGGCGAAATCGATGATCGCGATCGCTCAGAAACCGCACTGAAGGCCAGTCGCAAGCCCCCGCACCCTGCAGGGGGCGGAGCAAGGGCGGGCAAGTAGCACGAACAGATAAAACTTTCGTTGGGGACTTTTTCGGGATTTCCGGTTCCCGTTTCCGCATTCCAGCCAGCGCTACGCCTCTAGCGAGGCAACGAAAATTGACATTGTGACTGGGATTTCAAGGGGATAAATGGTCGGGGCGACAGGACTTGAACCTGCGACCCCTTGACCCCCAGTCAAGTGCGCTACCGGGCTGCGCTACGCCCCGACCTGCCGAAACGGCTTGTTTCGTTTAGTTTTTCAGCGCGTGCAATGCAAGCGGAAAAACCTTGCCTCCAACAAAAAGGAGGCGGTTTGTCGGAATGGTCAGATCGCGGCGAGCCTCAGCCGGTCTTCGGCGGTTTGGCCGGGCTGCCATCCCTCATAGTTGGCGATCGAGAAATGCGGTGTTTCGAACGGCGTGGCGTGGGTTTGCGTGATGACGGTGACGTCGGCGCCGGCGGCCTCGCCGGCGAGGATGCCGGCGACGGCGTCTTCGAAGACCAGGCATTTCGCCGGATCGACACCAAGGCGGCTGGCGCCGAACAGATAGCCTTCGGGGCTGGGCTTGCCAGATTTGACCTCTCCACCGCTGACGATGACCTTCGGCATTGGGATGCCGGCGGCCGCCATGCGCCGTTTGGCGAGCTCGATCGGCGCCGAGGTGACGATTGCCCATTTTCCATCTGAAATGGCGGAGAGGAAGCGGATGGCGCCGGGGATCTCGACGATGCCCGAGACGTCCTCCATCTCCTCGGCGAGCAGCAGGTCCGCCTCATGGGCCGGATCGACGCCTGGGAGGCCGAGCCCCCGGATAACGTCGGAGGCGCGGATGCCGTGAATCGTCTTCAGGAAAACCTCCGGTTCGAAGCCGTGGCGTCTTGCCCAGTCGCTCCAAACGCGCTCGACGACGGCGATCGAATTCAGCAGCGTTCCGTCCATGTCGAAAAGGAAGGCGTCATAGGACTTGTCGAGGATATCGTGGAGAGCGGGCACGGGGCGTTCCTTGCGGGTGCGAGGCCGGGGCGACCCCTGCACAGGCGAGTAGCGGAGAGCAGCGGCGGCGTCAACGCTAGTCGTTGACCTCGACGCCAACGCTAGTCGTTGACGTCGGGATGGGTGACGCTGCGAACGTCGGCCAGACCACGGGTGGCGTCGCGATTGCCGGTCGCGGCAGCGGCTTCGAAGATGCGGGTCGCGTCGCCGTACATTTTCAAATTGAAATAGCTGTAGCCGCGCAAGACCATCAGGTCGATGCGCTCCTGCTGCAGCTGGGCGCGCTGATCGAGATAGATGAGGGTTTCGCGATAACGCCCGGCATCGAAGGCCGAAAGCGCACGGTCGGCGAGGATGGCCACCTGAAGCTCGGCGGCGCGCTGGCGGTTCTGCGGCGCCTTGGTGGCGGCAACGGCGGCATTGCTGGAGAGGCCGGCACGCAGATAGGCAAGGCTCTGGCCATAGGCTGCGTCTTCGCGGTCCTTGCGAACCGGGCTCTGCAACGCCGCCTCGAAGGCGGAGATCGCCTCCATCGGCCGGTTGATATCCATCAGGCACCAGCCGCGCGACAGAGCGTTTGCCGGGCTGAGCTGCCCCGCATCGACGGTCGTCGAGCAGCCGCGTGGCTGGCGCGCACCGCGCGCAACGGTCATCGTCTGCATCGCCGGCCTCGCCGTGCGAACGGTGCTCTCCGGCCCGGGCTGCTGTGTCGCCCGGCGCTCGGTCGGAAGCGGTTCGGACGCAGCCGGACGCTGCGGTGGCTGCGTCGGCTGAACCGGCTGCTGCGGGGCAAGCTTTGCCTGCTCGGGCTGCGTGCCGCCGTTCGGGGTCAACGACGAGGTGTCTTCGAGATTGGTGATCCGGGTCGACCGGCCAGCCCAGGCATGCTGGATGTCGAGCGCGCCCTTGCGGTCGTTCAGCTGGTCGCGGGTGACGACGAGGCCATAGGCGGATGGCTCGTCATCGGGTTTCCAGGCAAGTGCGGTCTCGAACCAGCGTGCGGCAGTCTGGAACTGGTTGAGCGAGCGGGCATACCAGCCGAACTGCTGGGCCGTCGGCACGTATTTGCGGGCGATGACCTCGGCGGCAATGCGGTGCAGCACATCTTCGGCGAGATCGGCCGGCGGCTGCAACGCCATCAGGTTGGCGGTGGCGGCGAGATAGGTTGCTGTCGCATCATCGGAATCGGCGCGCCAGCGGAACATCACATCCTCGGCCTCCTCGGGCGCCTTGCGGGCGATCAGCGCCAGCGCCAGCCCTTGAGAAGCGGCGGCCGTATCCTCCTTGGCGCGGGCGGCGCGGAACCATTTCTCCGCCTCGGCATCGTTGTTGCGGCGAAGCTGGTACCAGCCAAGCAGCAGCGCATCCGACGCAAGCCCCTCGGTCCCGGCGAGTTTTTCGAGGCGGGCGACGTAATCGGGCGCGATGGCGAGCTTCGGATCATCATTGCCTTCGGCCATGAAGCGTCGGGCGAGATTGTCGCGGATCGCGTCGAATTCCCTGCTGCCGTCGCTCGCAGGCCTCTCGAGGGCGAGCAGCGCCTGCATCGGCTGGTACCCGAGCAATGTCGAGGCCTTTTCGACCGTCGCCAGCCGTTCGGCCGGATTGGCGCAGCTCTTCAGGATGTAGGTATAGGCGTCCTGGCCGCGCTGCACCCTCTCCGTCTGGACGAAGGCTTCGGCGACACGCCAGAGGACGTCGACCTCGCTGCAGGTGAGCAGGCTCGGGGTTGCGGCGGCGATATCGACCACCGTCGCATATTGCTTGAGATCCGAAGCGTTGACGAGGCGGGCGCGGGCCTCGGCGACGTCGAGCCGGTCGAGCAGATCGGCGGGCGGCTGCCATCCGACATCGGTAACCTGACGGTCGGCGACCGCCTTGCGCAGCTCGGCGTAACGGCCATCGGAATAGAGCTGCCACATGGCTTCGAGCTGTTTGTCGCCATTCTGCGGCACGGCGAGCGGATCGGCCGGCGGAACCCAGGTCGGGTAGAGTGCCTGAAGTCGGGAGATCTCAGCCTGCAGGCGCACCTTGTCGCCGCGGCTAGCGAAATAACGAAGCGCACTTTCATCGACGGCAGCCTGCGACGAGGCGGCGGCCTGCTGCGGCGCCGGCGGCACTGAGACGATGGCAGGCGCGATCGGTTCAGGCGGAGCGGCCGCCTGAGGCGTGGCGGATTGAGGCGTGACAGGTTGCGGCGCGGCAGATTGGGGCGCTGCAGGTTGCTGCACGACGGCATTAGGATCTGAAGTATCCGATGCCGATGGCGGCGAGGACGTGATCGCCTCGATCTTGTCGGCGACGAGTTGCGCATTGAATTCCGGATTGCCAAGGGCGTCGGCCGGCTTGATACGGCCCATCATCATCAGCTCCGGCGCCGGCCTGCCGGCAGAACCAAGGCCGAACCTTTCCTGCAGAGCGGCACGGTCCTTCAGCCCGGTGACGACGGTCGCCACCATCACTGCCGCTGAGACCGCTACGAGAGAAGACTTCACAGACACTCCGGATGCTTCTCCCCGATATAGGCCAGCCCCAGAAGTTGAAGGGTGGACGGATAATAGAGTGCAGGCGCAAACTGCAACGCCGAGCCCGGCAGCTTGGTCCCATCGACAACACAGGCCACAACATCGTTAACAATTCGATAACCGGGATCCGGCAACACGGTCTTCGGCCGGCCGGTGGTCAGATCGATGGTGGCGGGAACGCCGTCTTGCGACATCCCCTTTTGCAAGCGGATGAGCAGCGCCTTGTCGGTGATCCCGCCACGCGCGAGATAGAGCGGGATGCGGATGGCGTTATATGAGAATTCGGCATCGAACCCCTCTGCCGGCCGCGGCTTATCGCGCAGGCTCACCCATTCCGAGGGAAGTTTGCGCGGGCCGAACTGCATCGTCTTCAACAGCTCGACGCCGTCGTCCGACAGTTTCTTCCACGCATCCGACGGAGCGAGCGCGGCCATCACCGGGATCGCCTCGTAAATCCAGTAGGACGGGTTGACGACGGGACCGTCGTCACGGTCGCTGCCGGTAAAACCTTCGGTCCCCGGCATCAGCAAAGTGCGGCCCGCCGAGCTGGCGACGGTTTCGGCAAGCAGCGCCTGCGCCATACGGGAGGCGGAGAGGATATAGTCTTCACGCTTCCATGCCGTGCCGGCAAGCGCCAGCGCATAGGCGATCAACATGTCGCCATCCGTGGCATTGTTGGTGTCGGTCACGTGCGGCTTGACGCTCGGATCCCATTTCCAGACGGCCAGGCCGTCGTCGCGCAGCAGTAGCTCGGTGCGGGTAAAATACCAGATCTGCTCGAAATCGGCGGGGCTTGCCGAGAGATAAGCGAGCAGCAGGCCGTAGCCCTGGCCTTCGCTGTGGCTGATATTGCCATTGCCGTTGTCGACGATCCGGCCGGTCGGATCGAGAAACTTCGCCTTATAGGCCGACCATGCGCCGGCATTGATCATCGCCTGCTGCGCGACGACGGGCGGGCTCGGTGCGAGCGCGACCGTTGCTGCCAGCAGGAATGCGCGCCACCCTCTCATTTCGACCGGCCCAGTCTTTTGAGCATTCTCGATGTCGTGAGGCCGATCAACAGCAGGAAGACCACCAGCAGGAAGGCGTAGGAGAGGATATTCGTCGATAACCAGTTGGCGGCGATCAGGCGGTAATTGGCAATCGACCAGGGCATAGACGGCACGAAATCGAAACGGGTGACAGGCAGCGTCTCGATCTTGCCCGTCTTGCTCGAATAGGTGGTGATGTGGCCTGATATCTGCGGCCAGTTCAGCTGCGCGGTCAGAACCTCGAGCCCTTCACGCAAATCCTTCGCCGACGGCGCCGCCACCACGGTCCATGAGCCCGTTCCCGCGGGGCTGGAGCCTTGAGCAACCAGCAGCGTCGCGACGTTTGGCGGCGTAAAGATTTCCTCGGCGCCGGGCACAAACTGCAGCGAATTGCGGGAGATGTCGAAATTACGCGACAGCCACTCACGAAAGGCCGTGATACGGTTGTGCAGGAGACCGCCGCTGACCTTGGAATTCCACTCCTCGAAGGCCGTACCGGTATCGACGACGCCGGTCTGCGCGTCCGTCACGGGACGCCAGGAGGCTTGGCTGGCGGTGGAGATATTGGTCTGCGACAGCGCGGTTGCCGGCATTTGCGAGATGGAGCCGATGAAGATGGCATCGCGATCGCCGATCGTATTCGGCGAGGCGACGCTTTCGACAGCGATCGGATGGCCGGCAGTGATCGCCATCTGGGCAAGCAGGGTTGCGGCGGCCGAAAGCGTGTCGGCATCGACGCGGTCGATGAATAGCGGCGTCGGCTCCGTAGCCCGGCCATAGGGATAGGCGGTGCCAGCCATGGCGGCCAGATTCGGCCGCTGACCGACGCGGGCGAAATCCGGAATGTGCAGCTCGGAGGTATCGAACAGCGCAAAGCGCGGATTGGCAGCGGCGGTGGCGCCCGGTGCGCAAGCCGCATCGTCCTTGGTCATCAAGATCGCCTCGATCGCCACCGAATTGAGACCGGGCTTGAAGTGCCGCATCGTCACGCGGATCGGCAGATGACGCAGAATGCCGCCGGTGGTCGTGGTGATCGGCACGGTGGAGGCGATGTTGTCATTGACGTAGATATCGATGTGGCTGCCGGGCAGCACGTTGTCGGTATAGGCGGCGTCGAGTAGCACCTTCGCCTCGCCATAGGCATTGGCATAAAAGTCAGCCGGCACGGCGATATTGAAGCTGGTCCGCAACCGCCGGCCGGAGAATTCGGTGGTCTTCACGCCGAGCTGAGACAAAGCGATGTTCGTGTCGGAAAAAACCAGCGGCGCATTCGGCGCGCTCCAGCGCTCGGTGGTCAGCACGTCGCGGCGAACATCTGCGGACCTGTCCGTCGGCGAAACGATGATATCGATCGCCGAGGAAACCGCCTGCCAGGAGGGGCCGCTGATCAGAAGTACCGGCGAGCCGCTGCGCGGATCGGTGACGAAGGCGGCAAGTGCAGCGCTCTCGGCGCCGGGCGGCAGGCCGGGAAAGAGCGGCCGCAGTTCCGCCGCGGTACCGACGAGCACGCTGAGCTTACCCGGTCCACCGGCCGGGAGCGAAGCGGTGCTGAAGGCAAAGATCTGGTTCGGCATGCTGCTCAGCACCGAGAGGCCCTGCGCCAGCCGCAGCAGCGGCTTGGTGGTTCCCGGCTGCTCCAAAGCCGGGACGACGATATCGAACTCGGTCTTGCCGGCGCCGTCGACACCGATGGCGCGGATCGCGTCGGCGCTCGCCAGTTGGGCCGCATCGCTGCCGGCAAAGCTCAGATAGGTTCCGGCCGGATCGACATTCGACCACAATTCATAGGTGGACTGGATGCTGCAATCGGTGCGGTGGCGCTGAGCGGCTTCGAAGGTGACGAGATTGGCGCCCGGCTGCAGCAGACCGGGCGGAACCTCGAAAGTCACCTTCGACGAACCGTCCGCCGAGCCGATGCGCTGCTGGCCGATCGGGCGGTTGTTGAGATAGACGGTCAGCGCCGAAGCCTCAGGGGCAACGACGATCGAATTCTGGTAAGCGAAGGTGAAGCTCGCCTTGGCCGCTGCCTGTTCCGGCGTCAGATAGACGGTCCATGACCGCCGGTCGTATTCGCCGCCGAGGCCGAGTTTCGAAAAGGGCACGACATAGCGGCGGACATCGCCGGAGCGCAGAAGCGGAGCGGCATTTGCCGCCGCGGCCGGCTGGGGCGTCTGCTGCGGCGGAACGGCGATCGCCGGGGGAACGGGTGCAGGCGCAGGAGCAGCCTGGGTTGCTGGTGCCGGTGGTACGGACACCGGTGGCGTGACGGGAACCGGCACGGCCGCTGGGGGCACGGCCGTTGCCGGTTGGGTCGCTGCCGGTGGGGTCGGCGGTGTCAATCTCGGAGTAACGGCGGCACCGGGCGGCCGCTCGCCGGACATGTCGAAGGGTGCCGTCTGCGCCTGGGCAAAGACGGAGGCATTCAGCAGCAAAAGCGAGGCGGCGACGATCCTTCTCATCCGGCGTTGACCTTTGCCGCCTGCTGCTGGGCTTCCCGCTCCGGCCGCATGCTGCGGAAGAAGTAAACGAGGCCGCGGCTCGTCTGGTAGAACGACAGGCCGAGGAACCAGATAGTGCCGCGGATCAGCCCCGGATTGCGGCGGCGCGAGGCCTGAAACTCGGTCCACTGGCCGGAATTCGCAAACATCAGGTCGGCGATCAGGCGATGATCGAGGGCGCTCTTCGGAACGTACTGGCAGCCGACATTGCTGATGTCACCCGACGGCTCGATATTGCGAACGATGAGCGGCAGGGTCTCCAGATCCGCGCCGCTATAGGGCCGGAAGCGGATTTCGCCGACGGCACCGACGAGCATGTCGTCGAGATTCTTGTTGAAGATATGAAGCCTTGCACCGTGAACGGAGACGTCCTCGATCGAGGCCGTATACCACTTGCCGTTGGCGCCGAATTCACAGCGCCGGTTGACGCGTACGCGGCGGGATAGGGCGCGCTCGCCGCGCTCCGACACGACGCCGAGCGCGCAGCCGGCCATGATCAGGTTGATGAGGTTCCAGCCGCCGACGACCAGCGTGACGTCGGCCTTATAGGGCTCGGCGTAAATCCTGTAGATGGTAATGATGAGCGCGACGATCTGCACCGCAAAGATGACGAAGAACGGACGACTGATCTCCGACAGGCGGCTTACGGCGATCGATTCGTCCTTGGCGGTGACCTTGAAGGTCGGCTTTCTCGGATTGAGCATGACGGAGATGACTGCCGGCAGCAGATGCACGGTCTGGACATATTCGTAGAGCTCCGAAATCCATGGCCAGCGGAACGACCCGTAAAGGTAGTTCTGCATCATCAGATTCACGAGCATATAGGCCAGCGTATAGGCGAGGAACTCGCCGCCGGAGGCGGTGAAGATTTCCAGATCGAAGAACAAATAGAAGAGCGGCGCAAACAGGAAGATCGTGCGCGGGAACGGGAAGAGCCAAAACAGCGTGGAGGACATGTAGCAGAGGCGCTGCGGGATCGACAGGCCGCGCTTCAGCAGCGGAAAGCGGAAGCGCAGGATCTGCATCATGCCCTGCGCCCAGCGGCTGCGCTGGCCGATGAAGCTTGCGAAAGTGGCCGGCTGCAGGCCGGCGATCAGCGGCTTGTCGACATAGATGCTGTTCCAGCCAGCGCCGTGGAGCGCCAGCGCCGTCTCGCAATCTTCAGTGATGCTGATGCCGGAAAAGCCGTTCTGGGAGTCGAGCGCCCTGCGGCTCAGAACCGCGGCCGAGCCGCAGAAGAAGGCGGCGTTCCATTTATCGAGGCCGCGCTGGATGATGCCGTAGAACATTTCGTTCTCGCTCGGCATCTTGTCGAAGGTGCGCAGGTTGCGCTCCAGCGGATCGGGATTGATGAAGAAGTGCGGGGTCTGGACAAGGAAGAGCTTCGGGTCGTCCTCGAAATAACCGACGGTCTCGAGCAGGAAATCGCGCGCCGGCGCGTGGTCGGCATCGAAGACGGCGATGAGTTCGCCGGTCGAGTGTTTCATGCCGTTGTTGAGATTGCCGGCCTTGGCGTGCTCGTTTCGGTCGCGCGTGAGATAGCTGACGTCGAGGTCCTCGCAGAGCTTCTTCAGCTCGATATGGCGGGCAGCGGCGGCCTGGGCTTCGAGCAGCTTGCCGGAATTGCGCTTCTGCAGGGTGCCGCCATCGTCGAGCAGCCAGACATGCAGCTTCTCGGCCGGATAATCCATGGCCTTGGCGGCAGCCAGCGTGTTTCCGAGAAGCCCGGCATCCTCGTTATAGGATGGCACAAAGACATCGACATGCGGCAAACGTCCGGGATTGGCGGCACGCGAGGGGCGTGACGGCAGCGGCGTCGCGACGATGAACAGGCTGAGCGCCAGCATGGCAACGCTGTACATTTCAGCAAGATAGAGCAGCAGGCCGGGAATGAAGTTTGCGGGCTGGTTCAGAGGCGGCAGCGTATTGGTGGTGCGCCAGTAGACATAGCGCAACACGATCGACGTGCCGAAGGCGAGCGCCACCAGGCGCCAGGTCCCCTCACCCTTCAAAATCTTTATCAGCGCCATGACCGTCACGACGGTGATGCTGGTGATCAGCTGGGTCTGCAAGTTGACCGGCAGCGTGATCAGCACGATCATGCAGAGCGAAACCACGGCCCATATGATGACACTGCGGGCTTTGCGCATCGACGTTCCTTCGAAATTGCTCAACCGGCGCACCGTCGGGCGCCCCGGGCATGCTGATTATCTCCGGCAGGCGGCCGTCATGGCCGCATCGCCTATGCAGTCTGGCGACGGCACGGTGACGCCGATCGCCCTTGCGGATTGTTCAACCGGCTGTTCGGGCGGCGCGGCTGCCGCATCCGGCATCATCCTCGCCTGCGGCGCGTCACCCGGCAGCGGCACGCGCGGGCCGATGGGCGCCGACATCGGTGCGGCGCCTTGCGCCGGTGGCGAAGCGCTGCGGGCCGGAACTGCCCGCGGCCGGCTGACAACGGCAGGCGCCGGCTCATAGCCGATCGGCATCGGGCCGGCGCGATAGCGGCCCTCGTCAGGATAAATCGGCGCGCCGGTGCGTCCGAGCGCGACATCGGCCGGCGGCGGATTGCCGTAAGGGTTCCAGATCACCCCGTCGAAAGTGCCTGATATGGTATAGCCGTAGACGATGCCGAGCAGCTGGCGCTCGCTGGCATTCGCATCGCAGAGACGCAGTCGCAGCTGGATCATGCCGAAATTGCGCGCCTGGGTGTTGGCGGCCGCACTTGAGCGGATCTGCTGCCAGGCAAAGATGCAGCTGTCGCCGCTACGGCTGCGGCCAGCGGCATAACCGAAGGGTCCATAGGCGTTCTGCAGGAAGGTCGCCGACGTCGCCATCGGCACGCCGGGGGCCGAACGCGCCACCTCGCGGCTAATGCCGCTCTCGTTGATCATGCTGAAACCGGCATTGCCGGTGCCGGGATTGGCCCCGGACGCGCCAAAAAACTGCACCTTCAAGAAGTTCTGGCCGGGCACGGAGGATGAGGTAAACAGCGAGATCGTCTGCTCGACGCCATTGCCACGCTTGCGCTCGACGACGCTGACGATCGACGGGCCGCCCGGCGGTGGCAGGACCAGCGCCTTTTCAGGCACCACGGTTTCCGGCCCGGAGGGCTGGCGCACACCGCCCGTCGAGGTGCAGCCGGCCATCATGCCCACCACAGCCACCATCGATATCGTCTTCCGCAAACGCATGTCTCAAGCCGCCGCAATCGTCTTTCCAGATATCCATTCGCAAACCGAAACGCGACGGACCTTCGAATCAACGACCAACCGGTCGTTCACAGGGTATAAATCGCCAACATGGTTAACGAAGAGTAAAAAACCCGCCGCAGGTGCCGCTGAACGAACTCGCATTAAACGTGATTCGAACAGCTCAACCGTATGGTGCATAATTTGATTTAGCAACAACTGAATTGCCGAGATTGCGTCGGTCTTCGGCACGGGCGAAGGTCACCGGGAACTATGCCGCATGGCCGGCGTTGCGTTGATGTCTCAGGTTGAACAAGGAGAACATCCCATGCGCAAGATCATGCTTGCTGCGGCCGCCATGCTAACCATCGGCTCCGCCGCCTTCGCCCAGAGCACCGTCATCGTCACCGATCCCGCTCCGACCGGCTCCGTCGTCTTGCCAGGCGAGGTGCGCACCTACGTGATGGAACAAAACACGCCATCCGTCGTCTATGAAGGCGATATCGCCGTCGGCGCGACGCTGCCCGACACCGTCCAAGTGCACACCGTGCCGGATATGGACGGCTACGGCTATACGGTCGTCAACGAGCGGCGTGTCATCGTCGAGCCGAAGACGCACCGTGTGATCCAGGTCCTCGAATAAAGCGATCGGGGATAGTGGACGTGCAGTCGCCTAGAACAGGATGATATTAGGCCCGGTCGGCGTGCATCCCGTCATACTGTGGCGGCTTCACGTCCGCTCGCCTTCCGCCTTTGCCGGCGCATTCAGGAGTTCGCGGATCTTATGGGCGAGTTGCTCCAGGCTGAAGGGCTTGGCAAGCAACGAGACGCCGTGATCGAGCACCCCGTTATGGACGATGGCATTGCGGGTATAACCCGTCGTATAGAGGATCCGGATCGCCGGCCATTTCTCCTGGACGATATCGGCCAGTTGGCGTCCGGTCATTTGCGGCATGACGATATCGGTAAAGATCAGGTCGACGTCCCGATTTTCTTCCAGAACGAGAAGCGCTTCCATCCCGCTCGCCGCCTGCAACACGGTGTAACCGAGTTCATGCAGGCTCTCGGCGGTCATGGTGCGGACGTTCTCATCATCCTCCACCACCAGGATCGTATCGTTGACGCTGCCCTGAGGGATAGGCTGGGCGCCGGAGGCACTCAACCGAGCGTCAGTCGCGCCGACATGACGCGGAAGATAGATCTTCACCGTCGTGCCCCTGTCGATCTCCGAATAGATCTTGATGTGGCCGCCGCTCTGCTTGATGTAGCCGTAAACCTGGCTGAGGCCGAGACCGGTGCCCTTGCCGGGTCCCTTGGTCGTGTAAAACGGGTCGAACGCCCGCTCGATCACATCAGGCGACATGCCAGTACCGGTGTCGGTCATGCTGATCATCACATATTGGCCGGCCTCGACCTCCGAATGCATGCGGGAATATCGTTCGTCGAGTTCGGTATTGGCGGTCTCGATCGTCAGATGTCCGCCGCCCGGCATGGCGTCGCGGGCGTTGACGGCAAGGTTGAGGATAGCGTTCTCAAGCTGGCTCAGATCGGCAAAACTCGGCCAGAGGCCGCCGGCAAGCACGGTCTCGATCCGGATCTGCTCGCCAAGTGTACGCCGTAGCAGCTCCGACATACCGCCAACCAGCTTGTTGAGGTCGATTACTTCAGGGGCGAGCGGCTGCTGGCGCGAGAACGCGAGAAGCCGCGCCGTCAGTACCGCCGCCCTCTGGGCGCCGTCTTTGGCATTCTGGATGGAGTTCAGCAGGCGGGGATCCTCATGGCCGGTCAAACGCCGCTGGGCGAGATCGAGGTTGCCGATGATGATCGCCAGCATATTGTTGAAATCATGGGCGACCCCGCCGGTGAGCTGACCGATCGTCTCCATCTTTTGCAGCTGGCGCACCTGCGCCTGAGCGGCGGCGTTCTCTTCCATCTCGTGCCTGAGCTCGGCGGTGCGCTGGACCACCGTCTGTTCGAGGCGCGTGTTGAAACTGTTGAGCTCATTGCGGAGGCGGCTCTGCCGGCCATGCGCGATGATGATCATCTCCATCAGGCCGATGATGATCGCCGCATTGACGAGGTAGGTTGAGAGACCAACCCATTGGCCGGCGCTGATCGGCCAGAAGATATTGTGCGGCTCGACGAAAAACTGCTGAACGATGAAGGCGGCGAGAACCGCCGCGACGAAGCCTGGCCCGGCGCCGCCGATGAAACTCGCCAGCAATATCGCCGGGAGGAAGCTCAAGAAGGGAAATCCGGAGAGATAGTCGCTGGCGACGAGCCTCAGAAGAAGCGTCAGGCTAACGAAGGCGACGGCCAGCGGATATGTATAACCCGGCCTATGACGCAGCCAATCCGTGGCACTCAGCAAATCCATTCCAGACCCCTTCTTACAGCGCCGCGCGTCTTAGATGCGTAAAGGACGCTGTAACTCTCTCATTTTCCGCATGATTTTATCTTTGAATCGATTCGGATTTAAGGATTATGCGGGAGCCATTGCGCAAACGGCATCCAAGCTTTTACACATCGAATTTCGCCCGGCAATATGTTGTTTCTCACACTGCCGCGCACGACACCTTGACGAGCCGTGCAAGGGGTTCCACATATTTCCATGCCCAGCAAGGGGAATGGGTGGATGGGAACATGAAAGACATATTCATAGTCGAAGACGACGCGCTGATTGCGATGTTGCTTGAGGACATGCTCGCCGATCTCGGCTACCGGGTTTGCGCCAGCGCGCCCGATCTGGAACGGGCGCTGGCAACAGCCAGGGAGACGGAATTCGACGCTGCAATTCTCGACGTCTCGCTTGCCGGGCAGAGTTCGCTGCCGGTTGCAAAACTGCTCGACGAACGCGGCAAACCCTATGTCTACGCGACGGGATATGGCGCCGCCCCTGCCGGCAGCAGCCCGAGCACATTGCCCGTGCTGCAAAAACCCTTCCAGCTCAGCGAACTCGAACAGGCGATGAAGCGGCTTGCCGAAGCCTAATGCATGCAGCCCGGAAGCGGAGCCGTTCCGGGATAGCGATGCATAAAAACAAAGAGTTGTTTTCTGGTCAGCGCACCTGATCGAGCAGGCGCTTGCATTCCAGCAGGTCGTAAAGCGCCTCCTGCAGCAATGCCCTGTCTTCCTTGCCGACGCTCGACTTGCCGATCGAGACTTCCTGCTCGTCGTCGCCAGCCACAAAGTTGAAGAACCGACGGGTAATCGGCGGCTTGGCGCGGCCGACGATCTGGTCTTCATCGGCCATACCGACGCGCGGTTCCCCCGCACTCGCATCCTGCACGCCCGACGCAAGCGCCTCGACGCTGGCGAGATCGCCGTGGCCGACGGATATGACGAACTTGTTGCCGTTGGTCTTCAAAAGCTTCTGCACGCCCTTGATCGTGTAGCCATGATCATAGAGCAAATGCCGGATGCCCTTAAGGAGATCGACATCCTCGGGCCGGTAGTAGCGACGGCCACCGCCGCGCTTCATCGGCTTTATCTGGGGAAAACGCGTCTCCCAGAAGCGCAGCACATGCTGCGGCAGATCAAGATCGTCTGCGACTTCGCTGATGGTGCGAAAGGCATCGGGGCTCTTGTCCAACGTCATACTGCTACGCGACCTCGCGGCTCGATCCTACGGCGACTCATCATATTTCAACGGTTTGGCGCCGACAATTCAAGTCATGTGTCGACGTTGCGCACAACGCAGGACAGTGCGGAGGGGAAAAAATGCTGTTTAGAAACGGAAAGCAGACGATCAGGAGGCCGGATTCTGCGGCTTTAGCTTGACCTTGCGAGACACATGCGCCTTGAGGATGCGCGTTTTCAGCACGTTCGACGCCTTGAAGGTCATGACCCGACGGGGGGAAATCGGAACCTCCTCGCCAGTCTTCGGGTTGCGGCCGATCCGCTCGTTCTTGTCGCGCACCTGGAAGGTGGCGAAGGAGGAAAGCTTGACGGTTTCACCGCGCACGATGGCGTTGCAAACTTCGTCGATGACGGTTTCCACAAGTTCCGCAGATTCGGTCCGGGAAAGCCCGACCTTTCGGAAAACGGATTCCGCCAGGTCTGCTCGCGTCACTGTTTTTCCGGTCATGGTTTCCCCGCCCACTACAAATATTTTGTGAAATCGCATGAAGAGTATTTGTCTTGCGCCTTACGGTCAAGCTCTTGTTCGCCGCCAGTTTTTTAGGATTCGTACCTACCAGCGCAGCAGAACGGCGCCCCAAGTGAAGCCGCCGCCCATCGCTTCGAGCATCACCAGGTCGCCCTTCTTGATGCGGCCGTCGCCGGCAGCGGTCGCAAGTGCAAGCGGGATCGAGGCCGCCGAGGTATTGCCGTGCAGATCGACCGTGATGACGACCTTCGCGGCATCGATATTCAGCTTCTTGGCCGAACCGTCGATGATGCGCCGATTGGCTTGGTGCGGCACCAGCCAGTCAAGGTCATCGGCGGTCGTGCCAGTCGAATCGAAGGCCGCCTGAATGACATCGGTGATCATGCCGACGGCATATTTGAAGACCTCGCGGCCTTCCATGCGCAGCTTGCCGACAGTGCCCGTCGTCGACGGTCCGCCATCGACATAGAGTTTTTCCTTGTGCGAGCCGTCCGAGCGCAGATGCGCCGTCAGCACGCCGCGATCGGCAACAGTCCCCTCGCCCTCGGTCGCTTCGAGCACGATCGCGCCGGCGCCGTCGCCAAAAAGCACGCAGGTGGTGCGGTCGTTCCAGTCGAGAATGCGCGAAAAAGTTTCGGCACCGATGACGAGAACCCGCTTTGCAAGCCCGCCGCGGATATAGGCATCCGCTGTCGTGACCGCATAGACGAAACCAGTGCAGACGGCCTGGACGTCGAAGGCGAAGCCGTGGCTCATGCCGAGGCGGTTCTGGATGTTGACCGAGGTTGCCGGAAAAGTGTTATCCGGCGTCGAGGTGGCACAGATGATCAGATCGATATCATCCGGCGTCAGGCCGCCATTGGCAAGGGCTGCGCGCGCTGCGGCCTCGCCGAGCGACGCCGTCGTCTCCTCATCGCCGGCGAGATAACGCTGCCGGATGCCGGTGCGCTGGACGATCCATTCGTCTGACGTGTCGACGATCGCCTCCATGTCACCATTGGTCATCACGCGCTTCGGGAGTGCGGCTCCGAACCCGCGAACCACTGAACGGATCATAGTCGATTGAACCCCATTGCTCATGCAGCTTCCGGGCCCATGGGGGGCAGCCGCTTGGCATGATATTTCTTAAGATCGTTTTCTATTTTCTGATTGAGGCCGTTCTTGGCCATGTCGTAGCCGACTTCGATGGCCGCGGCGATGCCTTCGGCATTCGCCCCGCCATGGCTCTTGATGACGATGCCGTTCAGGCCGAGAAACACGCCGCCATTGACCTTGCTCGGATCGAGCTTCTCGCGGAGCATGTCGAAGGCGCTTTTGGCGAAGAGGTACCCGATGCGGGCGAGCAGCGTGCGCGACATGGCAGCTCGCAGATATTCACCGATCTGCTTGGCAGTGCCTTCAGCGGTCTTCAGGGCGATATTGCCGGAAAACCCTTCGGTGACGACGACGTCGACCGTGCCCTTGCCAAGGTCGTTGCCCTCGACAAAGCCGGAATATTCAAGCGAATCGATGTTTGCCTCGCGCAACAGCCGACCGGCTTCCTTGACCTCTTCCTGGCCTTTCATCTCCTCGACGCCGACGTTCAGAAGGCCGACCGTCGGCCTTTCGACCTCGAACAGCGCCCGCGCCATGGCGCCGCCCATCAGGGCAAAATCCATCAGTTGCTGGGCATCGGCGCCGATCGTCGCACCGACGTCGAGCACGATGCTCTCACCTTTGAGCGTCGGCCAGATCGCGGCGATCGCCGGGCGCTCGATATTGGCCATGGTGCGCAGACAGAACTTCGCCATCGCCATCAGCGCCCCGGTATTGCCGGCCGAGACCGCAACATCGGCCTCCCCCGTCTTCACCGCCTCGATCGAGCGCCACATGGTGGAGATGTAGCGGCCGCGGCGCAGCGCCTGGCTCGGCTTCTCCTCCATGCTGACGGCGAGCTCGCAATCGTGAAAGAGCGATTTTTCCCTAAGCTTCGGAAACTTGGCGAGAACCGGATCGCATTGTTCCTTGAGACCGTAGAAAACGAAGGAAATATCCGGATGCCGGTCCAACGCCTTGGCGGCGCCGGGGATGACAACCTGGGGACCAAAGTCGCCACCCATGAGGTCGAGAGATATTCTGATCACGCGTCCCTGATCCTTCTTTTCGCCGAGGGCGAAATTTCGGCCAAAATACCGGTTTTGGCGTCGCTTACAACTGAATTATGTCAAATGCCAGAGACGCTTCAGTCCTTTTTCCAATCCTTGAGGGCAGCGAAAGCCGAGGGCTTTTTGTCGTCCTCGCCGCCATCCTCGATATGGCCGTCGAATTCGATGTCCTTCTTGCGCGGATAGGGATCGATCGCCAGAGCGGCAAATTCGGCAACCAACTCCCCGGCATCGATCGTATCGCCGACAAAGGTTTCGGGCAGATCAGGGCCGTCCGGATCGAGCAACATCTCGCCGGCGTCATTACCGGCCTGGCGGGCAAGCTTGGAACCTTCAGGCACGAAGATCTGCTCGAAGCTCTCGTCGATGGCGGATTCGACCGGTTCCAGCGTTATGACGCAGGACTGGACGAGCTTCGCCTTTACGCGGCCCTTGATGCGCACGCCGTCGCGCTTCCAGCGGGCAATCTGCAGGTCGGCGCTGAGATTGTCGACCGAGACAATGTTCCAGGTCTCGGCAAGCGCCTTCAGTTCCTTGCCGTCTGCCTCGACGTGAACTTCGACGGGGTTGGCCGAGATATGGCCGACCTTGACGTGATAGGAGAAGGGAACATCGTCCCGATTGTTCTTCATCGTTTCCTCCTTCAATCGACCGGTGGCCAAGTGACTGGTGGGGTGGCGACCGGCGGGAGCGCGGCCGAACCGGTGGCGATCTCCTCTTCGGCAATGGCGGACAAATGCGCTTCCGCGGCGATCATCCACCCGGCGAGGCCGGACATATCGGCCGGCGCCGAGCTTTCCGGGTAGATATTGCGCGTGAGTGCCACAGCGAGCGCTTCGGCATCGCCTGTGTCCATCGCCTTCGAATAGGCTTCGAGGCGGCCATAAAACATGCCGGCGAGCTTCTTCATCCGCTTCGGCACGCTGTTGTCGCCGATGCCGAGTTCACGGATCGAATAGTCGATATCCTGGAAGAAAGCGTCGACGATCTCCTGGGCGATCTCCTGGCCGCTGGTGCCGGAAGCACGCGTGCGGCGAAAAAACAGAATCATGGCGATCGACAGCATCTCGAAACGGCCCATGACCGTGTCCGGCACATTGAGCCGCTGATAAATCTCAGGCATGCGCGCGGCCGCCGTCAGCGCCGCATATTGCCTGTCGACGATTGCCTGATTGTTGTTTTTCTTACGGAAGAGCCCGAAGATCATTGTTTTTTCCGGAAATGCCTCATTCTTCACGCCGGCTGGCCTCTGGCCTTGTTGCATGATTTCGAAAGCTGGTTTACCGAAGCAGGCGCGAATTGCAATGCCGATCGTGGCCAGTTTCGGGACGACGCCTTCGATGCGTCAGCGAAGCGAATTCGGGACATTTGACCCGGAATGGCCACAATGGTTTTGCAGGAGGTAAGCGTGCAAGGCCCAAAATGGCTGCTATCGATACTCAAGGGAGTAGATGTCGTTGAAGAAACGGTATTTCAAGTCTGACGTGAAATTCTTCAGCAGTGCGGCCATTGCCTTGATAATCGCCTCCACCACCGCCCTTTCCGGTTGCCAGACCAGCACCGTGCTCAACGGCGGATACGTCGCCGACCAGCAGTCGCTGAACCTCGTTCCGGAAGGCTCGAGCCGCGAGCAGGTGCTGCTTTCGCTCGGCACCCCGTCGACGACGGCGACCTTCGACGGCGAAGTCTTCTATTACATTTCGCAGCGACGTACGCGTGCGGTCGCCTTCCAGAAGCTGAAGGTCGTCGACCAAAGCGTTCTTGCGGTCTATTTCGACAAGGACGGCGTCGTCAGTCGCCGCGCCAACTATACCCTGCAGGACGGCAAGGTGTTCGACACGGTCGGGCGCGTCACGCCGACCGGCGGCAAGGAACTCACCTTCCTGCAGCAGATGCTCTCCGGCGGCAGTGCCGCGAGCGCTGCGCGCAGCCTATTCGGCGGTGGTGCCGGCGGCACACCGCAGAACCCAAGCAGCCTGCGCTGACCGAATACGCCTCATACGAAAACCCGCCGGAGGAGCTTCGGCGGGTTTTTTACTGCATAATTCAAGGTGTTACAGCGTTCTTCTCTTTGTCAGGCGCCGCGGCGAACCGCGGCGCCTGCACGCGATGGCTCAACCGGCGAGAACGGCGAGCAGCAGCAGTGCCACGATGTTGGTGATCTTGATCGCCGGGTTGACGGCGGGGCCGGCGGTGTCCTTGTAGGGATCGCCGACGGTATCGCCAGTGACCGAGGCCTTGTGCGCATCCGAGCCCTTCATGTGACGCACGCCGTCCTTGTCGACGAAACCATCCTCGAAGCTCTTCTTGGCATTGTCCCAGGCGCCGCCGCCCGATGTCATCGAGATGGCGACGAAGAGGCCGTTGATAATGACGCCAAGCAGCGATGCGCCGAGCGCAGCAAAGGCCGAGGCCTTGGAGCCGGAGATGAGAAGAACGCCGAAATAGACGACGATCGGCGCCAGCACCGGCAACAGCGACGGCACGATCATCTCGCGGATGGCGGCCTTTGTCAGAAGGTCGACGGCCCTGCCGTAATCCGGCTTTTCCGTGCCCTGCATGATGCCCGGCTTTTCCTTGAACTGACGGCGGACTTCCTCAACGATCGCGCCGGCCGCACGGCCGACGGCGGTCATTGCGATGCCGCCGAAGAGGTAGGGAACGAGACCGCCGAAGATCAATCCCGCCACGACATAGGGGTTGGAGAGATCGAAGGAAATTTCGCCTATGCCGGCGAAATAAGGGAACTTGTCGCCATTCGCCGCAAAATATTTGAGGTCGTAGGAGTAGGCTGCGAAGAGAACCAGCGCGCCGAGGCCGGCAGAACCGATGGCATAACCCTTGGTGACGGCTTTGGTCGTATTGCCGACAGCATCGAGCGCATCCGTGGATTTACGCACTTCCGGCGGCAGATGCGCCATTTCGGCGATACCGCCGGCATTGTCCGTAACTGGTCCGAATGCGTCGAGGGCGACGATCATCCCGGCAATGCCGAGCATCGCGGTGACAGCAATGCCGGTGCCGAAAAGGCCGCCGAGCTGGTAGGTGGCGAGAATGCCGCCGACGATGACGATCGCCGGCAGTGCCGTCGATTCCAGCGAGACGGCCAAGCCCTGGATGACATTGGTGCCGTGACCGGTGACCGAGGCCTGGGCGATCGAGACGACCGGACGCTTGCCGGTGCCGGTATAATATTCCGTGATCACCACGATCAACGCGGTGACGACAAGGCCGACGACGCCGCAGAAGAAGAGGTGCGCGCCCGAAATGTCGACACCGCCGACCGTACCGAGCGAGCCCCAGCCGACCGTCAGCGAGGTGGCGGCGCCGAGACCGACGATCGACAACAGGCCGGTGACAATGAGACCCTTGTAAAGAGCGCCCATGATCGAGCCGTTCGAGCCGAGCTTGACGAAGAAGGTGCCGATGATCGAGGTGATGATGCAGGCGCCGCAGATTGCCAGCGGATAGATCATCGCAGACTGGAGGATCGGCGCTCCGGCAAAGAAGATCGAAGCGAGGACCATCGTGGCGACGACGGAAACCGCATAGGTCTCGAAAAGGTCGGCTGCCATCCCGGCGCAGTCGCCGACGTTGTCGCCGACATTGTCGGCAATCGTTGCCGGGTTGCGCGGATCGTCTTCGGGAATGCCGGCTTCCACCTTGCCGACGAGATCGCCGCCGACGTCGGCGCCTTTGGTGAAGATGCCGCCACCGAGACGGGCGAAGATCGAGATCAGCGAAGCGCCGAAGCCGAGCGCCACCAGCGCATCGACGACTTCGCGCGAGCCGCTCTCATGGCCGAGGCCGAAGGTCAAAATAGTATAGTAGATGGAGACGCCGAGCAGTGCGAGGCCTGCCACCAGCATGCCGGTGATCGCACCCGACTTGAAGGCAATGTCGAGACCGGCGGAAAGGCTCGCGGAAGCGGCCTGGGCGGTGCGCACATTGGCGCGGACGGAGACATGCATGCCAATGAAGCCGGCAGCCCCGGAAAGCACAGCGCCGATCAGGAAGCCGATGGCGGCCGTGGCGGAAAGAAGCAGCCAGGCTGCGATGAAAACGACAACGCCAACAAGGGCAATGGTTCTGTATTGGCGCGTCAGATAGGCTTGAGCGCCTTCGCGGATATAGCCCGCGATCTCCTGCATGCGGCTGTTGCCCTGATCGGCGGCAAGCACCGACCGGGTTGCCCAGGCGGCATAGACCACCGAGAGCAGACCGCATGCAATTACGCATAAAAGAATGGTCATTTCGCTCTTTCCTCCCATAGGCCGGAGATCACTCCTTCTCCGGCAAAAACGCCGCCGAATCGCCTTTCCTCTCCACAGAAATGCCACAGCTAAGCGGTGCGGAGATTGCTTGGTCGATTACGTGGCGTCAAGACCGCAACAGGCGAAAAACCGTTGCAGTTCAAAGAAAGAGGCGGGAGATTGTTTGGCGGCTAAGGAGTTATTTCTTCACCTCGCCGCGGACCTGCTTTGCGATGCGGTCGAGCACGGCGTTGACGAGCTTCGGCTCGTCGTCATCGAAGAAGGCCTGGGCGATCTCGACATATTCGGTGACGATGACCGCCACCGGGACGTCCTTGCGGTCGGTGATCTCGAAGACGCCGGCGCGCAGGATGGCGCGCACGGTGCTGTCGAGACGAGACAAGGCCCAATCATCCTGGAGGGCCGCAGCAATCAGCGGATCAAGATGGGTCTGATCGCGCACGACGCCGGAGACGATCGAACGGAACCACGCGGCATCGGCCTTCAGATAGGTCGCGCCGTCGAGCTCCTGGCCGAGACGGTGCGCCTCGTATTCGGCGACGATTTCCAGGACGCCGGTACCGCCGACATCCATCTGGTACAGCGCCTGAACGGCAGCAAGGCGGGCAGCGCCCCGCTGGTTTGCAGTCTTGACCGGCCGTTCCGTCTTGTCGTCGTTCATTCGTTATGCACCCAATTTCTGCTTCAGCTCGATCATGGTCAGAGCTGCGCGAGCGGCAAATCCGCCCTTGTCTTTATCCGAGCGGCGCGCGCGCGCCCATGCCTGTTCGTCGTTTTCGACGGTCAGAATGCCATTGCCGATGGCAAGGGACTCGCTGACCGCAAGATCCATCAAAGCCCGCGAGGATTCATTCGACACGATATCGAAGTGATAGGTCTCGCCGCGGATGACCATGCCAAGCGCGACATAGCCATCATAATGCGTTCCACCATTGTCGTCTCCATCGAGCGACATGGCAATCGCCGCTGGAATTTCCAGTGCGCCGGGAACCGTGACGACCTCAAAGGTGGCGCCGGCCTGCTCCAATGCGAAGATGGCGCCTTCGAGCAAGGCGTCGGCCATGTCGTCGTAAAAGCGGGCTTCAACGATCAAAATATGGGGAGCGGTGTCTCTCGGCATGGTTCACCTTCGTTTTGCGGGGCGTTTTCCACTCGGCAGGCCGCGGTCAAAACATGCCTTCGCCGGAATGGCAAGCACTTTCGCCCAATGCCGCAACGCCAAAACTGAAATTTCAGCAAAGGGATAGCTGCGTCAGCGGGCAAGCCTTTGAAACCGGCTTTTCCGGATGCCTGGAAAACGGCAATTCAAAGGCCGTTTCCATGAACAATTCTTAATGGATTTTCAGTGACTTAACCCATTGAATCGCGAAAGGGACAACGCCAATTCCATATCGTGACGCTGACGATCCCCTGCAACGACAGTCGACCGTCAAAGCAGATGAAAAGGATACTATCATGAACCGCGTTGTCACCATCACTATCGCCGTCGCCCTCTCCTCCCTCGCATTTGCCGGCGTCAGCCGGGCCGAAAGCCTTGGGATGAACACTGCCCAGGGTATCGAGCAGACGCTCAGGAGCTTCCACGGCAACGATTTCAACGTCGAGGAGGTCCATAACTGGCGCAACCTCGACGACGAGAACACAGGCCCGCACTCGGCGCCGGAACGCTCCGGCCAGGCCGTTCACGGCATCCAGGCCTCGATCGACGCCAACAGGTCGCTTGCCCATCGGCTTAACAATGAAGGGGTCGATGTCCGCAACATCGTCAATGCCGAACAGGCAGCCTACGGAAGCTTGACCTTCTACGTCCGCTGACGTTCAGCGCATCGCGTCCCATCGGTGCGCGGCGCTCAAAGCATGGGCGGCGGTCTCCTCTCCGCCCATGCCGGGGATTTTCTAGAAAACCGTTGAATTTTCCCGGGGGATGATGGCTTCTCTTCCTGCAACAGGAGGACATCATGGCTAGGGAATCGAAGGCGGTGATCAATACCACCGATCTCAAGCTCGACCACTGGAAACAGGGCGAGTTCTATGAAAGCGTCGATACTTCGTTCGGCACGCTTCTCGGCTTGGCCGGTCTCGGGGTCAGCTACAACGAAGTGCCGCCGGGCAAATCGGGCTGCCCCTTCCACAACCACCACGTCGAAGACGAGCTTTTCTATGTGATCGCAGGCGCCGGCGAATACCGCTTCGGCGAGGAGCGCCATGCGATCAAAACGGGAGACGTGCTCGGCGCGCCGGCCGGTGGGCCGGAGACGGCGCACCAGATCATCAACACCGGCACTGCACCGCTCGTCTATCTCGGCATTTCGACGATGGCGAAGACCGAAATCGTCGAATATCCCGATTCCGGAAAGTTTCTGGCGAAGACCAACAGGGCCATGACCAACAGCGACGATAGCACCCCCAGGCGCTTCCGCCATATCGGACGGCCGGAGGGCGATCTCGACTATTGGGATGGCGAACCCGGCGCTTGAAGGACCCGATATGACCGACATTCCGACCCTCGAAACGGAACGGCTGACGCTCCGCCCTCACCGCCTCGGCGATTTCGAGATGCATGCAGCGCTATGGGCAGACGAAGACGTCGTCCGTTTCATTAGCGGTGTGCCTTCGACGCGAGAGCAGAGCTGGAGCCGCATGCTGCGCCTTGCCGGCATGTGGCACCATATGGGCTTCGGCTTCCTTGCAATCATCGAAAAGGCGACCGGCCGGTTCATCGGCGAAGCCGGTTTCATGGAATCCCGCCGCGAAATGACGCCGTCGATCGAGGGAACGATGGAGGTCGGCTGGGCGCTGATGCCCTCGGCGCACGGCCGCGGTTATGCCACCGAGGCGCTGGCCGCCCTGATCGGCTGGGGGCAAGCGCACTTCCCAGGAAAACCGATGAGCTGCATCATCAGCCCGGAAAACCAGGCCTCGTTGAGGGTCGCAGCCAAACTCGGTTTTCGCGAGACCACGCGCGCGCAGTATAACGGCGAGATCATTCAGTTTTCGCTGTAGCGCCGCGTATCCGACGGGACGCGCTACCACCTTGGATCTGCGCATAACCCCGAAAATCGATTCCGATTTTCGGGGTTATGCGCTCGGGAATTCAGCCAGCCGGGCAGCGTAACGCGCCATGGTGTCGACTTCGAAGTTGACGAAATCGCCGGCCTTGCGCTCGCTCCAGGTGGTGACTTCGAGGGTGTGACGGATGAGCAGCACGTCGAAATCCGTGCCGTCGACCGCGTTGACGGTCAACGAGGTGCCGTCGAGGGCGATCGAACCCTTGGGGGCGACGAATTTGGCCAAATGCTCGGGCGCCCGCAGGCGGTAACGGGTGGCGTCGCCCTCCGATGTCACCGAGAGGATTTCCGCCTTGCCGTCGACATGGCCGGAAACGATGTGGCCGCCGAGTTCATCGCCGATTTTCAGCGACCGTTCGAGATTGATGCGGCTGCCTTCCCGCCAGGTGCCGATCGTCGTCAGCCGCAGCGCCTCTTCCCAGGCCTCGACCTCGAACCAGCGGCCGTTGCTGCCTTCGGCCGGCAGACCCGTCACGGTCAGGCAGATGCCGGAATGCGAGATCGAGGCGCCCATGTCGATCGTTGCGGGATCGTAGGCGGTGGCGACCCGCAACCGGATGCCTTCCTTCAGCGGGGAAACGGATTCGACCGTGCCGACATCGGTGACTATTCCGGTAAACATCAAAGCCCTCTTTCGTATTCGTCCAGGCGATCTTCGCCGAACATCTGCGTGCCCGTGTGAGCAAAACCCGGTGGTATGTCGGTTGCATCAAGCGGCGATTCAATACCGCCTTCGCCGATGACGACAGGCGCCTGGTAAAGCTGGATGCGATCGACGAGGCCAGCCTCGAGGAAAAGCCGCGCCGTCTTGGCGCCGCCCTCGACCAGAAGCGAGGAAATGCCGCGTGTTGCCAGTGCCGGCAGCAGGATTTCCGGGTGATAGGGATTGCAGTAGACGATCTCGACACCGGCGGCTTCGAGAGCGGCGCGGCGGGAGTCGGTGGGGTCGGTGGAGGGGTTCCCCCCCTCTGCCCTGCCGGGCATCTCCCCCACAAGGGGGGAGATTGGCCAGCGGCTTGCTCCCTGCTCCACATCCGCCGTTGCAGGTGATGGCAAGTCATCTTGGGAACTCGGATCGCGCTCCTTGCCGATCTCCCCCTTTATGGGGGAGATGTCCGGCAGGACAGAGGGGGGTGCCCCTTCCTCTGACCCTAACGGCGAAATCTCTTCACTCGCCACGACGATGACCGGCACCTCCCGAGCCGTTTGAACCAGCTTGCTCGTCAGCGGTAATGCCAGCAACGGATCGAGCACGATGCGGATCGGGGACTGCGCTTCAAGGCCAGGTGTCCGCACCGTCAGCAATGGATCGTCGGACATTGCAGTGCCGATGCCGACGAGGATCGCGTCGGTTTCGGCGCGCAGCGCCTGAACTTCAGCGCGGGCTTCCGGGCCGGTGATCGCCACCTGCCCCACGCCCTCGCGGCCGATCATGCCGTCGGCGGAAACGGCAAGCTTGAGAGTCACATAGGGCCGGTTCTTCGTCTGGCGGGTGAGATAGGCGGCGAGCGAACGCCGGCCTTCCGCCTCCAGCACGCCGGATTCCACCTCGATGCCGGCCTCGCGCAGCATGGCGATGCCGCGGCCGGAGACGCGCGGATCGGGATCGGTGACACTGATGACGACGCGGGCAACGCCATAGGCGATCAGCGCCTCGGCGCAGGGTGGCGTCTTGCCGTGATGCGAGCAGGGTTCGAGCGTCACATAGGCGGTGGCGCCGCGGGCAAGCGCGCCGGCCTCGGCGAGCGCCTGCGTCTCCGCATGCGGGCGGCCGCCGACAGCGGTGACCGCCTGTCCGACAACGACGCCGTCCCGGACGATCAGGCAGCCGACGGAAGGGTTGGTGCCGGTGCGGCCGAGATGCCGGCGCGACAGACGTATTGCCGCCGCCATGAAACTCTCGTCATGCGGCGTGACGCTCATGGCTCACCTATCCAGCGGGTCGCGAGCGATCTTGGCGTTGATTTCGGAAATGACCTTTTCGAAATCCTCGGCGAGCGAGAAATCCCGATAGACCGAGGCGTAGCGCACGAAGCCGACATCGTCGAGGCTCTTCATGGCTTCCAGCACCTGGAGGCCGATCTGCTCGGAGGAGATTTCGGTCTCGCCGGAGCTTTCCAGCCGGCGGACGATGCCGGAAACGGCGCGCTCGATCCGATCACGCTCGACCGGGCGTTTGCGCAGCGCCACCTCGAAGGAGCGCACCAGCTTGTCGCGGTCGAAGGGCACCTTGCGGCCGGTCTTCTTGATAACCATCAGCTCGCGCAGCTGCACGCGCTCGAAGGTGGTGAAACGGCCGCCGCAATCCGGACAGATACGCCGCCGGCGGATGGACGTGTTGTCCTCCGCCGGGCGCGAATCCTTGACCTGAGTATCTTCCGAACCGCAATAGGGGCAGCGCATCGCTACTCCTTATCCCATGTAGTCGTACATGGGGAAGCGGTCTGTGAGGTTGACCACCTTGCCACGCACGGCGGCTTCGACCGAGCCGTTGCCGTCATCGGAATTGGCGGCCTTCAGGCCGTCAAGAACCTCGACGATCAGATTGCCGATTTCGCGGAATTCGGCTTCCTTGAAGCCGCGCGTCGTACCGGCCGGCGCGCCGAGACGCACGCCCGAAGTGACGAAAGGCTTTTCCGGATCGAATGGAATCCCGTTCTTGTTGCACGTGACGTAAGCGCGGCCGAGAGCTGCTTCGGCGCGTTTGCCGGTGGCGTTCTTCTTGCGCAGGTCGACCAGCATCAGATGGTTGTCGGTGCCGCCGGAGACGACGTCGAGGCCGCCCGCCATCAGCGATTCGGCAAGAGCCTTGGCGTTCTTGACGACCTGGGCGGCGTAATCCTTGAACTCAGGCTGCAACGCCTCGCCGAAGGCGACGGCCTTGGCGGCAATGATGTGCATCAGCGGCCCACCCTGCAGACCGGGGAAAACGGCCGAATTGAATTTCTTCGCCAGATCCTCGTCATTGGTGAGGATGACACCGCCGCGCGGGCCGCGCAGCGACTTGTGAGTCGTCGTCGTCGCAACATGGCAATGCGGGAATGGCGACGGATGCTGGCCGCCGGCAACGAGGCCGGCGATGTGGGCCATGTCGACCATCAGATAGGCGCCGACGCTGTCGGCGATTTCGCGGAAGCGCTTCCAGTCCCAGATACGGGAATAGGCAGTACCGCCGGCGATGATCAGCTTCGGCTTGGTCTCCTTGGCCTTGCGCTCGACTTCATCCATGTCGAGCAGGTTGTCGCCTTCACGCACGCCGTAGGAGACGACGTTAAACCACTTGCCGGACATGTTGACCGGCGACCCATGCGTCAGGTGGCCGCCCGAATTCAGGTCGAGACCCATGAACGTATCGCCGGGCTGCAGCAGCGCCAGAAACACGGCCTGATTCATCTGCGAGCCGGAATTCGGCTGGACGTTGGCGAAATTGACGCCGAACAGCTTCTTGGCGCGCTCGATCGCCAACTCCTCGGCGATATCAACGAACTGGCAGCCGCCGTAATAACGCTTGCCGGGATAACCCTCGGCATATTTGTTGGTCATGATGGAGCCCTGAGCTTCCAGCACGGCGCGGGAGACGATGTTCTCAGAAGCGATCAGTTCGATCTCGTGCCGTTGGCGACCGAGTTCCTTTCCGATCGCACCGAAAATCTCGGGATCGACGTCCGCAAGCGAGCGATTGAAGAAGGATTCGGTGGAAGCATTGGTCATGGGCGGGCTCCTCAACTGGAATGCGCTGAGGTATTAGCCTTCCGCTGTGGCAAGGGCAATACGAAGAACGACATTTGCTGAGCAAACCGCGCGCTCCGGCCTTTTTGTGACCGCTCTTTCCAGATGCCTGGCGACGGCGCTATGGAACCGCCCGCCCGGCATAAAAAAACCGCGCCGGGAGGCGCGGTTTAAAAATGCGATGCAGAGGCCGCCGCTTATTGGACCGGCTGCTCCATGCCGGCCGTCGTATCGAGCGCCAGCTCGGCATTGCCGTCCATCTGGTAGATGTCGTCGCGGAACTGGACGACGCCGTCGGGCATGCCCCAGGCGGAAATATAGACGAAATAGACCGGAACTTCCGTGGCGAGTTTGACCGGCGTGTTGACGCCGGTTGCGATCACCTGCTCCATCTGCTGGCGGTTCCAGCCGGGGGTCTCGCGCAAGAGCCAGTTCGACAAGTCGCGCACGTTCTGGACGCGGACGCAGCCAGAGGATTCGAAGCGCATCAGCTTGTTGAACAGGCCCTGCTGCGGCGTGTCGTGCATGTACTCGCCGTTCTTGTTGTAGAAATTGATCTTGGTCGAGGCCATAGCGTTGGTCTTGCCGGGGTCCTGGCGGAACATCAGGTTCGGCGCCTCGCCGTTCCAGTCGATGGTCTCGGGGGCGACTTCGTTACCCTTGCCGTCGATCAGGCGGATGGCGTTCTTTTCGAGATAGGTCGGATCCTTGCGCATCAGCGGCATGATATCCTTCTCGACGATCGAGCGCGGCGAGGTCCAGTACGGGTTGAGGATAACCTCGTAGATCTTCGAATTGACGAGATGCGTCGGGCGGCTCAAGCGGCCGACAACCGCGGTGTGGCGGGTCGCAACACTGCCGTCTTCAACGGCCTCGACATAGGCGGCCGGGATGTTGACCATCACGTGGCGGCGGCCGAGGTCCTCGGGAAACGTCTGCAGACGAATGATATTGGTGTTCAGCTGCTGCAGGCGAACGTCGGCCGGGATGTTCATCGCCTTCAGCGTGAATTCGCCGAGGACACCATCGGACGGCAGGCCGTGGCGGGCCTGGAAGCGCTTGACGGCGCCGTCGACATAGGAATCGAAAGCGCTCGACATGCCGGCTTCGCGCGGCAGGTCGCCGGTGATCGCCAGACGCTGGCGCAGCGCCTGGACGGCGGGATGGCTGACGCCGAGTTGCAGGCGCTGGTCGCCGGGATTGACTTCAGGCCAGCCGCCGGCAGCCGCGATCTGCTGATACTGCATGACCGCCTGCTGGGCGCTGGCGAGCGATTGGGGGCCAAGGATCGGAGTATTGGAAACGACGGCGCTCGCCGTGCGCGAAGCAGCCTTTGCGTCGAACTGGTCGTCCCAGTTGCCGCGGCGCGGCGCATTGATCAGCGTATCGAGCGCCGATTGCGCGAAGGCCGGCGCGGCAATCGCGCTTACGCCAACAGTTGCAGCGGACGCCAGGAAAGCGCGGCGCGAGAGAGCTTCAATTCCGTTTTTCTTCGACATAGTCCCAACCACTGAATGCGGCGATAAAGAGAAGCCGCGGCTCTTTGAGATATCACTGCGATTTAACGCAGATCTCTGTGCATTTGTTGTCCCGGCGCATCAAAACTTTCCGCTTGCCCCATCACAAGATTGCGATGCGACAGCCTGAGCGTTCTGATCGGTCCATTGAAAGCGCCGGTTGTTAAGCCTTCCGCTGCCACACCAATATGGCCAATTCGTGTTGCCGGGCCGAAAGACGGATGACCCGGCTACCGGAAACACGACACAACGAACCATATGACGGGCTAAACCGTGCCGGTTAATAACGGCTAAAAGACGGCTTGGATACCGTGATAATGCTTGCCCGCCTTTGCGTTGCAAAGATGCCACGCGCCAGCAAACGGCAAAACCGGACGCGCAGGGACACGTCCGGTTTTCTGCAACCCTGAAGGAGGTCAGGGGTCTTAGAGGCGATACATGATCGAGTCGTTCCAGAAGCGGTCGAGGCGCTGGAGCAGCTTGTTCATCTGGGTGAACTCGTCGGTGCCGATGCCGCCGACCTTGTCGATCGAGGTGATGTGGCGTTCGTAGAGCTTGCCCACCGTTTCGGCGATGTCCTGGCCGGTTTCGGTCAGGCTGATGCGGACCGAGCGGCGGTCGATGCGTGAGCGCTGGTGGTTGATGAAACCGAGGTCGACGAGTTTCTTGACGTTGTAGGAAACGTTGGAGCCGAGATAGTAGCCACGCGAGCGCAGCTCGCCGGCGGTCAGCTCGGAATTGCCGATGTTGAAAAGGAGCAGCGCCTGGATGGCGTTGACGTCGCTGCGACCCTGACGGTCGAACTCGTCCTTGATGACGTCGAGAAGACGGCGGTGAAGACGTTCAACAAGATGAAGGGATTCCATGTAAAGATCACGGATGCCCTGATCCTGCTGGTCACGGAAGTTCGATACCGCCTGCGGCTTGATTTTCGTGTTCATATTGACTGCCTCACTGTTTGGTTGGCGGTGTGTTTTCTTCCCGCCTTGAGTGAGACCCTATCGAATACATATAAAATTCGACTTAAACCGCAGGCTTAACGGAGCCTTACCGGTAACCCCACGTTGTCTCAGGGTAAATCAACACTTACCTCGCGGCGATGGCGGCGTTTTTCCAGCCAGAGCAGCAGGCGGAAAATCCAGTAAACCACGGCGACAATGACATGCAGCAGGATGATCAGCTTGTTGGGGCCGAAAATATCCGGCAACAGGCCATACATCAGGATTTGCCCGCCGGCAGCCAGCACCCAGATGACCGGCCCCCAGGAGACGGTGAGCCAGAGGCCGAGGGAGGCGACGGGAAAAAGCACGGCGAGGCTGGTGCTCGCCACCTTCCATGGCAGGCTCAAAAGATCGAAGCGGCCGGCGCCGACCAGCGAATAGCCGACGAGCATCGCCCAATATTGCAGGCCGAACCAGAAGCAGGATACGGCAACCAGTCTCAGGAAGAGAATGAAGAGGATATCCGCCAGTGTGCGTTTCGGTATCGTCGGAGAATCGGTTTCCATAGCGCAAACATCGGTTTGGGGTTGCATCTTCTTAAAGAGCGCCGCGCGTCTGACGACGCGCAAACGACGCTCTATCATATCGAGCGCGCGCATCATGCCGAAAATCGACTTTGATTTCGGCATTATACGCCAGGTTTTTCCGCCGCGGCCAATCGCCCGGTTTGGATTTTCAAGGCGCCATGATAATGAGCGCTCCGATAAATGGAATGGCCCAGGGGGCAGATATCATGCAGGACAGGACGCATCTCGTCGACGACATCACCGGCCATCGCCGCATGCGGCGCAACCGCAAGGCGGATTGGACACGCCGGCTGGTGCAGGAAAACCGGCTGACGGTCGACGACCTGATCTGGCCGATCTTCATCGTGCCGGGTTCCGGTATCGTCGATCCGATCGCGGCGATGCCCGGCGTCAACCGCATGAGCATCGACAGCGCGGTCGAGGCTGCACGAGAAGCTGCCGGCCTCGGCATCCCCGCGATTGCCACCTTTCCGAACATCGAGATGAAACTGCGCGACGAGACCGGCTCGAACAGTCTTGAAGCCAACAATCTGATCAATCAGGCGACGGCGGCGATCAAGAAAGCGGTGCCCAACATCGGCATTATCACCGACGTCGCGCTCGACCCGTTCACCAGCCACGGCCATGACGGAATCTTGAGAGACGGCGAGATCGTCAACGACGAGACGGTCGATCAGGTGGCGCGAGCCGCGGTGATGCAGGCGAATGCCGGCGCCGACATCATCGCACCGTCGGAGATGATGGACGGGCGCATCGGCGCAATCCGCATGGCGCTCGATGCGGCCGGCCACCAGGGCGTCGGCATCATGAGCTATGCGACGAAATTCGCCTCCGCCTTCTATGGCCCCTATCGCGAGGCGATCTCGACCGGCGGGCTTCTGAAAGGCGACAAGAAGACCTATTATATCGACCCAGCCAACGGCACCGAGGCGATCCGCGATGCGGCCCTCGACGTCGAAGAAGGCGCCGACATGCTGATGGTCAAGCCCGGCCTGCCCTATCTCGACATCTGCTGGCGGATGAAGGAGGCCTTCGGCCTGCCGACCTTCGCCTACCAGGTCTCCGGCGAGTACAGCCAGATCAAGGCGGGGGCGATGAACGGCTGGATCGATGGCGAACGGGCAATGCTCGAAACGCTGCTGTCGTTCAAGCGGGCGGGATGCGACGGGATCCTCACCTATTTCGCCGTCGAGGTGGCGAAAATCCTCAGCAAACGGTGATTCTGGGAGAATTATTGTATTTCTCCACGCCGATACCATATCTGCGGCATCGCTTTTCCGCAGGAGATTGAGATGAGCTACAACCCCAATCCGCTTTATGCCGCACCGGAGGACTGGCGCGCCTATAGCGGCGTGTTGAGCCGCCGTGTCTTCGCCTTCATCCTCGACTATCTGATCGTGCTGCTGCTGTGCATCCCCGCAGCGATCGTGCTGTTCTTCCTGTCGATCGTCACGCTCGGGCTTGGCTTCCTGCTCTACCCTGCCCTCTTCGTCATCGTCGCCGGCATCTATTTCGGCCTGACTGTCGGCGGACGGAGCCAGGCTTCGCTCGGCATGCGCGCAATGGGGATCGCCATCGTGCGCGTCGACGGTCGGCCGATGGATTTCCTGACGGCAATCGTGCATCTGGCGTTGTTCTGGATCCTCAACTCGGTGTTGACGCCGCTCATACTGCTTGCCGGCCTGTTTACCGAACGCAGCCGTCTCATCCACGACCTGCTGGTCGGCACGGCAACGGTCCGCACCGCCTGAGCCTTGTTGAACCGAGTCACGGCTGAAACATTCAGCGGAGACGAAATAAAGTCTCCGCTTTCTCTTTGCTCGGGAGCGCCAACGCTCCATATCTAAAATTAGAAGACCGATATGAAGGGCGAGAACGGTCCCGCTGTTGACGTTTTTTATTCTTAGGTCATGCTGTCAAGAAACGGCACGGTCTCGACAAGGAAATTTCCGCGACAGATGAATACGCAGACAACGCCATCCCCGCAGTTTTATCTGACGGCTCCGGCTGCGTGTCCGTATCTGCCGCATGAGATGGAGCGTAAGGTGTTCACCCATCTGGTCGGTCCGCGCGCCGCCGAGATGAACGACATCCTGACGCAGGGCGGTTTCCGCCGCTCCCAGAATATCGCCTACCGCCCGGCCTGCGAATCCTGTCGCGCCTGCGTTTCCGTGCGCATTCTCGCCCAGGAATTCGAGCCGACGAAATCGATGAAGCGGGTACTCGCCGCCAATTCGGACGTCATCGCCACCGAATTTACCGCCCAGCCTTCCAGCGAGCAATATTCGCTTTTCCGGCGTTATCTGGATTATCGCCACCAGCAGGGCGGCATGTCCGACATGACCGTGCTCGACTATGCGATCATGGTGGAAGATACGCATGTGAATACGAGAATCGTCGAATACCGCCGGCGTGAAGAAGGCTCCGGACTGGAGCAACGGCCGAAGGGCGAGCTGCTTGGCGCCGCGCTGACCGACACGATGAGCGACGGGCTATCGATGGTCTATTCCTACTTCAATCCCGATCTTGAGCGGCGTTCGCTCGGCACCTTCATGATTCTCGACCATGTCAGGCGCACGAAGGCGCTCGGCCTGCCGCATGTCTACCTTGGCTACTGGGTTCAAGGGTCGCGAAAAATGGACTACAAGACACGCTTCCAGCCGCAGGAACATCTGACGCCGCGCGGCTGGGAACGTTTCGATCCCTCATCCATGCCCGAAAGCACCCACGACTAAATGTTCCCCACTGCTCTTTCCGATCATCGGAAGGGTCTCCTGCTGACGGCGGTCGGCGGGCTGGCGCTTTCCATGGATATTCCGCTCGTCCGCCTTGGCGATGGCGACATCTGGTCCATCCTGGGAGCGCGAAGCGCTGCCACGGTTCTCGCCACGCTCGTCATCCTTGGAGCAATGCGCCTTGCCTCGGGCAAATGGCCGGTCCTCGTTCCGGGGCGAGCCGGCCTGCTCGCCGGTCTGCTCTACGGCTTCTCGTCCCTCACCTTCGTTCTGGCTGTCTTCAATACGACCACAGCCAATGTCGTCTTTATCGTCGCCTTCAACCCGATGTTCGGAGCGCTCCTTTCCTGGACTTTCCTCAAGGAGAAGCCGCAGGCCGCAACGCTGATCGCCATGCTGCTCATGATCTTCGGCGTCGGACTGATCGTGCGCGAAGGGCTTTCCAGCGGCCATTTTTTCGGCGACGCAATGGCGCTTCTCAGCGCGCTTATTCTCGCCGCAGCCATCACAATCGGCCGTGCCTCGCGCCGGGAAATGGGCTTCGTGCCGCTGCTTGCCGCCATCCTGCCGGCCGCGCTCGGTCTCGCCCAGGCTCTGCCCTCAGGGCTTTCCATCGCCCATCCCGGCTGGATCCTCTTCAATGGCGCCATCATGATGCCCGTCGCCTTCTGGTGCCTTGCAACCGGGCCGCGCTACCTCTCCGCCCCTGAAGTCGGCATGTTCTATCTGCTCGAAACCGTGCTCGCTCCGATCTGGGTCTGGCTGATCTTTTCGGAAACGCCGGCGACGATGACACTCGTCGGCGGCGGCATCCTGATGGCGGCCATCGCCGGGCATTGTTTCTGGATGGTGCGAGGAAGCAGCATCAGGCCATTGGCGGAATAGGCGTTGTCGCCTACCCACCCCATGTTATAACTTCGTTACCACATCAGAGGATGAAGAAATGAACGTCGTGATCCGCAAGATCGGCAATTCCGAGGGAATTATCATCCCCAAGGAGGTTCTCGACCGGCTTGGATCGAAGACTGGCGATACTCTGGAATTGCAGGTCGAAAACGGCAGCATCACCTTGACGCCGACTGACGAGGATCTGTCGCGTCAGCTTGAGGCGGCGCGGCATTTCATGGACAAGTATAAGGTCGCCTTGAAAAAGCTGGCCGAATAATGGCCTTCAAATTGCTGACGAGACCCTTGGTGGAAACTCTGCAGAAAATGCAGATTGAGCGCTTCGGCGGTCTCGCCGGCCTGCGTGACGAGGGCGCGCTGGAATCCGCTCTCGGGCGGCCGAGGCACAAGGCGCATTATGGCTGCGACGACGTCATCGAACTCGCCGCCGCCTATCTTTTCGGCCTTGCCCGCAACCGCGCCTTCATCGACGGCAACAAGCGGATCGCGGTCGTAACCGCGGGTGTGTTCCTTCTCGAAAACGGCTACGAGATCGAAACGACCGACGCCAATCTCTACGCCTTCGATCTCGCCGTCGCAGCCGGCGAGATCGATGAAGAAGGGGCGACGCGCTTCCTTCGCGACTTCAGCGTGCCGCTCAACCCGTAGCCTTCATCTGCTGCTGTTCCAGCTCGTGGCCGAGCCCTTCGACCACATGTGCCCAACCCTGCCGGGTCTTTTCCTCGTGCTCGGCCCACTCGGCGCACATTTCGTGGGTCAGCGTCAGACGGCTGCCGCCGCCGAGAGGCTCGATGTCGATTTCGACACGGTCGCAATTATGATCATGCTCTTCGACCGAGAAGCTGAAGACCATGCGTTGCGGGCGCTTCAGTTCCAGGAAGACGCCCTGGTGAAAGGCATCGCCTGTGGGACGGCGGTCGACGACGAAGAAACGACCGCCCACATGAGGATCGATATCGGCACGGATGACATGACCGTCGTCGGTGGCGAACAGGAAGCGGCGGGCGATTTCAGGGTTGAGCCAGGCGTCGTACACCACAGAGGGCGGCACGCTGTAGGTGTGGCTCACATGCACTTTGATGGTGCTGGCGGGCATCGATTTTCCTCCGGTAAGGGCGCGCGCACTTCTCCAGTGCACGGGTCGCGGCCATTTCGCCCGCCTGCGAAAACCGGCCTTATCCTATTTTTGCTGACAGGAATGAGATAGAGGATTTGCCACGCCCGCCAAGAGCCGGGCACGGAAATATAATTCCTTCAATCGGCGTCGACTTAAAGAATTATTCAGCGAATCAAAGCGTTACAACCAAGGCCTCTCGCCTCAGCCGGCAAATTTACCGCTGCGAGGAAAACCCTTCGGCACGGTGCGGCCGGCGGTGGCGCGGTCGGACAGCCATTCGGCAAGCTCATCCTTGTTCTTCGTGAAGGTGCGGCCGGCACTGTCTTCCCAGACGAGGCCATTTGCGATCGAGAAGCAGCGAACGTCGGAAATGCCGCCATCCTTGTAGCGCTGCAGACGCACGCCCTTGCCGCGCGACATTTCCGGCACCTGCGCCAGCGGGAAGACCAGCAACTTGCGGTTTTCGCCGACGACGGCGACATGATCGCCGCCGACGGGCACGAGCAGTTGGGTTTCCTCCGGCAGCGCGACGTTCATGATCTGCTTACCCTTGCGGGTATTGGCGACCAGCTCGGCCTCCGGAACGACGAAGCCGTTGCCGGCCGTCGAGACGATCAACTGCTTGCGCGAGGGGTCGTGGACGAAAGCGGTCAGCACCGCCTGGTCGTTGTCCATGTCGATGATGATGCGTAGCGGCTCGCCGTGACCGCGACCGCCGGGCAGCTTGTCGCCGCCGAGCGTGAAGGCCTTGCCGCCTGTGGTGACGATCAGGATCTTGTCCGTCGTCTGCGCCGGGAAGGCCAGCTTCAAGCCGTCGCCTTCCTTGAAGGTCAGCGTCGCCGTATCGGCGATATGGCCCTTCAGCGCGCGGATCCAGCCCTTTTCGGAAATGACGACGGTGATCGGTTCCTTCTCGATCATCGCCTGCTGGATTGCTTCCTCGTCGGCTTCGGGTGCGTCGGCAAACTGGGTGCGGCGGCGGCCGACCTCGGTCGCCTTGGCGAATTTCTTCTTCACCTCGCCGATTTCCCAGGCGACCGTCTGCCATTGCTTGTCGTCGGAGGCAAGCAGCGCCTCGATCTCGCCCTTTTCCTTGGTGAGTTCGTCGAATTCCTTGCGGATCTCGAACTCTTCGAGCTTGCGCAAGGCGCGCAGCCGCATGTTGAGGATCGCTTCGACCTGAATGTCGCTGAGATCCCATCGCGCCATCATCACCGGCTTCGGCTCATCTTCCTCGCGGATGATCTTGATCACCTCGTCGATATTGAGATAGGCGATCAGAAGGCCGCTGAGGATTTCGAGGCGCCTTTCGATCGCCGCCAGGCGGAAGCGCGAGCGGCGTTGCAAAACCTCGCGGCGGTGATCCAGCCACTCCTTCAGCACTTCGTTCAGCGCCATGACCCGCGGGATGCGGCCCATGGACAGCACGTTCATGTTGAGCGGGAAGCGGTTTTCGAGCTCCGTCAGCTTGAACATCGATTCCATCAGGATCGTCGGATCGACGCTGCGGGTCTTCGGCACCAGGACGACACGGATGTCCTCGGCCGATTCGTCGCGGATGTCTTCCAGCAACGGCAGCTTGCGGGCGATCAGCAGCTCGGCGATCTTTTCGATCAGCCGCGATTTCTGCACCTGGAAGGGAATTTCGGTGATGACGATCTGGTAGCCGCCGCGGCCGAGATCTTCCGTCTGCCATTTCGCCCGCACGCGGAAACCGCCGCGGCCGGTGCGGTAGCTCTCGATGATGCTCTCGCGGCTGTCGATGATGATGCCGCCTGTGGGGAAATCCGGGCCGGGAATGAATTCGACGAGCTTTTCGGCGGTCGCATCCGGATGTTTGATCAGGTGCAGGGCGGCGTCGCAAAGCTCATGGGCATTGTGCGACGGGATCGAGGTCGCCATGCCGACGGCGATGCCGGAGGAACCGTTGGCCAGCAGGTTCGGGAAGGCGCCGGGAAGGACGATCGGCTCGGAATTCGACTCATCGTAAGTATCGCGGAAATCGACGGCGTCCTGATCGATGCCTTCGAGCAGCAGTTCGGAGACCGCCGTCATCTTCGATTCGGTGTAACGCATGGCGGCGGGACTGTCGCCATCGATATTGCCGAAATTGCCCTGGCCGTTGACCAGCGTGTAGCGCTGCGAGAAATCCTGGGCCAGACGGGCAAGCGCGTCGTAGATCGACTGGTCGCCGTGCGGATGGTAGTTACCCATCACCTCGCCGACGATCTTGGCGCATTTCCTGAAGGCCGAAGTCGGCCGCAAGCCCATCTCGTTCATCGCATAGACGATACGGCGATGAACGGGCTTCAGCCCGTCGCGCACGTCAGGCAGAGCGCGGTGCATGATGGTCGACAGTGCATAGGCGAGATAGCGCTGCTCGAGCGCCGCCTTCAGGTCGACCGGTTGGATGTGATCGTCGTCTCCGCCGGAAGGCGGCAAAATCTCTTGTCCCATAGGTCCTGACTAGCCCAGAAGAGGCTGGCGGGCAAGGAATCCAGGTCATAGCAGCTGTGGATGAAGTCTTGGCACCGACATCAAAGGATGAGACAAACGTTCCGCCGCAATTTGGACTTCGTTTGCCGTTCCTTTCAACGGAAATTTAGAAGTCCGCAAATATAAAGCAGGCCCAATCCGTAGTCGCGTAACTGCAGATTTCCAACCGCCATCACGCCACCAGAGGAATCACCCCATGAACTTTTACCGGACAACGCGGCTGATGCTGTCGGGCGCCGCCATTTTCTCGCTCGCCGGCTCGGCTTTCGCTCTCGACGGCACCGATCTCTTGAAGAAGATCAATGCCGCCTATGCCGCCCAGGGCGGAACGATTGCCGCTGAGGCCGTCGATATCGACGGCACGACCGTGACGTTGAAGAATGTCACCGTCAAGCCGACCGGCGGCGAAAGCCTGCCCATTGGCGAAATCACCCTTTCCGGCGTCGAAGAAGACGAGGATGGCGGCTATTACATCGAAGAAGCGGCCTTTCCCGACATCAACAAGACGGGAGACGGCGTGACCGTGACGGCGCAGGAGCTGACGCTCGGCGGCATTTCCGTGCCGGCAACGGCGGGTGGCGACACGCTCGACACGATGATGCTCTATGAAACCGCCCATACCGGCCCGGTGAAGGTGGTCAAGGACGGCGCGGAAGTGTTCTCGCTGCTCGAAACCAACATGAACCTGACGCTGCGCGAAGACGAATCCGGCTTCGATTTCGATGGCGCCTTCAAAAGCATGAAGGCCGATCTCACCAAGACCGAGGATGCGCAGAGCAAGGATGCGATCGAGAAGCTCGCCCTGCAGCACGTCCAGGGCGACATCACCATGAAGGGCGCCTGGGAACTCGCCCCCGGCACGATCGACATCTCCGAATTCGCCTTCGACTTCACCAATATCGGCAAGCTGAACCTCGGCTTCAAGATCTCCGGCTATACGATGGCCTTCATGAAATCGATGCAGGATGCGATGAAGGAAGCCGAAGCTGGTGCGAACAAGGATCAGTCGCAGCAGGCGCTGGGCCTCGCCATGCTCGGCCTGATGCAGCAGCTGTCCTTCGAGGCCGCGCAGGTGCGTTTCGAAGATGCCTCGATTACCAAGCGCGCGCTGGATTATGCCGGCTCGCAGCAGAACATGTCGGGCAAGCAGATGGCGGATTCGCTGAAGGCGATGACGCCGATCATGCTGGCGCAGCTCAATATCCCGGAACTGCAGAATGCCGTTTCGGCAGCGGTCAATACGTTCCTCGACGACCCGAAGAGCCTGACCGTCAAGGCCGCTCCGGAAAAGCCGGTGCCGTTCCCGACGATCGTCGGTGCCGCCATGGGCGCTCCGAACACGCTGCCGCAGGTGCTCGGCGTCAAGGTTTCGGCCAACGACTGATCGCTTCGATCTGACGACAAAAGGCCCGGCAGTGTGTGACTGACCCCAATAGCTTGTGTCAGTCACACACTGCCGGGCCTTCTCGTTTTTCAGGCGCGGTGGCGGGCGAGTTCGGCAATGGCGAGACTTGCGATCTCCAGCAATTCCTCAAGCGATGCGCCGTCCCTCGCCTGCACCGACATGCCCTGGACGATAGCGCCGAGGAACCGCGCCAGCGCGCGAGGGTTCGCGTCGGCCCTGATGTCGCCCTCGCGGATGCCGCGCTCGATCCTTGCCGCATAGGCCTCCAGCGACCGACGACGCAGCATCGCTACATGGTCGGCAACGCCGTCGTTCTCGCTGGCGCAATTCAGCACAGCCGTCGAGATCATGCAGCCCTTCGGATGTTCCGGCGCCGAAAACCTGGCGGCCGAGCCCTGCAACACCCGCTCGAAGGCGGAGACCGTGTCGATCGGCTCGCCGAGCGCGGAAGAGGTTTCGGCGCCCAGCGCCCGATATTGCTCCAGCGCTGCACGATAGAGATCGGCCTTCGAGTTGAAGGCGGCATAGAGGCTTTGCGGCGTGATGCCCATGGCCGCCGTCAGATCGGCAATCGAGGCGCCCTCGTATCCGTGCGCCCAGAAGGTCTCGCGGGCGGCTGAAAGAACCGTCTCACGGTCGAAGGCTGGGGGGCGGCCGCGGCGGCGGGCGGTAGGATTTTTCACGTCCGGGCTATTTTTCACAATGATCACTCTGGAAATTGCACTCCACTTGTCTAATTCAGGAATGGTCATTGTGATTATAGAAGGTTTGATCTGATGAGTCTTCCCCTTGAAACGGCGAATGCCGACAGGAATTCCTTACTTGCGGCTGCCATCGATACGGCGATAGCAAGCGCGCTCGACGAAAAGCGGCTGGTCGGGACGGTCGTGCTCGTCGCCCGCGATGGAGAGATCATCTATCGCCGCGCAGCCGGCCTCGCCGACCGCGAAGTCGGTCTGGCGATGCGCGAGGACACGATTTTCAGGCTTGCTTCCATCACCAAGCCGATCGTCACCATCGCCGCAATGCGGCTGGTCGAGCAGGCTAGAATCGGGCTCGACGACCCGGTGACCCGATGGCTGCCGGAGTTCCGCCCGAGGCTGCCCGACGGCGGCGAAGCCACAATTCGCATCCGCCACCTGCTGACCCATACATCAGGCCTCGGCTACAGCTTCTCCGAAGAGGACGGCGGCCCCTATATCAGCGCCGGCATTTCCGACGGCCTCGATCAACCAGGACTGCCGCTCGCCGAAAATCTGCGGCGGATCGCCAGCGTGTCGCTACGTTTCGCGCCGGGCAGCGACTGGCAGTATTCCCTTGCCATGGATGTTCTCGGCGGCGTCATCGAGGCGGAAACCGGCATGCCGTTGGGTGAAGCCATTGCCGAACTGGTGACAAGACCGCTTGGGCTTGCCGATACCGCATTTTCGGTTCGTGACCGTAGCCGGCTTGCGGCGGCCTATATGGACGCTTCGCCGGAACCGACGCTGATGGGCGAGAATGCGCTGGTGATGTCGCAGATGGGTCCCATCCGTTTCGCGCCGAACCGCATCTTCGACCCCGCCTCCTATCATTCCGGGGGCGCCGGCATGGCGGGAACGGCGACGGACGTGCTTTCCGTGCTCGAAACCATCCGTAGGGGTGGCGCACCGCTGCTTTCAAACGAGACAGTGCAGACGATGGCAATGGACCAGGCCGGGGGACACCGCCAGCAGCACGAACCCGGCTCCGGCTTTGGCTTCGGCTGGTCTGTTATCACCGATCCGGCCGAGGCCGGCGTCCCCTTCCCCAAGGGCACGCTGAAATGGGGCGGCGTCTATGGCCACAGCTGGTTCATCGACCCGGTCAACGGCCTGACCGTCGTTGCGCTGACGAACACGACGCTGGAGGGCATGTGGGGCAAGTTCACAGTCGATCTTCGCCAGGCGATCTACGCGGCATTGTGAACGACGGCAAAAAGCCCGACGACAGCAGTCGCCGGGCCTTTGCATTCGGGATCAGACGATCCTCAGTCCTTCTTGACCGGCGGGATCGGCCGGATCGAGAGTTCACGCAGCTGTGTCGGCGCTGCCGGGCTCGGCGCGCCCATCAGCAGATCCTGGGCCTGCTGGTTCATCGGGAACAGCGAGATTTCGCGCAGGTTCTTCGCGCCGACGAGCAGCATGACAACGCGGTCGATACCGAAGGCTGCACCACCATGCGGCGGCGCGCCGTATTGGAAGGCGCGGTAGAGGCCGCCGAAACGGCCTTCGACATCCTGCTGGCTGAGGCCCACCTTCTCGAAGGCGGCGACCATGGTTTCCGGCGACTGGTTGCGGATCGATCCCGAGGCGATTTCGAAGCCGTTGCAGACGGCGTCATACTGGAAAGCCTTGATCGTCAGCGGATCCTGGTTCTGCAGCGCGTCGAGGCCGCCCTGCGGCATCGAGAACGGGTTGTGGGCGAAATCGACCTTCTTGTCTTCCTCGCTCCATTCGAAGAATGGGAAATCGACGATCCAGCACAATTCGAAGCGGTCGCGGTCGACGAGGTTCAGTTCCTCGCCAGCCTTGGTGCGCGCCTCGCCGGCAAACTTGTAGAATTTTTCCGGCTCTCCGGCGACGAAGAAGCAGGCGTCGCCATCGCCGAGACCGAGCTGAGTGCGGATCGCATCGGTGCGCTCCTCGCCGATATTCTTGGCAAGCGGGCCGGCGCCTTCGAGTTTGTCGTTCTCGCTGCGCCAGAAGATATAGCCGAGGCCGGGCTGGCCCTGGCTCTGCGCCCAGGCGTTCATGCGGTCGCAGAAGGCGCGCGAGCCGCCTGATTTGGCCGGGATCGCCCAGATCTGAACCTTGGGGTTGGAGGCGATCATGCCGGCGAAGACTTTGAAGCCGGAGCCGGCGAAATGCTCGGTCACGGCTTCCATGACGATGGGGTTGCGCAGGTCCGGCTTGTCCGAACCATATTTGCGGATCGCCTCGTCATAGGGGATACGCGGCCATTCCTTGGTGACCGGTTTGCCTTCGGCAAACTCCTCGAACACGCTCGTCATCAGCGGGCCCATCGTGTCCCAGACGTCTTCCTGGGTGACGAAGCTCATTTCGAGGTCGAGCTGGTAGAATTCGCCCGGCAGGCGGTCGGCGCGCGGGTCTTCATCGCGAAAGCAGGGCGCGATCTGGAAGTAGCGGTCGAAGCCCGCCACCATCAGCAGCTGCTTATACTGCTGCGGCGCCTGCGGCAGAGCATAGAAAGTGCCGGGATGGATGCGCGAAGGCACGAGGAAGTCGCGTGCGCCTTCCGGCGAGGAGGCCGTCAGGATCGGCGTGGTATATTCGGTGAAGCCGACATTGCCCATTTCGCGGCGCATGGCCGAAATGACCTGGGTGCGCTTGACGATGTTCTTATGCAACGTTTCGCGGCGAAGATCGAGAAAGCGGTACTTGAGGCGAACGTCTTCGGGATAGTCCGGCTCGCCGAAGACCGGCAGCGGCAATTCCTTGGCGGCGGAGAGCACTTCGATCTCCTGGGCGTAGAGCTCGATCTCGCCGGTTGCCATTGTTTTGTTGACGGTGTCGTCGGTACGGGCCTTGACGAGGCCGTCGATGCGGATCACCCATTCGCCGCGCACGGTCTCGGCCATCTTGAAGGCCGGGCTGTCGGGATCGGCGACGACCTGGGTGATGCCGTAATGGTCGCGAAGATCGATGAAGAGGACGCCGCCATGGTCGCGGACGCGATGGACCCAGCCGGAGATACGGACGGTCGAGCCGACATCCGTCTTGCGGAGGGCGGCGCATGTGTGGCTGCGATAGCGATGCATGATCTCAAATCCTGGCATGTGGCTTAAGACGGCAGCAAGGGCTTCAAGAACCCTCAAGCGCCGACAAGAAAATCGGGCGGAAAAGCGCATGGACGCTCCGATTTGTCAAGGCTTAGCACTCGCTGCCCACGCGTTTGCCAGACGTTTATGGCGAGGCTGCGCCCCGTATACTGCGGCAGTTTGGCCGCGCTTCCCGTATTGATGAAGGAGCGGGTCAACTTTAAAAGGATCGGCATTATCACTGTGGAGCCTCCGCATGCCTCTCCTGACCCGCCGCAACCTTCTCAAGGCATCCGCCGTCGCGGGCGCCTATGGCGTCGGCATCGGCATTGCCGGTAAATTCGGGCTTGCCGAGGCAGCCCCCGAGCCGCAACTGCTGACGGCGGTAAAGACCGAGGCCATGCTGACCGAGGCCGGGCCGACCCGGGATATCATGAGCTGGGGCCAGGACGGCATGCCGCCGGTTCTTCGGATGAAAAAGGGGCGACCCTATGCGGCGCGGCTGAAAAACGAACTCGACGAGCCGACAACGATCCACTGGCACGGGCTCCGCATCGACAACCGCATGGACGGCGTGCCGTTCATGACGCAGCCCTACATCTATACCGGCGACAGCTTCGACTATGCCTTCACGCCGCCCGATGCCGGCACCTTCTGGTACCATCCGCATTGTAACACGCTGACGCAGATGGGGCACGGCATGACCGGCGTCATCGTCGTCGAAGATCCGGCCGATCCAGAATTCGATGCGGAAGTGGTACTGAACCTGCGCGACTGGAGGCTCGGCGGCGACGGGCAGTTCATCGCCGCTTTCAAGCCGCGCGACGCCGCCAAATCGGGGACCTACGGCACCGTGCGCACCGCCAACTGGCATCAGGAGCCGCAATACGACGCGCCCGCCGGCGGGCTAGTGCGGCTGCGTATCGCCGTGACCGACGTGACGCGGATCTTTTCGCTGAAGATGGAAGGAGCGGTTGCGAGCGTCATTGCGATCGACGGCAATCCGGTGCCGAAGCGTTTTCCCCTCGATCTGCTGCAGATCGGGCCGGGTCAGCGGCTCGATCTTGCCGTGCGCATGCCGGACAGCGAAGGCGCTGTCGCCACGCTCGAAGATATCCGCGGCACCACGCCGAAGACGATCGCCAGCCTGCGCGCAGTCGGATCATCGTTGAAGCGCGATATCGGCGATCTCGGACCGCTTGTCGAAAATCCGGTGGCGAAGGCCGATCTTTCCGCCGCCGAAGAGATCCCGCTGGTGCTGAGCGCCACCGCTGAAAACACCGCCGTCGAAAGCATCTGCGGCACGCTCGGCTACAGTTTCTGGGCAATCAACAAGGTGCCGTGGCCGGGAGACACGCCGGATCCAACAGCGCCGCTGGCGGAACTGAAGCTCGGCAAGAGCTATCTCTTCAACCTGGAGAATACGACGCCGCACGCACATCCGATCCATCTGCACGGGATGAGCTTCACGGTGATCTCCTCCTCGACCAGGCAGGTGATGCCGCTCGTCTCCGATACCTATCTCATCCAGCCTGACGAGAAGGTGCAGCTCGCCTTCGTCGCCGACAATCCCGGCGACTGGCTGCTGCATTGCCATATCATCGAGCACCAGAAGACCGGGATGACCAGCTACGTCAGAGTGAGCTGAGGCGGCCTTGCCGCAGTTTGGACGTAATTCTTATCCAGCAATGCGCGAAGCTTATGCTGTTGTATTGACATATCGAAGCGAAAGGAGAAGGAAGGTTCAACCGACCTTTTCCTTGCGAATGAAATGATATGATCGAAACCACCGCCGATTTGGCGGCCGCCTGCAAAGAGCTGGCCAAGTCCGACTTCATCACCATCGACACCGAATTCCTGCGCGAGACGACCTTCTGGCCGGAGCTCTGCCTGATCCAGATGGCAAGCCCGACAACCGAAGTTCTCGTCGATCCGCTGGCCAAGGGGATCGATCTCGCCCCCTTCTTCGAGCTGATGGCCGATCCGAAGGTGCTGAAGGTCTTTCACGCGGCGCGTCAGGACATCGAAATCATCTTCAATCGCGGCAATCTCATTCCGCATCCGATCTTCGACACGCAGGTCGCCGCCATGGTCTGCGGTTTTGGCGACAGCGTCTCCTATGATCAGCTGGTCAGCCGGATCAAGAACGTTCATATCGACAAGTCGTCGCGTTTCACCGACTGGAGCCGCCGGCCACTTTCCGACAAGCAGCTGGAATATGCGCTGGCCGACGTTACCCATCTGCGCGACGTCTATCTGTCGCTGAAGGCGGAACTCGATCGCGAAGGCCGCACCTCCTGGCTCTCCGAGGAGATGGACGTTCTCGAGGCGCGCGAAACTTACGACATGCATCCCGACGATGCCTGGCAGCGGCTGAAGATGCGGTTGCGCAAGCCGCAGGAACTGGCGATCCTGAAATATGTTGCCGCCTGGCGCGAACGTGAGGCGCGGGCGCGCAATGTGCCGCGTTCGCGGGTGCTGAAGGATGATGCGATCTACGAGATCGCCCAGCAGCAGCCCAAGGATACCGAGGCGCTTGGGCGGTTGCGCACCATTCCGAAAGGCTGGGAGCGCTCGACCTCCGGCGCCGCCGTCATCGAGGCTGTCAACACGGCGCTCGCTCTTCCGAAGGCCGATATGCCACATGTGCCGCGCCAGGCGCAGGCGCCCGAAGGGGCCGCTGCTGCCGTCGAACTGCTGAAAGTGCTGTTGAAACTGATTTCGGAAAAGCACGGGGTGGCGCCGAAAGTGATCGCCAACAGCGAGGATCTCGACAGGATCGCCGCCGAGGGCGAGAGGGCCGAAGTCGGGGCTCTGCACGGCTGGCGGCGCGATCTTTTCGGCGAGCCGGCGCTGCAGCTGATCCAGGGTCAGATCGCTCTGCGCTTCGTCGACCGGAAGGTCGAGACAATCAGCCTCTAGAGCACGATGCCGAAAAGTGTGAGCGGTTTTCGGACGGCATCATGCTCTAACTCTTTAATTTAGAACAGGATCAGATTTTAGCCCAACCGGGCTTAAAATCATCCTGTTCTAGCGTGATTTCAAAGCCTTACAACGCCGCACGTCTATCTGACGCGCGGCGTTGTAAGACCGCATCGAATTCGCTTGACGCTTTTTTCCCAGCTGAAACAATGGCTGGAAGAACCATTATTTGGCGAAGGACGGCATGCGGGAAATATCTCCGACGCAGAACTGGATCTTGATCACGATCGTTCTGGCCGCCAGCGGCGTCGTCTATGATCTGATGTTCTACTCCAATCAGACGCCCGTTGTCGGCGCAATCTTCGCGCTGTTCATCGGCATGCCGATCATCGCCTTCGAGCGCAAGGCGCTGTTCCGCGGGCTGTACAGACGTATCCAGAAGCTGCCGACCTTCGCCTTCATCATCAGCGAACTGGTGATCTACGAAATCCTGATGAGCATCGGCTTTGCTTGCGCCGCTCTGCTGCTCTCGTCAATCGGGATGGTGAAGCCAACCTCGTTCCTCGATCTCGTCATCATGCCTTACGAGGTCTTCCTCTATGCACTTGCCGTCTGCTCGGCGCTGATCTTCATCCTGCGCGTGCGGGAACTGCTCGGCCGCGAAGTATTCCTCAGCATGCTGGTCAGCCGCTATCGCAATCCGGTCAGGGAAGAGCGTGTCTTTCTGTTCATCGATCTGGTCGATTCGACGGCTTTTGCCGAAAAGCATGGCGACCTTCGTGCGCAGCAGCTGCTGAGTTCGCTGTTTGCGACCTTCGCCGAGCCGGTCCGGCGCCACAAGGGCATGATCAACGACTATGTCGGCGATGCGGCGATCATCACTTGGCCGTTTGCCCGCGGCGTCAAGAATGCGCGTTGCGTGCGCTGTATGTTCGATATCCTCGCCGATATCGAAGCCAATGCCGCCGGCTGGCGGAAAAATTACGGGCAGGTGCCGAAGTTGCGTGCCGCCCTTCACGGCGGCGAGATCATCACCGCCGAAATCGGCGTCGACCACCACAAGATCAGCTATTTCGGCGATACGGTGAACACCACCGCCCGGCTGGAGACGCTCTGCCGCAGCCTGAACCGGCCGGTGCTGATCTCCGCCGAACTTGCCCGGCGCATGAAATTTCCCGACGACATCTCTTGCGAGGATCTCGGCACCCATGCCGTCAAGGGGCGCGGCCAGGCGCTTGGCGTCATGGCGCTTTCCTCGCGCGCGGTGACCGTGCTGAATACGCCGGCGATCATTCTGCATGGCTGAGCGGCCGTTCCGCCGCGCGTCACCAAAGCTTCACCCAACCGTCAAGTCGCTGACATTGAAGCCCTGCTAAGCGGAAGCCATTGGCATTCGTTCCATGGGGATATTATGAAGACCATTCTTTTTGCTTCCGTATCACTTCTCATCCTGGTCGCGGGCTCCGCCTCCGCCGACCAGCAGCAGTTCCCGGCCAAGCTCGCCGGCCAGGCGATCCTTCCTGCCAACACCATGGTTCCGGCTCCGGCCGATGCTCCTGAATTTCTCAAGCATTCCGGCAAGTTCACGACGGCGGACCGCAAGCGCACCGAAGCGCTCGGCACCATTCCCGGCAAGGACGGCGCCCGCGTCACCGACCTGAAGCTTCCCTTCGACGGCCAGGCGATCCAGGGCTTCTCGGGCATCAAGACGATGGCTGACGGCACCTTCTGGACGCTCACGGATAACGGCTTTGGCTCGAAGGCCAATTCCTCCGACTCCATGCTCTTCCTGCACCAGATGAAGTTCGACTGGGCGACCAACAAGGCTGACATCGTCAGGAACCTCTTCCTCTCCGATCCGAACAAGATCGCCCCCTTCCCGATCGTACTGGAAGGCACCGACACGCGTTATCTCACCGGCGCCGACTTCGACATCGAATCGATCCAGCCGGTTGCCGACGGTTTCTGGCTCGGCGACGAATTCGGTCCCTATTTTCTTAAGGTCGACACTGCAGGTCGCCTCACTGACGTCATCGCGACGACCCTCGACGGCAAGCCGGTACTTTCGCCCGACAATCCGCTGATCCAGCTTCCGGGCAACCCGACCGCGAAGATGCCGGTCTTCAACCTGAAGCGCTCCGGCGGCTTCGAAGGCCTCGCCATGTCCAGGGATGGCTCCAAGCTCTACGGCCTGCTCGAAGGCGCCATCTATAGGGATGACGGCCAGATGGAATCGGTCGATGGCCACACCGCCGTCCGCGTCATCGAATTCGACGTCGCCGCCAAGAAGTGGACCGGCCGCAGCTGGCTCTATCCGTTCGAAGACAAGGGCGTGTCGATCGGCGACTTCAACATGCTCGACGACACCACCGCTCTCGTCATCGAGCGCGACAGCGGCGCCGGCACCAAGGACCAAGCCTGCGCCGACCCGAAGCAGCCGAAGCCGGATTGCTTCGAAGCTCCGGCCGAGCTGAAGCGCGTCTACAAGATCGAGTTCAACGACGCCAATGCCGGCAAGGCCGTCCGCAAGATCGGCTATATCGACCTCCTGAATATTCAGGACCCCGACAACAAAAAGAAGGCAGGGGCCGAGGACGGCGTCTACGACATGCCGTTCGTGACGATCGAAAACGTCGACCGCGTCGACGCCACCCACATCATCATCGGCAATGACAACAACCTGCCCTTCTCAGCCGGCCGCGCCGTCGACAAGGCCGACAATAACGAGTTCAGCCTGCTTGAGGTTGGCGAGTTTTTGAACGCGAAGTAATTGGGGTTTGGTGTGAGATGGAGAGGGCGGTGCGGAAGTGCCGCCTTTTCTATCTGGTTTGGTAGACACATCGTACTGCATGCCGTGCCAGCCCCCCTCTGGCCTGCCGGCCATCTCCCCCACAGGTGGGGAGATCACAAGCGGCTTGGCCTTCCCACCTCTCTACCGTTTCGTCGCGCTGCAACGGCAATTGTTTTGGGAAACCGGTGCGCCCAGCCGATCTCCCCACCTGTGGGAGATGGCCGGCAGGCCAGAGGGGGCCGGCAGGGCACAACGATCGTTGCACTGCCCTACTCGAATAGAAACGCCAGTCTCTTGTTCGTCAGCTTCGACAGCTGCTGCAGGCGGCCGTCCAGGCGTTCGCCGGCGAAATCGCGGTATTCGGGGGGCACGACGAATTCGAGGTCGAGGTCCGGGCTCGACGACTTGCGGAAGGTCAGGTTCTTGACGATGCCGGGCATCGAGGCCGAGAAGAGGTAGACGACACGCAGCATGCCGCCGAGCAGCTTGGCGCGCTCGATGAACTGTGGTGTGGCGATCTGCGCCAGCGGGCCGGTGGCGCCGTCGTCGTGCAAGCCTTCGAAACGGTAGTAGTTGCTGAGTGCAATGAAGGCGCGGCCGGGATGACTGATGCCGACAAAGGACGAGTGGGCGATGACGTTCAGCGCCTGCAGGCCACGATAGTCGGGATGGGCGCGCCAGCTGATATCGGCAAGCAGACAGGCGGCCTGACGGTAGCGGCTTTCCTCTTCGGTTTCCTGGACGCCGAAGAGCGGCATCATGCGGCCGGTCCATTCCGCCAGTTCGCGGGCATGCTCGGGCGAGCGGGCACGCAGGATCGCCAGTTCGCCAGCCGCGGCAAGCAGCGGATCGAGGCGGCGTTCGCCCTCCGACAGCAGCGAATAGAGATATCCCTCGCGCACACCTTGCGCCGAGAAGGAAATCACCGACGGTTTCATCGCGCTCAGCACTTCCGTCATGGCGACGGCGCCGAAGGGCAGCAACGAACGACGGTGTTTCGACACCGCCTGTAGCGCCGGTTCCTTGGAATCGCGCGCGCTCACCACCTGTTCGAGGAACAGCATCATTGCTTCGAGCGAAACCTCGTAACCCTGCATCATGTGCAGCGGATAGTTGGTGAGTTCCATGTGCAGCTTGGCGATATTTCGCCAGGTGCCGCCGACGGCGTAGAAGGTGCGCCCCTCGCCTTTCGACAGCAGCTTTGCCGTCTTCACCTGCTTGCGGGCAAAGGTGCGGGCCTTGGAAAGCGAACCGCCGGCATATTCCGACAGCCGCAGGCCGCCGAGCGGCAGCGTGATGCCCTTGCCGACTTCCTTGCCCCTGATATCGATCAGCTCAAGCGAGCCGCCGCCGAGATCGCCGGCAATACCATCGGGATTGTAGAAGCCGCTGATGATGCCGAGCGAGGCGAATTTCGCCTCCTCCTCGCCCGAGAGCACGCGGACCTTGCGGCCAAGGATGGTTTCGGCCTGATGGATGAAATCAGGACCGTTGCTCGCCTCGCGCGCGGCGGCCGTCGCCAATACATACATGGTTGCGGCGCGCGCCTGGTCGGACAGGGCCTTGAAACGATGCAGCGATGCCAAAGCTCTGATGACGCTGTCTTCATCCATCTTGCCGGTCAGGGCAATACCCCTGCCGAGGCCGCAGAGAACCTTTTCGTTGAACAGGACGGTTGGCGAACGGGACAGGCCTTCGTAGACGACTAGACGAATGGAATTCGATCCAATATCGACGACGGAGACCGGGGCGATCCCCGGAAGGCGCCCCTGGGCTTCAGATTCAACCATTTAGGTCCAGTTTTACTTGTTGTTGCGGCCTTCGAGCAGGCCAGCGATCAGCTTCGGCGCACTGGACTTCAGAGCTTCACCACGGCCTGACAGGCTCGGATTGGTCATGAAATACTGCTGCGCATTGAACGGTTCCTCGCCCCTGCGCACTTCCATGCGCCGCGACGTACCGTCGGGCAATATCTCGTAGCTTTGTTGATTGTCAATCACGTTGCCGAGCATAATCTGTGACAAGACCTGCTCGTGAACGGTCGGATTCGTCAGCGGAACCATGGTTTCGACGCGGCGATCGAGGTTTCTCGGCATCATGTCGGCCGAACCGATGTAAACCAGCGCCTTATCGGACGGCAGGCCATGACCGTTGCCGAAACAGAAGATGCGGCTGTGTTCAAGGAAGCGGCCGACGATCGACTTGACGCGGATCTTTTCGGAAAGGCCGGGCACCTGTGGACGCAGGCAGCAGATGCCGCGTACGACGAGATCGATCTCGACGCCGGCATGGCTGGCGCGATAGAGCGCGTCGATAATGTCGGGATCGACAAGCGAGTTCATCTTCATCCAGATCGCCGCCGGGGCACCGTTCCTGGCGTGCTGAATCTCTTCCTCGATGTGGCGCAGGATGCGCGGGCGCATCGTATAGGGTGAGATGGCGAGCTGCATACTCTGTTCCGGCTCGCCATAGCCGGTGATGAAGTTGAAGATGTTCGCCATGTCGTGGGCGATGACCGGATTGCAGGTGAAATAGGACAGATCGGTATAGATCTTCGCGGTGATCGGGTGGTAGTTGCCAGTTCCCAGATGGCAATAGGTCCTAAGTTTGCCCTCCTCGCGGCGGACAACCATCGACATCTTGGCGTGGGTCTTGAGCTCGATGAAGCCGAAGACGACCTGCACGCCGGCGCGCTCGAGATCGCGCGCCCAGCGGATATTCGCCTCTTCGTCGAAGCGGGCCTTGAGTTCGACCAGTGCCGTCACCGACTTGCCGGCTTCGGCGGCGTCGACCAGCGCGCGGACGATCGGGCTGTCGTTGGACGTGCGGTAAAGCGTCTGCTTTATCGCCAGGACGTCAGGATCGCGCGCAGCCTGGAGAAGGAACTGGACCACGACGTCGAAAGATTCGTAGGGGTGATGGACGACCATGTCCTTTTCGCGGATGGCGGCGAAGCAGTCGCCGGCATGTTCGCGGACGCGCTCGGGAAATCGCGCATTGTAGGACGGAAACCTGAGATCCTCGCGCGGCGCCTTGGTGATCTCGGATAGCGTGTTCAGCGCCAGAAGGCCCGGCAGAACGGCGACGCGATTGTCAGGGATATTAAGCGCCTGAACGACGAACTGGCGCAGCGAGGCCGGCATTTCCGAGTCGGTCTCGATACGGATGACCTTGCCGCGGCGGCGGCGCTTCAGCGCCGTTTCGAAGAAGCGGACAAGATCCTCGGCCTCTTCCTCGACTTCGATATCGCTGTCGCGGATGACGCGGAACGTACCGGACCCCTGCACCTCGTAACCCGGGTAGAGCCGGTGGATGAAGATGTTGGCGACATCTTCCAGGGTGATGTAGCGGATCGTGTTTCCATCATCCGGCAGGCGGACGAAGCGGTCGAGCGCCGGCGGCAGGCGCAGCAGCGCCGTCATCGGCTCGCGGCCATTCTTGCTGACGAGCTGCAGACCGATCGAGAAGCCGAGGTTCGGAATGAACGGAAACGGATGGGCCGGATCGATCGACAGCGGCGTCAGGACAGGAAAGATCGCCTGTTCGAATTCGGTGGCGAGCCACTGGCGATCGGCATCGCTCAAGGCGCCAGGGCGCACGATCAGGATGTCTTCCTTGGCGAGATACTGCTGCAGCACGGCGAGCGAGGCCTGCTGCTCCATCTGCAGATGGTCGATCTCCTGCAGGATCGAATCGAGCTGCTCGGCCGGCGTCTTGCCGTCGGGGCTGCGGATGACGATGTTCTGGCGCACCTGGCCCTCGAGGCCTGCGACACGCACCATGAAGAATTCATCGAGGTTGGCAGCCGAGATCGACAGGAAGCGAACGCGCTCGAGCAGCGGATGCTCGGTATTCAGCGTTTCTTCCAGGACGCGGCGGTTGAACTGCAGCCAGGAGAATTCTCGGTTGATGAAGCGCTCGGGGCTCTTGAGCAGCTCTTCCAGCGGGGGCGTGTTGTCGTTGGATTGCGGAGTGAGTTCCTGATGTTCTGCGACTGCGCTATCCATAAACCGTTTACCCCGTTCTCAATCGCCGAAGGCAATTATATCAGTTTCACGACGGAACTGTGACAGTCAATCGGCCGGCTCCGAATTTCCCAATTCATTCAATACTTCGGCGGCCAGAGACCGGGTGATTTTCGTGCCCCGCGACAGGGCCAGCCGGTCAAGCCTTTCGACGATCGTCTGGGCAGCGTTCAGCGACCGCTCCATCCGGTTAACGATATAGAGCACGAGTTTGTCATCTATATAAAGCTGCCGGTCGGCAAACAGCTTGACGATCACCTGCGACAACAACGCCTCGTCGGGTTCGCCGATCTCGACGACGGTTGCAGCTTTCAGGCGCGAGCGCAGATCGGGCAGCAGAACCGGCCATGACATCGGCCAGAGACGGCTTGTTATCAACAGGCTGGTGCCATTTTCGCGCACGCTGTTGATGACGTGAAACAGCGCATTGTCGTCGAAGCCAAGCCGGTCGGCATCCTCGAACAGCACCGGGCCGGTGGCGGCAGCAACCGCCGCGTCGGAGCCAAGCTCGGGATGGATGTCGACGGCGCCGCTCAATTCCCGCCAGATACGGGCGAGATGCGATTTTCCCGAACCGACCGGGCCGGCGAGCACGACGACCGGCGATGGCCATGCCGGCCAGGCATCGACAATCGAAACGGCGGCAGCGAGACGCTCCGAGACCAGGAGGTCGTCGCGCCCGCTTGCGGCATCGTGCAAAAAGACCAGCGGCAGCTGCTCTCCGGCCTTGCCCTTCGGATCAGCGTTGTTCACGTCATTCATGGGGAACTGATTTCGTCTTCCGGGCGCGGCCAGTCGGCGACACGCCAAAATAAAGATCGCTCTGAAGGTAACGCGAAAGCGCGAAACGAACAAGGACGCCGACGGCGGCGGCGGCCGGCACGGCGACCAGAAGACCGACGAAACCAAAGAGCGCGCCGAAGGCAAACAGCGCAAACATCAGCCAGACCGGGTGCAGGCCGACGCTGGAGCCGACGAGCTTCGGCTGCAGGATATTGCCCTCGAGGAACTGGCCGCTGAAGAAGACGGCAAGCACCAGGCCGATCCAGGGATAATCCGGCCAGAACTGCACGATCGCCACGCCGATGGCGAGAACCAGGCCGACCATCGAGCCGACATAGGGAATGAAACTGATCATGCCGGCAAAGAGCCCGATCAGCAGGCCGAAGTTCAGGCCGACGAGAGACAGGCCCGCGGCATAATAAATGCCGAGGATGAGGCAGAGCGAACCCTGGCCGCGGATGAAGCCGGCGATCGCCTGGTCGATCTCCTTGGCGATCTGGCGGACATCGCTGATATAATCGCGCGGGATCCACTGGTCGACCTTGGCGACCATGCGGTCCCAATCGAGCAGGATGTAGAAGGCGACGACGGGGGTGACGACGAGCAGCGATATGACGTCGACGATGGCCTTGCCGGAATTCCAGATCTGCGCGAAGAGCCCGGTCAGGAAGCCCATGCCTTCGGAGAGGATGCCGGAGAAATTGTCCTTGATCGTGCCGGCCTGGCTCTTGACCCAATCCGGCAGCAGCGAATTCTGCGATTGGCTGATGAACTGCTGCAGCTGGCTGATGTAAGTCGGCAGACGCTCGGCGAAATCGTTGAACTGGCTGACGAGCACGGGAATGAGGATCATAAGCGCCAGCGCAAAGACGATGACGAAGGAGATAAGGATGCCGACCGTCGCCATCATCCGGCTCAGGCCGAGACGCTCCAGCCGATCGGCCACCGGATCCAGGAAATAGGCGATCGCCATGCCGGCGATGAAGGGCAGCAGGATCGAGCTGAAGACATAGAGAAAAACGATGAAGAAGACGAGCACTGCCAGCCAGAAGAAGATCTGACGCTTGAGACTGTTGCCGCTGACTTGCTGTGGCATCGCTTCCCCGCTAATCGCTTTACGCCGCCAAACGCCGCATCCGAACCGAGGCGGCCATTCAGCACATAGGATGCAGGCGCAAAGATGGTCAACCCTGCCGCGCCAAATCCCGGAAAGGCTCTGGGAAGACGCGGGAAATTGGGGGCTTTTGCCATGCGGCGCTTGCATAAAGGCCCCTGTCATGCAATTGCGACCGGCAGATGACGCGGCGCGTCTGCCGCTAGAAATAGCCATCGGAGACCAGCATGAGCCAGTCTGGGAAAAACGGCCTGACATACAGCGATGCGGGCGTCGACATCGATGCCGGCAACCTCCTCGTCGAAAAGATCAAGCCGGCGGTGCGCTCAACCCGCCGCCCCGGCGCCGACGGTGAGATCGGCGGCTTCGGCGGGCTGTTCGATCTCAAGGCCGCCGGTTTTACCGACCCGGTTCTGGTCGCCGCCAATGACGGCGTCGGCACCAAGCTGAAGATCGCCATCGATGCCGATTATCACGACACCGTCGGCATCGATCTCGTCGCCATGTGCGTCAACGATCTCGTGGTGCAGGGCGCCGAGCCGCTGTTCTTCCTCGATTATTTCGCCACCGGCAAGCTCGACCCGGACCAGGGCGCGGCCATCGTAGGCGGCATCGCCGCCGGCTGCCGACAGGCCGGCTGCGCGCTGATCGGCGGCGAGACGGCCGAAATGCCTGGCATGTATTCCTCCGGCGACTACGATCTCGCCGGTTTTGCGGTCGGTGCTGCCGAACGCGGCAAGCTGCTTCCCTCCGGTGATATCGCCGAAGGCGATGTGATTCTCGGCCTTGCCTCTTCCGGCGTCCACTCGAACGGCTTCTCACTGGTGCGCAAAATCGTCGAACTGTCCGGTCTCGGCTGGGATGCGCCGGCGCCGTTCGCCGATGGCAAGAAGCTCGGCGAGGCTCTGCTCGAGCCGACCCGCATCTATGTGAAGCCGCTTCTGACGGTGATCCGCGAGACCGGCGCCATCAAGGCGCTGGCGCACATCACCGGCGGCGGCTTCCCGGAAAATATTCCGCGCGTGCTGCCGAAGCATCTGGCGGCCGAGATCGATCTTGCCGCCGTCAAGGTTCCCAAGGTGTTTTCGTGGCTCGCCAAGACCGGCGGCGTCGAAGCCAATGAAATGCTGCGCACCTTCAACTGCGGCGTCGGCATGATCGCCGTCGTCGCCCATGAGAATGTCGCGGCCGTTTCCGCCGCACTCGAAGCCGAGGGCGAGACTGTCGTCACGCTCGGCCGCATGATCGCTCGCGACGAGGGTGCTGCCGGCACGGTCTACAAAGGCACGCTTGCCATATGAGTTCGCCGCGCAAACGCGCCGTCGTCTTCATATCCGGCGGCGGCTCGAACATGATGGCGCTGGTTGCGGCGGCAAAGGCCGCCGACTACCCGGCCGAGATCGTCGGGGTAATTTCAGACAAAGCGGATGCCGGCGGGCTTGTGAAGGCCGCAGCCGAAGGCATCGCCACCTTCGCCTTTCCCCGCAAGGATTATACCAGCAAGGAAGCGCATGAGGCGGCGATCTTTGCCGCACTCGACACGCTTTCTCCCGATATCCTCTGCCTGGCCGGCTACATGCGGCTGCTGACGCCTGCCTTCATCCAGCGCTATGAAGGCCGGATGCTCAACATCCACCCTTCCCTGCTGCCGCTGTTTCCGGGCCTGCACACCCATCAACGCGCCATCGACGCCGGCATGCGCATTGCCGGCTGCACCGTGCATTTCGTCACCGAGGGCATGGACGAAGGGCCGGTCATCGGCCAGGCAGCCGTCCCGATCCTTTCCGGTGACACGGCCGAAAGCCTCGCCGCGCGCGTGCTCACCGTCGAACACCAGATCTACCCGCAGGCGCTGCGGCTCTTCGCCGAAGGTCGCGTGACAATGGAAGGTGGCAAAGCAGTGGGCGCTGAGGCTTCCGCAATCGCCCCCAAGGCCCAGCTGATTTCGCTGATCGGCGACCGCGCTTAAAGCGCGCCAGCGTATTAAGCCGCCAGCGCGCGCAAAGGATGCAGAGTGCCGTCGCTATAGACGAAGCGGCCGGCGCGGAAGGTGGCGCGGATGCGGTTGATGTCGCCGGGCTCGACCACGACCAGATCGGCGCGCTGGCCGATGGCGATTTCGCCGCGGTCCAGGAGGCCGGCGGAGCGGGCAGCATTGCCGGTCGCCATGGCGACGGCGGCCGGCAGGGCGCCTTCCACCATGTCGGCGAGCTTGAAGATGCCGGGCACGAAGGCGGCCGGGTGATAATCGGCGGCGATGACGCTCAAAAGGCCGGCCCTTGCGGCATCCAGCGCGCTGAGATTGCCCGACATCGATTGGCCGCGCAGCGCGTTCGGCGCGCCCATCAGCGTCCAGAGGCCGCGGCGGCGTGCCTCTTCGGCGGCGGGTGCCGTCACCGGAAACTCGCTGATGGTGACGCCGAGATCGTGCATTTCGGCGACCTTCTCGACGCTGTCATCATCATGCGAGGCAAGCGACAGTTTGTGCTTCAGCGACAGTGCGACGATCTCCTTCAGCTTGGCTTCGATCTCGGGGTTGTTGCGCATGGCTATGCGCTTGGCGACGATCTCGGCGGCCATTTCCTCGGAGACGGCGCGGCGCTCGGAAATGCTGAGGATGTAGCTTTGCAGGTTGTTGTACTGGCCCTGGCCCGGCGTGTGGTCGGTCAGTGAAACCATGTCGATCTGATCGGCATTCAACAGGCGCTCGAGCGCCGGAGCGGCGCCGACATTGGTGATTTCGTAGCGGGCGTGGACGCGGTGGTCGATCAGCAGATTGTCGCGCAGGCGGTTGATTCCCTCGATTACTGCCGAGGTCGTCTCCAACGAGCGGACGTGCCCGTAGACGCTTTCGGTGGCGAAGGAGACGGCGGCAAAGGCCGTCGTGACACCGGCGGCGGCGAGCTTCTTGTCGAGTTCGTGGATGCCGAAATCGATCGGCATCGTCGCGTTCGGCCGCGGCGCGATCTCGCGCTCGATCATGTCGCCGTGCAGATCGACGAATCCGGGCATCAGCAATCGCCCGCCGCCATCGATTGCCGCCCCGGCAACCGGCTCCGGCCTGATCTCGGCAATGACGCCGTCCTCAACACGCACGGAACCTTCACTCACCACCTCGTTTGGGAGAACGAGGGTGAAATTGCTGAGCCACATGGGCTTTCTCCTGACCGCATCCGATGATTGACAGAACGCAGCGGATAGAACCGCTTCGTGACAGTCGTATGAACTTTCGAGCCCAGTCACCTTAAAGGGGAAACTTGCGCTTTGGAATTGGTCGGGTGCACCGAACTCACGATCGTGGACCAAACCCAGTACCCACCCACGAATCAAGGCATCAATCATATTGACTAGTTATAGTATGACTAGTATTAACATGACTATGACCTTTATCAAACGCTCTCCAGTCGCGCTCGCTGTCCTTGCAATGCTCATGGAAGAGCCGCTGCATCCTTACCGGATGCAGCGGCTCATCAAGGAGCGCGGCAAGGATGAGGTGATCAATATCACCCAGAGGGCGAGCCTTTATCAAACCATCCATCGGCTCGAACGCGAGGCTTTGATCGCCCAGCAGAAAACAGTCCGGGACGACAAGCGTCCCGAGCGGACCGTATACGAGATCACCGAGAAGGGCCGCGACGTCGCGCTGGCATGGATCCGCGAGATGTTGTCGACCTTGACGCGGGAATATCCGGAATTCCCCGCAGCCATATCATTTCTTGCTCTGCTGACGCCGAACGATGTGTTGGGCCTGCTTGAGCACCGGGCAAAAGCCATCGAGTCGGAACTTCGCCGAATCGACGGGCTCCTGCTGGAAGCGCAGGCCGTACCAAGGCTCTTCCTGCTCGAGATGGAATATCTCCGAGCGCTTCACGCAACCGAGTTGTCTTGGATCAATGGCGTCGTCGGGGACCTGCGCGCCGGGCGCAACACCTGGACAGACGAGTGGCTGAGGCAGATTGCCGTCGAGTTCTCCACCCACTCCAAACCCGACAAGGACTAGCACCATGAAGGTTTTGATTATCGGCGCCGGGACTGGCGGTCTGGCGCTCGCTCATCTGCTTAAACAGGCTGGCGTTCGCATTGCGGTGTATGAGCGCGACAGCACACCGAACGCCGACACCGGTGGCTATCGCGTCGGTATCAGCCCCGCTGGGAGCCGAGCGCTAAAGGCCTGTATACCCAGCGAACTCTACGACCTCTATCTTGCGACATGCGCCAGGTCGCCGTGCTATTTCAACATGTTGACGGAACAGCTTGGTGAAGTGCTGAGTTTCGACATCGGTGATGCGGCTCCGAATGCTCTTGACGGTGAAAAGAACGTCGTTCGAAAGACGCTGAGGCGGGTTCTGCTCAGGGGGCTTGAAGACCACGTCTCCTTCGGCAAAGCGCTTCAGGGGTACACACGTAACACCGACGGCTCGGTCACCGCTTGCTTTCAGGATGGAAGTCTCGCGACGGGAGATGTTTTGGTCGGTGCTGACGGCACCAACTCTGCTGTGCGCAGGCAATACTTGCCGGAAGCGCGTCTGGAAGACACGGGGATCGTGTCGCTCGGGGGCAAAATTCCCATGACGGTCGAGGCGAAAGCTCTGCTGTCGGACAAGATGCTGAAAGGCATGTCGATGATTATGGCGCCGATGGGTTTCGGCGCGATTATTCACTCGCTCGAGTTCGCCCACCGCCGCAGCGACCCTGATTTTGCCGCTCGCTGGCCGGATTTCGTCGAAGCGCTCGACGAGGACAGTATCGGCTGGGGCATCTGGGGGGCTCGGCAGAATTGCCCGCGGGATACGGTCGGCCTCAGTGGCGAACAATTGAGAGAGCTGGGCCTGGAACTTGCTCGGGACTGGCATCCGCACTTGCGCGCGCTCATCCGTATGACAGAGCCCGCGGCCATCCACGACGTCAAGGTCAGGACTTCCGTGCCGCTGACGCCTTGGACGAGTTCGAACATCACACTGCTCGGCGACGCCGTCCATACGATGACACCCGGACGCGGCGCCGGCGCCAATACGGCGCTTCGCGATGCCGCTCTGCTTGGGCATATGCTGGTCGCAGCGGATCGAGGACAAAAGCCGCTCGTGGAAGCCATACACGCCTATGAAGCCGAAATGCTTCGCTACAGTACCGAAGCAGTACGAGAATCGAAAAAGCATATGGATGCCAGCCATCCCGCTCATCGGCCGATCGTCGGCACAGTCCAGCTCGCTGCCATGCGCGGCGTCATGCGCATCATCAACGCAACACCTGTCTTAAAGCGACGTGCCTTTCGGCAGATGATGCGAGTTCGCGGCGAAAACTAAGACGATCGCGGGTCACCCCGGGATCGCCCCGGAGGCAACTTGGCGAACGAGGCGTCGATTGCCGCATCCGCTATCGAAGATTATTCCGGTTCAACACGGCCCATTGCAGCAGCATGATCGTCTTGGCGTCGAAAATCTCGCCGTTTTCGATCATCCGGGCGGCTTCGTCGAGCGGGACTTCGAGAACCTCGATATCTTCGTGCTCCTCGTCCAGGCCGCCGCCTTCGGCGACGCGGTCGGCGCTGTCGATCAGCGAGACGAAGAAGTGGACGACTTCGGTGACGGCGCCCGGCGACGGGTAGCATCTGAACAGGAAACGCGCATCGCGCAGGTGGTAACCGGTTTCCTCCATCGCCTCGCGGCGGATCGCCTGTTCGGGGTGGTCGTCATCGAGAAGGCCGGCCGGCACCTCGATCATCCAGGCCGCATCGCCGTTCACATGCACGGCAAGGCGGAACTGGCGGACGAGAACGACGAGATCGCGCTTCGGATCATACAGCAGGATGCAGGCGGCGGGCGTGCGGTGATAGACCTCCCGCTTCAAGCGCTGGGTGGCGCCCTTGCGGTCGATATAGTCAAGCAGATAGCTGCTCAGCTTTGTCCAACCATTCGACAGCGTTTCCGCGCTGACGATCTTCACCCGTGATTTCGGCTGCATCATTCTGCGTCCCTGCGAAGCCAGACCTTGTTATCGTGCACTGCCGCCCCGCCATAGGGCGCGACCGAGTCGGCGCCGGTGAGGACGTTGATACCCTCGCCGTCGACATGCGCCTTGTTCGGCCAGAGGCCCTCGGCGATCAACACGCCAGGCTTCACCTCGGTGGTGATCCGGGCATGGATGCGCAGATCGCCGCGGCTGTTGCCGATGCGGACGAGATCGCCATGGCCGATACCGTTGGCTTCGGCGTCGGCCGGATTGATCATCACCTCAGGACGGCCCTCCTTCTGACGTGACGTCTTGGTCTCGGAGAAGCTCGAATTCAGAAAATTCCGGGCGGGCGACGTGGCGAGACGAAAGGGATGCTCGCGATCGGCGACTTCGATGACATCGACCTGATCGGGGAATACAGGAAGCTCGGCATGCGGCCCGAGCGCGCCGATCGCCGCCGGCGGCTTGTTCGGCGCCGGCTGATCGATCCAGTCCGGACGGAAATGGAACTTGCCATCCGGATGGGCAAAGCCGTTCAGATAATGCGCCTCCTCGAAAGCCGGCTGGCGATCGAACCATTTCTGTTCGAGGAAATGGTCGTAACCCGGCAGGCCGCTCGTTTCGAGGATCCGGTCGACCATCTCGCGGGCAGAAAAACCGAAGCCGGGTCGATCGGCGACGCCAAGGCGTTTGGCCAGTTCCTCGATCACGAAGAGATTGGTTCGCACGCTCGGCGGCGGCTCGACCAGCTTCGGTCCGAGCAGGATGTGGTTCTGGCCGCCAGCCCGGTAAATGTCGTCATGCTCGACGAACATCGTCGCCGGGATGACGATGTCGGCGATATCAGCCGTCTCGGTCATAAACTGCTCGTGCACGGCGACGAAGAGGTCGTCGCGGGCAAAGCCGCGTCTGACGAGGCGCTGCTCGGGGGCGATGTTTACCGGGTTGGTGTTCTGGATCAGCATGGCCGTCACCGGGCCGCGATGGCGCAGCGCCACAGCATCGCCGGTGAGCACGCGGCCGATCTGCGACTGATCGAGCATGCGGATATCGGCATCCTTCATCGACCGGCCGGTCAGTTCCGCATTGTTCAGGCGGAAGATATCGCTGTTCGAATGGAAGGCGCCGCCGCCCTCATATTGCCAGGAGCCGAGAACGGTGGCGATCGAAGCCGCCGCATGCATGGCGACCGCGCCGTTGCGTTGGCGGGTGAAGCCATAGCCCAAGCGGAAGAAGGTTTTTTTCGTCGTGCCGACGAGGCGGGCGAAGGCTTCGATCTCCTCGACCGCAAGGCCGGTGATATCGGCCGCCCATTGCGGCGTCTTCGCTCTCAGATGCGCTTCCAGGCCCGCGGGATCATCGGCATATCGCGCCATATAGTCACGGTCGGCATGGCCATCGCGGAAGGCGATGTGCATGACGGCGCAGGCGAGAGCGGCATCGGTGCCCGGCCTGACGATCAAGGCCATATCGGCCTGCTTCATCGTCGGATTGTCGTAAATGTCGATGACGACGATCTTCGCGCCGCGTTCCTTGCGCGACTTGATCGCGTGGGTCATCACGTTGACCTGCGTCGAGACCGCGTTGGTGCCCCAGATGACGACGCAATCGGTGCGGCCCATCTCGCGCGGATCGGGGCCGCGCAGCGTGCCGGTCGCCATGGTGAAGCCGGTCCAGGCCGGATTGGTGCAGATCGACGAGAAAAAGCCGGAATAGCGCTTGGCATGACGCAGGCGATCGATCGAATCGCGCTGCACCCAGCCCATGGTGCCGGCGTAGAAATAGGGCCAGATCGCCTCGCTGCCGTCCCTCGCCTCGGCCTTGACGAAGGCTTCGGCGATCTCATCAAGCGCATCGTCCCAGGAAATCTGCTGCCACTGCCCTGCCCCCTTGGCGCCGGCGCGGCGCAAGGGATGCATCAGCCGCTCGGGATGATAGAGCCGCTCGGCGTAACGGGCGACCTTGGCGCAGATGACGCCCGAGGTGTAGGAATGATCGTTCGCGCCGCGCACGCGGCCGATGCGGCCATCCTCGGTTATATCGACCTCCAGCGCGCAGGTGGAGGGACAGTCGTGCGGACAGGCCGTGTGGCCCACCCTGGTGTCCGGCTTAGGTGATTTGGCGTGGATGGGGGTCGCAATGTTCATGGCATTTGTATATTCCAAGGCTTGCACGGCCAAAAGCCACAAAACTTTGCCATGACGCGAATTCATACGGACATCAGCGAAAATGAACTACCGCCACATCTATCACGCGGGCAATTTTGCCGATGTGCTGAAACATGCCGTGCTGGCGCGGCTGATCCGCTACATGCAAAAGAAGGATGGCGCTATCCGCGTGCTCGACACACATGCCGGCATCGGGCTCTACGACCTCTCCTCCGAAGAAGCGCAGAAAACCGGCGAATGGCTCGAAGGCATCGGCAAGCTGATGGAGGCCGATCTCGGACCTCAGGTTTCCGAACTGCTGGAGCCCTACCTTACAGCCATCCGCGAACTCAACCCTGAGGGCGGCGTGCGCTTCTATCCCGGATCGCCGAAACTTGCGCGCCTGCTGTTCCGGCCGCAGGACCGGTTGTCGGCAATGGAATTGCATCCCGAGGATTTCGTCAGGCTGCATCGGCTGTTCGAGGGTGATCACCACGCCCGCATCACCGAGCTCGACGGCTGGCTGGCGCTCGGCGCGCATCTGCCGCCGAAGGAGAAACGCGGCATCGTGCTCGTCGATCCGCCCTTCGAGGAAGAGGACGAATATCAGCGCCTCGCCGAGGGACTGGAAAAGGCCTATCGCCGTTTTCCCGGCGGCACCTATTGCCTGTGGTATCCGCTGAAGAAGGGTGCGCCGATCAAGGAATTCCATGAGACGCTGCAGGCGCTGGACATCCCGAAAATGCTTTGCGCCGAACTCATTGTCCGCAGCGACCGCGGCATCACCGGGTTGACGGGTTCAGGCCTCGTCATCGTCAACCCGCCCTTCACGCTGAAGGACGAGTTGCACCAATTGCTGCCGGCATTGAAGGACCATCTGGCGCAGGACCGTTTCGCCTCGCACCGCGCCTTCTGGCTGCGCGGCGAGACCAAGGCGGTAAAGGACGATGACCGAACGCGAGAATCTTAAATTTGCCCATAATCCTGTCCGGAAATTGATTCCGATTTCCGGGGTTATGCGCTAGCTTCGGGAATAATCCGCCCGCAGGTCCACAATCTGATCAGGTATCCCATGAAGCTGCTCTGTTCGCCCGCCTCGCCCTATTCCAACAAGGTGCGGATGGCCGCGCATTTTCTCGGCCTGGAGGTGAACGCCATCCGGGTCGACACCAATACCGGACCGGCGATCCTGATGGACAACAATCCGCTCGGCAAGATCCCGACCCTGCTGACCGATGACGGAGTGTCGGTATACGACAGCGTGGCGATCATGCATTATTTCGACCGGCTGACGAAGGGCAGGCTCTATCCTTCGAAGAAGGGCAAGCGCACGGATGCGGAAATCCTCGAGGCGCTCTGCGACGGCATCTGTGACTGCCTGCTCGCCATCATCTACGAGCGGCGCTTCCGCGACGAGGAAAAGGTCCACCAGCCCTGGATCGATCGGCAATGGAAGAAGGCGACGAGCGGGCTCGCTCACCTCAGCGCCGATCTGCCGAAACTCGGCAAGAAGCTGAATGGCGGGCATTTTGCGCTGGCCGCGACGCTCGATTATCTCGACCTGCGCTTCAAGGACCAGTGGGAAGCAGATCATGCGCCGCTGGTCGACTGGCTGCGGCAGTTCGACAAGAAATTCCCCGCCCATAGCGAACTGAAAGCCCAGGGATGAGAGCAGTCGGCTCGTAAGGCTTGCGCGCCTGGCAACAACAGGCGAGCAGCAAAAAGCCGGGCGATGTGCCCGGCTTTTCCATGCTTGGAGGGTTCTGTTCGGCTTAGAACTTGACGCCGATACCGAGCTTGACGCTGTTCTCGTCGTAACCGCGCGAAAAGCTGCCGGAGTCGAGGTTGTAGTCCTTGCTCTGGTAGTCGGTGTAGCGATATTCCAAGCGCGTCGTGATGTTGTTGGTCACGAAAGCTTCGACACCGGCGCCGACCGTATAGCCGTAGTTCGTCTTGCTTTCATCCGAGGTGCCGTCGGAAACCTTGACGTCGCCGAGGGCAAGACCGGCCGTGCCGTAGAGCAGGAAGGGGTTCATGTCGTAGCCGACGCGGCCACGGACGGAGCCGTTCCAGCCATACTTGTTCTTGACGCCGCCCGAGGAGACGTCGTCGCCGCTGTAGCCGAGATCGGATTCAACGCCATAAACGATCTGGCCCTGCTGCCAGTTATAGCCGGTGAAGACCTGGCCGCCGAAACCATAGGTGTGGCGGTCGGAACCGAAGTCACCCATGTTGTAGGTGCCGGCGCCGCCGAGGTAGAAGCCTTCCCAGCTGCCGGCCGGCTTGACCGGGGCTTCCTGGGCGACCGGTGCTTCCGGAACCTGGTCGACGGCATCGGCCGCCTGAGCTGCCGAGACGCCCGCAATTGCAAAAACGGAGGCCATGAGGCCAGCAATGAGTACACGCATACTTAGTCTCCTTTCAGTCCCGCTTCGCTTGCCATCTGTCTATCAGTGAAGCATTGGCGGGATATTGCCAGATGTCCCTTCCGGATCGAGACTGAAATTGGAACTCAAATGCGGATTTGAAAGAGCCAAATTGTGATATCATTGTGGCTGCCGCATGGCCGAAATTCGATGTTGCTTTGAAGCAACATACACTTCATTAACCCTACCGAAGAGTTAATCTTAAAATACTTATTTTAAGAAATCGCATTATTAAATAATACATAGAATATCCTGCTCACGGAGGCAACCGCAACGGCCTATTTATATAATCTCCGCCCGCGCCTATATAGTCAGCAGACAGACTCGCGGGATCAGAAGGCAGGATTTTGAACCACAAAAGACTTCGCACGGCCCTTGTAACTGGGGCCGCTAAAAGAATAGGCCGGGCAATCGCCGAAGACCTTGCTGCAAATGGCTTTTCCGTCGCAATCCACGCAAACGGCTCCATCGGTGAAGCCGAAGAGGTGGCGGCGGAATTGCGGCAGAAGGGATATCGGGCGATCGCGCTCGAGGCCGACCTTACCGATATCGGCGAAACAAGCGCGCTCCTCACAAAGGCGTCCGAGGCGCTCGGCAACCTCGACCTGCTTGTCAACAACGCATCGGTTTTCCGCCAGGATTCGGCCCGCAGTTTCGATGCGCAGGCATGGGCGCAGCATTTCGACATCCATGTGCGGGCGCCCTCGATTCTCGCTGCGGCCTTTGCCGAACAGTTGCCCGACGATGCGAACGGACTGATCGTCAACATTATCGACCAGCGGGTCTGGGCGCTCAACCCCGGCTTCTATTCCTACACGCTTTCGAAGGCGGCACTCTGGACGGCGACGCAGACCATGGCGCAGACCTTTGCGCCGAAGATGCGCGTCAACGCCATCGGCCCCGGTCCGACGGTGCGTAGCGCGCGACAGTCGGAAGAGGACTTCCAGGCTCAGATCGACGGGCTTATCATGAAGGCGGGGCCGGGATTCGGCGAGTTCGGACAGACGATTCGCTTTCTCTTCGACACGCCCTCGATCACCGGCCAGATGATTGCCCTCGACGGCGGCCAGCACCTCGCCTGGCAGACGCCCGATGTGGCGGAGATTACGGAATGAACGGACGGAAGCTGCCGGATGGCGGCGTTCTCTACGATGATACGGATGAGAGCGAAGACGATATCGAGGTGGAAGGCGATGTTTCCGCCGCCGCCCCGCTTGCGACTGCGGTCGACTGGAACGCGGGCAGCGTCAACGAGACCGGGCTGATCGGCGCGGAACTGATCGGCGAATTCGTCAAGCGGCTGCCGAACACCCCCGGCGTCTACCGCATGTTCAATGCCGAGGGCGACGTGCTTTATGTCGGCAAGGCACGCAGCCTGAAGAAGCGCGTCGGCAATTACGCCGTCGGCCGCGTGCATTCCAACCGCATCGCCCAGATGGTGCGGCAGACGGCGAACATGGAATTCGTGACGACGCGCACCGAAACCGAAGCGCTGCTCTTGGAAGCGAATCTGATCAAGCGCTTGCGGCCGCGCTTTAACGTGCTGCTGCGCGACGACAAGTCCTTCCCCTATATCCTCATCACCGGCGACCATCGGGCACCGGCCATTTTCAAGCATCGCGGTGCGAGAGCGCGAAAGGGCGACTATTTCGGACCTTTCGCTTCGGCCGGCGCGGTCGGCCGGACGATCAATTCGCTGCAGCGCGCCTTCCTGATCCGCACCTGCACCGACAGCGTCTTCGAGACGCGCACCCGGCCCTGCCTGCTCTACCAGATCAAGCGCTGTTCCGGGCCGTGCACCCGCGAGGTCAGCGACGGGGGGTACGGCGAACTGGTGCAGGAGGCGAAGGACTTCCTGTCCGGCAAGAGCCAGAAGGTGAAGTCGCATATGGCCGAGGCCATGAACCAGGCGGCCGAGGACCTCGACTTCGAGCGGGCGGCGATCTATCGCGACCGCCTGGCGGCACTTTCGCATGTGCAGAGCCATCAGGGCATCAATCCGGCCGGCGTCGAGGAAGCTGACGTTTTCGCCATTCATCACGAAGGCGGCATTTCCTGCATCCAGGTGTTCTTCTTCCGCACCGGACAGAACTGGGGCAACCGCGCCTATTTCCCCAAAGCCGATCCGCAGCTTTCCGGCGCCGAAGTGCTGAATGCCTTCCTCGCCCAGTTCTACGACGACAAGCCGGTACCGAAGCAGATCATGCTGTCGGAAACGATCGAGGAGATGGAACTGCTCGCGGCCGCACTCAGCCAGAAGGCCGCTCACAGGGTTTCGATCCTGGTGCCGCAGCGTGGCGAGAAACGCGATCTGGTCGACCATGTCGTCGGCAATGCCCGCGAGGCGCATGGGCGAAAGCTCGCCGAGACGGCATCGCAATCGCGGCTGCTCGAAGGTTTCAAGGAGACGTTCGGGCTTGCCTATGCACCGCAGCGCATCGAGATCTACGACAACTCGCATATCATGGGCACCAATGCCGTCGGCGGCATGGTGGTCGCGGGGCCGGAAGGTTTCGTCAAGAACCAGTATCGCAAGTTCAACATCAAATCGACCGACATCACCCCCGGCGACGACTTCGGCATGATGAAGGAGGTGATGACGCGGCGCTTCTCGCGGCTGATCAAGGATGAAGGCATTCCCAACCGGACGGCGCAGACATCCGCGCCCGACGCCGCCGACATGCCCTTCCCGGCTTGGCCCGATGTAATCCTGATCGACGGCGGCCAGGGGCAGATGACCGCGGTACGCGCCATCCTCACCGAGCTCGGCATCACCGACAGCGTGACGGCGATCGGCATCGCCAAGGGTGTTGACCGCGATGCCGGGCGCGAGCGCTTCTTCCCGCCGGGGCGCGAGAGTTTTACGCTGCCGCCGCGCGATCCGGTGCTCTATTTCGTCCAGCGCATGCGCGACGAGGCGCATCGTTTCGCGATCGGCTCGCACCGGGCACGGCGCAAGAAGGAAATGATCAAGAACCCGCTCGACGAGATCGGCGGCATCGGGCCATCGCGCAAACGCGCGCTGCTCCAGCATTTCGGCACCGCGAAGGCGGTTTCGCGCGCGGCGCTCTCCGACCTGATGACGGTGGAAGGCATATCGGAAGCCGTCGCCAAGCAGGTCTATAACCATTTCCACGACGACGCCGCGAAATAACCGGTGTCCGTCGCAAATTCCACGCAAAGGCAGTGAAAAGACAGAAAGAATGTTGACGGTCCACAGCCAAAGCCGTCATCTACCGCATCGGCCCGAAAATCGGAATCGATTGGAAAGCACGATGCGCAGGTTCAAAGTGTTACAGCGTCCTTTGCGCGTCTGAAAAGCCGCGCGGCGCTGTAGCGGCGCATCAATTCAGAGAAACGATCCCATGGCATCGCGTGCGTACAGCATTCCCAATCTTCTGACCTACGGCCGGATCCTCGCCGTGCCGCTGATCGTTCTCTGCTTCTTCATCGAGGGTAAGCTGTCGATCAGCAACACGGCGCGCTGGGTGGCGCTGTGGATCTTCGTCATCGCCTCGATCACCGATTTCCTCGACGGCTATCTCGCGCGCATCTGGAACCAGACGTCGAATATCGGCCGCATGCTCGATCCGATCGCCGACAAGCTGCTGGTCGCCTCGATCCTGCTGCTGGTCGCGGCCGACCAGACGATTGCCGGCTGGTCGATCTGGGCGGCGATCACCATTCTCTGCCGTGAGATCCTGGTATCGGGACTGCGCGAATATCTGGCGGCGCTGAAGGTCAGCGTGCCGGTAACGCGGATAGCCAAGTGGAAGACGACGCTGCAACTCGTCGCCATCGCCTTCCTGCTCGCGGGCCCGGCCGGAGACGAGATTTTCCCCTATACGACGCAGACCGGCATCGCACTGCTGTGGATCGCCGCGCTGCTGACCATCTATACCGGCTACGACTATTTTCGCGCCGGGGTGAAACATATCGTGGATAACGAGGAATGACCCGGCTTGTCTATTTCGCATGGGTGCGCGAACGCATCGGCAAGGGCGAGGAGGAGATCGACCTCCCCTCCTCCGTCGTCACTGTTACCGATCTCCTGAATCATTTGAAGACGCTGGGCGAAGAATATGAGACCGCACTTCAATATCCCGAGGTGATCCGCGTGGCGCTCGACATGGAGCATGTCGAACATGACGAGCCGATATCAGGCGCGCGCGAGATCGGGATATTTCCGCCGATGACGGGGGGATGAGACAGTGATGGTGGTGCCGTGTCGCTACCCCCCTCTGTCCTGCCGGACATCTTCCCCACAAGGAGGGAGATTGGCTGGGGGCACCGGCTCCTCCAAACAATCAACGTTTCAGCCCAACGAAACGTTAAGGGAGCAGGAAGGTCGCGCCACTCGTGATCTCCCCACCTGTGGGGGAGATGGCCGGCAGGCCAGAGGGGGGCTTCCACGGCACGCCCTTTCCGTATTCTTTGCAGTTGCGTCAAAGCAGCGGAGGATTTCGCCGTGACCCTCCCCCCCACCATCCGCGTCCAGCGCGAGGACTTTGACCTTCAAACCGAGGTCGACCACCTCTCCAAGGGCAAACCCGGCATCGGCGCCATCGTCACCTTCTCCGGCCTCTGCCGCGATGACGGCGGCACGCTCGCCGCGCTCGAACTCGAACATTACCCCGGCATGGCCGAAGCCGAGATGGCCCGGATCGGCGAACTCGCCGTTACCCGTTTCGGACTTCTCGGCCTCACCGCCATCCACCGCTACGGCAAGATTGCCGTGGGCGAGAATATCGTGCTGGTCATTGCAGCCGCGCCGCACCGGCAGGCGGCGTTCGACGGCGCCAATTTTGTCATGGATTTCCTGAAGACCGCAGCCCCCTTCTGGAAGAAGGAGCACGGCAAGGATGGCGCCACCGGCGACTGGGTCGCGGCGAGAGACGCCGACGATGCGGCGCGCGACAAGTGGAAGTGATCAGAGAACCACGCGCTCCCTGCGGCTCATGACCAAGAGCAGGACGAGGAGCGAAAAGATGACCAGATCCCGCCAGACGAAGGGGCCGTAAGCGCCCCACATGGTCTCGACGACGGCGAGCCCGGCAGCACCGCCGGCCGAGCGCAACGGATCGGAATAGCCGCCGACCGCCGCAATCAGCAGCACCTTCAGCCCGAACATCAGGCCGGCGCCGAAATCCATCGAACCGTAATAGAAGGTGGCGAGGATGCCGCAGATCGCGGCGACGAGGCTAGCTGCCGCATAGGCGGCAAGGAAAACACGGTTGGCGCTGGTGCCGCAGAGTTCGGCGGCCAGCGGATCGTCGGTGACGGCGCGCCAGATGCGGCCCCAGGCTGTGCGCCTGAGGATCAGCGTTCCAACAGCGACGATGGCTGACATCAGCGCCGTGTCGATCAGCTGGATATAGGTGAGCGTTACCTTGAACGCGCCGTCACTCCAGAAGATCACCGTATCGTTCAGGAACGGCGGCAACCAGATGGTGCGGGTATTGGCGGCAAGCCGGGCGGTCTCCATCAGCACGATCATGATGCCGAGGGCGGCAACGATCACCGTATTCGGCGATTTGCTGACCAGCGGCAGCATGATCGAGCGGCCGATCCACAGGCCCGCCCCCAGCGAATAGACGATGGAAGCGCAAGCGCCGACGGCAAGGGCGGCCGGCAGCACCAGCCAGAAGCGGTTGAAAGCGAGTTCGGTGAAGAGCAGCAGGATTTGGCCTGCGAAAGCAAAGATCGCCCCATAGGTGATATCGGCCCGCTTCGTCACGCCGAAAGCGACGGCATAACCGAAGGCGAGCGCGGCATAGAGAGCGGCGAGCGGAACCGCATTCGCCAGCTGCTGCAGAAGATAGGCCATTCCAGACACTCCGCGTCATCAAAATTATAACTGGTAAAACTTATTTCACCAGTTATAATTTCACCATGAGCTTTTCCTGGACCCCTCACCGCTTTGCCGGCGGCGCGCTGGCGCTCGATGTCGCCAACAGCGTCGTGCTGCGCCATGATGCAATGCGGCGGATCGACCGCTTCGCGGTTCGGGACCAGATGCAGGACTTTCCGCGCGCCGCTGCCGAATTCTGCGCCGAACGGGCCCTCTTTGGCGACATCACGCCTGTGGCGGCGGAAAACGAGATGGATTTCCTCGCGCTGCGGGAAGCGATCGACCGCTATTTCCGCAAGCGTATACTGAATGGCGGCGACGACCAATTGCTGGCCGGTCTGCTGGAGGCGCTGGCAAAAGTGCTGCGCGAGGCAAGCCCCGGCAGCGTGGCCGCGGCCACCGCCCATTCGGTGCTGCGGCTGGTCGCCATGCCGGAGCCGGAGCGCATGAAGGTCTGCGGCAATTGCGGCTGGCTGTTCATCGACCGCAGCAAGAACAGGAGCCGCGCCTGGTGCGACATGGCGGTCTGCGGCAACCGCGCCAAGGCGAACCGGCACTATCGCCGCAAGAAGGAGGAGACCCCATGAGGAAATATCTGATCCTGACGGCAGCAACAATTGGCCTTCTGCTGTCCGCCTGCCAGCGCCAGGCCGAAAACCTGGTCGAAGTCACCGGCCACCTTTTCGTCTTCAACTATCGGGTGGCGAGCGCTACCTATCTGCTGACGCTGAAGAAGACGGGGCCAATCCCCGACGGTTCTCTCATCATCGCCGAATTCGAAAATCCTCAAGGCGGCGATCCCCTGGTGCTGAACCAGAAAATCTATCCGATCGACGACAAAATTGCGCTGCAGAGCGAAAAACTGCACTGCGTGCGCAAGGACCGTCCCTATTCCGTCAGTGTTCGGCTGGTCGACAAGGACGGCAAGGTGCTGCAGGAATTGAAGACTCAGTTCCGGTCCGACCTCGACCAGACCGTGCTGCCGAGCAAGCCGCTGGTCCTCGGCGCGCTTTATGACAAGAACCCGGAGGTCTTCAAGCCTGACGGCAGCGTCGATTTTTCGAATACCGACAAGTGCCCGGCATAGACAAGGCCTGGCATAGAAAAAGCCGGAGCAAGGCCCCGGCTTTCGAGAGTCAATTCAAGGCATTGCGAGCCAATGCAGAAGCGTGGCCTCAGCCGACGACTTCGGTATCGGAGAACCAGTACTTGATTTCCTGGGCAGCCGTCTCCGGAGCATCCGAGCCGTGAACGGAATTTTCGCCGATCGACAGGGCATGAACCTTGCGGATCGTGCCTTCGTCAGCGTTTGCCGGGTTGGTCGCGCCCATGATTTCGCGGTTCTTGAGGATGGCGCCTTCGCCTTCCAGAACCTGAACGACGGTCGGGCCGGAGATCATGCCTTCGACGAGTTCGCCGAAGAAAGGACGCTCCTTGTGAACGGCGTAGAAGCCTTCAGCTTCGCGACGGCTCATCCAGACGCGCTTGGAGGCGACGACGCGCAGGCCGGCATCTTCGAGCATCTTGGTGATGGCGCCCGTCAGGTTGCGCTTGGTTGCATCCGGCTTGATCATCGAGAAGGTGCGTTCAATCGCCATAGTCAAATCCTTTGTTTTCTCGGGAAAAGTGGGCGGTCTTTACCCGCCCCACCGCCCGAAAACAAGAGGTCGACGGCAATTTCACGCCGCTGTCACAGTGCTGTTGCGGGTTTGGTGACGATCGAGGCGTGTGTAGCTGTAGCGCGTGAATTCGAATGGCACTTCGCGCAAGATCGAATGGCAACGGAAACGGCCGCGCCTTGAAGGCTATGTAGGCGCGGCAACGAGCTTCCGCCACGTGCGAGTGCAACCAAGGGACCGCTGCGACCACACAACCCTCGGAAACTTGGCGACGGGAGACTAACTGCACCGCTACGAGCGTATTGGTGGAAATACTACTTTCGTTCGAAACGAGCCACAAAAATTATTTTCTTAGTCGTTAAGTATTGAATCCTCTCATGGAGAAAAACAAGCCAGAGCACCAATCTTGTCGCAACTGGCGCTTGGCCAGACGACATTTTGTAATACCTGATAGAAGTTCGTCCTTCTCAGGTTGTTGGATGCGTCGAACCGCCTGATGATAGTGTGAAGCAAGGTTCAACCTGGCAGACCATTTTTGGTCTCTTTCTATGACCAACGTCACGTGCGATTTACGAGTATTTCACAAGCTGTTACTTGGTGCGCTGGGATAGTGAGGTGCTGGGGGGCGCAAGGTGTCATATTCGCAGGAAATCGATAAGCTTTTGACCACTATTGCTGCAGAAGGAGGCCGCGTTACTGGTGTCGGCCTTGCGGATGATGACGTCGTCAAAGCGGCAGCAGATCTCGGATTGATAGATGTTGCCATCGGCGATGCGTGGACCCTCGTCGATACCGTATCGCTTACGGCTCAGCAGCGCTTGGAAATGAGGCTGCCCCCCATCGTTCGAAAGCCTTCTATTGTCGCTTCGGCAGCAAACGCGATCGTATCGATGGTAGGCCGTGCCTTCGGAAGGCCTAGCCCGCTGCGCTAACGCCCCCAGATCCGCGTTGATGATGTGGCGCCAGCCTGAACGCCAATGAAGCTTTAGCCGTCGCATCATTTGATGCCCGCCACCGGGGCAATCTCACGCCGCTGCCACAGTCCTGCCGCGGCTTTCATGGAGATCGAGGCAGCGTTCGAACCAGGTCATGACAGGATCGTCGGCGGCCAGCATGGCGAGGCCGGCGGAGACGCGCAGCCATTGCAGCGCGCCGAAGACGATGTAGTCGGCAAAGAGCGGGGTCTGCCCGCCGATGAAGGGCTGGAACTTCAACATGTGCCGGAGCGGCTCCAGCTTGGCGCCGAAGGCGGCTTTCTCTGCTTCGCTGTCGGCGGCGATGACCTCCAGCGGCTTGCCGAGCCTGACCTCACGGCTCTCGCGGAAATAGGCCTTGTCTCCGTCGTCGAGGTTCGCATGAATGTCCAGAAGGGCGATCCGCATGATCGCCGGATGGATGATCATCTGCGAATAGCCTTCCACCATCCGCGACAGCGCTTTGCCGCCCTCACCGCCAAAGAGCGAGGGCCGCTCGGGATAGGCCTCCTCCAGATAGAGGGCGATGTCGAAACTGTCGGAGATCAGCCGGCCGTTATCGTCGAGGACAGGCACGGTCTGCGAGACGCCGCCGCCGATTGCGCGGATGCGGGCATAGGTCGTCGGGATCTCCTCGAAATCCAGCCCCTTATGCGCCAGCGCCATCACCGCCTTCCAGCAATGGGGCGAGAAGAAGCGTCGTTCGTCGGCGCCGCAGAGGGAATACAGGGCTCGGGTCATAACGGTCCTTTCGAGGTCACAGCTCTGACCATTCCACGACAGAAAACACCGGCGATCAAATCAGGAAATTTCATGGCGCCATCACTGCGATTTCTGGGGAAACGGGCTAAATTGGCGACAAGACACGGGGAGGACCGAATGCTCCGACATTACAGATGTTTGCTGCCTATAACCGCTGGGCCAACGCCCAAGTCTATGCGGCGGCGGCTGAACTCAGCGACGCGGAATTCCGCAGCGACCGCGGCGCCTTCTTTGGGTCGCTGCACCGCACGCTCAATCATCTGCTCGTCGCCGACCGGATATGGATGAAGCGTTTCACCGGCACCGGCGACGCGCCAGCGACACTTGATGCCGTGCTCTTCGAGGAATTCGATGCGCTTGCAACCGCACGCAAGGCTGAGGACGAGCGTATCATTGCCTGGACCGGCATGCTGGATGAGAAAGCCCTTGCCGCCGACTTCACCTACGTGCCGGTGACGCAGCCGATCGAGATCACCCAGCCATTGTCGCCAGCGCTCGCGCACCTCTTCAACCACCAGAGCCATCATCGCGGCCAGTGCCACATGACGCTGACGGCGCTCGGCAAACCGAGCCTCAGTCTCGATCTCATCTACTTCCTGCGGAGCGAGGGCCGCGAGTGGATGTGAGGTCTCTGCGATCAGTGTAGCGCGCAAAAATAAATGGCACTTCCGGCAAGATTAGATGACAACGGTGCGGTCAAAGTGAGAGAAAACTAAAATGACGCGTATTGGTGTGCTCATATTGTCTTTGTTTACGCTTGTCAGTTGCGGGTTTCCTACCGTGGATAGGGTACCAGAAAAGGGAGCGCTCAGGCCAGGGCAACAGGTCATTGTCACAGACGGCTCCTGCCCACCCATGGAGATGAAGCTGGTGGTCGGTGGTCGCCTTGATCAGCCTGATGAAATCGAATGCGTTCCGAAATTTCATTGACCTAAGGGTACGAGTTGCCCCATCCGACTGGATAATAAAATGTCGCCAAGAGCGAAAAAAGGGGCGCCGAGGACTTCTGTCCACAGCAGAGGTGCCATTTGATCTTGCGCCGCTGTTGTCACATCCCTCGCCGCGAAGCCTACCAGAAGCCCTCCGGTCAAAGGCCTTCATCGTCATTTCCCGGCAATTCCCAGATCCTCCCGGTTATCGACTGTGATCTTGCGGGAAACAGTTTGCGATCAACACGGCATTAACCGCCTTTGCGGGTTTCGCCTCGAATTCAGGGCTTCCGCCCCAAAATTCAACCTCTCTTAAAGCCTTGCAGGCATAGCGGAATGAACGGAAAAGCCGGGCTGCGAGGGATCGTCATGCAGAATGCAAGCGCAAACGCATTGGTGCCGCGCGAGACGGCGCGCCCAGGGCCTATGGCCGACATTCAGAAGATCGCCCAGCACCTGGCGCGCCTGAACGTCGTCGCCTTGCCGCGCAACTACGAAATCTTCCACGAGGCGATTATCGGGCTGAATGCCGGTCTTGCGCAGGATATCGCCGCACTCGGGCCGCAGCCGCAACAGGCGATGCTCGACGAACTCGGGCTGAAATACCGCCTCGTCGGCCATTGCGGGCTGGCGGGCGAGACGTCGCGGAACGAGGCGAGCCGGATGCTGCGTGAGGTAGCGGACAAGCTTGCCGAAGGGCTGAGGCACAAGGACGTGTTTGCACGCGCCTGCGGCACGATCCTGAAATCGGTTTCCAATTATGACGACCAGAGCCTCGCCGCCTTCATCGGCGAGGTCGACTACCTCTCCGCCTCACTTGCGACGGCGCTGTCGGCGGAGACGGAGATCGCGGCTAAGCTGCAGGATGACATCAAGAGGCTGGAAATGCTGGAACGCGGCATTTCGGCGATGCAATCGGCCGCCGTCGCCGACAGGATCACCGGGCTTCCGAACCGCATCGCGCTGAACCGGGAGATAGCCGATCTCTATGAGCGCGAAGAGGGGTTTGCCGGCAGCGCGCTTGTTATGGTCGATATCGACAATTTTTCCGATCTTAATGAAAGATACGGCGCCCAGGCAGGCAACAAGCTGCTGAAGAAGCTCGCCGGGCTTTTCCGCAAGTCGGTCAAGAAGAACGACTTTGTCGCCCGCACCGAGGCTGACGAATTCGCGCTGCTGTTTGCCAATGTCGGCATGCACGATGCCTTGACGATCGCCGAGCGCCTGCGCGCCTCGGTCGAGGACAATCTCGTCTTCGCAACCTCGGATAACGCCGATCGCGGCAGGCTGACCATCTCGATCGGCGTGGCGCTCAGCACCGATGCGGCAACGCCCGGCCAGTTGCAGGCCAATGCCCGGGTGGCGCTTCTCGCCGCCCAGTCCAATCCACGACGGCCGGTGCAAGCTTTCGGACACTAACGTCGTGGACGACACGCTCCCGCGGGACACGCATTCTTGCTGCCAGATAGGGCTACCGCGGAACAAGCGCTCTTGCCTTGGCGGGCGCTTTCGGCCAAAACGCCGGCCATGATCACGCTCACCGATATCTCCGCCCGCATCGCAGGGCGCCTGCTTCTCGACAATGCCAGCATTTCGCTGCCTTCAGGCACGAAGGCGGGGCTCGTCGGGCGCAACGGCGCCGGCAAGTCGACGCTGTTTCGCGTCATCACCGGCGATCTCGGCTCGGAGACCGGGTCGGTGTCGATGCCGAAGGCCGCACGCATCGGCCAGGTGGCGCAGGAAGCACCCGCGACCGAAGACGCCCTGATCGAGATCGTGCTTTCAGCCGACAAGGAACGCGCGGCCCTCGTTGCCGAGGCGGAGACGGCGACCGATCCGCACCGCATCGCCGAAATCCAGATGCGCCTCGTCGATATCGACGCGCATTCGGCCGAAGCGCGCGCGGCGAGCATTCTTGCCGGCCTCGGCTTCGACCAAGAGGCGCAAGCCCGCCCGGCCTCCTCCTTCTCAGGCGGCTGGCGCATGCGCGTCGCCCTTGCCGCCGTGCTGTTTTCCGAGCCGGATCTGCTGCTGCTCGACGAGCCGACCAACTATCTCGACCTCGAAGGCACGCTATGGCTGGAAGACTATGTCCGGCGCTATCCGCACACCGTCATCATCATCAGCCATGACCGCGACCTCTTGAACAATGCCGTCAATGCGATCGTCCATCTCGACCAGAAGAAGCTGACCTTCTATCGCGGTGGTTACGACCAGTTCGAGCGGCAGAAAGCAGAAGCCGACGAGCTGCAGACCAAGGCCAAGGCCAAGAACGACGCGGCCCGCAAACATCTGCAGGGTTTTATCGATCGCTTCAAAGCCAAGGCTTCCAAGGCCCGGCAGGCGCAATCGCGCGTCAAGGCGCTCGAGCGCATGGGTACGGTCGCCGCGGTTATCGAGGATCACGTACAGCCGATCACTTTTCCCGAGCCGGAAAAGCAGCCGGCCTCGCCGATCGTCGCGATCCAGAGCGGCGCCGTCGGCTACGAGCCCGGCAATCCGATCCTGAAGAACCTCAACCTGCGCATCGACAATGACGACCGCATCGCCCTGCTCGGCTCGAACGGCAACGGCAAATCGACCTTCGCCAAATTCATCTCCGGCCGGCTGGCGCCGGAAAGCGGCGAAGTGAAGCTGGCGCCGAGCCTGAAAATCGGTTTCTTCGCGCAGCATCAGCTCGACGACCTCATCCCTGAGCAATCGCCGGTGGAGCATGTGCGCCGGCTGATGCCCGGCGCACCGGAGCCCAAGGTGCGCGCCCGCGTCGCCCAGATGGGGCTTGCGACCGAAAAGATGGCGACCGCCGCCAAGGATCTTTCCGGCGGCGAGAAAGCCCGCCTGCTGATGGGGCTTGCCGCCTTCAATGCGCCCAATCTGCTGATCCTCGATGAACCCACAAACCACCTCGACATCGACAGCCGCCGGGCACTGATCGAGGCGCTGAACGATTACGAAGGTGCCGTCATCCTGATCTCGCATGATCGCCATCTGATCGAGGCGACGGTCGATCGGCTGTGGCTGGTCAATGGCGGCACGGTGACGACCTTCGAAGGCGATATGGACGAATATCGCGACCTCATCGTCAGTTCAGGTAAAAAAAAAGAAGAAAAGCCGCAGCTAGCTGAAGACGCGACATCGAAGGCCGACCAGCGCAAGCTCAATGCCGAACGTCGCGCCTCGCTGACGCCGCTCAAGAAAAAGATCAACGAAATCGAATCCTTGACGGCGAAGCTGGAGAAACAGATTCAGGCGTTTGACGCAGAACTTGCAAATCCGGCCCTTTACGAAAAGACGCCGGCCAAGGCCGCCGAAAAGGTAAAGCAGCGCGGCGAGGCTGCGGCAAAACTGGCTGCCGCCGAGGAAGACTGGTTGATGCTTTCGGCCGAATACGAAGAAGCAATGGCGGGATAGCCACAGGCTTTATAGAAAGCGTGGCGAAGTGCCGCGGATCAGCACAATTCGAGCCACTATCAACCAATCGTTAACCATAATTCGAAAGGTTGTCTCAACATTCGTTACCGATTTGTTGAGCCCTTTCGATGTACCGTTTTTTCATTCTGTCCTGCATGGCCCTCACGGCCGCCCTGTCTGCCTGCAGCACCACCAAACAGGCCCCGGATACCTCGATCAAGACCTCCTCGGTGATCGCGTCCGAGGAGCGGAAACTTGCCTTTGCCGGCGACGATGCGGCGCCGCGCATGACCGGCTGGCACCATCTGGCCGGACGCACGCTGGAAGTCTCTTCGCTCGCCGATCTCAAGCTGCAGGACAAGGAAGTGATCCTGAGCTTCGACGACGGTCCTATCCCGGGCCGGACCGATAAGGTGCTGGCGATCCTCGACCGGTTCGGCGTCAAGGGCGCCTTCATGATGGTCGGTGAAATGGCCGAACTGCATCCGGTGCTGGCCCGCAAGGTCGCTGAGGACGGCAACACGATCGGCAGTCACACCTATCACCACGCCGATTTGAGTGCGCTTGATTTCGACGCGGCGATGGCCGAGGTGATCAAGGGCGAATTGGCGGTGACCAAGGCAACGGGAACCGACGTTTCCTTCTTCCGCTTCCCCTATCTTTCCGAGAGCCACAGACTGCGCGCCGCGATCGCCACGCGCGATTTGGTAGTCATGGATGTCGATATCGACAGCAAGGACTATTTCGCCACAACACCGGCCTCCGTGACGCAGCGGACAATGGACCTGCTGCACAAGCGCGGCCGCGGCATCATTCTGATGCATGACATCCACAAGCGCACCGCAACGATGCTGCCGACCCTGCTTTCGGACCTTGAAGCCGAAGGCTACAAGGTGGTGACGCTGAAGTTCAAGAAGAGGCAGGCGCCGAACAACCTCGTTGCCTCGGCCGATTTCGTGACAACCCGGTAATCCGGGTTGCCAAGTCCGGACGCGCTGCCTAGATCTGTTCGACGTCAACGAACCGGCAGGTCAGCTATGAACCTTCATCTCGAAACGGACGAGGATCCGCGCACCCGCCAGTTCATCGACGAACATAACCGGGTGTCCGACGCTGCCCTCAGAACACCTGAATTCGTGAGGGATCGCGACGCGATCAAGGCGTTGATCGAGCGCCAGGACAGGTTGATCGTGCCGATGCGCCGCGGCGCGTGGCTGTTCGATTTCCGGCAGAGCAAGGACAATCCTCTCGGCGTCTGGCTCCGTCTGCCTTCCGACCAGGAACCGCTGCCGGACGCCGGCTGGGAGCCGGTATTCGATCTCGATGCATTCTGTGCCAGCGAAGGCAAGCGCTGGAGCTGGCGCGGCGCCGTCACCTGCCCGTGGGAGCCGACGCGGGTGCTGCTCACACTTTCGGACGGCGGCTCCGACCTTAACCGGCTGCTGGAGTTCGACGCCGAGAAAAAACAGGTCGTCGAGGGCGGTTTCGATACGCCGGCCGCACGATCGCACGCCAATTGGCTGAACCGCGACGAGATCTGCTATTTCGGTTCGATCGACCGATTTTCGGCGACCCGCTCCGGATGGCCACGGGTCGGGCGGCGATTGAAGCGCGGGCAGCGGCCGGAAGATGCGACCGTCATGTTCGAAGCCGCAAACGAGGACGTCTACGGCTTCAATCTCGTTATCGACCCTGCCCTGTCAGGCGATTCGGCGAATGCCGGATTGGTCGATATTTTCGTCGCCGCCCATGAGATCGGCGTAGCCAGCGCCTTCCTGATCGGCGAAGACAGCACGCAGCAGCGCATCGATCTGCCCAAGGAAGCGGACTTCCAGTTCAATCACGATCATTGCCTCTGGCGAGCAAAGACCGATGAGCGCGTTCCCACCGGCAGCCTCGTGCTGCAGCGCTTCGATCCCGGTTCGCAGACGGCTCCGCTCGGGCCGGCGCGGATCCTGTTTCAGCCTGGCGAGGGCCAGTCGATCGCGCAGATGATGCTGATGCGGGAGTGGTGCGTGTTCATCATCTCCGATCGGCTGCGTCCGCGTCTCCTGGTGCTAGACCTGACAAAACCCGATGCCGAGCAGCGCGAGATCGCCCTGCCGGCCGACATGCAGACGGCTCATTTCAGGCCGCTCTATGCGGATCTGCATCTAGGCGACGATACGCTCTGCATCGTCGGCCAGGGTTTCCTGCAGCCTCCGGCCTGTTACCGCCTCGAACTGTCGGATCGCAGCAAAGAGGCCGAGCCGATTTTCGTCGCCGCGGCGCCCAGCTATTTCGATGCGACCGGTATGTCATCCGAACTGTTGGAGGCCGTTTCCGAGGACGGAACGAAGGTTGCCTACCGGCTGGTCCTGCCGAAGCAGTGGACCAAGGGCGCGCTGCCGGTGCTGCTTTACGGCTATGGCGGCTTCGATGTTTCGCTATCGCCGAACTATTCCGGGGTGACGGGCCGCTGGCTCGAACAAGGCGGCGCCTATGTGCAGGCCTATATCCGCGGCGGCGGCGAATTCGGGCCTGACTGGTATCGCAGCGCCAAGCGGCAGGGGCGAGACAGGGCGTTTGCCGATTTCGTCGCAATCGCCCGCGACGTCGTCGCCCGCGGCTACACCGTGCAGTCGCGGATCGCCTGCCAGGGCGGCAGCAATGGCGGCCTGCTGACCGGCGTGATGCTGACGCGCTATCCACAAGATTTCGGCGCCGTCTGGTGCCAGGTGCCGGTGCTCGACATGACGCGCTTTCACCTGTTCAGCGCGGGGCAGGCCTGGATGGACGAATACGGCGATCCGGAGATAGCAGCGGATCGGGATTTCATGCTCGGCTACTCGCCGCTCCACAATGTCAGCCCGGCGACCGAGATCAGTTATCCGCCGATCTATATCGAAAGCTCGGCCAATGACGACCGGGTGCATCCCTCGCATGCGCGCCGTTTCGCCGCGCGACTGGAGGAAGAAGGACACCGGCCGTTCTTCCATGAATTCGGCTCAGGCGGGCATGGCGGCGACGGCAATTCCGAAGAGCGCGCCGCCCGCGCGGCCATGGGTTACAGCTTCCTTCGCCAGACTATCATGAGGTAAGACGGGCCATCATGCGGTAGGATACAATAGAATGAAGGAGGAGAGCTTGTCGGCGCGCCTCTTTCTGCTACAAAGCGCAATAAATCATACTTTTCATACAGGCTGGAAAACACTATGTCCCCAATCAACCTCGCCATCGTCGGCGTCGGCAAGATCGTCCGCGACCAGCACCTCCCCTCCATCGCCAAGAACGCGGATTTCGAGCTTGTCGCCACGGCAAGCCGCCACGGCACGGTCGAAGGCGTCAAGAGCTATACGACGATCGAGGCGATGCTTGACGCCGAGGCGTCGATCGATGCCGTTTCGCTCTGCATGCCGCCGCAATATCGTTACGAAGCAGCCTATAAGGCGCTGGTCGCCGGCAAGCACGTCTTCCTGGAAAAGCCGCCCGGCGCAACGCTGAGCGAAGTGGCCGACCTCGAGGCGCTTGCGAGCAAGCAGGGCGCGTCGCTGTTTGCCAGCTGGCATTCGCGCTATGCGCCGGCCGTCGAGGCCGCCAAGGCGTTTCTGGCTTCGACGACGATCAAAAGCGTGCATGTGATCTGGAAGGAGGATGTCCGGCACTGGCATCCGAGCCAGGATTGGATCTGGCAGGCCGGCGGCCTCGGCGTTTTCGATCCCGGCATCAACGCGCTGTCGATCGTCACCCACATCCTGCCGCGGCCGATCTTCATCACTGAGGCCGTGCTCGAATTTCCCGAGAACCGCGATGCGCCGATCGCTTCCGACATTCGCTTCCGCGATGCCGACGGCCTGCCGGTTCATGCCGAATTCGACTGGCGCCAGACCGGCAAGCAGAGCTGGGACATCGTGGCGGAGACGGCAGCCGGCCAGATGGTTCTCGCCGAGGGCGGCGCCAAGCTTTCCATTGACGGCACGCTGACATTCGCCGAGCCGGAGCAGGAATATCCCTCGCTTTACCGCCGCTTCGCCGAAATCATCAAAGCCGGCAAGTCGGATGTCGATCTCGCGCCGCTGCGCCACGTCGCCGACGCCTTCATGCTCGGCAAGCGGAAGTTCGTGGATGCGTTCCACGACTGAGCCCTTGGCGGCCGAGGAATCGTGCCGCTCAAGATCCTCACGAATTTCGATGACGACAAAGGCTCGAGGCGGTAACGCGCCACTGGCGCGGTGAACCGCTCAGGCCTTCTTCTCCCACCGCCCTTCCGGCGTCTGCTGCCAATAGGTGAGGTTATGCCCCTCGCCTTTCAGCTTCTTCCATTGCGCCCGGGCGGCCTCCAGTTGCGCTTGGTCGTGACCATCGAACATGAAGACGACGCGTTCATAACCATCGACCGGCGGCGGCTCGGCGCCGTCGATGATGAAACGCACGGTCGCAGCATTGGCGTTGTCAGGTGTCACCGTCAAAAGCACCGGCTGGCTTTCAGCGAAATCGCCCTCGTCGGTGCCGTGCGGCAGAAAACTCTCCTCGCGGAACGTCCAAAGATGCGCGTCGAGAGCATCGCGCCGCGCCGGCTCACGCGTCTGGATGGCGACACGCCAGCCGCGCTCGACGCTTTTGTCGATCAGCGGCGGAAGCGCGTCCTCCAGCCTGGTTTCGGTCAGATGATAAAAAAGAACGTCCGTCATCAGGCTTCATAATGGGCGCGAACGAGCTCGTCGAGCAGGCGCACGCCGAATCCGGAACCCCAGGACTGGTTGATCTCATCCTGCGGTGAGCCCATCGCCGTGCCGGCGATATCGAGATGCGCCCAGGGCGTGTCCTGGACGAAGCGCTTGATAAAATGCGCCGCGGTGATCGAACCGGCCTGGCGCCCGCCGGTGTTCTTCATGTCGGCGAACTTGCTGTCGATCAGCTTGTCATAGTCCTTGCCGAGCGGCATGCGCCAGAGCTTTTCGTTTGTGGAAAGGCCGGCTGCCGTCAGTTGAGCGGAAAGCTGGTCGTCATTGGAGAACAGGCCGGCATGCACACTGCCGAGCGCCACGACGATGGCGCCGGTCAGCGTGGCGAGATTGATCATGAACTGCGGCTTGAAACGATCGTTGCAATACCAGAGGGCATCACAGAGCACGAGGCGGCCTTCGGCATCGGTATTGATCACCTCGATCGTCTGGCCGGACATCGAGGTGACGATATCACCCGGACGCTGGGCGTTACCGTCAGGCATGTTCTCGACCAGGCCGATAATGCCGATGGCATTGACGGCGGCCTTGCGGGAGGCAAGCACATGCATGAGGCCGGTGACGGCCGCGGCACCGCCCATATCGCCCTTCATGTCCTCCATGCCGGCGGCCGGCTTGATCGAAATGCCGCCGGTATCGAAGACGACACCCTTGCCGATGAAGGCGATAGGACGATCCTTGCCCTTGCCGCCCTTCCACTGCATGACCGCCAGGCGCGGCGGACGCACGGAGCCCTGGGCGACACCGAGAAGGGCACCCATGCCGAGACGGCGCATCTCCTTCTCCGTCAGGATTTCCACGTCGACGCCGAGCTTTTCCAGCTCCTTCGCCTTGGCGGCGAACTCGACGGGGCCGAGCACGTTCGGTGGTTCGTTGACAAGGTCACGGGCAAGATTGACGCCGCCGGCAATCGCTTCGGAATCGGAAAACGCCTTCTTGGCAGCATTCGGATCAGCGGTGACGATCGTCACCTTGATGGATTTCGCCGCCGCATCCTCGTCGTCACTCTTCTTCGTCTTGTAGGTATCGAAGCTATAAGCGCGCAGCAGCATGCCGAGCGCGAAATCGGCGGCGGCGCGCGCGCTCGTCTCGAGGCCAGGCACGTCGATGAAGACCGCCGCCTTATCGGTATTCTTGATTCTCGCCGCCGCAATACCGCCGGCCTTCAGCCAGTCATGGGCGGTGAGGCTGGCGGTCTTGCCAAGCCCGACGACGACGATGCGTTCGACGGATGCGCCTTCAGGGGCGACAATATCAAGCGCGCTCATGGATTTCGCGGAGAATCGGGCGATCCTGGCAGCCTTGGCGATCACGCCTGCAGGGTCGACCGTTTCGGTGCCCGCGGCGCTTTCGGCCTCGGCAGTCTTCAACAGGATCGCCAGGCCGCCATTGAGCTTTGCCGATTTTGAGAATGCAATTTCGAACTTTGCTGACATGTCTTCTCCGCTGGGATTCTTTGAAATCCGTCCGTGGCGGATAATTTCGCGTTTGGCGGGTCTGTCAATGGCTGGCGACAATTGTTATGGTCACCCGCGGTTATCAGGGCCGTCGTGTTTTCGTCAGTTTCGTAGATATTCGCGTTGACAATTTTTTCGAAAAATCGATGGCGGGGCCTAGCAATCCGCCTGCCGAAAACGACTTTCGGTACATTCATGCTGCTGTTCTGGACGTGGTGGGCGTTGCTTATCGTCTTCCGTGCCTTCCCCGGGATAGACATCTATTTTTCCCAGCTTTTTTTCGTGCGTGCAGATTGCGACGCGGCTGCCGCCGCCGGCAGTATCTGCGGCGGCTTTCCCTATCGCGACTCGGGGAACTTCGACCTTCTGCGCACCATCTTCTTCCGCCTGCCCTATGTCGTGGCGATCGTGATGGTGTGGAAGCTCATCGAATGCCACCAGCAGCATGGCGCAACCTTCAATGCCGAACGGGCGCGCAAACTGAACGTCGCGCTCGGAACGCTGCTGATCGGGCCGGTACTGCTCGTCAACGTCGTCCTGAAGGAACATTGGGGGCGGCCGCGGCCGATACAGACGGACATTTTTGGCGGCGCGCTGCATTTCGTCGAAGCCGGTTCGCTTGCCGGAAAATGCGTTTCGAACTGCTCGTTCATTTCAGGCGAGGCCGCAGGCGCCGGCTGGCTTTTCTGCCTTCTGCTCTTCGTTCCGAAATCCCTGCGTTATGCAGTGGCAGCACCCCTGGCGGCGGTCTCGATCCTGACGCCTGCAATGCGGCTATCCTTCGGCGCGCACTACCTTTCCGACGTCGTTCTCGGATGGCTTTCGTCGCTTGTCGTCTTCGCCGCGTTGCTGGCGTTAACTGAGTCGCAACAGCATCGAAAAAATTCTGAAATTTGAATGAATTTTTGACACCAGCTTGTCGCAAAAGCGCGACAAAGAGCGTAGAGGGATTCTCCTGCAAAGCCGTTTGGGCGTGCAGGTGCTTTCAAGGGCAGGCATGAAACTACTCGAGACATACATATTGCGGCGCGTCGGCCAGATGTTTCTCGTGGCGCTCCTACCCGTTCTGGCGATCATTTGGACGACTCAGGTTTTGCAGCGCATCAATCTGGTCACCGACAGCGGCCAGTCGATCGGCTCGTTCGCCAAGCTCGCCACGATGATCCTGCCGTCGATCATTCCCGTTGTGCTGCCCTTCGCCCTCGTTATCGCGATCACACAGACGCTGACGACGATGAACAACGATTCCGAGCTCACCGTCATCGACGCGGCCGGGGCGCGGCGCAGTGTGCTGATCCGCCCGATTCTGCTGCTTGCCGCCGTCGTCAGCGTCTTTTCCTTCTTTGTCGACAACGTCGTCGAGCCGCGCGCAAAAACCGTCGTGCGCCAGATGATCGCCGAAACCTATGCCGACCTGCTGTCTTCGGTGATCGAAGAAAAGACCTTCCGCAAGCTTGATGAAGGCCTTTATGTGCAGATCTCGAAGCGGATGGCCGGCCGCATGCTGAAGGGACTTTTCGTCGCCGACGAGCGCGACCCCGCCTACGAGCTGGTCTATTATGCGAAGGAAGGCGCTGTCGACGACACCGGCACGACGCTGATCATGCATGAGGGTGAAGTGCACCGCAAAACGCCCGACGGCAATGTCTCGGTGATCAATTTCGATTCCTATTCCTTCGACCTCTCGGACATGACGGAAAGCCGCGGCCAGGCGACGCTGCGCGCCAGCGACCGTGACCTGTGGTTCCTGATCAATCCGGATCCGGCCGACAAGGATTATACGATCCGACCGCTGAGCTACCGCGCCGAACTGCATCGCCGGCTGACGGACTGGATCCTGCCTATCGTCTTTGCCCTGTTTTCGCTGGCGATCGCCGGTGATGCGCGCTCGCACCGCGAAGCGCGGCTGCATCCGATGGTGAGCGCGCTCGCCTATGCCTTCGCGCTGCGATGGGCGGCATTCTATGCGGCCAATCAGATCGACACCGACCCTGAATATATCGTCGTTCTCTATGCCATACCGATCGTCAGCGGCATTATCTCGATCGTCTTCCTCGGCCTGCACAAACGACTGGCCATTCCATCGTTCATTCGGGACCGGGTTTCGTCTTTCTGGAGACGGGGACAGGAAAGGCTGCTTGCCGCGACCGGCAGGACCGACGGGGATACGGCCCAATGATATTCGGGACATTGTCGCGTTATTTCTTTCGCCGCTACCTGGTGACGATGGGCTGGTTCCTGATCGGCGTCTCGGCGATTTCTTTCCTGCTCGATTTCAGCGAGACGGCGGGCCGCATGTCCGGCCTCCCCGGCTACACGATCGGCGGCGGCATTCTGATGACCGCCGTACGCCTGCCGCTCATCCTGCAGCAGACGGTACCCTTCATCGCGCTGTTCGTCGGCATGACGGTGCTGATCGGGCTCAACCGCAAATATGAACTCGTCGTCACGCGCGCAGCCGGTATTTCGGTCTGGCAGTTCATGTTCCCCTTCATCGCCGGCTCGCTGCTGCTTGGCCTGCTGACGATGACGGCGCTCAATCCGCTTGCCGCCTGGGGACAACGCCAGGCGCTGCTGGTCGAATCGGACTGGCGCGGCGAGAACGCGGTTCTGCGCAAGGCGCCGCAGATTCCGTGGCTGCGCCAGATCAGTGGCCGGGACGACGTCATCATCGGTGCCCAGACGGTTCAGGAGAACGGAACCAAGCTGATCGACGCGGTGCTGATCCATTTCGATTCAAGCGGCCAGGTCATTCTGAGACAGGACGCCGCGACGGCAAAATTGGAAGATGGTTACTGGCAACTTAACAACGTTGTCGAGCGTAAGCCTGGCGAAATCCCCGTGCGTAAAGCTTCGGTTCAACTTCGCACCAATCTGAAACAGGACTTCGTCCAGGAGCGGCTGACTGCGCCGGAAACAATTGGTTTCTTTGACCTTTCCAACCGCATTGCCGCGGCCAAATCCTTCGGTATCTCGACCAAGGCGCTGGAGACGCAATTCAACTCTCTGTTGTCCCAGCCATTGCTGCTGGTGGCGATGACTTTCATTGCTGCAACAGTGTCCCTGAAATTTAGCCGGTTCAACCAATCTCGCTCCGTGATTCTGGGTGGCATCCTTTCGGGCTTCATGCTTTATGTCATCACCGTGCTTGTAAAGGCATTCGGAAGCAGTGGAGTTGTGCCCCCCTTCGTGGCGACATGGATACCGGTGATCGTCGCGCTGGCTTTGGGTGCGACAATTCTGCTTCATCAGGAGGACGGCTAGTGGCGGCAGGCGACCGCAAGTATTTTAGTAAACAGTTGGTTGCCCTGCTCGTCGGTGCGACTCTATATTCCTATTTCGGCAGCGCCCCGGTCTCCTACGGCCAGGTCAGCGCGCCCGACCAAACGATTGGAAAGAAGATTCCTGCAGAGGCCAAGCTTCTGCTTTCGGCCAATGAACTCCTCTATAACCGTGACGCCGATCTGGTGTCGGCGGTCGGCGGCGTGCAGATCAATTATGCCGGCTACAAAATGGTCGCGCAGAAGGTCGAGTACAATCAGAAGACCGGCCGGATGATGGCGCTCGGCAATGTCGAGCTGGTCAGCCCGGACGGCAACCGCATCTATGCCGACAACCTAGACGTGACCGACAATTTTGCCGACGGGTTCCTGAACTCGCTTCGCATCGAAACCGCCGACAACACCCGCATCGTCGCCGAAAGCGGCCAGCGCGTCGGCGGCACGATGATGATTCTCAACAAGGGCGTCTACACCGCCTGCCTTCCCTGCGCCGAAGATCCGAAGCGCGCGCCGTTCTGGCAGGTCAAGGCCAAGCGCGTGATCCAGAACGGCGTTACGCACACGATCCGTCTGGAGAGGGCGCGCTTCGAGCTGCTCGGCCATCCGATCGCTTTCTTGCCGTTCATCGAAGTTCCCGACAATACGGTGAAGCGCAAGTCGGGCTTTCTCTTCCCGACGATGAGCCTGTCGCAGAATCTCGGCTTTGGTCTTTCCGTTCCTTATTATTATGTGATCTCGCCGAGCATGGACGCGACGGTCACGGGCACCGGCTATACCGCCCAGGGTTTCCTCATCGAAGGTGAGTTCCGCCAGCGCTTCGAAAACGGCACGCATATCCTGCGCGTCGCCGGCATAGACCAGGCAAAACCGGACAATTTCAGCTCCGGCACCAGCGATGCCGAAGCCAGTCAGCGTGGCATGGTGGCTTCGAAGGCCGAATTCCGGATCAATCCGCGCTGGACGTTCGGCTGGGACGTCATGATGCAGAGCGACAACAATTTCTCGAAAACCTACAAGCTGCGGGATTTCACCGGCACGGATCGCACCAACCAGATCTACCTGACGGGACTTGGGAAACGCAATTATTTCGACATGCGGGCGTTCTATTTCGACGTCCAGGATGCCGATCGGACGAACACGGCCGAAAAACAGCAGGCGATCGTCTATCCCTCGCTCGACTATCACTATGTGGCGCCGCAGCCGCTTGCGGGCGGCGAACTGTCGGCTGATGTCAACCTGACGAATATTTCGCGCACCCATGACGACTTCTATACCGTCGACGGATTCGATCGCTTCCGCGGCCTCAAGGGCCAGACGTCGCGACTGACCACCGAACTGCAGTGGAAGCGCACCTACGTCACGCCGACCGGCCTGGTCATCACGCCGCTGCTGGCCGCGCGCGGCGACGCCTTCGCGCTGAATATGGACGACCCCACAGGTTACGCCGGCAACTACAGCGACGGCAATTCCGCCACCCGCTCGATGTTCACCGCCGGGCTGGAGATGCGTTATCCGATCCTGATGACGACGGATAACAGCACGCATATCCTCGAGCCGATCGCGCAGATCTATGCCCGCCCCGACGAGCAGCTCGCAGGCCGCCTGCCGAACGAAGATGCGCAGAGCTTCGTCTTTGACGCCACCTCACTGTTCGACCGCGACAAATTCTCGGGCTACGACCGCGTCGAAGGCGGTACCCGCGCCAATCTCGGCGTCCAGTATACCGGTACGTTCGACAGCGGTTACAAGCTGCACGGCATCTTCGGCCAGTCTTATCAGATCGCTGGCCAGAACTCGTTTGCCACCGATGATCTTGTCAATGTCGGCGCGGAGTCGGGCCTCGAAACCACTCGCTCCGACTATGTCGGCCTCGGCGGTATCGAGACACCGTTCGGCGTTTCCGTGACCGGCTCGTACAGGCTCGACGAGAAGAATTTCGAGTTCCGCCGCGGCGACCTGACGACGGCCTACGAGAACGACACCTTCTCCACGCAGATGACGTTCACCCATCTCAGTGCCCAGCCGGAATACGGCTTTGCCGCGGACAATGACGAGCTCCAGACCAGCAGCAAAATCAAGTTCAAGGATTACTGGTCGATTTTCGGCGGCATCGCCTGGGATCTGAACAATGATGTGATCAGCCGTCGGACGCTTGGCCTCTCCTATGACGACGAATGCACGATCTTCACGATTGCGTATACCGACAGCAGGGATTCCGACGACGAGACGGCAAGCGACTGGACGATCGGCGCACGGCTGACCTTCCGCACGCTCGGCGACATCAAGATCGGCTCAGACACCCTCCAGTGATGGGCGGGCGGCTCAAACATGGCCTGAAGCCATTCTTTCGCCGTAAGCCTGTGCAGGACATTGCCGCCAGTCGATATCTGAGGCATAGGGGATTCGCGTCGCAATGGAAGCGAATGTCCGCGTGTCTCGCACTTGGTAAGGACGCCGCGAACAACGTCTCGCGACGCTATGGGAGGTCAACAGATGATTGACGCGAAAAAAGCTATAACCACGCTCCTCGCCGGGGCGGCGCTTGCCTTGCTGACGGGTGTTGCCGCTCCAGCGCTTGCTGCAAGTGAAGTCAAGGCCGTGGTGAACGGCACAGCCATCACCAGCGGCGATGTCGCCAAGCGCCAGGCCTTTATGCGTCTGCAGCATTCGAAGGGCGATGCCAAGGCAGCCGAGGAGCAATTGATCGACGAGGCGCTCAAGCGCCAGGAAGTTTCCCGAGTCCACATGTCGGTTTCGCAACAGGACGTCGACGCGTCTTTCGCCCGCTTTTCGAGTGGCAACAAGCTTTCCGTCGAGCAGATGTCGCAGATCCTCGATCGCGCCGGCGTTGGCGTCGACCATTTCAAGGGTTTCATCGCCGTGCAGATGAGCTGGCCGCGGGTCGTCAACGCGCGCTACGGTTCGACCTCGCGGCTGTCGAACTACGATCTCGTCTCGCGCATGATGCAGAACAACAAGCAGAAGCCGGTGACGACCGAATATATGCTGCAGCAGATTATCTTCGTCATTCCGCAAGCCAAGCGCAACGCTATCACCGGCAAGCGCAAGGGCGAGGCCGAAGCGTCGCGCTCGAAATTTCCGGGCTGCGATCAGGCAAAGGTCTTCGCCGCAACGATGCGCGACGTTTCCGTGCGCGATCTCGGCCGTATGCTCGCCCCCGAGATCCCGCCGGATTGGAAGCCGCTGGTCGAGCAGGCCAAAGGCAATACGACCGGGACCCGCGTCACCGACAAGGGCGTCGAATATCTGGCAATCTGCAGCCAGCGTCAGGTTTCCGACGACCAGGCGGCCGAAATGGTGTTCCGCCAGGAAGATCTCGGCAAGTCCAAGGCCGACAAAGACGCCAATCCGGAAAACGATAACAGCAAGAAGTACCTGGATGAACTGCGCAAAAAGGCGCAGATCGCCTATCGCTGACCGACGATGACGATACCGTTTTCGCGACCGCTTGCGCTGAGCCAGGGCGACCCCGCCGGCATCGGGCCGGATATTACCCTGATGGCCTGGCTCCGGCGGCGTGAACTCGGGCTGCCGCCTTTCTTCCTGATCGGCGATCCCGATGTATTGGCGTTGCGAGCCCGCCAGCTCAATCTTGCGGTTTCGATCCGCGAGACGGTTAGGGCCAGTGAGGCCGCCGGAATGTTTGCCAACGCGCTGCCCGTCATGACAGTGCCTGCCGGTATCGAAGTGGTGGCCGGCGAGCCGCATGCGGCAACGGCGAAGGGCACGATCGCGGCGATCGAAAAGGCCGTCTCGCTTGTCATCGACGGCGAGGCGCTCGCGGTCGTTACCAACCCGATCTCCAAATCAGTGCTTTACGAGGCAGGTTTCCGGTTTCCCGGCCATACCGAATTTCTCGCCGATCTCGCCGCCAGGGCGACCGGTAGACCGGTGATGCCTGTCATGATGCTGTCAGGGCCAAAACTCCGGGCCATCCCCGTCACCATCCACATTCCGGTTCGAGACGTGCCGCAGGCGCTGACGAACGAACTGATCGTGGAAACCTGCCGGATCGCCCATGAAGACCTGAGGCAGCGCTTCGGCATCGCGGCGCCGCGGCTCGCCGTTGCCGGCCTCAACCCGCATGCGGGCGAAGGCGGGACGATCGGCAAGGAGGATGAGGATGTCATCCGCCCGGCGATCGAGCGCCTGCGCGACGAGGGCATCGATGCGATCGGCCCCCTGCCCGCCGATACGATGTTCCATGACGAGGCGCGGGCGCGATATGACGTCGCCGTCTGCATGTATCACGATCAGGCGCTGATCCCGGCCAAGGCGCTGGGTTTCGACGACAGCGTCAACGTGACGCTCGGGCTTCCCTTCGTGCGCACCTCGCCGGATCACGGCACCGCATTCGGCATTGCCGGCAAGGGACTGGCGCGCGAGCAGAGCCTCGTTGCGGCGCTGAAGCTCGCAGCGCAGCTCGGCCGCAGCGCGGAAGGCCGCCGCTAATGGCAGCACTCGATGGCCTGCCGCCGCTTCGCGACGTCATCCAGCGTCACGGCCTCGACGCGCGCAAAGCGCTCGGGCAGAACTTTCTCCTCGACCTCAACCTCACGCAAAAGATCGCCCGAACGGCCGGCGCCCTCGAAGAGGCAACCGTGTTCGAGGTCGGCCCCGGCCCCGGCGGGCTGACGCGGGCGATCCTGGCGCTCGGCGCCAAGAAAGTTGTCGCCATCGAGCGGGATAGCCGCTGCCTGCCGGCACTCGCCGAGATCGCCGATCATTATCCCGGCCGGCTGGAGGTGATCGAAGGCGATGCGCTGAAGACCGATTTCGAGGCCTTGGCGCCGGAAGGCCCGGTCAAGATCATCGCGAACCTGCCTTATAATGTCGGCACACAGCTTTTGGTCAACTGGCTGCTGCCGAAAGCCTGGCCCCCATTCTGGCAGTCGCTGACGCTGATGTTTCAGAAGGAAGTCGGCGAGCGTATCGTCGCCTGCGAAGATGACGACCATTATGGCCGCCTCGGCGTACTTTGCGGCTGGCGGACGGAGGCACGCATGGCCTTCGACGTGCCGCCGCAAGCCTTCACGCCGCCCCCGAAGGTAACGTCGACGGTCGTGCATCTGACACCCCGCGAGAACCCCATCCACTGCGCTGCCAGCAATCTGGAAAAGGTGACGCAGGCGGCCTTCGGCCAGCGCCGCAAGATGCTGCGTCAAAGCCTGAAATCCCTCGGCGGCGAGAGCCTGCTCGTCAAGGCCGGGATCGATCCTGCGCGGCGGGCGGAGACCCTGTCCGTCGAAGAATTCTGCCTTCTCGCAAACAGCTTAGTGATGACGAAGGCAAGCCGCGAAGTCGGCACCTAAAGCGTGTCGCGATCTTTCAGATTCGCTGGTTACGCTTTAGGTCTTTGTTTCTACGTATGTTTTTATCGCAAAACCGCAGCACACTTTTGCGAGACATGCGCTAGACTAGCCCTCGCACGGTTCTTGGAAGCCACGGCGAGAAAATGCCAAATGACCGGCTGTGGCCGGTGGCTGCCGCAATTTTGGCAAGGAAATTCGGAGCGAATGCAATTTCGGATGCTGTTTCACGATGCGCCGTTGAGAATATGGTTCAGCGAGGCGAGAACGCGATCATTCTGCTTGGGCGTTCCGATGGTGACGCGCACCCAATTTTCGTAGCCCGCCTCGCGCCACGGCTTTACGATGATCCCGTCGGAGAGCAGCGCCTTGGCGATATGCTCGCTTGGAAGGGTGGTCCGGAAGAAAAGAAAGTTGGTCTGGGAAGACGCGGTGAAGACGCCGAGCTCGTCCAGCCCCCGCGCCAACCGTGCTCGCTCGGTTTTTATGCGTTCGACGGATTGCTTCATCCATTGTTGATCGGCAAGCGCGGCGACGGCCGCGACCTGGGCTGCAGCGTTCACGTTGAACGGCGGCTTTGCAGCGGCAACGATACGGGCGATCTCAGGGTTGAAACAGGTCGCATAGCCCACCCTGAGGCCTGCAAGGCCATAGGCCTTAGAGAAGGTTCGCAGCACGATCGAAGGGAAATTGCCGCTGCGAACCAACGTCATCCCGTCCGTCTGTCCTTCCTCCATATATTCGAAATAGGCTTCGTCCAGCACGAAGAGCGTTTGCGGCCGCGTGGCGGCCACCAGCCTGTCAAGCTCGCTACGGGTCAGGGCCGCACCGACCGGGTTCGACGGAGAGGGAAGAAAGAAAAGCGCCGGGCCGGTTGCAAGCGCCGCTTCCAGAGCCGGGATATCGAAGCCCATATCCGTCGTCATCGGCACCTTGGTGACCCGTGCTCCCGCCGCCAGCGGCTCGATCTCGTGTAAGCCGAAGCTCGGCGTCACGGTCAATGCCGCCCTCGACGAGGAAGGCACGGGAGATGGCGGCGACCATCTCCTCCGAGCCATTGCCGACGACGATTTGGCCGGGCGGCAGGTCAAGCACGCGGGACAGGGCGTTTCGCAGTTCGATGCAGGCTGGATCCGAATAGCGCGACGGGTTGAAGGCCGACGAGGCCAGTGCTTCCATCACCTTCGGCGAGCAGCCGTTCGGATTTTCATTGCTGGCGAGTGCCGCTATGTCGTCATGGCCGCTCAACTGACGTGCAAGCCCGATATTCATGCCCGCATTGTAAGTCGGCAAGGCCGATATATGCGGGTTCGGGACGATCCCTGGCCTTGTGGATTCATTGACTGACATCGATCGAGCGCTTTCGAATTTTCATGGGACGGGTGACGAAGGGAGAGGGATTGCTGCGGGAAGTCTTGGTTCAGGAGGCCGGGGCAACGCCCGCGAGATGGCGAAAGGCGCCGTTCCAGTAAAGAAGCGGCTCAGCCCCTCTCCGCAGCGTGATCGCCCTCACCCTTCCAATTAATATGGCGTGGGAATGCATTTGGATGGTCTCGTCCAGTTCGCAATCGAGAGCCGTCAGCGCGCCGTCGAGCACCAGCGCGCCAGTCTCGAGCGTCGACCACGCGGCACCCTCGTAGCGGCGAACGCCGCTTCTTCCCCGGTAACCGGCAAATGATTGCGCCACGCTCTGCTGGTCATGCGCAAGCACGTTGACGCAGAAGTGTCTGTGGCGCTGCAGTGGCGGCCACGAGGACGATCCGCGATTGACGCTGACGATGATGGAGGGGACGTCGGCCGACAACGATGACACCGAGGTCGCCGTAAAACCGGTCCGGTCGTCACCGGTACCCACGGTGATGACGCTAACGGCGCCAGCGAGATGGCGCATCGATGCCTTGAAGAGGTCCTGGTCGACCACCTGCAACTCCGCAGGGATCTCGGGAGGCGTTATTGAAACTGTCATCGGGGATCCTCGATAGGCTTTCGGGCAGCCCCGACCGGAGCCTCCGAGACATTGCGTCCTGGCTCAGACGGATTTGCGTGCGGCGGCGTCGCGGTTGACCGGCATAAAGAGACCCAAGTTTTCCCGCAGCGTCTTTCCTTCGTACTCCTCTCCGAACAAGCTCCGATGCCAAGTTTCAGTCTGTCCTGCCGAGGCATGCAATCACCTTTCAGAGGCTTTGGGTTGAGCGTGCTTGTCGGGCGCAGGTTGCTGATCAGCGTGTCTTCAGCAGCTCCCCTGACATTCAATAGGCCGGGCCTGCCGAGGCAACAAGGCGGCGGCGAATGCGTTCATTTTTAGATTTTCTAAACGGCGGGAGATCGTCGATGCCGGCGTTGTGAGCGCCTGTCTTTTGGTCTTCGACAAAGCGGTTGAGAACGCGAGCGATATCGGTGTAGCAATCGATTTCAAAAGGATAATCGATATGCCAATCGCTGCCGCCAATTCGCTCGTTGCTCGTCTTTCACCCCCACCAATTCCCTCTGTCATTGCCTGGAGCCGCGAATATACCGGTGGAAAGGGCGCGCTCATCGATCTCTCGCAAGCCGTGCCGGGCTATCCGGCGCATCCGGAGATGCTGCGGCTGCTCGGCGAGGCCGCCGCATCGCAGGCCATGACCGGCTACGGACCGATCGAGGGAGAGGCGGTCTTGCGGACGGCCTATGCGCGACATGTAAGCGAGCTTTACGGTGCGCCGGTCGGTGCTGAGAATGTCCACATCACCTCCGGCTGCAATCAAGCCTTCATGTGTGCGGCCATCGCGCTTGCAGGCGCCGGCGAAACCGTCGCACTGACCAATCCCTTCTATTTCAATCACGATACGACACTGGCCATGCTCGGGATCAAGCGTGCGCTGGTCGTATGTGACGCGGCCAATGGATTTCTTCCTGATCTCGCATCCACCGAACAAGCGCTGGCTGCCGGAGCGCGCGTGCTGGCGATCGTCACGCCCAACAATCCGACCGGCGCGATCTATCCGCCGGCGCTGCTGCACGACCTCTTCCTGTTGTGCCGGAAATACGGCGCCTGGCTGATCCTGGACGAGACCTATCGCGATTTCCTGGCGGAGGGTTACGGGCCTCCCCACGCGCTGCTCTCCGAACCCGGATGGGAGGAAACGCTCGTTCTCCTTTACAGCTTCTCGAAGTCCTTCTGCATTCCCGGCCACAGGCTCGGCGCAATTACGGCGGGACCGAAGCTGCTCGCCGAGATCACCAAGGTCATGGACAATATGCAGATCTGCGCGCCGCGCTCAGCGCAGCATGCCGTCGCCGAGGCCTTGCCGGTGCTGGCAACCTGGCGGGCCGGCAACCGGCTGGAAATCGCCAGGCGGGCAGATGCGCTGAAGGCAGTGATCGCTGAGCTGCCCGGCTGGGATATCGCCGCGATCGGCGCCTATTTTGCTTTTATCCGCCATCCCTTCGCCGATCAGCCGTCCACGGTGGTCGCCGAACGGCTTGCGAAACAGGCAGGTATCATCTCGATCCCCGGCGCTTATTTCGGCGAAGGCCAGGAGCGATATCTGCGCCTGGCCTTTGCCAACGCCGATACAGCTTCGATCGGCCTGCTCGGTGAACGCCTGCGCTGATCAGGCGGGGGTCGCGAACCGATTGGCGGGCATGGAGAGCCCGAGATTCTCGCGAAGTGTCGAACCTTCATATTCCTCGCGAAACAATCCGCGGCGACGCAGTTCCGGCAACACAAGCGTCACGAAATCGTCGAGGCTTGCCGGCAAGGTCGGGAACATCAGGATGAAGCCGTCGGCGGCGCGCGTCTCGAACCATTCCTCCATGAAGTCGGCGATTTCGGCCGGCGTGCCGGTCATGCCGTTGCCCGTATGCTTTTCCGCATAATGGCGGATGAGTTCTCCTACGGTGCGGCCGTTCTTGACGAAGTCGACCAGTTCGTCGAAGAGCGCCCGCGAGCCCTTCGGCGCCTCCGGCAGACAGTCCATCGGAAAGGCCTTGTCCAGAGGCACGCCGCGCAGATCCGCCTCCAGGAATTCCGAAAGCATCAAGCGACCAACATCGGGATGCATCTTGTCGATCAGATAATCGACCTTCGCCTGCGCTTCGGCTCTGGTCTCACCGACATTGATGACGACGCCCGGCATGATCTTGAGATCATCCGGGTCGCGTCCATAGGCCGGCATGCGTTTTTTCACATTTTCATAGAAGGCCCGGTTGCGGTCGATGTTGGACGCGAGGCTGAAGACGATCTCCGCCGTGCGCGCCGCCATCTCCATGCCGGGTTCGGAGCCACCGGCCTGCGCGATAACCGGGCGGCCCTGGGGTGTCCGGGCGATATTGAGGGGACCGCGCACTTGGAAATGCTTACCCTTGTGGTTCAGCGTATGATGTTTGGTCTTGTCGTAATAGACCCCGCTCTTGCGGTCGAGAAGTAGGGCGCCGTCCTCAAAACTATCCCACAGGCCGAAGACGACGTCGACGAATTCGTTGCCTCGCTCATAGCGCAAGGCATGCGGATCCAGGCCCTCGCGATTGAAATTGTAGCCGGTCTCGTCATGGTCGGAGGTGACGACATTCCAACAGGCGCGGCCGCCGCTCAGATGATCTATCGAGGCGAAGAGGCGCGCGACGTTATAAGGCTCGTAGTAGCTCGTCGACACGGTTGCGACCAGACCAAGGTTCTGTGTGGTGACCGACAGCGCCGATAGCAGTGAAAGCGGCTCGAAGCGGTTCATCTTGGTGGGAATACGAGCGAGAGCATCAGGATCGCCGACGGCTGCAGCGGGTGAATCCGCCATGAACATGAAGTCGAACTTTGCCGCCTCCGACCGTTTGGCAACATCAAGAAGATGGGCAAAGTCATTGGCGCCGTTGATATCGCTGGCAGGATGAAGCCACGATGCCGGATGGAAGCCGAACGTGTAGACAAAGGTGCCGAGCTTCATCTTGCGCGCCATGAAATTCCAGCCTCTAATATTGATGATTGCGCAAATTATCCCCGCGCCGATTTTTTGAGCAATGGTGCTGAACTATCTTTCATTTTAGTTTTTCTAAAAGATTGGCAAGATCTTCATTGCGGGGCGGAAATCCGTGCCTGCTGCCGCGAAATCGTCATCAGCCAATCGCGGAAGGCGGCACCATGGGATTTCTGCAGCGCTGACCTATCCCAGGCCAGGAAATAACTTTCGCGAAGCGGTATCCGGATATCGAGAGGGATGACGAGCGTCTGAGCTTCCAGCTCATCGGCGATCATCGACATTTGCGCGAGGACGAAGCCACGTTTGTTGACGGCAGCATCAATCGCACTGCTTGACAAGGTGAAGGACAGTCCAGGCGTCGTTTCCCTGAGAGCCACGCCTACTTTCGCGGCGAAATCGACCCAGCTGGGGTACGGGGTGAAGTGCCTTTCCCATTCGACATGCAGTAGTGGATAGTCGAAAAGTTCAGATGCCGACGGCTTACGCTTTTGAATGAGCGCCGGCGAGCAGGCGGGCACGACCCAGTCGCGGAATAGTTCACTGTAATGCTCGTGCTGCAGCACGTCCGACCCGTAGCTGATGCGAAAGTCGATTTCGTCGAAGCCCATACGCGGCTCACTGTCGCGACCGATGATCCGGACATGTGCATCCGGATGAAGCGCCTGCCAGCCGAAGATAAGCCGGCCGATCCACTTATTGACGACGGAAGACAAGGCACTCAGGACAAGGGCATTTTCATTGCGTGCCCGCTCCAGCATACGTTCGGCAATCGCGAATTGCTCGAAGCCTTTTGATATCTCCTGATGATACAGCCTGCCCCAGAGGGTCAGCTCCGCGGTGCGGCCGTTGCGCTCCAGAAGCGTCACGCCGAGAAAGCTTTCGATCTTGCGCACCTGCTGGCTGATCGCCCCGGGCGAAACATTCAATTCCAGGGCAGCGGCCGTCACGCTGCCGCAGCGGCCGACGGCTTCGAAGGCCTGCAAACCTTTAAGCGGAATGGCTTTGAAGCGGCGGGGCGCACTCACGTTGCGTTTCTCCGGGACGAATGGTCGGACATTTCCTGCTCGGTCGGCTGAAAGTCACCGGCGAATTGAAAGCGGTCGCCGGGATGGGTGATCTCGACATAGGTGACGGTCCGGCCATTCTGCCATGTCTGGCGAATGAGCGTCAGGCAGGCGTCACCACGCTCGGTCTCGAGCAGCCTGGCGGTTGCCGGATCTGCGGAAACGGCGCGAATGATGTGCCTTGCCTTCGACCACGGCACCTGCTCCAGCAACCATTTTGCCGGCGGAACGGATGCGAAGTTTTCATTCCTGGCAAGCGGTACGGCATCAAGCATGATGATGCGTCGCTCGATGGCGTTCGGCTTGCCGTCAACGAGATGCAGACATTGCAGCTTGAGAACCTCCGCACCCGGCCTTTCACCCAATAAGACGGCGCCTGACGTATCCAGTTTCTCTATCTGCCGCTTCAGAATGCGGTGGTCGTGCTCGTGCCCGGCAAGCTCCGCCGCGGTACTGATATCCTGAATATCCATGACCGTGCGATCGATCTGCTGCGAGGCGACGAAGGAGCCTGTCTTGCGCCGCCGGACGATCATGCCGCGCTCGGCGAGCGCCGACAGCGCCTTGTTGACGGTCATCCGCGAGCATTGGTATTGGTCGGCGAGTTCGTGCTCGATCGGGATACGCTGGCCAGGTTTCCAGTCGCCATTCATGATCTTCGCCTCGATGTCTCCGAAGATTCTCTGATGAATTGAGACCAACATTCACCTCGATCCCGCGACGGCGTTCAGATCCTGGCCTCGATGCGAGGCGGTTTCGGCCAAAGGTCCGGCACGTTTTTTGCGTTTCAAGACTTTTACATTGACACTGTATGCTGAGCTATATCTATTTGTATAGACAAAAGCGAGCCAGAGAAGCTCGTTCGGCGGGAATACGCTGGGGAACCTGGACTCTTCCGCTGGAAGGGCAAAAACTGGAGAGAAGATCATGAAGAAGAATTCATTGCTCAAAGGGTTGATGAGCGCCGCGTTCCTGCTCGGGGCGACATTTTCCGCGCACGCTGCAGATACGCTGGCGGCGGTCAAGGCCGCCGGCACCCTGAAGGTCGGCACCGAGACGGCCTTCGCACCCTTTGACTTCATCGACGCTGGTGAGCATGTCGGATTGAACGTCGATCTTTTTAACGAGATCGGCAAGGAGCTCGGTGTGAAGATCGAGTGGGTGACGTTGCCCTGGGATGGCGTTTTCCCTGCTTTGGAAGCCGGAAAATTCGACGTGGTGGCCGGCCCGGCGACGATTACCAAGAAACGCATGGAGCGCTATCGCTTCACGCCGCCGCTGGCCGAAGCGACCATAGCCATTCTCAAAAAGGCGGGCGATCAAACCATCGGCAAGCCGGAAGACATCGCTGGTAAGAAGATCGGCGTCGGCAAGGCAACCTCGCAGCTCGATCAGCTCAAGGAATTCTCCGACACATTGCCGACGAAAGCAGACATTCGTGAATATCCGGCCTTTACCGAATCCTATGCCGATCTTGCCGCCGGCCGCATCGCCGGCGTGGCAAACTCTCTGCCGAACATCGCTTTCGTTGCCAAGCAGCGTGAGGGTGTCTTCGAAGTCGTGCTGCCGCCCTTCGGCAAAAAATCCTATTTCGGCTTTATCGGCCTGAAGGATACCGATCACGCGCCGCTAATGGATGCGATCGATGCCGCGATGCTGAAGATAAAGGCCGACGGCAGAATGGCCTCGCTGCAGAAGAAGTGGTTCGGTGCGACCTTTGACACCCCGGATTCGGTCAAGGACCCAGCATTCTGATCGATTGATCGTCATCACCGATCATGCCCCGGATGTACCGGGGCATGATTGGAAGCATATCTGGTTTCATGACTGCCAAGGGGACGACATCCAACCCTCATGTCCTTCAAACTCTTCGAATTGCTGCTGCAGGCGTCGATCTATACGGTCACGATCAGCGTCGTATCAATCCTGATCGGTTTCGCCATCGCGATCCTGCTGTCGGGCATGCTGCTTTCGCTGCGGCGCCATCTGGTGCTGCCTGCCCGGATTTTTATCAGCTTTTTTCGCGGCGTGCCGCTGCTCGTACAATTGCTGCTGATTTACAATCTTTTGCCAGTTATTGGCATCAATGTGCCAAGCGTTGTGGCGGCAGTCATCGGCCTGTCGCTCTGTACCGCCGCTTATCAAGCGGAGAACCTGCGGGGCGGCTTTGCCAGCGTTCCCGTCGGGCTGGTCGAATCCGCTGAAATGGTCGGCTTGACGCCCGGTCAGATCTTTCGCCGCATCAAGGTTCCGACCGCCCTTCGCCTGACATTGCCTGCCCTCGTCAATGAAGCGATCCTCATTCTCAAGGCGTCGTCTCTCGTCTCCGTCGTCGGCATTGTCGAATTGACGCGCATGGCGCAGGATCTCGCCGGCAGCACCTTTCTGCCCCTGCAGCTCTTCGCGTCTGCCGGCTTGATCTATCTGGTGATCAACTGGATCGTCGCATTGGCCGGCGGCCTGATCGAACGCTCACTTCCTGGAGCGCCCCGATGAGCTTCGACATCAACGTCCTCATCGAGCAATGGCCTGCGATCGTCAGCGGCGCGGGCGTCACGATCATGATTTGGGTTTTCGGCACGATTGCCGCCGCCGCCCTTGGCTTTCTGCTGGCTGTCGGCAGGCAATATGGCGGACTGGCGGTCGATAAGGCGCTCGGTCTTATCGTCGCGGTGCTGCGCGGCACGCCCTTCCTGATCCAGATCTTCCTAGTCTATTATGGTGGTCCTTTCGTCGGTCTGTCGCTGGATCCCCTACCCGCCGGGCTGATCGGCATCTCGATCTATGGTGCAGCCTATTTTAGCGAAATTTTCCGCTCCGGCTTTCGGGCCGTCCCAAGGGGGCACATCGAAGCCGGTGAATGCGTCGGCCTCACGCAAGGGCAGATCGTCAGGCGCATCCTGCTGCCGGAAATGACCATGCTGGTGCTGCCGCCGTCGGTGAACATGGCGGTGATCCTCATGAAGGAGACGGCAGTACTTTCGATCATTACAGTGCCGGAACTGACGGCGACATTGAGCGCCATAGGTTCGCAGCAATACGCCTTCGTGGAAGCGCTTTCCGCGCTGGCGCTCTTTTATTGGGTGCTGGTCGAATTCACCGGCCGGCTTGGCAATCTCGCCGAAACGAAACTTTCCAGATTCAGGTTTTTCAACGCATGAGCGTTCCCGCAATCGCAGTCAAAAATCTTATCAAGAAGTTCGGGGATTCCACTGTCCTGCAAGGCATCGACCTCGAGATAGCGCAGGGACAAGTCTCGTGCCTGATCGGCCCTTCCGGCTCCGGCAAGAGCACGCTTTTACGCTGCATGGCCTTTCTCGAAGAGGCGACCCGCGGCACGATTGCCATCAATGGCGAGGTACTTGGCTTCAGCGAGAACGCCGACGGTATGCGAGAGCGCGTTCCTGCGGCTATGAACCGAACAATCCGCGCCCAGATCGGCATGGTTTTCCAGCAGTTTAATCTTTGGCCGCACATGACGGCGCTCGGCAATGTCAGCGAGGCACTCAAGATGGTTCACAGGCTGAGCCGCAAACAGGCCGAGGATCTGGCGTTGGCTCAGCTTGTGAAAGTCGGGCTGGAAGCGCGTGCCGGGCATTATCCCTCGCAGCTTTCCGGCGGCCAGCAACAGCGTGTCGCCATTGCCCGCGCATTGGCGCTCAAGCCCAAGATCATGCTGTTCGACGAACCGACCTCTTCGCTCGATCCAGAGCTAACAGGCGAGGTGCTGAACGTCATGCGCGATCTGGCGGCCGAGGGCATGACCATGGTCGTGGTCTCGCACGAGATCGGCTTCGCCGCGACGGTCGGCCAGCAGATCATCTTCCTCGACCACGGCAAGGTACTGTTTACCGGAGCGCCGCAAGACGTGTTCAAGAAACCGCGAAATCCGCGTCTGGAGCAGTTCCTGGACACCTATCTCGATCGCGGCGCGTCCATGCTTCTCTAAGCGCAGCTACCGCTCAAGCTTCTCAGCATCTATCCTAAAGCGACGGCGTCTCTTCCAGCAACTCGCGGACGAAGTCGAACATGCCATGGCGGCGGTCGCGGCGCAGGCGTTCGGCTTTGACGATCGACTGGACGGCGTCGAAGGCGGCGTTGAGATCGTCGTTGACGATGACATAGTCATATTCTCGCCAGTGGGCGATCTCGGCGCGGCTGTTGGCGAGGCGCGTCTGGATGACCTCCTCGGAATCCTCGGCGCGGCGGTGCAGGCGCGATTGCAGCTCGGTCATGGTCGGCGGCAGCACGAAGATCGAAACCACGTCGGCCGACATCTTCTCCTGCAGTTGCTGGGCGCCCTGCCAGTCGATATCGAAGAGCATGTCGCGGCCCTCGGCCATGGCCTGCTCGACAGGCTCGCGCGGCGTGCCGTAGAAATTGCCATGCACCTCGGCCCATTCGAGCAGCGCGTCGCTATCGCGCATCCGCTCGAACTCGCGCACACTCTTGAAGTGGTAATGCACATCCTCGATTTCGCTCGGGCGGCGCTGGCGCGTGGTGACGCTGACGGAGAGGCCGATTTGCCTGTCCTTCTCCAGCAGCGTGCGCGCGATGGTGGACTTGCCGGCGCCCGACGGCGACGAGATGACAAGCATCAGACCGCGGCGGGCGATCTGGACGGGCGAGGATTTCGCCGGATTCATGTCCTACTCCAAATTCTGGACCTGCTCGCGGAACTGGTCGATCACAACTTTCAGCTCGATGCCGGCGGCGGTGACCGCCGAGGCATTCGACTTCGAGCAGATGGTATTCGATTCGCGGTTAAATTCCTGTGCAAGGAAGTCCAACCGGCGTCCAGCGGGGCCATCTTTCACCAGGAGATCGCGCGCTGCGGCGACGTGCGCCTTCAGACGATCGATTTCCTCGCGCAGATCCGCCTTGGTCGCCAGCAACGCGGCTTCGGCATGCAGCCTGTCGCGGTCGAGCGCGGCCATGCCGTCCATCAGCAAGGCGACCTGACCGGCCAGCCGCGCGGCGATCTCCTGCGGCGAGCGCGAGGGGTCGGCCTCGATCGTGCGCGCCAGACCTTCGATTGTCGTGACATGGTCGAGGAGAATGCGGGTCAGCGCCGCCCCTTCCTGCTCTCGCATGGCTCTCAGATCGGAAAGCGCGGCCAACAGGCCGGCCGCGATATCGGCATCACGAGCGGCAAGCGCTTCCTCGCCATCCTCGCTTTCGCGGAATTCGACGATGCCGCGCACCAGAAGCAGCGTATCGAGCTTCAGCGGCGCCGGATCGATGATCCCGTCCAATTGTTCGCGCATGGCAAGCACGGCGGCAAGCGCTTGCTTGTTCAGCACCGCCTCGAAGCGGTTCTCGTCGGCGGTGACGGAGAGCGATGCCTGCAGGTTGCCGCGGCTGAAGCTTTCGCCTGCGAGGCGGCGGACATCCGCCTCCATGCGTTCGAGGCCGGATGGCAGGCGCAGCCGCAGATCGAGGCCCTTGCCGTTGACCGAGCGCAGTTCCCATGCCCAACGCCAGCGGCCGCTCGTTCCCTCGCGCCGCGCAAAACCGGTCATGGACTGCAAAGCCATCCGAGCCTCCAGAAACTATCAGTTGATCTTCTTTTTCTTCGGCGGCACGACGGTCGCGCCGTCATCCGCCGGCTGTTCTTCCGGCTGGCCGTCGACGGCGATGCTCGGATCGGAGCCCTTGTCGGCTTCGAGCTTGCGCCAGTGCTTGACGTTGGCGTTGTGCTCTTCGAGCGTAGCAGCGAAAACATGGCCGCCGGTGCCGTCGGCGACGAAATAGAGATCCTGCGTCTTCCAGGGATTGGCAACGGCCTCAAGCGCATCCTTACCGGGATTGGCGATCGGCGTCGGCGGCAGACCCTTGATGACATAGGTGTTGAATGGCGTCTCCCGCTTCAGGTCCGACTGGTAGATCGGCCGGTCGGCCGGTTTGCCGTCGCCGCCGAAGAGACCGTAGATGATCGTCGGGTCGGACTGCAGGCGCATGCCCTTGCCGAGGCGGTTCAGGAAAACCGAGGCGACATGGGCTCGTTCGTCGGCAACGCCGGTTTCCTTTTCGACGATCGAGGCGAGCGTCACGAACTCTTCCTTGGACCGCAGCGGCAGCGAAGAGTCGCGCTTGTCCCAGATCTGATCGACGATCTTCTGCTGTGCCGCCGCCATCTGCTGGATGATTTCCGAGCGCTTGGTGCCACGCGAGAACTTGTAGGTATCCGGGCGAAGGCTGCCCTCAGCCGGAAGGGCGGCCGGCAGGTCGCCTTCCAGCACCTTATCCTCCAGCATGCGATTGAACATCTGGCGGACCGTCAGACCCTCGGGGAAGGAAACAGAATAGAGAATGGATTTGCCCGACTTCAGAAGCTCCATGATATCGCTCATCGAGGCTCTGGCCTTGATCTCATATTCACCGGCCTTCAGGCTCTCGCCGGCAGAAAGATGCGTTGCCGTGAGATAACGGAAGATGCGGGCATCGCTGATGATCGCGTTGCGCTCGAGGTTCGTCGCAATTTCGGCCAGACCGGCGCCATTGCGGATAATGAAATTGGTATTGGTCTGCAGCGGACCAGGGTTCCGATAGGTCGATGTGGCGTAGTAGAAGGCGATGATGGCGACGACGCAGACCACAACTGCCATCGTCATGATGAAGTTCAGGAAAAGAACCACCTGGCCGCGGGCTTTCTTGGACCGTTTCGGCGGCTCCGGAACGCGCTCCGGACGCAGGGCTTCGCTGGGCGACTTCGGGATGATCGGCCCCTTCTGCGCTTGCCGGCCGTTCTCACCCTGCGGGGTATCGTTGCTCTGGTTCGTCGTATCGCTCACCGGCAGTCCTCTAAAACTTGACCCTCACTTCGCTATTTCGCGAAGCAATGCGGCAAAAGCAGGTTCTGCCGCCGTTCAACGGCGCTTCCGCTCGTTATGCTCGGGCGCGCCCTGCTACGCAACGCAGAGGACGGTTGCGGCGCAAGGGAGACCCATTACACCGCGCGGACAGGACCGTTATTGCGCGTAACGGCGCAGGACGAGCGACGCGTTCGTGCCGCCAAATCCGAACGAGTTGGACAGCGCCACATTGATTTCTCGCTCACGTGCCTTGTGCGGAACAAGATCGATCGCCGTCTCGCGTTCGGGATTGTCGAGATTGAGCGTCGGCGGCGCGATATTGTCGCGGATGGCAAGCGTGGTGAAAATCGCCTCGATCGCGCCCGCAGCACCGAGAAGATGCCCGGTTGCCGATTTGGTCGAAGACATCGAGATATTCGACGCCGCATTGCCGACCAGCCGCTCGACGGCGCCGAGTTCGATCGTGTCGGCCATGGTCGAGGTGCCATGGGCGTTGATGTAATCTATATCGGCCGGCGTCAGGCCGGCGCGCTTCAGCGCCATCGCCATGCAACGGCCGGCGCCCTCGCCGTCTTCGGACGGCGCAGTGATGTGATAGGCGTCGCCCGACAGGCCGTAGCCGACGATTTCGGCATAGATCCTGGCGCCGCGCGCCTTGGCGTGTTCGAGCTCTTCGAGCACGACGATGCCGGCGCCCTCGCCCATGACGAAGCCGTCGCGGTCGCGGTCATAGGGGCGCGAGGCCTTCTGCGGATCGTCGTTGTGCTGTGTCGACAGCGCCTTGCAGGCGGCAAAGCCAGCGAGCGAAATGCGGCTGACCGGGGATTCCGTGCCGCCGGCGACCATGACGTCGGCATCGCCGAGTGCAATCAGCCGCGCGGCATCGCCGATCGCATGCGCGCCTGTCGAGCAGGCGGTGACGACCGAATGATTGGGTCCGCGCAGCTTGTGGCGGATCGAGACCTGGCCGGAGACGAGGTTGATCAGGCGGCCGGGAATGAAGAAGGGGGAGATGCGGCGTGGGCCCTTGTCGCGCAGGGTGTAACCTGCCTCGACAATGCCTTCGATGCCGCCGATGCCGGAGCCGATCAGCACGCCGGTGGCGATCTGGTCCTCATCGGTCTCGGGATGCCAGCCGGCATCGGCAAGCGCCATGTCGGCGGCGGCCATGCCGAAGATGATGAAGGGATCGACCTTGCGCTGCTCTTTCGGCTCCATCCACTGATCGACATTGAAGGTGCCGTCGGTGCCGTCGCCAATGGGAATGCGGCAGGCGATCTTGGCGGGAAGGTCGTCGACCTCGAATTCGGTGACCAGGCGGGCGCCGTTCTGGCCGGCAAGCAGCCGGGACCACGTCACCTCGGTTCCGCATCCTAAGGGTGATACCATGCCGGTACCCGTTATGACGACACGTCTCATCGCGTGCTTTCCCCCGTCTCTTATGTTCTATGGAGAAATATGCCGAAAAGAAAAGGGCGGACTCCAGGCCCGCCCTTTCTTAAAATTACCAGATCAGGCCTGGGCCTTCTCGATAAACTTCACGGCATCGCCGACCGTCAGGATCGAGTCGGCAGCATCGTCAGGAATTTCAACGCCGAATTCTTCTTCGAAAGCCATGACAAGTTCGACCGTGTCGAGCGAGTCGGCGCCCAGATCGTCGATAAAGCTGGCGCTCTCGACGACCTTGTCGGCATCGACGCCAAGATGATCAATAACAATTTTCTTTACGCGTTCTGCGATATCGCTCATGTCGGTTTCCTCGACCTTATGTCCTGATCGGAATGCCGTTGCGGCACCCCTACCCTGTTTCAGCCTGCGATGTTTTCAGACATCCTCGGCAAACTCGTTTACCCGGCTTCAGAGATGGTCCAGGCTTGCAAAAAGCCGGCCGGTCCGTCTGCTTTCTCGGGACGACTGTTGACAGTCATGGCCCGCTTAACATGCTTTATGTCTGCCGCAAAGCGAGAAAATCAACGGTTCGTGATTGCTCAACATGCTATTGGCGGAAATATCCCCATGCCAGCGGTTTGTCGTTTCAGATCATCGCCATGCCGCCGTTTACGTGCAGTGTCTGGCCCGTCATATAGGCAGCCTCGGAGGACGCAAGATAAGCGACCGCCGAAGCAACCTCACCGCCCGTGCCCATGCGCTTCATCGGGATCGCTCCCATGATCGCTTCCTTCTGCTTGTCGTTCAACTTGCCGGTCATGGCGCTTTCGATAAAGCCTGGCGCCACGCAGTTGACCGTTACGTTGCGGGTTGCGATCTCCTGGGCCAGCGACTTGGTGAAGCCGATCATGCCGGCCTTGGAGGCGCAGTAATTGGTCTGGCCCGGATTGCCGGTGACGCCGACGATGGAGGTGATGTTGATGATGCGGCCATAGCGGCGACGCATCATCGGATGGGTCAATTCGCGCGTCAGCCGGAAGGTCGACGTCAGGTTCACTTCAAGAACGGCGTCCCAATCCTCGTCGCTCATACGCACGAACAGGCCGTCCTTGGTGATGCCGGCATTGTTGACGAGGATATCGACGCCTTCGAGTTCGGCCTCGGCCTTCTGGCCAAGCGCCTTGACCTCATCGCGGTCGGAAAGGTTTGCCGGGAAGATCTTGACGCGCTCGCCGAGTTCGGCGGCCAGCGCTTCCAGCTTCTCGACGCGGGTGCCGTGCAGACCGACGATAGCGCCCTGCTTATGAAGAAGGCGGGCGATTTCTTCGCCGATACCGCCCGATGCGCCGGTGACGAGAGCCTTGCGGCCGGAAAGATCGAGCATGGAAACGTTCCTTATCTTTGGATATCTGGATCTTTGGATATCCGGATCTTTGGATATCTGGAAATACCAATCAGGCCATGAGGGCGGCAACAGTCGCGTCGATATCCGCTGGACCGTTGACGGAGATGCCGACGATCGTCTTGTCGATGCGCCGCGCAAGGCCGGTCAGCACCTTGCCGGAACCGAGTTCATAAAGCGTCGTCACGCCATTGCCGGCGAACCATTCCACCGTCTCGCGCCAACGCACCTGACCGGTCACCTGCTTGACCAGGAGGCCGGCGATCTCATCGGCGCTGGTCACGGGCGCGGCACGGACATTGGCAATGAGGGGCACGACGGGATCTGATTTGGCGACTGTTGCCAGCGCTTCGCGCATGGCCTCGGCGGCGGGCGCCATCAGTGTCGAATGGAACGGTGCTGAGACCGGCAGCAGAATGGCGCGCTTGGCGCCCTTGTCGGTCGCCAGGCCAGCGGCCTTTTCGACAGCTGCCTTCTCACCCGAGATGACGATCTGGCCGCCGCCATTGTCGTTGGCGATTTGGCAGGCGCCGAGGACGGCGGCCGCCTCGCAGACGGCGACGACGTCGGCGTGTTCGAGGCCGATGATCGCGGCCATAGCGCCGACGCCGACGGGGACGGCCGCCTGCATGGCATTGCCGCGGATGCGCAACAGCCGCGCCGTGTCGGCGGCCGAAAAGGTGCCGGCGGCGCAAAGTGCCGAATATTCGCCGAGCGAGTGGCCGGCGACGTAGGCGACCTTGGACTTCAGATCCAGCCCTTTGGCCTCCAGGACGCGGACGACGGCGATCGAGACAGCCATCAGCGCCGGCTGGGCGTTCGCCGTCAGGGTCAACGTATCCTCGGGACCGTTGAACATGACGTCCGAAAGCTTTTCACCGAGCGCCGCATCGACCTCTTCGAAAACAGCGCGGGCTTCGGCGAAATTCTCGGCGAGATCCTTGCCCATGCCTACGGCCTGACTGCCCTGACCGGGAAAAGTGAAAGCAATGGTCATTCTCGTGTCCCTGGCTGATGCCCCTGATTGCGCCCATGAGGCTGTTTTGCCTCCAATTGACATTCTTTCGGGCAGAGTCAAGCTTTCCGGCAGAGCCAAGTGGCGGCCCATTCCCCGCAAAGCCTTTATCCCCGGCGCAAATACCAGGCTTTTGCTCTTGCGCTCCGTCAAATCGAGCCTAAATTTGCGCGGACCCTCCCTAAGGCTTCACCTCTCTCCCAAGGTTTTCCCATGCAGTACAATTCGCTCGGCCGCACCGGCATTTCCGTTTCAGAGATTTGCCTTGGCACCATGACCTGGGGCTCGCAGAACAGCGAAACCGACGCGCACGCGCAGATGGATTACGCCGTCGAAAAGGGCGTCAACTTCTTCGATACCGCCGAACTCTACCCGACCACCCCCGTTTCGCCGGAAACGCAGGGCCGGACCGAAGACTATATCGGCAGCTGGTTCGGCAAATCAGGCAAGCGAGCAGATATCGTGCTCGCCACCAAGGTCGCCGGCCGCGGCCGCGACTATATACGCGGCGGCGAAGGCGCGGATGCGAAGAATATCCGCCTGGCGCTCGAAGCGAGCCTCACGCGGCTGAAGACGGATTACGTCGATCTCTACCAGATCCACTGGCCGAACCGCGGTCATTTTCATTTCCGTCAGAACTGGAGCTATAATCCCTTCAATCAGGATCGCGACCAGGCCGTCACCAATATGCTCGACATCCTGGAAACGCTCGGCGCACTGGTGAAGGAAGGCAAGATCCGGGCGATCGGCCTTTCCAACGAAACCACCTGGGGCATCCAGAAATACCTGACACTGTCAGAACAGAAGAGCCTGCCGCGCGTTGCCAGCGTCCAGAACGAATACAATCTGCTCTACCGCCATTTCGACCTCGATCTCGCCGAACTGTCGCATCACGAGGATGTCGGGCTGCTTGCCTATTCGCCGCTCGCCGGCGGCATTCTGACCGGCAAATATGTCGATGGCGCCAGGCCGAAGGGCTCGCGCGGCTCAATCAACCACGATATCGGCGGCCGCCTGCAGCCGCTGCAGGAGCCGGCGACCAAAGCCTATGTGGCGATCGCGGCCAAATACGGCCTCGACCCGACGGCCATGGCGATCGCCTTCTGCCTGTCGCGACCCTTCATGGCCTCGGCCATCATCGGCGCAACCTCGATGGAGCAGCTGAAAGTCGATATCGGCGCGGCCGAGCTGACGCTTTCTAACGAGGTGCTGGCGGAGATCGCCAAGGTGCATCGGCAGTATCCGCTGCCGCTCTGATTATATTTCTTGATTTCGATTTAAGGAATTCTGCAGTAGCCCGACGCTACCGATTGGTCTGCGTCGGGCTCGAGTGTCCGATTGAGCTTGCGTTTGCCCGAAAAATCCGTATAAGCCGCCCTGTTCGTTAACCCGGTCTTCTGGCTGGTGGCTGAACGGAGGGCCGGTTTTCTGTTGGAAATCGTTCGGAACGGAAGCGTTCCAGCCTCCCGTGTCTCCGCTCTCGACCGTCTCGGAAACGCTTTCTTGCCTGGGTCCGCCCAATCAGGAGCAGTCGTTGAGGCTTAGCCGCCGAATATCGGGTTGAACCAAACGCAAGAAAGGCAAAGCTGTCATGGCTCTTTATGAACATGTATTCCTTGCCCGGCAGGATATTTCCGCTCAGCAGGTCGATGCCCTCGTAGAACAGTACAAGGGTGTGATCGAAGCTAACGGCGGTAAAGTCGGGCGTATCGAGAACTGGGGCCTCAAGTCCCTCACCTACCGCATCAAGAAGAACCGCAAGGCGCACTACGCCCTGATGGACATCGATGCACCGGCTGCTGCCGTCCAGGAAATGGAACGTCAGATGCGCATCAGCGAAGACGTTCTTCGCTACATGACGATCGCCGTCGAGAAGCATGAAGAAGGTCCGTCTGCCATGACGCAGAAGCGCGACCGCGACGACCGTCCGCGTGAAGGCGGCCGTGGCCCGCGTGAAGGCGGCTTCGGCGATCGTGACCGCGGCCCGCGTCCGCCGCGTGAAGGTGGCTTCGGCGACCGCGAAGACCGTCCGCGCCGTCCGCGCGAAGACCGTGTATAAGGGAGATCCGAGATATGTCTGAAACTTCCTCCGCTCCGGTCCGCCGCCCGTTCCATCGTCGCCGCAAGACCTGCCCGTTCTCCGGCGCCAATGCGCCGCGGATCGACTACAAGGACGTACGTCTGCTGCAGCGCTACATTTCCGAGCGCGGCAAGATCGTTCCGTCGCGCATCACGGCCGTTTCCCAGAAGAAGCAGCGCGAACTCGCCCAGGCGATCAAGCGCGCCCGTTTCCTCGGCCTGCTGCCCTACGTCGTAGCCTAACAAATATGTGACCCCCAGATTCCTAATCTGGGGGTTGCCTCCCTTCTGCGATGGGCGCGGATCGGAACTCTTAAAACCCATGTTGAGACGTTTCTGAATTCGATTCAGCAACATCCTCTAACTGCTTGATGAAGCAGGACAGCGACCTTGAAACGACCGGATCTTAAAACGCTGCTGATCGGCGCACTCGCCGGATTGACCGCCGCCCTGCTGGTGCTGGGCGCGAGCGTGCAGCCGTCGTTTTTCAGCGCGCTCCTCTATACGGCCTCGGCGCTGCCGATCCTGATCGTCGGGCTCGGCTGGGGCAATGCCGCGGCGATCTCGGCCGTTGCCACTGCAGCGGCGCTCGGCGCGATCTTCATCTCGCCTTCCTTTGCGCTGATCATGACGCTGGTGACGCTGTTGCCAGCGGGCTGGCTCAGCCACCTCGCCAATCTCGCTCGCCCCGCCTCCGAACTCGGCGGCCCTGACCATCTGCTTGCCTGGTATCCGCTCTCCGATATCCTGCTGCATCTCTGCGGCTTGGTGACGATCGCCGTCATCGTCATCGGCGTGATGATCGGCTATGGGCCGGAGATCACCGATCCGATCGTCGATCTGCTGATCACCTCGGTCAAGCAGCAGCAGCCGGAATTCATGCCCGATCCGGCAGCCACCGCGCAGACCAAGTCGCTGATCCTGCTGATGCTGCCGGCTTTGCAGGGCGGCATGTGGGTGAGCATGCTGTTTGCCGCCTATTATTTCGCCGTGCGCATCGTCGCGGCGTCCGGCCGCGGCCTTCGCCCGCGCGAGGACATTCCCTCGTCGCTGCGCATGAACCGCAACTCGATCTTCATCTTCCTCGCCGGGCTTGCCGCCTGCTTCTTCGGCGGCGTTCCGGCGCTGGTCGGCGCGACGGTGATCGGCACCTTCGGCGCCGGCTTCGTGCTTTCCGGTTTCGCCTCGCTGCATTTCCGCACGCGCGGCAAGGACTGGCGCATCCCGGCCCTCATCCTTAGCTACCTGGCTTCGATGCTCATGCTGTTGCCAGCTCTCCTCATCCTCGTCCTCGGTCTCAGCGATACCCGCAAGGCGATCGCGCTGACCCCGACGAAAGATGCTGATGCCCCCAAACAATCCGACACGAAAATCTGAGACACAAGAAAGGTAAAAGAAAATGGAAGTCATCCTTCTCGAACGCATCTCCAAGCTCGGCCAGATGGGCGAAACCGTAAAGGTTCGCGACGGCTTTGCCCGCAACTACCTGCTGCCGCTCGGCAAGGCTCTGCGCGCCAACGCCGCCAACAAGACCCGCTTCGAAGCCGAGCGTTCGACGCTCGAAGCCCGCAACCTCGAGCGCAAGTCGGAAGCCCAGAAGATTGCCGACGTTCTCGACGGCAAGTCCTTCATCGTCGTGCGTTCGGCCGGCGAAACCGGCCAGCTCTATGGTTCGGTCGCTGCCCGTGACGTCGTCGATATTCTCGCCGCCGAAGGCTTCAACATCGGCCGCAACCAGGTTCACCTCAACACGCCGATCAAGGCGATCGGCCTGCACAAGGTGGAGCTGCAGCTGCATGCCGAAGTCGAAATCCATGTCGAGCTGAACGTTGCTCGTTCTGCCGAAGAGGCAGAGCGCCAGTCCAAGGGCGAGGAACTCACCTCGGTCGACGCCATCTACGGCGTGGACGAAGACGCTCTGCGTCCGGAAGATTTCTTCGATCCGGAAGCCGACGGCGTCGACGAAGACGAAGCATAATTCTCCTCGGAGCGATCCACGACAGGAAGCCCGGCCATCGCGCCGGGCTTTTTCGTTGGGGATGTTCCGGATGTTTTTGCTGCGAGCCTTATCGCATCGCGCTAAAATAGAGTTCTCCGAAACGGATGGCTGAGTCGGCGCCATACCGTGTCGTGCGGGTGACACTGCCGGTATTTCTCCTTTGCGTCGCCCAGGACTGTGGAGAAGTCGAACAACGTGCACAGCGTTCAGGATTTAAGCGAAGCGAGCCCTCGCTCCCTTCGCAGCCTCTTGATTTTCGCGTCCGGAATTGCAAATCCGGAACTGGAAAAAGACAGAACGGATGATGATGAACGACGCCGCTCGAAAGATTGCAGCCGTTGCTCCCTCGGAGCAGCATTATCGCGAAGCACCCAACAATATCGAAGCCGAGCAGGCGCTTCTGGGTGCTATCCTGATGAACAACGACGCCTATTACCGGGTGTCGGACTTCCTGAAGCCGATTCATCTCTATGAACCGCTGCACCGGAAGATCTTCGAGGTTGCCGGCGATATCATCCGCATGGGCAAGATCGCCAATCCGGTGACGATCAAGACCTTCCTGAAGGCCGACGAAAAGGTCGGCGACATGACGGTTTCGCAATATCTGGCGAGCCTCGTCAGCAATGCCGTCACCGTCATCAATGCCGAGGATTACGGCCGGGCGATCTATGATCTGGCGTTGCGCCGGGCGCTGATCACCATCGGTGAGGATGTCGTCAACATCGCCTATGACGCGCCGCTCGACATGCCGCCGCAGTCGCAGATCGAGGATACAGAACGCCGCCTCTTCGAACTGGCGGAAAACGGCCGCTACGACGGCGGCTTCCAGGCCTTCAACGATGCGGTTGCGCTGGCCATCGACATGGCGGCCGTCGCCAAGGAGCGCGACGGCGGGCTTTCCGGCATCTCCACCGGCATCCATTCGCTGGATTCCAAGATGGGCGGGTTGCAGCGTTCGGACTTGATCGTGCTTGCCGGACGCCCCGGCATGGGCAAGACCTCGCTTGCCACCAACATCGCCTACAATATCGCCGCCGCCTACGAAGGCGAAGTCCAGGCGGACGGGTCTACAAAGGCAAAGAATGGTGGTGTCGTCGGCTTCTATTCGCTCGAAATGTCGTCGGAACAGCTTGCCACCCGTATCATCTCCGAGCAGACGGAAGTCTCCTCCTCGAAGATCCGCCGCGGCGACATCAACGATGCCGATTTCGAAAAGCTCGTCGCCTGCTCGATGATGATGCAGAAGGTGCCGCTCTTTATCGACCAGACCGGTGGCATCTCGATCGCCCAGCTTTCGGCGCGTGCGCGCCGTCTCAAGCGCCAGCGTGGCCTCGACGTGCTGGTGGTCGACTACATCCAGCTGATGACCGGCTCGGGCAAATCCAGCGACAACCGTGTGCAGGAAATCACCCAGATCACCACCGGCCTGAAGGCGCTCGGCAAGGAACTCAACGTTCCGATCATCGCTTTGTCGCAGCTCTCGCGTCAGGTCGAGAGCCGCGACGACAAGCGGCCGCAGCTCTCCGACCTTCGCGAATCCGGCTCGATCGAGCAGGACGCCGACGTCGTGCTCTTCGTGTTCCGCGAGGAATACTACGTCAAAAATTCGGAACCGCGCGATTTTAACGATCCCAAATATCCGGAATGGGAAGCGAAATTCAATGAGGTGAAGGGTACGGCCGACGTCATCATCGCTAAACAGCGCCACGGGCCGACGGGCACGGTAAGACTCGCCTTCCAGGCCGAATTCACCCGCTTCGCCGATCTCGCCGATCCTTCGTTCGTACAGTACGAGGAACATTGACGCGATCTTCCGCGTCAATTTCGTTCAAAGCCCGAAGGCCCGCAACAGGGCAACCGTTGCGACGCCAATCACCACGCTCACAAGCATTGGCAGACGGCGCGCGGCAATTGCCGTTGCCGCGCAGGCCAAGGTCTCTGCCCAGCCCGCCGTAAAGGCGGTCGGTGCAATGACCGCCATCAGCACGGCCGGCGGAATGGCCTCGATCGCCGCTCTCCGCCGCTCATTCATCTCGACATGACGGATCAGCACGAGGCCGCTGACGCGGGTGAACACCGTTGCGGCTGCCATCGCGAGGATGACGATGATGATGTTGAGGTCGAGCGTCATGCCGCCTGCTCCCGTAGTCTGCCCTGCCATAGGGCCGTTGCCAGCCCGGCCAGAGCGCCGGCGGCGATATACCAGACCCCCGGCACGAAGTGGTGGACCGCAACGGATGCGGCACCACTTGCAGCAAGGACGGCGCCAGTTTCCCGCCCCTTCCAGAAACCCATGACGAGCACGATGAAGACAGCCGGAAAAGCGAAGTCGAGGCCGATGACCGCTGGATTGCCGAAAAAGGCGCCGAGCAGTGCGCCTGTCAGCGAAGAGCCGACCCAGGTGAGATAGAAGGGCGTGACGATGCCGGCATACCAGGCCGGGGTCAGCCGTGTGCTGCCCGCGCGGAATTCCGCCATGGCCCACAGTTCATCGGCGAGGAACAGCATGGCGATATACCGTTTGACGCCGGAGAAGGACTGCATCTTCGCGCCGATCGACGCGCTCATCAGCACGTGGCGGATATTGACCAGCAGGGCTGCAAAGCCGACGCCGATCCAGCTTGCCGGATGGGTCCAGATGTCCATGGCCACGAATTGCGAACCGCCCGCAAAGACAAGTGCGCTCATCAGCGTCGTTTCCAACGGGGAAAGCCCCTTGGTGGCCGCGACCGCGCCGAACACCAGGCCGATCGGCAATACGGCGACAACAAGCGGAAAAATGGCGCGCATTCCGGCAAGAAATTCGCCGGAGGGCCGGCTGTGCTGCAACATGGCAATCTCCCGATCAAGATCGCGGAGGATTAGCCGAGCCCGCCATGGCTGTATTGAACGAAAGTGATCAGCCGATGCGGAATTGGCCGGGCGTTACGCCCGTGCGTGCCTTGAAGTGCCGGGTGAAATGCGCCTGATCGGCAAAACCGCATTCGAGCGCAATATCGGCCGGCATGCGCCCCTGCCGCAGCAGCCGCCGAGCCACCTGCACGCGCCGATCCGTCAGAAAAGCGTGCGGGGTGATGTGATACTCCTTGCGGAAGGCGCGGATGAGGTGAGCGCGGCTCAAACCCGCCACTCCGGCCAGTTCCTCGAGGCCGACATCGCTGTCGAAGTTCTCGATGAGGTATTCGCGGGCGCGGGCCACCGCGCTTCGTTCCTGCGTATCGACGGGAACGATGATTGCGCTGCCGTGACGGGCAAAGATCGCTGCGAGCACCGAAAACATTCCTTCATCCGATTCCAGCGCGCCTGCCCCGCTCTCAAGCGTTCGATGGGCGGCGTGAAAGGCACTGGCGAGCTGTGGATCGCGTGGAAGCCCGCCGGAGAAAGAGGGTGTCGCATGGAAGGCCTTGCCGGTGACATCCTCCAGAATATCGACGAACAGCTTCATATCGGGATAAATCATCCGGTAGCGGTAGCCTTCGCCGCCCGGAGCGCCGTCATGGATCACACCGGGATCGATGAGATAAAGGTCGCCCGGGCCGGTTTCCTCCCGCCTGCCGCTCAGAGTGGCGATCTGGCTGCCGCTTTCTATCGCGCCGATGCTGAACGTGTCATGCGCATGCGGCGCATATTCGTGCGTCAGGAAGGTGGCGCTCAAACACTCCATGTCGCGGAAGCGGCCATCCCGCCAGAAACGGGCCGATTCCACGTTCGCAAGCGGCATGGCCGCCGCCGCCTCTTTTTGCGATACGTTCTGCATCCACAAAGATTATCGCGGAAGCCTGCACGCGTCTTGAACAAAAGTGATCCTACGACAGGCAAAGGGTGGTATGTGACCACCCGCGCTTTCCCTTGGCCATAATGCTCTCTAAAGCGCGTCGCGATCTTTCAGATTCGCTCCTTGCGCTTTAGCTCTTTGTTTTACACATGTCGTTATCGCAAAACCGCTGCACACTTTTGCGCGACATGCTTTAGACTGGCTCAGGCGATTTCCTTCCATTACTTCACGGCGATTCATGACAGATTTTCCCATCCCCTTCGAAGATGACGATGTTTTCGCTTCCGCAGGCCTGCGGCTGACCGTCGATCTGACAGCGCTCACAGAGAACTGGCGCGACATGGCGCGCCGCTCCGGCGCGGCGCGTGCCTCGGCGGTTGTCAAGGCGGATGCCTATGGCATGGGCATCGAGGATGCCGGCGAAGCGCTCTATATGGCAGGCGCCCGCGACTTCTTCGTCGCGACTGTCGACGAGGGTGTGACGCTTCGCCTCTATGCGCCCGAGGCGCGCATCTTCGTGCTCTCTGGCATATGGCCGGGCACCGAGCGGCGCTTCTTCGAAAACGATCTGGTTCCGGTGATCTCCTCCGACGAGCAGCTCGCCTTCTGGATGGCGGTGCTTGCCGATTACGGTGACTACCCCTGTGCGCTGCATGTCGATACCGGCTTCAATCGGCTCGGGCTGCATATGGACGATGCGATCGCGCTTGCCGACGACGTCTCGCGGCCGGCGAGCTTCGCGCCGGTGCTGGTCATGAGCCATCTCGCCTGCGGCGATGAGCCCAGCCATGCGATGAACCGGCAGCAACTCGAATCATTCCGCAGGGTTAGCGCCGCCTATGAAGGCATCGATTCAAGCCTTGCCGCCTCGGCCGGCATTTTCCTCGGCGAGGATTATCACTTCGACCTGACCCGACCCGGCATCGCGCTTTATGGCGGTGAGGCGGTCTGCGGCCTAGCCAATCCGATGCGGCCGGTGGCAACCGCGGAAGCCCGCATCATCCAGGTGCGCAGCGTCGAGGCCGGCGAGACCGTCAGCTACGGGCGGGCGCTGCAGCTTGGCCGCAAAAGCCGGCTGGCGATCGCTTCGGCCGGTTACGCCGACGGTTACATGCGCGGCCTGTCGAGCGGCGGCGTGCCGCTGCGCCAAACCGTACCGCAGGGTGGGCAAGGCTTCATCGCCGGGCATAAGGTGCCGGTCGCCGGCAGGATCACCATGGACCTGACGATCTTCGATATCACCGACCTCCCCGACAACGCGGTGCGCGCCGGGGATTATGTCGAGCTGTTCGGAAAGAACATGGCCCTGGACGATGTGGCGCGGGCGGCGGGCACGATCGGATACGAGATCCTGACCAGCATGGGGCTCCGCCACGAGCGGCGCTATGTCGCCGACGAGGAATAACCTACCCGTCAGCGACTGCTGAGCGCAAGGCGGACGCCAAGCGCCAGGAAAAGCGCACCGAGGCCGCGATCGAGCCATAACCCGATTTTTTGATTATGCCTGAGCGCATCGGCAAGGCGCCCGCCGAGAAGGACGAGCGGCGGCTCGATGAAGGCGGCGACTGCGATGATCAGCCCGCCATGCAGCATAAGCTGGGCCCATGCCGGCCCTGCCCCTTCGACGACGAATTGCGGCAGGAAGGCCAAGAAGAAAATCGCCACTTTCGGATTGAGCAGTGAAACCAGAATTCCCTGCCGGTAGATCCTTGCTGCCGGCATTTTTTCGCCGGCAGTCTTTATCAGGCCGTCGCCGCCGCCGGCGCGCAAAGCCTGGATGCCCAGCCAGACGAGATAGGCGGCGCCGATCCATTTGACCGCGGAGAAGGCGACTGAAGAAGCGGCGAGCACGGCGGAAAGGCCGAGCGCTGCCATCAGAACATGCAGGCAGGCGCCGGACCAGACGCCGAACAGCGCGGAAAAACCGGCGCGTTTTCCGCTTTTCATCGTGTGGCCGAGGATGAAGGCGATGTCGGGGCCGGGTGACAGGTTGAGCAGGACCGCCGCCGAGAGAAATGCAAACCAGTGCGCAAGCGAATAATCGAACATCTTACACCGTTCAGAATGAGCAGAGGCAAAGCATAGGCACGGGAGGCACTGATGGGAAAATCATTAGTTTTGATCCGTCGCGATAGCCATTATCTCAAGCACGACAATGATTCGATGAAGCGGCGCGTCTGCTTCACTCGGGAACCCGGACTGAAAGAGTGATTGATGGCGAAGGCCAGGACACAATTCATCTGCCAGAGTTGCGGCACGATCCACAACCGCTGGGCGGGCAAATGCGAGAATTGCGGCGAGTGGAACACCATCGTCGAAGAGGACCCGATGGGCGGGATCGGCTCCGGCCCCGGCAAGACGCCGAAGAAGGGCCGGCCGGTGGCGCTGACGGCGCTGTCCGGTGAAATCGAGGAGGCGCCGCGCATCCATACCGCCATGTCGGAACTCGACCGGGCGCTTGGCGGCGGCTTCGTGCGCGGGTCGGCGGTGCTGATCGGCGGCGATCCCGGTATCGGCAAATCGACGCTGCTGATGCAGGCGGCCGCCGCCCTTGCGCGGCGCGGCCACAAGATCATCTACGTCTCCGGCGAAGAAGCCGTGGCGCAGGTCCGGCTGCGGGCACAGCGCCTTGCGGCGGCCGATACCGACGTGATGCTGGCGGCCGAAACCAATGTCGAGGATATTCTGGCGACACTTGCCGAGGGCAAGCGGCCGGACCTCGTCATTATCGATTCCATCCAGACGCTGTGGAGCGAACTTGCCGAATCCGCGCCGGGAACGGTGACGCAGGTGCGCACCGGCGTGCAGGCGATGATCCGTTTCGCCAAGCAGACCGGGGCCGCCATGGTGCTGGTCGGGCATGTCACCAAGGACGGACAGATCGCCGGCCCGCGCGTCGTCGAGCACATGGTCGACGCGGTGCTCTATTTCGAGGGCGATCGCGGCCATCACTACCGCATCCTGCGCACGGTCAAGAACCGCTTCGGCCCGACCGACGAGATCGGCGTCTTCGAAATGTCCGACAAGGGCCTGCGCGAGGTTGCCAACCCCTCGGAGCTGTTTCTCGGCGAACGCAACGAGAAATCGCCGGGTGCCGCCGTCTTTGCCGGCATGGAGGGCACGCGTCCGGTGCTGGTCGAGGTGCAGGCGCTGGTGGCACCGACCTCGCTCGGCACGCCAAGGCGCGCCGTGGTCGGCTGGGATTCGGCCCGGCTGTCGATGATCCTCGCCGTGCTGGAAGCCCATTGCGGCGTCAGGCTCGGCCAGCATGACGTCTACCTCAATGTCGCCGGCGGTTACCGCATCACCGAACCGGCGGCCGATCTCGCCGTCGCCTCGGCGCTGGTTTCCTCGCTTGCCGGTATTGCCCTTCCCGCCGATTGCGTCTATTTCGGCGAAGTCAGCCTGTCGGGCGCCATCCGGCCGGTTGCGCACACCGCCCAGCGCCTCAAGGAAGCCGAGAAGCTGGGCTTTTCCGCAGCTTTGCTTCCGTCCGCGTCCGCTGAACTGCCGAAGGGCTCCGGCGGGCGATGGAGCGAGGTCGAAAGCCTGCCGGATCTGGTGGCGCGCATCGCCGGCTCGAAGGGAGCGCTGCGTGTGGAAGACGAGGTTTGATCCTTTCATTGCCAAGATTGGTAGTGATATAGGAGGCACACGATAAGGCACGACACGGCCGCCAAGCGGCAGTCCTGGAGTTGAATTTACATGCCCATTACGATTTTCGACGGTATTGTCATCGGCGTCGTGCTCTTCTCCGCCGTGCTGGCGATGGTCCGCGGCTTTTCGCGCGAGATCCTCTCGATCGCGAGCTGGGGCGGATCGGCGGCGGCGGCCTATTACCTCTATCCGTACCTGTTGCCCTACGCGAAGAAATACACCGATGACGACCGCATCGCGATCGTCGGTTCGGCAGCGGTCGTCTTCCTGATCGCGCTCATCGTCATCTCCTTCATCACGATGAAGATTGCCGATTTCATCATCGACAGCCGCGTCGGCGCGCTCGACCGCACGCTCGGCTTCCTGTTCGGGGCAGCGCGCGGCGTGCTGCTGCTGGTCGTCGCCGTCGCCTTCTGGAACTGGCTGGTCGATGTCGACCACCGGCCGGCCTGGGTCAACCAAGCAAAATCGAAACCCTTCCTGGATTCGATGGTCGTGAAGCTGAAATCGGTTCTGCCGGAGCAATTTGCCCAGATGATACCAGCGAGCATCCGTGATAAGCTTCAGCCGCCGGCACAGGGCGCAGAAGGCACCAATCCGCCGACGGGCGACCAGGCGCCGGCAGAAGACGCACCGACCGCGCCTGCACAACAGCCGGCCAATTGACACAGTGTTCAAGAGCTTGACCCGCCCTCCGGCAATTGCCATTTGAGCGGGATGTCAAATAAGGGGTCCGGCCGGGCATTCCAGCTCAGCCGGGCTTCAGTTATTTCTGGAAATGCCGATCCATTCTTGTGAGAGCAGAGGCCCGCAGAAATGAACCAGTCCCATTCCTTGCCCACCGACGATCCGCTCGACGGAGATACGCTGCATGAGGAATGCGGGGTTTTCGGAATTCTGGGACATCCCGATGCCGCGGCACTGACGGCGCTTGGTCTGCATGCGCTTCAGCATCGCGGACAGGAAGCAGCCGGCATCGTCTCCTTCGACGGCAAGCGCTTCTACCAGGAGCGCCATATGGGTCTGGTCGGCGACCACTATACCAATCCGATGACGCTCGCCCGCCTGCCCGGCAGCATATCGATCGGTCATACGCGCTACTCGACGACAGGTGAAGTCGCCATGCGCAACGTGCAGCCGCTGTTTGCCGAGTTGGAAGAAGGCGGTATCGCCATTGCCCATAACGGCAATTTCACCAACGGCCTGACGCTGCGCCGCCAGATCATCGCGACCGGCGCCATCTGTCAGTCGACGTCCGATACCGAAGTCGTCCTCCATCTCATCGCCCGCTCGCGCCATGCTTCCACATCCGACCGCTTCATCGACGCGATCCGCCAAATGGAAGGCGGCTATTCGATGCTCGCCATGACGCGCACCAAGCTGATTGCCGCGCGTGATCCCACCGGCATCCGCCCGCTTGTCATGGGCGAACTCGACGGCAAGCCGATCTTCTGCTCGGAAACCTGCGCGCTCGACATTATCGGCGCCAAGTTCATCCGCGATGTCGAAAACGGCGAGGTCGTCATCTGCGAAATCCAGCCCGACGGCTCGATCAGCATCGATGCCCGCAAGCCCGGCAAGCCGCAGCCGGAACGCCTCTGCCTGTTCGAATATGTCTATTTCGCCCGACCGGATTCGGTCGTTGGCGGCCGCAACGTCTATACGACGCGCAAGAATATGGGCATGAACCTCGCCAAGGAATCGCCCGTCGAGGCCGACGTTGTCGTGCCGGTGCCGGACGGCGGCACGCCGGCGGCTCTCGGCTTCGCTCAGGAAAGCGGCATTCCCTTCGAATACGGCATTATCCGCAACCACTATGTCGGCCGCACCTTCATCGAACCGACGCAGCAGATCCGCGCCTTCGGGGTGAAGCTGAAACATTCGGCCAACCGGGCGATGATCGAAGGCAAGCGTGTGGTGCTGGTCGATGATTCCATCGTACGCGGCACGACGTCTCTGAAGATCGTCCAGATGATCCGTGAAGCCGGCGCGCGCGAAGTTCATCTCCGCGTCGCCAGCCCGATGATCTTCTTCCCTGACTTTTACGGCATCGACACGCCCGATGCCGAAAAGCTCCTGGCGAACCAGTATGCCGATGTCGACGCCATGGCCAAATATATCGGCGCGGATTCGCTTGCCTTCCTGTCGATCAACGGGCTTTACCGCGCCGTCGGCGGCGAGGACCGCAATCCGGCCCGGCCACAGTTCACCGACCACTACTTCACCGGTGACTATCCGACCCGCCTGCTCGACAAGAACGGCGAGTCGATGGGCAACAAGCTTTCGATGCTTGCCAGCAACGGCTGAGCCGCCGCTGCTTTGCCTTCCCTTCCGAGGGGCTCTTGCGCCCCTCGCCTTCGCAAGCAAATCCGGAACCGGAGCAGATGAACATCAATCTTGAGGGCAAGATCGCACTCGTCACCGGTGCGTCGCGCGGTATTGGCTATTTCACGGCGCTGGAGCTTGCCAAAGCCGGCGCCCATGTGATCGCCTGCGCCCGCACGGTCGGCGGGCTCGAGGATCTCGACGATGCGATCAACGCGGTCGGCGGCACGACGACGCTCGTCCCCTTCGACCTGGCCGACATGAATGCGATCGACGCGCTCGGCGGCTCTATCTACGAGCGCTGGGGCAAACTCGATATCCTCGTCGCCAATGCCGGCGTGCTCGGCGTCATTTCACCGATCGGCCATATCGAGGCGAAGGTGTTCGAAAAGGTGATGACCATCAACGTCACCGCGACATGGCGGCTGATCCGCTCGGTCGACCCGCTGCTCGCCCGCTCAGATGCCGGCCGCGCCGTCATCCTGTCATCAGGTGCCGCCCATAAATGCCGGCCCTTCTGGAGCGCCTATTCCGCTTCCAAGGCCGCCGTCGAGGCGCTGGCCCGGACCTGGGCCGGCGAAAGCCAATCGACGCCCTTGCGCATCACCAGCGTCGATCCCGGCGCGACCCGCACGGCGATGCGCGCCCAGGCGGTGCCCGGCGAAGATCCGCAGACGCTGCCGCATCCTTCCGAGGTCGCCAAGGCGATCCTGCCATTGACGGGACCTGGCGTGACCGAGACGGGCAAACTGTTCATCGTGCGGGAAAACAAGCTCGTCGACTACCGCCTGCCGGAATAGCGTCATTTCACAGCAACGGCTGGGAACAGATGTGTCAAGCCCGTTTCCGCAGGGCAGAGCGCATTGAGGTCCACCGCTCCCTGAATGCCGTCGACATTGCCGTTGTCGGCAAATTGCCAGATCGACCAACCACCGCAGTCTTCCTGCGTCGGTTCTTTGAATACGCTTCGCAGCCATAGGTAATGGTCGGGGAAGCGTGATTCATTGCCTTTCAGATAGCGATCGAAGAACTCCGGCGTGACGTAGAAAATCGGCTTTTCCGGAAAGGTGCCCTTCAGCTCGGTGAAGAAGGCGTTCACCTCAGTCGCCATTTCCTCAAGCGTCGGAACCTTGCTGCAATTGCCGACGAATTCCAGATCGACGGCGATCGGCAGTATTCCTGGCTGTTTCGGCACGGTCGCCAACACGTTCTGCGCCTGATCCTTGCCTGGGCGGCAGAAGGTGAAGAAATGATAAGCGCCCCTGACCAGTCCTGCATCGCCGGCGCGCTGCCAGTTGTCGGCGAACCTCGAATCCTTGTGATCTCCGCCTTCGGTCGCCTTCATGATCGCGAAACGGACTTTGGGCTGCGCGGCCACCATCTTCCAATCAATGTCACCCTGGTGATGGCTGACATCGATGCCCTGTATCGGATAGCGGCTCAAGGATGGATTGTTGAAGCGAAGCATGCCGAAATCGTATGCGAAATATGCAGCCAATGCGACTGCCAGAATTGCAGTCGCTGCAATCGTCCCTCGACCCAAGCTTCTCACACATTTCCCCTTATTTTCAGTCGATTCGCACCTGTCTAGAAACGATTTGTGCCGCGAAAATGGCGGATGAGCCGTGCCGCGGAGATCGTTCCTCGCCCCTCTTGACCAAACGTCATTCCCACGCCATAAAACGCGGCATGAAAACGGTTATCTGCATTATCTGCGGAAAGATTATTCGCTAGCGCAAGCGCTGGCCCGGCCGTTTTCGTCTCCCAAATAGTCAAGATGCGAAACGCCCCGGCCCGCCGGTCGCGATATTTTTCTGATTGTGCTTATGGGAGAGTGGAATGGGCGGCATGCCGGAACTGAAGCTGTACAACACGCTGACGCGGGAAGAATCGGTTCTTTCGCCGATCGATCCCGACAATGTCCGCATGTATGTCTGCGGCCCGACCGTCTATGATTTCGCCCATATCGGCAATGCCCGCCCGGTCATCGTCTTCGACGTGCTGTTCCGGCTGCTGCGGCATGTCTATGGCGAAGACCACGTCACCTATGCCCGCAACATCACCGACGTCGACGACAAGATCAATGCGCGGGCGCTGAGAGATCATCCCGGCCTGCCACTCAACGAAGCGATCCGCGCGGTCACCGAAAAGACCGAGACGCAATTTCACGCCGACGTCGCCGAACTCGGCTGCCTGGAGCCGAACTTCGAGCCGAGGGCGACCGACAATATTACTGAGATGACCGAGATCATCGAGAAGCTGATCGGCAATGGCCATGCCTATGTCGCAGCAGGCGAAGTGCTCTTCGACACCAAGTCCATGGTGGATTACGGCCAGCTTTCGAAGCGCCCGCTCGACGAGCAGCAGGCCGGCGCCCGCATCGCCGTCGACGCGCACAAGAAGAACCCGGGCGATTTCGTGCTCTGGAAGCTGTCGAGCCACAACGAACCCGGCTGGGAGAGCCCATGGGGCCGCGGCCGGCCGGGCTGGCATATCGAATGCTCGGCGATGAGCCGGCGTTATCTCGGCGATGTCTTCGACATTCATGGCGGCGGGCTGGATCTGATCTTCCCGCATCATGAAAACGAGATCGCCCAGTCGCGCTGCGCCCACGGTACCGAGGTGATGGCGAATGTCTGGATGCATAACGGCTTCCTGCAGGTCGAAGGCCGCAAGATGTCGAAATCCGAAGGCAATTTCGTCACCATCCACGAATTGCTGCACACGGAAACCTTCGGCGGCCGCAAATGGCCGGGCCTGGTGCTGCGCCTTGCCATGCTGATGACGCATTACCGCGAGCCGATCGACTTTTCGATCAAGCGGCTTGAGGAAGCCGAACGGTTGCTGGCCAAATGGCCGGCGACCGAAGCCGGCGATGCCGCACCCGACGAAACCGTGCTCAATGCGCTGGCCGACGACCTCAACACGGTGGCGGCGGTGCAGGCATTGCATGCACTGGCGCAAGCTGCCCACACCGATGTCGCCGCCGGCGCCGTCTTCGCGGCAACGGCTGCTCTCCTCGGCCTACTGCCAAAGAAGGCTGAAATCGACGCGGCCGTCGCAGCGGCAGTCGATGCGCTGGTCGCCATGCGTTTGGAAATGCTGAAGGCAAAGAACTTCGCCGAGGCCGACAAGATCCGCGACGAGCTGACCGCGAAGGGCATCCAGCTGAAGGACGGCAAGGATACGGCGAGCGGCGAGCGGGTGACGACATGGGAGGTCAAGCGATAGGATGGGTTGGGTGGCAAGAGATACCCCCCTCTGCCCTGCCGGGCATCTCCCCCACAAGGGGGGAGATCGGCAAGACGCGCCGGCTTCCCGAGATCTAGACGGCCCGCCAAGTGGCTTCGGCCATCTGAGGCGTTTGGTCAGGGTGAGCGGCCGCTCCTATCCGATCTCCCCCCTTGTGGGGGAGATGCCCGGCAGGGCAGAGGGGGGTGCCGCCGCCCCGTCACTTTCTAGCGAGAGGCAAGCCATGCCGCATGCACCAATTCCGCCCCAACGGCGGGCGAACGCCCGGCGCATGCGCAAAGCTCTGACCGATGCGGAATTGAAACTTTGGAACGCGCTTCGCGCCCATCGCCTGATGGGCCTGAGCTTCCGCCGACAAATGCCGATCGCCGGTTATATCGTTGATTTCGCGTGCCCCACCCATCGCCTTATCGTCGAGATAGACGGTTCGCAGCACGCCCTCGCCTCGAACGCCTCCTATGATGATATCCGGGCTCGACGTCTCCAAACGTATGGCTGGACGGTTCTGCGCTTTTGGAACGACGATATCCTCCGGGATATCGATAACGTGTGCACCCACATCATCCGCACCATCGGAAAGGACCTGCCATGACCATCTATACCGGCGGCTGCCAATGCGGTGCGGTGCGCTTTCGCGTCAGCGGCGAGCTCAAGGATTCGTCGATCTGTCATTGCCGCATGTGCCAGAAGGCGTTCGGCGCCTATTATGCGCCGCTGGTGTCGGTGCGCGGCGCCGATTTTGCGTGGACGCGAGGAGAGCGCAAGAAATTCCGCTCTTCCAATTTCGTCGAACGCGGCTTCTGCGGCGATTGCGGCACGCCGCTCTCCTACGAGGCGCCTGACGGGCTTGCGATTGCCGCAGGCGCCTTCGATGATCCTTCGGCGCTTCCGCCGGTGGTGCAATTCGGCACCGAGGGCAAGATCGACTTCGTCGATCATCTGCACGAATTGCCGGGGCACCGGACGGAGGAGGATGCGCAGGCCGCCCCTTTCGTGCTCGAACTCGTCTCCTTCCAGCATCCCGATCATGAGACGCTGGCATGGCCGCCCAAGGAGTCCTGATGACAGCGGACGCAGACAGAAGCGGCGGGTGCCAGTGCGGGGCGGTGCGTTACCGCGCTGAAGGCGAACTCGGTTATCCCCACCTTTGCCATTGCCGCATGTGCCAGAAGGCGGCCGGCAATTATTTCATGCCGCTTGCAGCGGCGAAGCGTCAATATTTCGAGCTGACGCGCGGCGCGCCGAAATGGTTTCAATCCTCGGATCTGGTGCGGCGCGGCTTCTGCGGCGATTGCGGCACGCCGCTGTTCTACGACATTCCAGGGACGGATTTCATCAACATCATGCTCGGCTCGCTGGATAATCCCGAGGCGGTTAGGCCGGTGATGCAATCCAATACCGACCGCAAAATATCCTGGTTTCATGCGCTCCCCGGATTGCCGCTGGAACCACAGGCTGAAACGCCCGACCGCGAGGACGCGATTGCGGCAAGCAACCATCAGCACCCCGATCACGACACGAAAAGCTGGCCCCTCGGAGAAACCTCATGACGGACACGATCAAAACAGGCGGATGCCAATGCGGCGCCGTGCGCTTCCGCATTTCAGGCAGGCTAGGGCGACCCTCGATCTGCCATTGCCGCATGTGCCAGAAGCAGTTCGGCGGTTTCTTCTCGGCGCTGGTCACTGCGCCTGAGGAGGGGATGGAATGGACGCGCGGCGAGCCGAGCTACTTCCAGTCCTCGGTTAATATCGACCGCGGCTTCTGCAGCAATTGCGGCACGCCGATGACCTATCGTCATCCGGGTGGGCTGGAGCTCGCGATCGGCACGTTCGACGACCGCAGCGATCTCGCACCGCTGGTCCAGGTAAACTACGAGGCCCGCCTGCCCTGGGTCGAGGAGATCTTCGAGGCGCCGGTGCTGAAGGATCAGGATTTCTACGCGCGGCAGGAGGCGATCATCTCCTTCCAGCATCCCGATCACGATACCCAGGTCTGGCCCGCGAAAGGCGTGAAGATATGACCGAGATCCAACGCGCGCTCTATCCCGAGATCGAACCCTATGCTTCAGGCCATCTCGATGTCGGAGACGGCCATGTGATCTATTGGGAGTGGTCGGGAACGCCTGGCGCCAAGCCCGCCGTCTTCCTACATGGCGGCCCGGGTGGCGGCTTCTCGCCCGCCCATCGCCGGCTTTTCGATCCCGCCCTCTATGACGTCATGCTGTTCGACCAGCGCGGCTGCGGCAGGTCGACGCCGCATGCCGAACTCAACGCCAACACCACCTGGCATCTCGTCGCCGATATCGAGCGTCTGCGCGAAATGGCCGGCGTCGACAGCTGGCAGGTGTTCGGCGGCTCCTGGGGTTCGACCTTGGCGCTCGCCTATGCCGAGACGCATCCGGAGCACGTCTCCGAGCTCATCCTGCGCGGGATCTATACGCTGACCAAGGCCGAGCTCGACTGGTATTATCAATTCGGCGTCTCGGAAATGTTCCCGGACAAGTGGGAGCGCTTTATCGCTCCCATTCCGCCGGAAGAGCGCCACGAGATGATGCATGCCTATCATCGCCGCCTGACCCACGAAGACAAGCCTGTGCGCCTTGCAGCCGCGCAGGCCTGGAGCATCTGGGAAGGCGAAACCATCACGCTGCTGCCCGAACCTTCGACGAGCGGCAAGTTCGAGGAGCCGGAATTCGCCTATGCATTTGCCCGCATTGAGAACCATTTCTTCGTCAATGCCGGCTGGATGGACGAGGGACAACTGATCCGCGATGCCGGCCGGCTGAAGGATATTCCCGGCGTCATCGTGCATGGCCGCTACGACATGCCCTGCCCGGCAAAATATGCCTGGCTGCTGCACAAGGCCTGGCCGAAGGCGGAATTCCACCTGATCGAGGGTGCGGGCCACGCCTATTCGGAGCCCGGAATTCTCGATCGGCTGATCCGGGCGACGGATAAGTTTGCCAGGAAGCCGGACTGATTGTTTAAGGACTGAGGCGGCCCCTCACCCCGCGCGCGGGGACAGGGAACGAGCTCTGCGATACGGCGCGTCATGTCCCTTCTCCCCGTCAGAACGGGGAGAAGGTGGCGGCAGCCGGATGAGGGACCGCATCCGCACCACAACAACACCCGCTTGCCGGGAGGAAACGATATGAAAGAACGCATCTATCTCTTCGACACGACGCTCCGGGACGGGCAGCAGACGCCCGGGATCGACTTCTCGGTCGAGGACAAGATTGCGATCGCCGCGATGCTGGACGAATTCGGCATCGATTACGTCGAGGGCGGCTATCCCGGCGCCAATCCGACCGATACCGCCTTTTTCAGCGAGAAGCGCACCAGCCAGGCCAGCTTCGTCGCCTTCGGCATGACGAAGCGGGCGGGCGTTTCGGTTTCCAACGATCCCGGCCTTGCCGGGCTGCTGCAGGCCAAAAGCGACGCCATCTGTTTCGTCGCCAAGAGCTGGGATTATCATGTCGCGGTGGCGCTCGGCTGCACCAACGAGGAAAACCTCGAAAGCATCGCCGAGAGCGTCAAGGCGGCGGTTGGCGCCGGCAAGGAGGCGATTGTCGATTGCGAGCATTTCTTCGACGGCTTCAAGGCCAATCCGGCCTACGCGCTGGCCTGCGCCAAGACCGCTTATGACAGCGGCGCCCGCTGGGTGGTGCTCTGCGACACCAATGGCGGTACGCAGCCGCCGGAGGTGCGTGCCATCGTCGAGGCGGTGATCGCCTCAGGCGTTCCCGGCCACTGTCTTGGCATCCATGCCCATAACGACACCGGCCAGGCGGTCGCCAATTCCCTGGCTGCGGTCGAAGCCGGCGTCCGGCAAATCCAGGGCACGCTGAACGGCATCGGCGAGCGTTGCGGCAATGCCAATCTGGTGACGCTGATCCCGACGCTGGCGCTCAAGAGCGCCTATACCTCACGTTTCGAAACGGCGATCGACGAGGAGCGGCTGCTCAATCTCACCCGGCTCTCACATGCCTTCGACGAGCTGCTCAACCGCTCGCCTGATCATCAGATGCCCTATGTCGGCGCTTCCGCCTTCGCCACAAAGGCCGGCATCCATGCATCGGCGCTGATCAAGGACCCTCGGACCTATGAACACGTGCCGCCGGAGACCGTCGGCAACTTCCGCAAGGTCATGGTGTCGGACCAGGGCGGCAAGGCAAATTTCATCAATGCGCTGAAGCGGCGCGGCATTACCGTCGCCAAGGACGATCCGAAGCTCGACCTGCTCATCTCGATCGTCAAGGAACGTGAATCCATCGGTTATGCCTATGAGGGCGCGGATGCGAGCTTCGAGCTGCTGGCGCACCGCACACTCGGCACGATCCCGGAATTCTTCACCATCGAAGGCTTCCGGGTGATGATCGAGCGCCGCTTCGACAGTCTTGGCCGCGTGAAGATCGTCTCGGAGGCGGTGGTGAAGATCACCATCGACGGCCAGACGCTGATGTCGGTTGCCGATGCCGAAGGCCCGGTGAACGCACTCGACCTCGCGCTACGCAAGGATTTCGGCAAATACCAGCATGAGATCGACGATCTGGTGCTCGCCGATTTCAAGGTGCGTATCCTCAATGGCGGCACCGAGGCGATCACCCGCGTGCTGATCGAGTCCACCGACAGCGATGGCGTGCGCTGGTGGACGGTCGGCGTCTCGGAGAACATCATCGACGCCTCGTTCCAGGCGCTGATGGATTCCGTCATCTATAAGCTGATGAAAAATCGGCAGCTGGCAGGAAAGATCGCGGCGGAATAAGTCTATTCCGCCGGTTCGGCTCGGGCATGTTGCCGCCATCATCCGCCCATTGCCTCGTTTCCGTTTCAATTCCTTTCGCCCTTTATTCAACGAAATGAATTGGCCTATTCACGGCGCTTAAGCTAGGCCGGATCAGAAGAAGAACAAAGATGGAAACGCCCGATGTCGACCGATGCATCCGTTCCCTTGGCCAAGAACGAAGACAGTCCGCGCGGTTTCGCCTTCGCGCTGGCGGCCTATCTGCTCTGGGGCTTTCTGCCGATCTACATGAAGGCGGTGGCGCATATCTCGCCGGCCGAGGTGATCGCCCACCGCATCGTCTGGTCGCTGCCGCTGGCAGGCATCGTTCTGATCGTGCTCGGGCGCACACAGGATATCGCGACGGCATTGCGCTCACCGCGCATGCTGGCGATGGCGGCATTGACGGCGTCGCTGATCACCGTCAACTGGGGCACCTATGTCTGGGCGATCGGCGCCGGCCATTCGCTCGATGCGGCGCTCGGCTATTTCATCAATCCGCTGTTCAGCATCTTCCTCGGCGCGGTGCTGCTCAAGGAAAAGCTGCAGCCGCTGCAGATCGCCGCGATCGCGCTGGCAGGGCTTGCCGTCGCCATTCTCGCATTCGATAGCGGCGGCATTCCATGGGTGGCGCTGACGCTGGCGATCTCGTGGGGATTTTATGCATTACTGCGCAAGACGCTGCCGCTCGGGCCGAACCAGGGCTTCTTCCTCGAAGTGCTGATCCTCAGCGGGCCAGCCCTGCTCTATATCCTCTATCTCGAATTCGGGAGCGGCCAGGGCCACCTCTACCGCACCGGCCTTGCCGATACGACGCTGCTGCTCGGCTGCGGCGTCATCACCGCCGTGCCGTTGATGATCTATGCCAACGGCGCCAAGCTGCTGAAACTCTCGACGATCGGCATCATGCAGTATATCGCGCCGACGATGATTTTCCTGATCGCGGTCTTCGTCTTCCAAGAGCCGCTTGGCACGGCGCGCATGATTGCCTTCCCGCTGATCTGGGCAGGGCTGGTCCTCTACAGCTGGTCGATGCTGAGGGGAAGCCGCGGGCGCTGAGAGCGCCCGTCCGGACTTCTACATCTTCGAGATCACCGCATCCTCGCCGTCACGATCGGCGGCGAGTTGGGCTGCCTGGGCCATGATCGCCGGAATGATGCCGGAGATCTCGTCGACGACGAGCGGCTGCACCCGGTGGGCGGTGTGCAGGAAGCCTTCTTCGGTCATATGGCGCATCAGTTCCATCATCGGATCCCAGAAACCGTTGACGTTGGCAAAAACCATCGGCTTTTCGTGGCGGCCGAGCTGTGCCCAGGTCATGATCTCGACGATCTCCTCCAGCGTACCGATGCCGCCGGGCAGCGCGACGAAAGCATCGGAACGCTCGAACATCGTGTGTTTGCGCGCATGCATGTCAGGGGTTACAATAAGTTCGTTGAGCTGACCGAGCGAGTGGCGAGTCGCTTCCATATCGATCAGGAATTCGGGGATAATGCCCGTGACCTGGCCGCCGCCTGAGAGCACGCCGCTGGCGACCGCGCCCATGATGCCTTTGGTACCCCCGCCATAGACGAGGCGCAGGCCGTATTCGGCGATCTCTCTTCCGAGAGCACGCCCGGCCGCCATGTGGGAGGGATCGCGTCCCGGCCTTGAGCCGCAGTAAACGCAGATGGATCGAATCGATACAGATTGTTCGGTCATGGAGGCAAACAACTATTCCATTTCAATGCAGTCAAGAAAATTGACTGAAAAGCAGCGTGCCTAGCTTGCCGAATTGCTTTGAATGCTTGTGCAAAGCAACGGGAATCGCTAGCAATTTCGGTTACTACGGCAAATTGCCGCCTTGGGAGACATAATGATGAAGAACCGTGCCGGCTTGCTGGCCCTTGCAGTGCTCGTAATCGCAATCCTACTGATGGTGTTTTTCGTCATGCCGCGCATCGGCGGCGATACAGCCAAGGTCGGCGACGCGATCAACCAGGCGAGCACGGAGCTCAAGGACACGGTTAACGAGTCGGCAAAGACATCCCGCTCCGCTGTGGCGGACGCGGCTGCCGTCGCCGACAAGGTGGGCCGCCTTTCGGCCGGCGCCGGCGTGTCGCTCAGCGAACTCAAGGCGCTGTTTGCCGACGGCAAGGGCCCTGCCGACGATGTCTTCGCCGCCGCCAAGACCAAGGCCGTCAACGCGCTCGGCGCACTTGCCGGTTTCGCAATCCCCGAGGGCCTCGATCCGGCGACCCAGACGCTTGCCACGAAAGCCAAGGACGGCGGCGCGAAGGCGCTGGCCATCGTTCAGTCGCTGCCCGAGAACATCACCGATGCGCTTGCTGCGATCGCCAAGGCCGAGGCTGCGTTGACCGGTGCGCCTGAGCCTGCTGCGAGCACGGCAGCGGAAAATGCCGGCCCGAAGCTTCCCGCCTTCGACGTCTTGCGCGTCGAGCCCGACGGCTCGACGGTGATTGCCGGCTCCGCCGAACCGAACGGCAAGCTCGAAGTGCTTGACGGCGAAAAGGTCGTGACGACAGCCGATGTCGGCGCCAGCGGCGATTTCGCCGCGGTTCTCGACGAGCCGCTTGCCGCGGGCGACCACCAGCTGGTGCTCAAGTTCACCGGCAAGGACGGCAAGAGCGCGCTTTCCGAAGAGGTCGCGACCATTTCCGTGCCGAAAGACGGCAACAGCGCCGATCTGCTCGCCATGGTCTCCAAACCCGGCACAGCGAGCCGCATCATCACCGCGCCGAAGGCCGGAACCGAAGTCGCCGATGCCTCCAACAAGCCGGCCGCTGGCGGAAGCTCGGCTGCGCCTGCCGCAACCGCTGCGCCGACCGGCGAGCTGGCGCTGCAGACGCCAAACCTCACCGACGCCGCCCCCGGTGCCGCAGCCACGGCACCGGCCATCCCCGGCACTGCCGCACCTGACAAGACGAATGCGCCCGATGTGATGGTCAATGCCGTCGAGATCGAAGGCAACAAGATCTTCATTGCCGGCACCGCGCGCGCCAACGCCAAGGTCGTCGGGTATGCCGACGACAGCCTGGTCGGCCAGGACACGGCCGGCTCGGACGGCCATTTCGTCATCGACGGTGTGGTGGCGCTTTCGGTCGGCGACCACAAGATCCGCGTCGATGTTGTCGATCCCGCCGGCAAGGTGATCGTGCGCGCCGCGGTGAATTTCAATCGCCCCGCCGGCGACCAGGTGAGGGTCGCCGCCCAATCCGCGCCTGACGACGCGAACGGCGCTTCCTCGATGGTGCCGCTCGACGAAGGCGAACTCGGCAAGCGCAAGGCTGAGACCGGAAAGGCCTTCGGCCTGCTGAAGGGGCTGTTTGCCGACGGCAAGCTGCCGGGCGCCGAACAGCTTGCGGCAGCGCGCTCGGCAACGGAATTCGCACTGCGCTCAGTCGCCGACTTCCGCGCGGCGGCAGATGCATCCGATGCCTTCAAGCAAGCGTCCGGCGCCGCCTCTCAGGTCGCCGGCAATGCGCTGAAGCTGCTGCAGAGCCTGCCTGGGGACGCGAAGTCCGTCGGCTCGGCACTCGACAGGCTGGGCGGCATGATCGCTGAACTTACCGCCACACCCGCGCCGGCAGCGCCGTCTGCAAACGATGTCGTCAGCAATCAGCCGAAGACCATCGAACAGGCGCCGCTGACGGCAAACAACGCGGCGGTCATCATTCGCCGCGGCGACACGCTGTGGCAGATCTCGCGCCGCACCTATGGCCTCGGCGTTCGTTACACGACGATCTACATCGCCAACGAAGACAAGATCATCGATCCCGACCGCATCCGTCCCGGTCAGATTTTCGGTCTGCCGAAGGACGTGTTGCCGAACGCCGAAGAGCTGCACCGCAAACGCCTTTCCGGCCAGCACCTCTAAGCGCCGAACACCATAACGAGGCCGGGCGGGCTAACCGCCCGGCCTGCCTTTTCCTGAACCCCGCATTTGTTGTATTCGTCCGCCCGACACCCTATCTGGCGATGGCGGCTGCGGGTTGCGGCAAGTGCTTTCGGGCACCTCCGGGTTCCGTGCTCTTGCCGGCATCGAAGCGCGGCAATCGCCGCAAGCCCATCCGGGCTGGAGACAAGCATGGCAAACGGCAAGACAGTCTCGGAATCCAACCTGCTGCAGACGCTTCTCAACCTCTGGCCCTATATGTGGCCGGCCGGCCGGCCGGACCTCAAGATGCGCGTCGTCTGGGCCTCGGTCTTCCTGCTGATTTCCAAGTTTGTCCTGCTGCTCGTCCCCTATTTCTTCAAGTGGTCGACCGATGCGCTGAACGGCAGGATGGATCTGGCCGGCTCGGTGCCGCCGCTGCTTGCCGGCGCCATCGCCCTGGTGATCGCCTATAATATCACCCGGCTGATTCAGCTCGGCCTCAACCAGCTGCGCGACGCGCTGTTTGCCAGCGTCGGGCAGCATGCAGTGCGTCAGCTCGCTTACAGGACCTTCGTGCACATGCACGAGCTGTCGCTGCGCTTTCATCTGGAGCGCAAGACCGGCGGTCTCTCGCGTATCATCGAGCGCGGCACCAAGGGCATCGAGACGATCGTGCGGTTCACGATCCTCAATTCTGTCCCGACCGTCATCGAATTCCTGCTGACGGCGGCTATTTTCTGGTGGGGCTACGGTTTCTCCTATCTCGCCGTCACCGGCTTCACCGTCTGGGCCTATATCTGGTTCACCATCCGCGCATCCGACTGGCGTATCGCCATCCGCCGGTCAATGAACGACAGCGATACCGACGCCAACACCAAGGCGATCGACTCCCTCCTCAATTTCGAGACCGTCAAATATTTCGGCAACGAAGAGATGGAGGCAAAACGCTTCGACAAATCGATGGAACGCTACGAGAAGGCGGCGACCGATGTCTGGACCTCGCTCGGCTGGCTGAACTTCGGCCAGGGCGTCATCTTCGGCATCGGCACGACCATCATGCTGGTGCTGTCGGCGCTCGCCGTCCAGCGCGGCGAGCAGACGGTCGGCGATTTCGTTTTTGTCAATTCGATGCTGCTGCAGCTTTCCGCGCCGCTCAATTTCATCGGCTTCGTCTACCGCGAAATCCGCCAGGGCTTGACCGACATCGAGCAGATGTTCGACTTGCTTGAGGTCAAGGCCGAGGTCAAAGACACGTCCGATGCGACCGAGCTTCGGATCGCCCAGGGTGCGATCGCCTTCAGGGACGTACACTTTTCCTACGACCCGGCCCGTCCGATCCTGAAGGGCATTTCTTTCGATGTTCCGGCCGGCAAGACGGTTGCTGTCGTCGGTCCTTCGGGCGCCGGCAAATCGACGCTGTCACGGCTGCTCTACCGTTTCTACGATATCCAGAGCGGCGCAATCACCGTCGACGGCCAGGACATCCGCACAGTGACGCAGAAGAGCCTGCGCTCAGTGATCGGCATGGTGCCGCAGGATACCGTGCTCTTCAACGACACGGTCGCCTACAACATCCGCTACGGCCGCACGTCGGCCAGCGACGGCGAGGTCTTTGCGGCAGCCGAGGTAGCGCAGATCGCCCATTTCATCGAGACGCTGCCCGAGGGATTCGAGACCAAGGTCGGCGAACGCGGGCTCAAGCTTTCGGGTGGCGAGAAGCAGCGGGTGGCGATCGCCCGCACCATCCTCAAGGCGCCGCCGATCCTGATCCTCGACGAGGCGACATCGGCGCTCGATACGACGACGGAACGGGAAATCCAGACGGCGCTCGACGTGGTGTCGAAGAACCGCACGACACTGGTCATCGCCCACCGGCTTTCGACCGTCATCGGCGCCGACGAAATCATCGTGCTGAAAAGCGGGGAGATTGCCGAGCGCGGGACGCATGCCGCTCTGCTCGAAATGAACGGTCTCTACGCCTCGATGTGGAACCGCCAGCGCGAGGCGACACAGGCGGAGGAGCATCTGAAGCAGGTGCGCGAAAGCGACGACCTCGGCGTGATTGCGCGGCTTGCCCCGGCAAGCTGAGCCGGGATAGGAAACCGACTGGCTTTTGTTGTTCAGAACCCCGGCGTCGGAACCAGGGCGCGGGCCACAGCATTGCCCCGGAGACGGTTTTTCGCTAACCAGCGAGAAACGCAAACGCAAGGAGACCGGCAGCATGAGCCTGTTCAACACGGTTCGCAACACGATCGTCCCCGTGCATAAGGAGGGTTATCCCTTCGTTGCCGCCTTCTTCGTCGCGTCGCTGATCCTGGGCTGGATCTTCAAGCCGCTCTTCTGGATCGGCATGATCTTCACGCTCTGGTGCGCCTATTTCTTCCGCGATCCCGAACGGGTGACCCCGCAGGACGACGATCTGGTGATCTCTCCCGCCGACGGCAAGGTCTCGGCGATCCAGATGGTGACCCCGCCGGCGGAACTCAATCTCGGCTCCGAGCCGATGCTGCGCATTTCGGTGTTCATGAACGTCTTCAATTGCCATGTGAACCGGGCGCCGATGCGCGGGCGCATCGTCAGCATCAACTACCGCTCCGGTAGCTTCGTCAATGCCGAACTCGACAAGGCGAGCGAGGACAATGAACGCAACGGGCTGGTGATTGAAACCCGGCACGGCCAGATCGGTGTGGTGCAGATCGCCGGTCTCGTGGCACGGCGCATCCTCTGCTGGGCAAACCCCAACGAACCGTTAGATGCCGGCGAGCGCTTCGGGCTGATCCGTTTCGGCTCGCGGCTCGACGTGTTCCTGCCCGCCGGTGCTGCGCCACGCGTCTCGCTTGGCCAGGTGGCGGTTGCCGGCGAAACTGTGATTGCCGAATTCGCCTCCGCCAAGGGTCCCATCATCAGCCGCCGCAGTTAAAGCGCATCGCGATCTTTCAGATTCGCACTTGGTGCTTTAGCCCTATGTTTTTACGCCTGTCGTTATCGCAAAACCGCTGCACAGTTTTGCGCGACATGCTCCAGGTTCAGATTGGAACGCGATATGGAAACGCCCTTTCCGCCTTTCGAGCCGAATGGTCCGGATGATTCCGCCCGTGGCCCGCGTCTGCGCGAAATCCCGCTCCGTCTCGTCTTTCCGAACCTCATCACCATTCTGGCGATCTGCGCCGGGCTGACCGGCATCAGGCTGGCTTTCGAGAACCGTTACGAACTCGCCGTCTCCATGGTGCTGGTTGCCGCCTTCCTCGACGGCATCGACGGGCGCGTGGCCCGGCTGATGAAGGCGACCTCGAAGTTCGGCGCGCAAATGGATTCGCTTGCCGATATCGTCAATTTCGGCGTCGCACCCGCCCTGGTCGTCTATGTCTTCGCGCTCGACCAGGCGCGCTCGCTCGGCTGGATCGCCGCGCTGATCTACGCGATCGCCGCCGGGCTTCGCCTTGCCCGCTTCAACGTCATGGCCGAACGCGAGAACAAGGCGAGCTGGCAATCGGAATATTTCGTCGGCGTGCCGGCGCCGGCTGGCGCCATGCTGGTGCTGCTGCCGGTCTATCTCGGCTTCCTCGGCCTGGCGACGGATCGCACCTTCGCCTATGTTTCGTCGATCTATACCGTCGTTATCGCCTTCCTGCTGATCAGCCGGCTGCCGGTCTGGTCGGGTAAATCGGAAGGCAGCCGGTTGCGGCGCGATCTCGTGCTGCCGATGATGCTCGGCGTCGTGCTCTATGTGGCTTTGCTGATGAGCTACACCTGGGAGGTGATGGTGTTTACCGTTGCTGCCTACCTCATATCGCTTCCCTTCGGTGCACGGAAATGGCGCCGGAAATACGGAACGCTGACGATCGAGGAACCCGGCGTCGGCGACGACGATATCGGCCGGCACATCTGATCTCCGCGCATTGCTGATTTTTCCGACCCGAGAAATCTTCTCTCTAGGTTCTGACCCACGGGATAATCGCTTCGCGTAATTCTCCGGGGAAAACCGCTGCGCACTTTAGTTGGAACCGCTCTCTTCAGTAAGTATTAACCAACGTAGGCTTCAGTTAAGCCTCGCGAATTATGGTGTGCGTTTACAAATCCTGATGGGATGCGTCTCTGTTTTGTCGCTATTTATGACGAAACAGCAAATCATAAAATGCCCAGGGAAGAACCACGTAAGGAGAGTATCGTGACCTCGAAAAAGAGTCTTAGCAGCGAACAGCAGCCGTCCAAGCCTGATCTCAGCGCCAACTATCGCCCAGTTGGCCTGAAGGCCGTTGTCGCAGCATCGCTGATGGCAAAGAACAAGCCGGGCACCGTCAAGAAATCCGCTTGAGGTGCTACGCATCCAACCGGACTTCGGTGCGCTTCAAGTCCGGTTCTCCGCATGCCGTCCTCCAACCCGCCGTGCGGCGGGCCTGACGTTGAGCGGTTGCAGCAAGCCGCACCAAAACCTCCTCCCCAACGCACCAGACGAACGAAGCGGTTATACCGCCAAGTGAAAAATGGCGGATGCCGCTTCAGAAGAAACTGAGCTGGCCGTCGTCGGGCCCTCGCTTCGCGGGAGCCTTCAGCGGCTTTTCGATGACGGCCGGCTGCTGCAGGTCGGGCCCCATATTGGCGACCTTGTTGACCTTGTCGGAGACTGGGACGGCCTCAAAGAAATCGTCCTGAGCGGGCCGCATCAGGTCGGCCACCTCGCGCGGTTCCTGCGTCTTGCAATCCAGCCAGCGCGAAAAATCTTCGGGTTTGATGACCACCGGCATGCGATCGTGGATCGCGGATATGCCTGAGTTGGCTGATGTCGTCAGGATCGCGCCGGTATCGACCTCGGAACCATCAGCCGAGGACCATGTCTCCATCAGGCCGGCAAAGGCGACGACCCCTCCCTGCCGCGGCCTGATCCAATAGGCCTGCGGTTTCTCACCACTATCCTTTGATGTACGATGCCATTCGTAAAAGCCGGAGGCCGGGATGAGCACGCGGCGATGGCGCATGGCCGCCCGGAACGAAGCCTTGCCGATTACAGTCTCGGAGCGGGCGTTGATCAGCAGCGGAAATTCCTTCGGGTCCTTGACCCAGCCGGGCGTGAGGCCCCAGCGTACGAGCACGGCGCGCCGGTCGGCCAAGTTGCTGCCCTGCTCCCTGCCCTCGCCTGAAATGACGACGAGAATCGGCTGCGTCGGCGCAATGTTGTAGCGCGCCGGAAAATCGTCGAGATCGAGTCCGGAGAAAAATTCGCGCAGGTCGGCGCTGGAGCTTGTCAGGGCGAAACGTCCACACATCGGCTTGTCTTTGCACCGAGCCTGAGTCCGGTCAAGGCGCTTCAGCCTCTCGGCGCAAAGAGGATGATGCTCGTCCCGGCAAGGCAGATCAACGCCCCGCCGATATCGTAACGATCAGGCATGCGGCTTTCGACCAGCCAAAGCCAGAGCAGCGAGGCGACAATGTAGATGCCGCCATAGGCCGCGAAGGTGCGGCCGGCGGCCTCGCTCGGCACCAGCGTCAGAAGCCAGGCAAAAAGCGCCAGCGAGACCATGCCTGGCGCCAGCCACCAGACCGGCTTTTCGAGTTTCAGCCATGCCCAGAAGGCAAAACAACCGGCGATCTCGAAGACGGCCGCGAAGGCGTAGATGATGTAGGTCACGAAAGCACCTTTCGAATCCGTCATCACTATCCCAGCGAAAACTGGGGAAGCCAAGCAGCGGCGGCATGCAAATATCGGTTCATCGGATAGGATGGGCGATCCGAGCCAAGAGCCCCAAGAGCAGCCCTGATGACCTCCACCGCCAAAGCCGCCTCATCCGCCATTCTCGAACGCGACGGACGATTCCTGCTGGTGCTGCGGCGCAATCCGCCTTCCGCCGACATGTATGCCTTTCCCGGCGGACGCGCTGAACCCGGCGAGACGCCGGAGCAAACGGCTTTGCGAGAATTCGGTGAAGAGACCGGCATTTCGGCACGCAATCCGCGGCTGTTTTCGACCTATGATCTGAAGACCCATGCGACCGATGGCAGCGTCAACAGCTATTTCCTGCTGTCGGTCTTCCGCGTCGAGGCCGATAGGGATGTGGTGGCGGAAGCCGCCGACGATGCGGCCGCCGTCGGTTGGTACACGGTGGAGGAAATCCGGCGATTGCCCGTACCGCAGAGCGTCCTCGAATGCGCCGAGCGGCTAGAACGGGAAGCCGAAAACCGCTGACACTTTTCGGCATCGTGCTCTGGTGCGCGGCGAATAGAAGTGGAAACTCTCGAGGCCCGCCTTGTTGCCGTCATGCTCAACGTATCAACTGGGGGTATGATTCCCGTTCGACGCATTTTCCTGTCCCTGCTCGTCCTGGCCGGTCCGACCATGGCGCAGGGCAAGAATACGCCACCTCCACAGGAGGAGATTACGCCGCCGCCTGCCGTGATCGTGCCTTATGACGACAAGCTGGCGCGGCTCGCCGAGGTGTTGGGTTCGGTGCATTATCTGAGAACGCTCTGCAAGGCGGCAGGCGCCGACGAGTGGCGAAACGGCATGCAGCAGCTGCTCGATTCGGAGACCGGCAACGAGCCGCAGCGCAAGGAAAGGTTGACTGCAGCCTTCAATCGCGGCTACCGCGCGTTCGCCTCCGTCTATACGGATTGCACCGCAGCGGCCATCGTGGCAGAAGAGCGCTACCGTAACGAAGGTGCAACACTCGCCACAGAAATTACCTCGCGTTTTGGAAATTGACGTTTAATTAACCTGTTTTCGCATGTGGACGTGTCGTTTTGGGAAAAGGCTGTTAGTGTTGTTAACGGTGCAGTAAGACATGAGAAGTTCTGAGGAAAAGACAATGGAAGCAAGCCTCAACGAGATCGACGACATGATCGTCCACGAAAAGATGCAGGCGGCTCTGGAGTACCAGAACGAGGCTTGGGCCGACGGCATGGCCGACGGAATCGAGCCTGAAATCATCGCTGATGCCGCCATTGCGCATGCGCTGCGGGAGACCATCAGATTGCACGGGGAAAGCAGCGCAGAAGCCCTGCTGGATTCGCTCCGTGAGCGCATGCTTGCCGGCGAATTCTCCGCGAACCGCACCCTGCAATAATTTTATCAGAGAGTTTGATGCGCACCGGTAAAGAGAAAGTATCGCGAATTCCGCTCGCGTCGGTGCTGCTTGCGTTCAGCCTCGCTGCCGGCAATGTTTTCCTCGCGCCGGCGGCCTACGCGCTTTCCGAACTGCACAAGGCCCCCGGCCAACCCGCCAACGACGCCCCGGCCGCTCAGGGACAGAGCCAACCGCAAAGTGGAGCCACCCCCGGCGTTCCCATGGCCGATCCGCTGGTCAACGGCCAGAATAATCAGGGTGTCGACAAGACGCCGGGCGCCCAGGATGCCTCCAAGCCCGCCGAAGTGATTTACGACATCAGCAAGGTACCCGAGCCGGTTCGCAAGATGCGCGAGCAGATCGTCGAGGCGGCCGCCTCCGGCGATCTCGAGCGGCTGCGGCCGTTGATGGGCACCGGCACCGAGCAGACGCAGGTGACGGTAGGTGAGCCCACGGACGATCCGATCGGCACGCTGAAGGATCTTTCGGGCGATCCTGACGGAGACGAGATCCTCGCCATTATGCTCGACATCATCTCGACCGGCTTCGTGCATGTCGGCCAAGGTACGGCAGACGACATGTATGTGTGGCCGTATTTTGCCGAGAAGGACCTGAAGTCGCTGACGCCGCCGGAGCGCGTCGAACTGCTGCGCATCGTCACCGCCGGCGATCTTTCCGACATGCAGGAATTCGGCGGATATAATTTCTACCGCCTTGGCATTACGCCTCAGGGCAAATGGAAATTCTTCACAGCGGGCGATTGACGTCCACCTCGCTTTCGCGTCTCGCGTTTCGCATGAGGCGCTTGCGATCCCCCTCATGAAGACATACCTCTGAGCGATGACCAACGCGACAGGTTCCGCCATGCCAGCCGTATTCCTGAAAGACCGCTCACTTCTCTCTGTCAGCGGCGCGGAAGCCCAATCCTTCCTGCAGAACCTGATCACCACCGATATCATCTCGCTCGGGTCCGACGAGGCGCGGCCCGGGGCGCTACTGACGCCGCAAGGTAAGATCCTGTTCGACTTCATGATCTGGCAGGAGGGCGATGGTTATACGATCGAAACCGATGCCGGTCAGCGCGATGGCCTGCTGAAGCGGCTGACGATGTACAAGCTGCGCGCCGCCGTCACGCTCGCGCCGCGCGCCGAGGAAGGCGTCACCGTTTGCTGGGGCGAAGGTGCCGAGGGCGCCCGGGGCGGCCAGGGCGCCTGGGATAGTCGCTTCGCCAAGGCAGGCGTCACGTTGGTCCGTCGGCCCGGCAAACACGGCGACGGTGAGGAAGCGCTCTATGACGCGCTGCGTGTCAGGCTCGGCATCGTCACCTCAGGATCGGACTTCGCCCTGCAGGATGCCTTCCCGCATGACGTGCTGATGGATTTGAACGGCGGCCTCTCCTTCAGGAAAGGCTGCTATGTCGGGCAAGAGGTCGTCTCGCGCATGCAGCACCGCGGCACTGCGCGCCGGCGCGTCGTGACCGTTTCTGCCGCTGCAGCCTTGCCGGGAATGGGAACGGAGATCACCGCCGCCGGCAAGCCTATAGGGACGCTCGGTTCGATCGAAGGCGACCATGGACTTGCGATCGTGCGTATCGACCGCGCCGGCGCTGCAATCGCCGCCGGCACGCCGCTGCTCGCAGGCGAAACACCCGTTTCCCTCGTCCTGCCGGCATGGTCCGGCCTTGTCTTCCCAACCAGCGCCGACGAGGCCAGCGCGTGACAACGGCAAAAGCTCCGCGTGCCTGGCAGCGCATGCTGTCCGGGCGCAGGCTCGACCTGCTCGACCCCTCGCCGCTCGATGTCGAACTGATCGATATCGCCCATGGGCTGGCGCGTGTCGCTCGCTGGAACGGCCAGACATCAGGCGATCATGCTTTTTCGGTGGCGCAGCACAGTCTCGTCGTAGAAGACATTTTCCGCCGCTTCAACGATGCGCGGCCACAGGAGTGTCTGATGGCGCTGCTGCATGATGCCCCCGAATATGTGATCGGCGATATGATCTCACCGTTCAAATCGGTGGTCGGCGGCGGCTACAAGACGGTGGAGAAGCGGCTGGAGGCCGCCGTGCACCTGCGCTTCGGCCTGCCGCCGCATCCCTCGCGCGACCTCAAGGACCGAATCAAGAAGGCCGATACAATCGCCGCCTATTTCGAGGCGACGGTCCTTGCCGGCTTCACACCCGCCGAGGCGCAGAAATTCTTCGGCCAGCCGCGCGGCATCAGCCCGGAGATGCTGATGATCGAGCCCGTGCCCGCAGTCGAAGCGCAGCGACTGTTCTGCGAGCGCTTCGCGGCGATCGAGGCAGAGCGGGAGACGGTGTCGTGAGCTTCATCGTCGTCTCGCCGCTGTCGCGCATCGCGGAGATGGCCGTACGCCACAAGGCGCGAGAGATGATCAGCCTGATCGCCAAGGAACAGGCCTTTCACCGACCGGGCGTGATCGCGGCCGACCGCCACCTGACGCTTGCGATGAACGACATCGCCTTCAAGGGCACCGGCGGCCTGGTGGCGCCCGACGAGACGCATGTGCAGGGAATTATCGGCTTTGCCGCATCGTGGCGGCAGGAGACGCCGCTGCTCATCCATTGCTGGATGGGGGTGTCGCGATCGCCGGCGGCAGCCCTGATCGCCGCGCTGTCGCTCGTACCGGATCAGAGCGAAGAAAGGCTTGCCGGTCGGCTGCGGGCCGCCTCGCCTTTCGCGACGCCGAATGCCCGGTTGATCGAGATCGGCGACGTGCTGCTTAACCGCCGGGGCCGGCTGGTCGCGGCAGTGCGGGCAATCGGCCGCGGTGCGGATGCCGACGGCAACGCGCCCTTTGTGCTTGCGATCGACGACGCCGCCTGCGGTTGACGCTGCCGCCATTCGCTCCATCTAGCCCCGACCAAGAACAATCCAACAGGGCCAGATCATGCAACAACAGGCAGCCGACGTCCTTCTCGCCACACAAACGGCGCTCAGCCAGGCGAGCGCGCTGGCAGTGCAATATTCCTTTTCCGTCCTTGGGGCCGTCATCCTGCTCGTTCTCGGCTGGGCGCTCGCCGGTTTTACCAGCCGCTGGGCCTATGAAGGCCTGTCGCGCGTCCATGGCATCGACGAGACGCTGGCGCGATTCTTCACCAATGTGCTGCGCTACGCGCTGCTCATCCTGGTATTCATCACCGTGCTTGGTCAGTTCGGCGTCCAGACCGCCTCAATCATCGCGACCCTTGGCGCAGCCGGCCTGGCAATCGGACTGGCGCTACAGGGGACGCTGCAGAATATCGCCGCCGGCATCATGCTGCTGATCCTCAGGCCATTCCGAGTCGGGGAATACATCGAAACCAGCAGCGTGGCCGGGACAGTGCGCGAAATCGGGTTGTTTGCGACTGAACTCAGAACCGGCGACGGGCTCTACCGGTTGGCGCCGAATTCGACACTCTGGAACACGCCGATTACCAATTTCAGTCGCGAGCCGACGCGACGGAACGATGTGAACGTCAAGGTCGCCGATGGGGATGACATCCATCAAGCGATGGAGACACTGATGGGCCTTGCCAAAGCCGATTCCCGGGTGCTGAGGTCACCGGAACCAAGCGTCTTCATCGATAGCCTGGGTGACGGCGCGATCTTGATGACGCTGCGCTACTGGGCAAAGACCGGCGACTGGTGGGCGGTCAGCCGTGACATTATAAAGCGCGTCAAACTCGCTTTCAACGAGAGGGATCCGGACGTTGTTCCGGATGTCCCGGACGCTGCGCCGGCAAAGAACTCCAAGGGCAGGGCGGCCGAAAAGCCGGCGCCGACGCGCCAATGACACATTCCAGCACCGCCACGCTCTCAAACCAATAGCGCTTAACACGTTGATTCGGCGTGTAAATTTATCGCAACGGTCTATTGGATGACGCCGCAGGCCAATCTCTCACCGGCATCACCGGAGGGCTGGCTGCGATAATCATCCGAATTGGCGTGGACCATCAATGCGCGGCCGCGAATGCCGTCGGTCTTGCCGTCGAGCGTGACCATGCTGTCAAACACCTGGGCTCTCAGCATACCGTCCTCTCCGACATATTGATTGGGCATATCGCCGGCGTGCGGACCCTTGGCGGCAAGAAGGCCGTGCTCGGCCTTCCCAGGGTTGAAGTGACCGCCGGCCGACTCGTGATGGGTCGCGGCATCGCAGCGGCCGGTCTCGTGAACATGGAAAGCCACCCATTTGTTGGCCGGCAGCCCCGATATCTCGACTTCGATCAGGACGCCACCACTGGCGGCAGCCGTCAGTTGCGCGCGGCCGTCCTCCTTGCCGTCTTTGCCGACGAAATTGGCGACCGCCGTCTGCTTGTCCTGAGCGCTCGCCGGCAATGCAACTGCAAGCAGGCTCAGGCCGGCGATGGTGCACATGGCTTTCATGGAGGTCTCCTTCCGTCCGGTTGTCCTTCTGAACGTGTCAGCCAGGAAGGTGTTCCTGATTAAGCGTAAAGGACGCCCTATCCGTTGGACTGACGCATGATCCTTTGCAGATATCGATTCCGGTTTTCGGGTGATGCGCTGGGAACACAGAACTGGAAAAGCCGGCCAAACGGCCGGCTTGCAGATCGCCCGATTCAGGAGTGACTCAGGCGACGGCGCTGAAGTCGAACTGGCCGTAAGTGTTGCGGTAAAGATCGTCCGACCGATCGCCGGTCGTCGGCGCGGTCTGCTGCAAAGGATAGGGAACGGCGATACTGGCCGCCACGCCGCCGTCACGGGAGTCCATCATCAGCGCAATCAGGCTGCCGGAAAATTTCGGCTGCGTTTCGCTGGTCTTGTCCTCGTCCAGGAGCTCCTTGATGATACCGGGCTTCTGATCGGCTGCGCGTTCGCCGCGGCTGAGGACACCATCGCCATTGGCATCAAGCCGCGAGAGCGTCGCCAGATATGCATATGAAGTGTCCGAAACGGACGTGGTGCTGGTCATACAAACCTCCATTCACCGCCTTTAGCCGGTGGTGTTTGTACGCAATACGAACGTGGAAAATCACTGATTGACTCGCTGGTTAAACTGATTTGCGCGGTGCGTCAATAAGTTGTTAACTTCTCATTAACGATGATTGACAACCGTTAACGCAATGCGTGGCTGCCAACCTTCCGACGGGGTCAAACGAGCGGATCTCGCGGTATTTCAGCGATTTTTCACATATAAAACAAATGCCTAACGACGTGACCTGACCGCCGCACTGCAACCGAATATTAATTCCGCCCATCCAGAATGGGCGCCAAAAGCCACTACCCAGACGTTCAGCTTATAAAAAATCAATTTTATGTTCACTTTGGAAAGGTTTTCGATGTGATGAGGTACGTCCATCAGGTGAGCACAGTCATTGCTGTCGCAGCCGCGCCGCAAGAGGCATCCCCATGAAAGCGGAAGCGCTCTTCTGGCAGCAATGCAGCCAGGCCGTCATGGCCGATGGATCGGTCGATGCGCAACGTTTGATGGAGCTTGTGATCGCGACCTACCGCGTCCATGAAAACGATTTTGGCGAAATCGAGAGAAGCGCGGAAACGCTGCTGAGAGAAAACCATGTGCTGAGGGGCAATATATCAGCCCTCAGTCAGGCATTCGACGGACAGCAAAGGCTCTTCGACATCATCCTCAACAACCTGCCACTCGGTCTCAGCGTTTTTGACGCGGACCAACGACTGACGCTTTCCAACATTCGCTTCGCTCAGCTTTTCGGCCTGACGCAGGACGATGTCGCTGCCGGCGCGACAATCGCCGATCTCACCGACAAAATGCGCGGCGCGGAGGGCGCCAGCGCCAAGCCCGGCCGCCGGGCCGGGCGACATTCCTCTGCAACGGCAAAAAGCAGCAGTATCCGCCGACGCGAATGGCTGATGGACGACGGCCGCATCATCCAGAGCATGGTGACCATGCTTGCCGACGGCAGCAATATCGCCATTCATGCCGATGTCACCGAGGATCGAAAGGCGGCTGAGCGCATCACCTATCTCGCCCACCACGACCCGCTGACCGGCCTTCCAAACCGCATCCATTTCCGCGAGCAGGTCGATGCGACGTTCGCAGAGCGCAAGCCGGACGAGCAGATCGCCCTTGTTCACCTCAATCTCGACCGGTTCAAATCGATCAACAACACGATGGGCGTGTCAGTCGGGGACACGATCCTGCAGCAGGTCGCCGAGCGCATCCGAGCCTCGGCTGGCCCCGAGAATGCCCTGGCGCGCCTCGGCTCGGACGAATTCGCCATCCTGCAGACAGGCAGACAGCAGCCGGGGAACGTGACGGCCCTTGCCGAGCAGATCCGCCGCGCGCTTTCCGAGCCGTTCTTCCACGGGGAGAAACAAGTGGAGCTCAGCGTCTCCATGGGAATCGCAGTCGCCCCGGGGGATGGCGAAGACACCGATATCCTCCTGAAGAATGCCGGCGTGGCGCTGTCGCATGCCAAGGCGGACGGGAGCAAGCGCGAGCGTTTTTTCGCCGGCGAGATGGAAGCGCAGATGCAGCTGCGCCATGCGCTGGAGGCCGACCTTAGAGCGGCCGTTGAGAAAGAAGAATTCGAGCTGCATTACCAACCGCTCTATGACCTTTCGCAGCGGCGCATCTGCGGCTTCGAGGCTCTGATCCGCTGGAACCACCCGATCCGCGGCCGCGTTGCGCCGATGGATTTCATTCCGCTCGCCGAAGAGGTCGGCCTTATCGTCGATATCGGCCGCTGGGTTTTGCGCCAAGCCTGCAACGATGCAGCGCAATGGCCCGACGACATCAAGGTCGCCGTCAACGTTTCGGCGATCCAGTTCAGCAGCAGCGACCTGACTGAGGACGTCAGCGAGGCTCTTGCCGCTGCTGCGGTGTCGCCGTCGCGGCTTGAGCTCGAAATCACCGAGAGCGTGCTGATGGAAAATCTCAGCGAGGTGCTGCCGATCCTGCATGCGCTGAAGGAGCGCGGCATCCGCATCTCGATGGATGATTTCGGCACCGGCTATTCCTCGCTGAGCTATCTCTCGAGCTTCCCCTTCGACAAGATCAAGATCGACAAATCCTTCGTCAGCGACATCGTCGACAACAAGGAAGCGCATGCGATCATGCATGCGATCATCCTGCTTGGCGATGCGCTCGGCATGCGCGTTACCGTCGAAGGCGTCGAGACGGCCGCCCAGCTGGCGCTGCTCGAATGCGAAGAATGCGACGAGATCCAGGGTTATCACATCAGTCCGCCGAGACCCGTGCGTGACCTGCACCATCTTCTCTCCCCGCCGAAGAATGGTGGCGAGACGCATTCTCCCAAGCGCTGAGCCTCGATTGCGACTCGCACGGCAAGCCGCTACAAAATCGGCAGCGGTCACCGAGCCTTCATTGTCGCGGGCTTGACCGAAATCTCCGCTTCCGTTCCGGTGTTCTATCGACGGAAAACATTCTTCCTCATAACAGGTGGCGCAATGTTCGAGGCCGAAGCCTTCTCTCCTCATGAAACGCTCGCCGCAGCGCTGATCGCACACGCTGCCGATGGCGACGACGGCTCGCACGACCTTGCCCATATCCTGCGCGTCTTCCGGAACGCCATGCGCATCCATGCTGGAGAAGGCGGCGACGGGCGGGTTCTTGCCGCTTCCGTGCTGCTGCACGATTGCGTCGCCGTCGAGAAGAATTCGCCACTACGGGCAAAAGCGTCGGCCTTGGCGGCGCAAAAGGCATCAACGATCCTGGCAGACCTCGGCTGGAGCCAGGAGGATATCGAAGCCGCGGCTCACGCGATCACCGCGCATAGTTTCTCGGCAGGGGTGGCGCCGAAGACCCTGGAGGCAAAGATCCTCCAGGATGCCGACCGGCTGGATGCAATCGGCATGATCGGCGCCGCACGCTGCTTCTATATCGCCGGGCGACTGGGATCCGGGCTCTACGATCCGTTCGACCCGACGGCGGCGGAGCGCCCGCTTGATGACAAGCGTTATGCGATTGACCATTTCCACACGAAGCTGTTCAAACTGGCGGAAGGATTCCAGACCGAGACCGGCCGCAGGCTGGCGGCTTCGCGCGACAAAAGCCTGCGCGATTTCCTCCAGGCATTCATGGACGAGATCTAGGAGAACAGCATGCTTATCAGCGATCTCTTTATCTATCCCCTCAAGAGCGCTCGTGGCATTGCCCTGCCTTCGGCCGACATCGACGCTTATGGGCTTCCCGGCGACCGGCGGGCAATGATCACCGATGCGCACGGGCACTTCATCACCCAGCGCGAGTTGCCGGACCTCGCGCGCATCGAGATCCGGCCGGAGCCCGGCGTCTTTCGGCTGCTGATGCAGGGAAAGCCGGACATATCGGTACTGCCGCCTCAGCCTGAAAACCGCATGGATGTGTCCGTGTGGAAATCGACTGTCAGCGCCGCCGTCGCCGATCCCGAGAGCAACCGGCAGCTTTCCGAATGGCTTGGCCGCGAGGTGCGGCTGGTCTTCTTCGACGGACAGGCCCGGCGGACGGCGAATGCCGAATGGGCCGGCGAAGGCACGCCGGTCACCTTCACCGACGGCTACCAGATCCTGGTGACGACGACCGGCTCGCTGAAGGCGCTGAATGCCGATCTCGCCGCCCATGGCGAAGGCAGCGTCGGCATGGAACGCTTCCGGCCGAACATCGTCATCGATATCGACGAGGCCTGGCCGGAGGACCGCTGGGCGGCGATCGAGATCGCCGGCATCCGCTTCGATCTCGTCAAACCCTGCTCGCGCTGTATCATGACGACGCAGGACCAGCTGACCGGTTCACGCGACGGGCCGAACCCGATGCCATCAATGGGCCGCATCCGTATGTCGGCCGACAGGCGTGTGCCCGGTCCGCTGTTCGGCTGGAACGTCACGCCGCGCGGCGGCGGCACGATCACGATCGGTGACGCCGTGCGCGTCGTCGAAGGACGGCCTGAGGGTTGGGCGTTGAAGGTTCGTGCACGAGGATAGGTAACATACGGAAGGATGCTTTCTTCCGCACGCGCGCTGCAACGTTCTCCCTCATTCCTGTGTCCTCAGGGCCTTGCCCGAGGGATGTCACAGGAATCCAGTGCGCCCAAGTCCTTGGGCGCGGAAGACTTTTTTTCAAATTCGCATTGAGTCATTCACCGCGCAGACGCGCGGTGGCTGGATTTCTGTGACATCCCTCGGGCAAGCCCTGAGGACTCAGGAATGAGGGAGCGTGGGGAGAGTCACCGCCTCTCACTGATGCCCGGGCGCGGCGTCGATCCCCGCCATGACATCGGCCGATAACGGCCCTTTCTCCAGCGCCCCGGCATTTTCCTCCACTTGGGCGACAGTGCGGAAGCCCGGAATGGGGAGAGTGCGCGGCGACCTCGCCCAGAGCCAGGCGAGCGCGCCTTGCGTCAGCGTGCGGCCGCCCGAGGTCAGGAGATCGCGGACGGCGTCGAGCCTTGCGGCAAATTCCGGCGCCATGCAGCCGTCCTTGAAATAGACCATCCAGTCGAGCGCCGCGCCGCGCACATCCTTGGCACCCACCGCCTTGTCGGCGGTGAACTTGCCGGTCAACAGCCCCATGGCCAGCGGACCGCGATTGATCGAGATAAGGCCTTTCCCCTCGATCACCGCGATCATCTCCGGCACCGGCTCGAAGACGTTCATCGTATGCTGAACGGAGACATAGCCCTCGCGGCCGGCATGGCGGGCGGCGCGATCGGGAAAATCGGTGCTCCACCCGAATGCGTCGATCTTGCCTTCGACGCGCAGCGCCTCCAGCACGTCGAAGACAGCATCGGACTGTTCCAACGGAAAATCATTGATGTGGAACTGTAAGAGATCGAGACGGTCGCGCTTGAGGCGGCGTAGCGAGGTCTCGACCGAACGGCGGATGAAGGCTTCATCGGCGAAGGCGCCAGTTGCCTGCTTGGTTTGCGGATCGGTGGCGAAGCCGAACTTGGTGGCGACGATAATATCGTCGCGATTGCCGATTGCCCGGCCGAGCACCTCCTCCGAATGGCCGGCGCCGTAGTTCGAGGCCGTGTCGAAAAAGCGGATGCCGAGTTCGATGGCGCGATGGATCGCCTCCACCGATTCATCGTCGTCGACTTCGCCCCAGCCGAGCGGTGTGTCACCGGCAAAGAAGGGACCGCCGATTGCCCAGCATCCCATGCCGAGACGCGGAATTTCGCGGCCGTTCCAGAGCGTGATCGTCGTCGGGGTTGCGGTCTTGGTCAGCATGAAATCCTCCTTGATTGGCGTCTCCAAGACATAGGAAGGGTCCATATGCGGGTAAACCGCCAAATCCGGAAGATGTTTTGCACCGGTAAAAAACCGATCTCAGGCGGAGATCGGACCGGAAAGCGTCCGCAAAGCAGGATTGAGCGCCTTGAGTGCCGCCTGAACGAAGCCCTCGCGGGCTGCAACGGCTTCGATGCCGCGCGGTTCATAGACGTGGCGATGCAGAAAGAATCCCGTCAGACGAAACGCCGCCGCGAGGCTGTCGAAGTCGGCTGCATGGTTGCCTTCGATGCCAAGGAAGGGCGGCAGGAGCAGCATCTTGTCCGCCCAGGGGGCACCGGCGCTGCGGCTGACGGCGCGGCCGGATTTCGGCGAGACATAGGCGAGATCGGAACGGGCGCCGGTCGCGGCGCATTCGGCCAGATCGAGACCGAAGCCGAGATCGTTCAGCACCGCAAGCTCGAAACGCACGAAGAGTTCGCCGGCATCGGCCGGGTTGTGCAGGTGATCGAGGATGATCTCCAGCGCATCGAAGAGGTGCGGATGTGGGTCACGCTCCGGCAGCAGCCGCAGCAGCGCGCCCATCGCCTGAACGCCGTAGACGGCGGTCGCCGTTTCCATCAGGCGGGCGGCGCGCAACGTCACCGGCTCGACGCGAAATTCGCCGAGATGTTCGTCCAACCTGGCGCGCCAAAGGACTTCTACGGCATTGCCCGCCTGCAGCACCGGCTGCATGGCGCGCGACCGCCCGGAACGAACCAGGCCGAGATGGCGGCCGCGATCACGCGTCATCACCTCGGCGATGACACTCGTCTCGCCGTGGCGCTTGACGCCCAGGATGATCGCATGGTCCTGCCACTGCATCGAAAGAAGTCCTTACGGCTGACGAATCCATCCTAGAGCATGATGCCGAAAACTGTGAACGGTTTTCGGGCGACATGTCATGGACCGCGTCAGGCGACAGCCGGGAAAAGCCTCAGCAGGAATTCACGCATCGCCGTTTCGTCGAAAGGCTTCACCAGAAGCGGAATGTGCTGCAGATCGGGCGGGAAATCGCCCGTATCGGAATAGCCACTGACGAAGCCGAAGGGAATGCCGATATCGAGAAGATGTCGTGCAAATCCGAAGCTCATGCCCTCGCCGAGATTAACGTCGAGAAGGGCGAAATCATATGTCTCCGCCGCGATGGCAGCCCTCGCCTGCTCCACACTGCCGACGATATCGATATTCTCGACGCCGGCCAGGCGCAGCATATCCTCCGCCTCCATCGCGATGATCAGACTGTCTTCAAGAACCAGAACACGGATTGCGCTCATGATTCCATGCCTCTCGTCGGGCGCCTGTCGCAGCGCCCCGGCCGTTTCGCCAACATCATTGCCTTCCGGTGCCCCCGCATGGCACGCTATCGGTGAATTCCGCCACCATTTCTGAATAAACCACTTTTCTGCCCGGTCGATAAGAATCAAAATCGGAGGAAAGGCGACGACCGACCTTATTTTCCGAGCTGCTAATGCGCATTTAAAAAAGACATAAGACCAAGGGTTAGATGAAGGGGCGTTTGCCCTCTCCGAGCCCTTCCCAGCCGGCAATGGCCATCAATTCCTCGCCGTCCAGAACCTCGCAGCCACGCTCCTGCCAGCGGATCAATCGACGTTCACCGAGCTTTTTCAGGGTCTTGTTGGTGTGGACGATGGAAAGGCCGAGCGTATCGGCAATGTGCTGCTGGGTGATCGGGATGAAGCTGCGGCCGTTGAAGAGATTAAGCTTCCGGCCTCGCTCAAACAGGAAAGCGATCAGGTAGGCTGCTCTTTCCAGCGCCGTGCGGCGGCCGATGCTGAGCAGGTGTTCATCGAGAATACGCTCCTCCCGCGCTGCGATCCAGGTGATGTCGAAGGCGAGCGAGGGGTGTTTGTTATAGAGCGTCATCAGCCTGTCACGCTCGAAGACGCAAAGGGAAACCGGCGAAAGCGCTTCGACGGAATGCTGCATCTCGCCGGCGATCGTTCCCTGCAGTCCGATCAGATCGCCTGGCATGATATAATTCAGGATCTGGCGGCGCCCATCCTCCAGCATCTTGTAGCGAAAGCCCCAACCGGCAAGCACGGTGAAGAGATGAGCGCTGTGTGCGCCCTCGACGAGGATAGTGGAGCCAGCATCGACGGCAAGCTCACCCCTCTTGAAGCTCGAGACGAATTCCAGCTCGTCGCGGCTGAATTCCCTGAAATGCGGCAGGGGCCGCAAGGGACATTGCTGGCAAGGGGTCTTGAAAGAATTGACCGATCTCGACGTCACCATGTTTGCCCCTGCCGTCGCAAAACCGGCGCACCATCGTTGGTACGCCGTTCATTGAGGAATGCGCGAGCCACAAATTTGTTCCGCGAGCAAAGCGATTTTTTTATGCGGAAACAACGGTCTGGCGCTTGGCCGACGAAATCCTTGCCGTGCTTATTTCGGGAAATCGAGACCCATTTCGCGGAACCGCTCGGGATCGTCTCCCCAGTTCTCGCGAACCTTGACGAACAGGAAGAGATGAACGGGCTGCTCGAGGATCTCCGACAATTCCTTGCGCGACGCAGTCGAGATCGCCTTGATGGTTTCACCACCCTTGCCGAGCGCGATCTTCTTCTGGCTATCGCGCTCGAGATAGATCACCTGCTCGATCCGCACCGAGCCGTCCTTGCGCTCTTCCCACTTTTCCGTCTCGACATGCGAGGCGTAGGGAAGCTCCTGGTGCAGGCGCAAAAACAGCTTCTCGCGGGTGATCTCGGCGGCGAGCTGGCGCATCGGCAGATCGGAGATCTGGTCTTCAGGATAGTACCATGGCCCCTCCGGCAGCGTGGCGGCCAGATAGTCCATGAGATCGTCGCAGCCGGAGCCGTTTTCGGCTGATATCATGAAGGTACGATCGAAGGCGATCTTCTCGTTGGCAGCGGCCGCGAGGGCCAGCAGATCCTCACGGTTGACGCGGTCGATCTTGTTGAGCAGCAGGATTTTGGGCTGTCGGACCTCCTTGAGGCCTTCGAGGATAGCTTCGGCATCGCCGCGCAGGCCGCGCTCGCTGTCGATCAGCAGCACGATCAGATCGGCATCCCTCGCACCGCCCCAGGCCGAGGTCACCATGGCGCGGTCTAGCCGGCGGCGCGGCTTGAAGATGCCGGGCGTGTCCATGAAGACGATCTGGGCGTTGTCATGAATCGCGATGCCGCGGACGATGGCGCGCGTCGTCTGCACCTTATGGCTGACGATCGAGACCTTGGCGCCGACGAGGCGGTTCACCAGCGTCGACTTACCGGCATTGGTCGGCCCGATCAGCGCGACGAAGCCCGAATGCGTTGGACGATTGGTTTCTGCAGCAGCTTCGGCCGCGATATCTTCTTCTTGTGTCATTGTCCCGTCAGTTTCCGGCAGGCGATTGCTGCCAAATGCCTTCGCGCTCAAGCATCTTCGTCGCCGCAACCTGTTCGGCGGCGCGCTTCGACCGCTCTACGCCGGTTTCCGGCTTTATGCCAGCAACTTCCACCGTCACCTTGAAACGCGGATCATGATCCGGTCCGCTGCGTTCATCAACCCGGTAGTTGGGCGTGACGCCGAATTTGGCGTGCGACCATTCCTGCAGCTCGGTTTTGGCGTCCCGTTTGGCGCCATCGGCCCTGACCGCCCTGCCCTGCCAGTAGCGCAGGATGAAGCGGCGGGCCACTTCGAGGCCGCCGTCGAGATAGATCGCAGCGATCAGGCTTTCGACGACGTCGGCGCGCACATTCATCATGCGCTTGCCGGTCAATTTCTTCACATCGGCGCCGGTACGGATATAGAGGTGGAGATTGAGTTCGTCGGCGACCGCAGCGCAGGTTTCAGCGCTGACGAGCTGGTTGAGGCGAACCGAGAGTTCACCTTCCGCCGCCGCGCCGAAGGTGCGGAACAGAAGCTCGGCGATGCAGAGGCCGAGTACCCGGTCGCCGAGGAATTCCAGGCGTTCGTAATTGCCGCCCTTTTCGGTGCGGGCGCTGGCATGGGTCAGCGCCCGATCCAGGCGTTCCTTCTCGGCGAAGTCGTGACCGATCAGGCCTTCAAGCTTTGCGCGGTCGGCCGCAGAAAGCGTCTGCGCCTTGCTCATTCAACAACCTTGAAGAGGCGGTCCCAGCGCATATTCGTCGGCCACTTCCAAATTTCGCGGAAGGAGGTGTCGTTGCCGAGCGAGAAGAAGATGACGCTGGCGCGGCCGACAAGATTTTCCGCAGGCACGAAGCCGACGTCGAAACGGCTGTCGAGCGAGTTGTCGCGGTTGTCGCCCATCATGAAATAATGGCCTTCCGGCACGATGAATTCACGGGTGTTATCGCCGCGCGACACGGGAGACTGATCGAGCGTGTCGTAGGTCTTGCCATTGTCGAGCGTTTCGCGGAAGACCGGTACATCGGCGCCAGGATCGAGTTTGTAATCCGAGGTGAAAGTGCCGTCAGCCACCTTCGGAACCGGCTTGCCGTTGACGTAGAGCACGCCGTCGGTCACCTGGATATGGTCGCCCGGCAGGCCGACGCAACGCTTGATGTAATCGACCTCCGGGTTTGGCGGGAAGCGGAAGACGACGATGTCGCCACGCTTCGGATCGGAGCCGAACAGCCGGCCGCTGAAGATATCCGGCGAGAAGGGCAGCGAATATTTCGAATAGCCGTAAGCAAACTTATTGACGAAGATGTAATCGCCGACGAGCAGCGTCGGCATCATCGAACCGGACGGAATGGTAAAGGGCTGGAACAGCACCGTTCGGATCACCATCGCCAAAATCAGCGCCTGGATGATGACTTTGATATTTTCCCAGAGGGCGTTCGGCTTGGCTTCGACTTTTTCGGACACGCAGTCTTATTCCTTCAAGACGCCGCGGCGGCGCAATTTTTCTGTCGTTCTCTCTAGCGACTTCGGCCGGTTGCGGCAATGGCGACAACATCAAAAGCGACGAGAGGTCGCGATCAACAGCTCCCGAGGTCACGATCAACAGCTCCCGAGGTTGCGATCAGCTCTCGGGCAACGCCTCGATAATCACGAAGGCCTGCGCCAAGGGATAATCATCCGTTATTGTCAAATGAATGGCGGGCCTGTGGCCTGCTGGCAGCAGCGATTCGAGGATCAGGGCAGCGGCGCCGGATAGAACCATGGTCGGCTTGCCGCTCGGCAAGTTGACGACGCCCATGTCCTTCCAGAAGACCCCCTGGGCTATGCCGGTGCCGAGCGCCTTGGAACAGGCCTCCTTGGCGGCGAAACGCTTGGCATAGGATGCACCACGATTTGCCCGGCGGTCGGAACGCGCGCGCTCGATCTCGGTGAAGCAGCGACGGGTGAAGCGCTCGCCAAAGCGTTCGATGGATTTCTCGACGCGGCGAATATCGATCAGATCGCTGCCAATGCCGATGATCATGCCGGAACCTTCCGTCGCTTAAGCATTCTTGATCAGGCTCATACGCTCGGCATGTCGCCGGCCGGGCTGGCCAGGCGCAATCGCGCCCGCTCCAACAGCCGTGTGTGGCGGCGCGTCTGGAAACCCTTCACGGTGTAGAACGTCAGCGCATAGAGCGCAACGGAAGTGACGATCCCCGGCGGAATGGCGCCGACGAGCATCGGTTCGAGCACCGGCCTCCACAGCTCGGAAAAATTCAGCTTGTGAAAGAGGGCAGCCAGATCAACGGTCTGACCGGCCAGATGGTCCTCACGGCTCAACAGCAGATGCCCGATCTCCCAGGTGATGCCCCAGATGAAGGGATAGGTCAGCGGATTGCCGAAAGCGGCGCAGCCGAGGGCGGCGGCCACCATACTGCCGGAGAGGAAATAGGTGATGACAAAAGCCATGACGAAATGCACGCCGATGAACGGCGTCCACGAGACGAAGACACCCGCAGCGACGCCGGCCGCAACCGCATGCGGCGAAGCGCTGAGGCGCAGGATGCGCATTGTCAGATAACGGATCGGGCGAAGGAAACCTTTGCGGGGCCATAAAAGCTCTCGCATCTTTTCCTTGAATCCCGCGGGCTTGCGACGGCGAAACAACATGGCCGGTATTTAGTGCAGCGCACATGACCATGACAAGAGCGGCAATTGATACCGCGTAAAAAACAGCTCAGCTCTCTTCGCAGCGAGGAGCTTCTTCATGCCGAGGGGCGTCCGTCATGCATAACGTCCCTCACTCGTCTCAAGTATAAAGTTCAGTATCAGCGAGTACGGAACAGACCGCGGTCGACCTGGCGCTGACGAAACTCGAGATCGATACGATCGAGCGAGCCATTGAGATATGCCATTTCACGTTCCTGGGTGGTCGGAGCGCGGAAGGCACGAGCGAATTTCCTGATAGGGTCAAACATTTCTTGTCTCATCTTCTGTTTGCGTTTCGATGACCAGAAGATAGGCCCGGCACAGGTTAATTACTACAGCCGCAACATGGAGACAGCCATGCACTCCACGCATTGCTTGCCTTTTTATCGCTCCATCTTGACCACAGAACGATCATAAAATGTGCAATTTTGCGCTCAGCGCCCTGGGGCTTAACAAAAGCCTACTCATAAAGCCGCCGAACCGTGGCGATGCAGTCCAGTTCCTTCATCTGAGCGAGCAGTTGATTGAGCTGACGCAGATCCCAGACCTCGACCTCGAGCATCATCTCGGTGAAATCCGCCGCTACCCGCACGGTATTCAGCAAACGGATATTGACGTCGAGGCCTGCGACCGTCTGGGCGACCTTGGCAAGCGTGCCGGGCTCGTTCAACCCATTCACCATGATGCGCGCCATGAAACGCGACTTGTTGGCTTCGTCGAGGTCCCAGCGGACGTCTATCCAGCGGTCGGGCTGATCGTCGAAGCGCTGCAGGCTCGGCGACTGGATCGGATAGATGGTGATGCCCTTGCCCTGGTCCATGATGCCGACGATGCGATCGCCGGGCACCGCGCCTGTCGACGCGAACTTGACGTCGACATTGCCGGACAGGCCGCGGATCGGCCCGATATCGGCGTCGGCGTCGATTTCCGAATGGCCGCCGTCAGGCCCGGGCTTGGTCTTGCCGGGGATCTTGAAGATCATGCCGGCCGCACTGCGGACATTGAACCAGCCGTCGTCGCCGGAGGGCCTCACGGTGACGCGCTCATCCTGATGATCGGGATAGACGGCGCGCAGCACGTCGAGCGAGGACATCTCGCCGCGGCCGACGGCAGCGATCGCATCCTCGACTTCCTTCTGGCCAAGACGGTGCAGCGCCGGCTTCATCGCCTCGCGGGAGAAAATCTTGCCGGCCCTGTTGAATGTGCGCTCAAGAATGCGGTGGCCGAGGCCGGCATATTGCTTGCGGATCGCCATGCGGGTGGCGCGGCGGATGGCGGCGCGCGCTTTGCCGGTGACGACGATTTCCTCCCAGGCTGCGGGTGGAACCTGCACGCCGGAGCGGATGATCTCGACCTCGTCGCCATTGGCAAGCCGCGTCACCAGCGGCATGATCCGGCCGTTGATCTTGGCGCCCACCGTGGTATCGCCGATGTTGGTGTGCACCGCATAGGCGAAATCGATCGGCGTGGCACCACGCGGCAGGGCGATCAGCTTGCCCTTCGGGGTGAAGCAAAAGACCTGGTCCTGGAAGAGTTCGAGCTTGGTGTGTTCGAGGAATTCCTCCGGGCTGTCGCCCTCGGCCAGCGCCTCGATCGTATGGCGCAGCCAGGAATAGGCGTTGGATTCGCGAGACAGGATGTCGCCGTCGGCATTGGTGGCGCCATCCTTATAGAGCGTGTGGGCGGCGATACCGAATTCGGCGATTTCATGCATGCGCTTGGTGCGGATCTGCAGTTCGATCCGCTGGCTGGAAGGGCCGACGATGGTGGTGTGCAGGGAACGGTAATCGTTCTGCTTCGGCGTCGAGATATAGTCCTTGAAGCGGCCAGGCACGACGCGCCAGCGGGTATGAACGATGCCGAGTGCCCGATAGCAGGAGGGGATGTCCTCGACGATCAACCGGAAGCCGTAGACATCGGAAAGCTGCTCGAAGGAAAGCGACTTCGACTGCATCTTGCGGAAGACCGAATAGGGCTTCTTCTGCCGGCCCTTGACATAAGCGCTGGTCAGGCCGCTTGCCACCAGCAGGTCTCGCAGTTCGGCCTCAATCTTCTTGACGATGCCTTCATTGCGCTTGGAGAGCTCTTCCAGCCTTTTGGTGACGGTGTCGTAGGCTTCCGGGTTCATATGCCGGAAGGAGAGTTCCTCCAGCTCCTCGCGCATGTCCTGCATGCCCATGCGGCCGGCGAGCGGCGCATAGATTTCCATCGTCTCCTCGGAGATGCGGGCACGCTTATCGGCCGACATGTGATCGAGGGTGCGCATATTGTGCAGACGGTCGGCAAGCTTAACCAGCAGCACGCGCACATCGTCGGAAATGGCCAGCAGCAGCTTGCGCAGGTTTTCCGCCTGCTTGGCTTTCTTGGTAACGAGGTCGAGCTTCTTGATCTTCGTCAGACCCTCGACCAGGCGACCGATATCCTCGCCAAAGAGTTCGTCGATCTCGGCGCGCGTCGCCGTCGTATCCTCGATCGTATCGTGCAGCAGGGCAACTGCGATCGTCGATTCGTCGAGGTGCATGTCGGTGAGGATGGCGGCGACTTCGAGCGGATGGGAAATATAGGGATCGCCGCTCGCGCGCTTTTGCTGGCCATGTTTCTGCATGGCGTAGACATAGGCTTTGTTCAGCAGTGCTTCATTGGCATCGGGCTTGTATTGCTGAACCCGCTCCACGAGCTCGTACTGCCGCATCATTCCAAAGCCACTCCGATAAAAATAAAAGCGCGCCAATCAACGATTGGCGCACACATGGGCAATAATATGCCTAAGCAATAAAGGCGCAAGATTGACGATTGGTAATCATCGCTCTTTTGCATCGCATGAAACTTTTCCCGGATCGGATTCAACCGGGGATCGCATCCGACCGGGGAGATCACACGCGACCGAGATCAGCCTACGCGCTTAGTAGTCGTCGCTCTTTTCCGGCGGTACCAGGCCTTCGATGCCGGCGAGCAGCTCTTCTTCCGACATCTGGTCGAAAGTGATCGTCTCGGGCACGTCGTCCTGCTCTTCGCTGTCGGTTGCGGCGACACCGCCGGCGGCGATCATGCTGGCCGGATCGGGCTCGGGCTCGTCGACTTCGACATGCTTCTGCAGCGAATGGATCAGATCTTCCTTGAGGTCATCGGGCGAAAGCGTCTCGTCGGCGATTTCGCGCAGGGCGACGACCGGGTTCTTGTCGTTGTCGCGATCGATGGTGATCGAGGCACCCTGGGAAATCAGCCGGGCGCGGTGGCTGGCGAGCAGAACCAGCTCGAAGCGGTTCTCCACCTTGTCGATGCAATCTTCAACTGTGACACGGGCCATTGCCTGTCCTTTACGGTCGTCATTTCGGGATTAGCACGCCCGATACAATTAAAACCGGGCAAATACAAGTTTTTCATTCCGGCTCCCCTCGTCTTTATCCGCGGCCGAGCTAAATTTCCATGGAGAATGTCACAATTCCACCGAAGGTTGCTTGGAATATGCCGAATCGTGCCCTAAATCTTTCATATATGAATAATTGTTAAAGTATGGATCAGATCGAAATCAAAACACAAGTCATTGTTTTTATTGGATTTTGGTCCTGCGGACTTCTATTGCTCTCATTGGATTGGTAAGCGATGTTTGACCCACGCGAGAAAATTGCACTCTTCATTGACGGCGCCAACCTTTACGCTGCATCCAAGAGCCTCGGCTTCGACATAGATTACCGCAAGCTCTTGAAAGCATTCCAGAAACGCGGTTATTTGCTGCGCGCCTACTATTATACGGCTCTGATCGAAGATCAGGAATATTCGTCGATCCGGCCGCTGATCGATTGGCTCGACTATAACGGCTATAAAGTCGTCACCAAGCCTGCCAAGGAATTCACGGATTCCATGGGTCGCCGCAAGATCAAGGGCAACATGGACATCGAGCTTGCGATCGACGCCATGGAACAGTCCGAAACGGTCGATCATCTCGTTATCTTCTCGGGCGACGGCGACTTTACCAACCTGGTCGAGGCGTTGCAGCGTAGAGGCCGCAAGGTCTCGGTGATCTCAACCATGGCGACCCAGCCGCCGATGATCGCCGACGACCTGCGCCGCCAGGCCGATCACTTCATCGATCTCCTGTCCCTCAAAGCTGAAATCGGTCGCGATCCCGCGGAGCGAGCCCCACGTCAGGTCGAAGTCGCACCGGCGAGCGATGTAGAAGACTGATCTCAATCGATCATTTCGAAGCGAGTGGCCGCGAGGAACAAGGGCGTGGCAGCCCCTCCCCGCACTGCCATGCCTGCACATTCGAGATCAGCGACAGCGGCTCACTGCAGCGTGATCGCTAATCACGGCATAGTGGGCAGCCCAGTGTGGTCAGCCATTATCCTTCAGAAGGCGGCTCTTCTGCCGGTTCCAATCGCGCTCCTTCTCGGATTCGCGCTTGTCGTGCAATTTCTTGCCCTTGGCGAGCGCCAGCTCCATCTTTGCCCGGCCGCGATCGTTGAAATAGATCTTCAGCGGGATCAGCGTCATGCCTTCGCGGTTGATAGCAGAGCGCAGGCGATGAATTTCACGCCCCGACAGCAGCAGCTTGCGGCGTCGGCGCGGTTCGTGATTGAAGCGGTTCGCCTGCAGATATTCCGGCAAATAAGAATTGATCAGCCAAATCTCGCCGCCCTCATCCGACGCATAGGATTCGGCAATATTGGCCTTTCCTTCGCGCAGCGCCTTCACCTCCGTGCCCATCAGCACGAGGCCGGCCTCGTAGGTATCGATGATCTCGTAGTTGAAGCGGGCCTTGCGGTTTTCGGCCACGACCTTGTTCACCACGCGCTGGCTGCCTTTGGGGGCCATGACGATATTCCCTTCAAGGCGCGAAAAGCCGCGCCCTCATTGCTTGCCCTTATGTAGGGGAACGACCCGGCCTTGTGAAGACGGCCGGTCTCTTCAGTTCAGCAGCCCGGCGTGGCGCAGGGCGGCGTCGATCGCCGTTTCCGTTGCCGGTTCCAGCGTCGACATCAGCGGCGAGCGGACGTTGCGGCTCATGCGACCAAGCTTGAAAAGCCCGTATTTGGCGCCGCAAAGACCAGGTTCCAGGAAGATCGCTTTATGCAGCGGCATCAGCCGATCCTGATATTCCAGCGCGCTCGAATAGTCGCCTTTCAGCGTCGCCGCCTGGAAGTCGGCGCAAAGGCGCGGGGCGACATTGGCCGTCACAGAAATACAGCCGACACCGCCATGGGCGTTGAAGCCGAGCGCCGTCCCATCCTCGCCAGACAACTGCCTGAAATCCGGACCGCAGGTGATGCGCTGCTCGGAGACACGCTCGATCTTGCCCGTCGCATCCTTGACCCCGACGATATTCTTGTGGGCCTTGGCGAGCGCACCCATCGTTTCCGGCGTCATGTCGACCACCGAGCGGCCGGGGATATTGTAGATATAGATCGGCAGATCGACGGCCTCGGCAATCGCCGAAAAATGTGCGATCAAGCCCTTCTGCGTCGGCTTGTTGTAGTAAGGCGTGACGACCAGAACTGCGTCCGCACCGACCTTTTCGGCATGCTGGGCAAGCTCGATCGCCTCACGTGTGTTGTTCGAGCCGGCGCCGGCCATGACGGGGACGCGTTTTGCAGCAACCTCGATGCAGAGTTCCACCACCCGTTTGTGCTCGGCATGCGACAGCGTCGGGGATTCGCCCGTCGTGCCGACAGGAACGAGACCCCGGCTGCCTTCCTTGACCTGCCAGTCGACATGCGCGGCGAAGCTGTCTTCGTCGATCAGTCCGGCATCCGTGAAGGGGGTGACGAGGGCGGGAATGGACCCATTGAACATGCAAAGCTCCTCACGACCAAATCCTTGCTTCGGCCGCATTCCATGAATATTTTGCGCACCATAGAGCGCCGAAATCATCGCGACAAGCGCGTAGAGTTCGGTTTAGGGCAAATTCCGATAGCAGATGTGAATGAATTTTACCTGGTACGGTAAGGTTTCGTTAAGATGCCTCTAGCCAAATGGCAGGGCGTGTTTTCGTTGCGAGATCCCGGATGAAGAAAGCTGTCCTGATTCTGTCCGCCTTCGGCTTCATTGCGGCCGCGTGGAGCAGTGTAGCGTCGCCGCTTCCCGGCGAGAGCGCGCCTGTGCCTGCCGTCAAGCCGCTCGGCTTCATTCCTGAGACAGCCATACCGGAATCGATCACAACAGGCGCTATTCCGCGCAATCCGGCAGTCGCGCCTGTCAACAACGACCTGAAAGCCGGCCTCGACGCGCTTTCCGACAAGGACCCGCAGCTGGCGCTGTCGATCCGCGACAGCATGCGCGACAGTACGCTCGACCGGCATATCCTCACCTGGGCGATCGCCGTTTCCGGATTAAAGGGCGTTCCCTCCTATGAAATCGCCAGTGCTGCGCAAGAGCTCAAGAGCTGGCCGGGCCTTTCGCGGCTGCGCGCCTATTCCGAACGAGCGCTCTATGACGAAAACCCCGCCCCGTCAGCCGTATTCGCCGCGTTCGGCGATACCGCACCTGAGACGATGCAGGGCGCCGTCATCCTCGGCCGGGCACTGGTTGCAACGGGCAAGCAGGCGCAGGCGGCAAAATATATCCGCAAGGTCTGGCGCGGAGAGGCTCTCGACAAGGCGACCGAGGACAAGATCCTCATCGAGTTTTCGGCGCTGCTGACGCCCGCCGACCATAAGGCGCGGATGGACTATCTGATGTATCGCGGCCGGGTGGCGCAAGCCAAACGCTTCGGAGACATGGGCCAGGCGCAATCGCTCTACAAGGCCTGGTCTGCCGTCGACGCCAAGGTTGGCAATGCCGGCGCGCTGCTCGACGCCGTCGATGCCAGATGGCGCGGCGATGCCGGCCTGCTGTTTGCGCGGATCGAATTTCTTCGCAAACAGGACAAATATGCCGAAGCGGCAGCACTTCTGGAGCAGATGCCGCCCGAGCGCAGCGAACTTGTGAATTCCGGCGAGTGGTGGAACGAGCAGCGCATCGTCAGCCGTGGTCTCGTCGACCAGGGACAGTTCAAGCCTGCCTATCGCATCGTCGCAAATTACGCCGCAACCAGCCCGACGGATATCGTCGAGGCTGAGTTCCATGCCGGCTGGTACGCGCTTCGCGGCCTGCAGGATCCGACAACCGCGGAACAACACTTCCGCAAGATCCTCCAGACATCAAACGGACCGATCTCGGTTTCACGCGCGTGGTATTGGCTGGGACGAGCGGCGGAGGCCGGAGGCCCTGGCAAATCCAGCGAATTTTATGCAAAGGCTGCGACTTTTCCCGGCACTTTCTATGGGCAGCTCGCGGCAGAACGGCTGGGGCGAAAGACGCTGAACGTTACCTATCCCTCGCCGAGCGCCGACGACCGGCAACGCTTCCTGGCACGCGAAGCCGTCCAGGCGATCGCCCGGCTGGAATCGGCTGGCCATGGATGGCGGGCCGACATTCTCTATCTGGCGCTCGCCGATCAACTGCAAAGCCCGGGTGAACTGGCTGTGCTTGCGGCACGGGCCGAGCAATCCGGTGATCACCATCTGTCGCTGCAGATCGGCAAGATCGCCTATGGGCGCGGCATCGACGTCGCAGCCCTCGCCTTTCCGGTCGGCGTCATCCCGGCGAATGCCAATATATCAGGCTCCGGCAAGGCACTCGCCTATGCCATCGCCCGACAGGAAAGTGCCTTCAACCCAGCCGCGGTTTCGGCGGCGAATGCACGGGGATTGCTGCAGCTTCTGCCGGGGACAGCCCAGGCGGTGGCCAAGCGCAACAACATCACCTATTCGAAAGACAAGCTGACGGCCGATGCCGGTTACAACGCCACACTCGGCGCGCATTACCTTGGCGAGCAGATCGACGCCTTCGGCGGCTCCTACATCCTCACCTTCATCGCCTATAATGCCGGGCCAAAACGGGTACCGGAATGGATCGGCCGCTATGGCGATCCGCGCGGCAAGTCGATTGACGAAATCGTCGACTGGATCGAGCGCATCCCCTTCCCCGAAACGCGCAACTACGTCCAGCGTGTCATGGAGAATTACGAGGTCTACAAAGCCCGTCTCGGCCAGCCGACCGATATCGAGCGCGACCTGATCGGCGGACGCAGCGCCTCCTGAAGGCGTTTGGCGCGGCTCAAGAAGCAGGCTACATCTGCGGGATCAACAACTCTCGAGGGATGCGATGCCGGATACGGATGCAGGCGGTTTCCAGGAACGATTTTACACCTCTTCCGACGGGCTGACGCTTTATGCCCGCGACTATCGGCCGGACGAGGCGGCAACCGCGGGGCGGCTGCCGGTCATCTGCCTGCCCGGCCTGACCCGCAATACGCGGGATTTTCATCCGCTTGCGCTGCTTCTCTCCGCGGACATGACAGCACCGCGCCGGGTCATCGCGCTCGATTCGCGCGGGCGGGGAAACTCGGCATGGGATGAGAACAAGGCGAACTACAATCTCACTGTGGAGGCCGGCGACATCGTTACCGCCTGCGCGGCCCTCGGCGTCGAGCGGGCGATCTTCATCGGCACGTCCCGGGGCGGGCTGATCCTGCACCTGATCGCGGCGACACGGCCGGATCTTCTCGAAGCCGTCATCCTCAACGATATCGGGCCTGTGGTCGAGGCCGAAGGGTTGGCGCGAATCCGCGATTATCTCAATGGCAGCAGAAGGCCGGACGACTGGAATGCGGCGGCCGATGTCTTGAAGGAAAATCATGGCGCCTCGTTCACCGCGCTTGGAAGCGAGGACTGGCGTGAGATGGCACGTGCCATTTATCGCGACATCGGCGGAAGACCGGTCGCCGATTTCGATCCGGCGATCGCCGAGGCACTGAAATCGGTCGATCTCAGCCAGCCGCTGCCCGATCTCTGGGCACAATTCGACAGCCTGAGCCAATCTCCGCTCCTGCTGATCCGCGGTGAAAATACGTCTCTGCTGTCAAAAGAGACCGCTGATGAAATGGGACGGCGGCATTCAAGGTTGATCTTTCAGGCTGCAGAAGCTCAAGGACATGCGCCCCTTCTGCATCAAGGCGGTATTCCCGCAGCTATCCGAGCTTTTCTCGTCACCTGCGGATAGCCTGATTGACGCCGGACATCCGGCAGCTATCCCTGCAATCTATCGAAATACGAAAAAAGCCCGGCTCGAGAGCCGGGCTTTCCTGATTGACCGAAGTCAGATCAGATTAGAACGAACGCTGCAGGCGGAAGTAGCCCGTCGTGGAGTCGTCAGCATCTTCCGGATCGAGGTACTGAACCGAAGCCTTGGCGTAGAAGTTGTCGACGATCTGGTAATCAACCGTCAGACCGAC
>NZ_WUFT01000059.1 GCF_010668805.1 Rhizobium phaseoli | reverse complement strand
TATATGGGCTGCTCGACCTTCGCCAATTTCACCGTGCTGCCGGAGATCGCCCTTGCCAAGGTCAATCCCGACGCCCCCTTCGACAAGATCTGCTACATCGGCTGCGGGGTGACCACCGGCATCGGCGCCGTGATCAACACCGCCAAGGTCGAGATCGGTTCGACGGCCATCGTCTTCGGTCTCGGCGGCATCGGCCTCAACGTGCTGCAGGGTCTCAGGCTCGCCGGCGCCGACATGATCATCGGCGTCGACATCAACCCCGACCGCAAGGCATGGGGCGAGAAGTTCGGCATGACGCATTTCGTCAATCCGAAGGAGGTCGGCGACGACATCGTGCCCTATCTCGTCAACCTGACGAAGCGCAACGGCGACCTGATCGGCGGCGCCGACTATACGTTCGACTGCACCGGCAACACCAAGGTGATGCGCCAGGCGCTCGAGGCCTCTCACCGCGGCTGGGGCAAGTCTGTTATCATCGGCGTTGCCGGCGCCGGCCAGGAGATCTCCACCCGTCCGTTCCAACTGGTCACCGGCCGCAACTGGATGGGCACCGCCTTCGGCGGCGCGCGTGGGCGTACCGACGTGCCGAAGATCGTCGACTGGTACATGCAGGGCAAGATCCAGATCGACCCGATGATCACCCACACGATGCCGCTCGA
>NZ_WUFT01000058.1 GCF_010668805.1 Rhizobium phaseoli | reverse complement strand
ATGTACTGTTGGGCTTCGAAGGCCGCGCATAAGCGCGTTGCGAATCTGGCAGCTTCGTCATACTTATGCCAGCGTTGCGCCACTCTTGAAGCGTAAAGTGGACACAGCCGTTGCAGACACCGCGAGCCGTCTGCGACGACTGTATTCGCTGCACAGTCTCTCGCGATCAAGGAGCCTTGAAATGAAGCAACTTCTTCTCAGCCTCGTGGTAACGGCGGGCGTAGCAGCCATGTCGAGCGCATACGCGCAACAAATGCCGGCCGACCAACCGATGGACCAGACCCAGGCGCAATCGGCCGCGCCAGCAGACACGGGTCAGGGCGGCGTCAATTGGGGTAGCGCGGCGCAAGGGGCCCGCAACGTCCCGGAGACGCGTCAGGACGTGCGCCAGCAATTGATCCAGTCCGAGCGTGACGGGCAGCTGCAAACGCTCAATCGCACCGTTTACAATGGCAATTGATCGAGCACTGCATACCTGATAATCAGGGCTTGGGAATACGGATGCGGCTGATCATCAGCGATCCGGAAATGCCATAGACCAGCGTCAACGGATGCAGCACGTGACCTGCAATCCGCCATTCGCCGAACCATAATTGCGGACCGAGAGCCCCCTGCCACGCGGCAATGGCAAGCAGCAGCACAATGGCGAACGATGTCGGAATAGG
>NZ_WUFT01000057.1 GCF_010668805.1 Rhizobium phaseoli | reverse complement strand
GTGATGGTGCTGGCGACTTCGGAGACCTCAGCGAAGGCGACGTCGCCGACCAGCCGGGTCTTGCCCTCGCCTCTTTCGGGAGCCGGCACGCGGTTGATGCCGACGTCGATGACCGTCGCACCCGGCCTGACCCAATCGGCCCTGACCATCTCCGGCCGGCCGACGGCAGCCACCAGGATATCGGCATTGCGGCAGACCTCGGCGAGGTTCTTGGTTCTTGAATGGGCGATCGTCACCGTCGCATTGGCGTTGAGCAGCAATTGCGCCATCGGCTTGCCGAACAGGTTGGAGCGGCCGATGACGACGGCGTTGAGGCCGGAGAGGTCCTCGCCATGGGTGCGGCGGACGAAGACCATGGCACCGGCCGGCGTGCAGGAAACCAGTCCGGTTCTCAGGTCGCCGATGGCAAGCTTGCCGGCATTGGCGATGCTGAGGCCATCGACATCCTTTTCCGGCAGGATCGACTGGATGATCGGCTCGCTGTCGAGCGGTTTCGGCAAGGGCAATTGCACCAGGATGCCGTGAATCGACGGATCGGCGTTGAGGGTGGCGACGAGGGCTGCCAGCTCCTCCTGGCTGGTCTCGGCCGGCAGCGTGTGCTGGACGGATTTGAAACCGCATTCCTTGGCCATGCGGCCCTTCGAGCCGACATAGGCGTGGCTTGCCGGATCGTC
>NZ_WUFT01000056.1 GCF_010668805.1 Rhizobium phaseoli | reverse complement strand
CCAGCGATGATGGGCGTGCCGATCATTACCATGCAGGTGATGCGTTTATTCTTCATAAGGGCTTCTCTGGTACCTGGCATATGCCTGTTGCTACTAAGAAGTACAGTGTTGTTTATTGCGGTTGAGGTTATGGGGTGAACCGGCCGTGCGGCCGGGTTTGCACTGGCATCCGTGTTTTGGTGTTTTGGTGTTTTGGTGTTTTGGCCTCTGCGCTGGCATCCGCGATACGTTAGCTAGCTTCACGCGTCGCCCCTGTGCGGGGCGGCACCTACTTTTCTTTGCCGCCGCAAAGAAAAGTAGGCAAAAGAAAGCGGCTCACACCGCCAGCGCTAATTCTTGCCTGAGGGCCCCCAAAGGTTCTTACACTTCACACGGCAACCACGTGACCCACGTTCGTTGCCAACGCTCTTGCGGTGCGCCTCACCCGCTTCACGCCCCTGCGTTTCAGCACGCCGCGCCAGACAGTCCACGGCCGCCCAGGTGGCAAACTGTGTGTCGGCCCTCGGTGCTCCACACGCTTCACTCCGGACCGATAGCGCACGCATCCCACCTTGTAAGAGCGCCGAGCCATACGACGCGACAACCTACACACAGTTTGCCACCTGGGCGGCACATACCATTCGCTGCCGTTTGCTCGGGTACGGGTAATCGAAGCGGGTGAGGCACCTGTTCGAAGCGTTGGCAACGGGCACTGGCCAAGGG
>NZ_WUFT01000055.1 GCF_010668805.1 Rhizobium phaseoli | reverse complement strand
CGCGTCTGCGACGCTTACGGCACCGGCTACTTCTACATCCCGGGCACCGAAACCTGCCTCAAGATCGAAGGCTACATCCGTTTCCAGGTCAACGTTGGCGATCGGGTCGGCAATTCCGACACTCGCGCTAACGATTCCGATTGGGATGCAGTTACTCGCGGTCAGGTTCAGTTCACCGCCAAGAGCGACACCGAATACGGTCCTCTGACCGGCGTCATCGTCATGCAGTTCAATGCTGACAACGCCACCGATCAGAACGCTGTTCTCGACTCCGCTTACCTCGACATCGCGGGCTTCCGCGCTGGTCTGTTCTACAGCTGGTGGGACGACGGCCTCTCGGGCGAAACCGACGATATCGGTTCTCCGGTAACGCTGCACAACTCGCTGCGTTATCAGTACGAGAGCGGCGACTTCTACGCTGGCATCAGCGTCGACGAGCTGGAAGACAGCCCGTTCTATGATGGCGAAACCTCCAACAACGTTGGCGTTGCAGTCGGTCTCGGCGGCAAGGCTGGTGCATTCAGCTACCAGATCACTGCTGGCTATGACACCGACAACGAAGAAGGCGCCGTCCGCGCAATGGGTACGGTTGACATCGGACCGGGCACGCTCGGCCTCGCAGCCGTCTACTCCACCAACCCGAACGCCTACTACAACGCGGCTGAATGGGCTGTTGCTGCCGAATACGCTATCAAGGCAACTGACAAGCTCAAGATCACCCCTGGTGTTCAGTACTACAGCAACTACGGTATCGACGGCAGCGACTTCGCCGACGGCGACGCCTGGAAGGTCGGTCTGACGGTTGATTACCAGATCGTCGACAACTTCTACGCCAAGGCTTCGGTTCAGTACCTCGATCCGGAAGATGCTGACGACTCCACGACGGGCTACTTCCGCCTGCAGCGTTCGTTCTAAT
>NZ_WUFT01000054.1 GCF_010668805.1 Rhizobium phaseoli | reverse complement strand
TGACCTGCCACTGAATTTTCATCCGGCGGCGATTAGAGCCTCGGCGGTTTTGAATACGCCAAGTGGCGCGGTGTGAGCAACCGGCGGAAACGCGAAGCTTTCATCTCGCGCAGCGTTGGAGCCGGTTGCGGCAATGGTATCGGCATAGCTTGCCGGGGTCTGATATCCGAGCGATGAGTGCGGTCGGAAATTATTGTAGTCGTCCGCCCATTCAGCAATGGCGCTTCGGGCATGGTCGAGGCCGAAGAAGAGGCTTTCGTTGAGCAGCTCGTCGCGCATGCGCCCGTTGAAACTCTCGACATAGCCATTCTGCATCGGCTTTCCCGGCGCGATGTAGTGCCACTCGACCTTATGATCTTTCGACCAGGCAAGGATGGCATTCGAGGTGAGTTCCGTGCCGTTGTCGGAGACAATCATCCCCGGTTTGCCGCGCCGTTCGACGAGGGTCGTCAGTTCGCGAGCGACACGACGACCGGAGATCGAGGTGTCCGGGATCGCCGCCAGGCATTCGCGCGTCACGTCATCGACGATGTTGAGCACGCGAAACCTCCTTCCGCAAGCGAACTGGTCGTGCACGAAGTCCAGCGACCAGCGGGCATTGGCCTTCGCTTCAACCAGGATCGGTGCACGCGTGCCGACAGCACGCCGCCGGGCTTTGCGCTTGCGAACGGAAAGCCCTTCCTCGCGATAGAGCCGGTAGATGCGATTGACCCCGGACGGTTCTCCCTCCCGCCGAAGCAGGACGAACAGCCGCCGGTAGCCGAAACGCCGCCGCTCATTGGCGAGGTCGCGCAGCTTCGCTCGCAACTCAGTTTCCGGCGGTCGACTTGACCGATAACGGATCGTCTTGCGGTCGGCGGATATGATCTGGCAGGCCCGCCGTTCCGAAAGACCCATGACGGTCCTCAGATGCGTGACGGCGTCACGCTTGGCGACAGGCCCTACCATTTTTTTGAAAGAAGCTCGCGGAGTGCTGCTGCGTCCAACATCTGCTCGGCGAGCAGCTTCTTCAGTCTCGCGTTCTCATCTTCAAGCGCCTTCAGCCGCTTGGCCTCGGACACCTCCATGCCGCCGTATTTGGCTTTCCAGTTGTAAAACGTCGCTTCCGAAATCCCGTGCTTGCGGCAGAGGTCGGCTGCCTTCGCACCAGCCTCCTGCTCCTTCAGCACCGCAATAATCTGCTCTTCGGTAAATCTCTGCTTCTTCATTCGTCCGTCCTTTGATGGGCCGGACTCTAATCAATTCTGGAGGAAATCCTCAGTGGCAGGTCA
>NZ_WUFT01000053.1 GCF_010668805.1 Rhizobium phaseoli | reverse complement strand
TGGAGTTGCCCCATAAAAACCGGACAGGATCAGATTTCTGTTTGACGGTTTAAGAACTCGCGGGGAGATCGATATCCCAAAGCTTTGTGCGGGTGAAGCGTGTTGTAATGCTCGAACCACAATGGCAGTTGGGCGATGACGGTTTTGGCGTCCGGGATGGAATTGACCGAGACGTAATCGCGCTTGAACGTCTTTACAAAGGCTTCGGCCATTCCGTTTGACTGTGGGCTGCGGACCGGCGTCGTGCGAGGCTCCATGCCGATATCCAGCAGCAGCGATTTTGTGTCTGACGCAATGAAGCATGATCCATTGTCAGTCAGCCATTCGATGGGGTTAGGAAGGATATTGATGCGGCCGAAGCGGTTTTCGACGGCCGTGATGACAAGGTCCTGAACATCTTCGCTTTTGATGCCTTCAGTAGTGGCGACATGGGCAATTGCCTCGCGATCACAGCAGTCGAGCGCAAAGGCAACGCGGACCTTTTCTTTGTTATCGCAGCCGATTTCGAAACCGTCCGAGCACCAACGCAAATTCGATTGAGCGACAGCGACACGACCATCGTGGCGACGGCTATCAATGGCTCCAGTATGGCGTTCGAGAAGCAGGCCATGCACCTTCATCACCCGATAAACGCGTTTAACGTTCGGCCATGAGCGGCTTTCCCTACGGGCTTTACGGCGTAGAAGCGCATGAACCCGGCGGTATCCATAGGTTGGCATCTCGGAGATGATCGCTTTGATTTCATCGACGAGATCATCATCCGCGAACGGCGGCCGACCACGGGCTTTGGAAGGACGCTGTCTCACCCGCTCCGCCATGTTTGACCGGGCAACACCAAAAGTCTCGCACACGGCCGTCATCGGGAACTTCCCTTCGGCAATGACAGCGAGCGCAACAGGTGTTTTTTTGGGCCGGTGGCGATCTCAAGCGCCTCTTTGAGAATCTCGCCTTCCATCGTCTTCTTGCCGAGCAGACGCTGTAGTTCTTTGACCTGGTTTTGAAGGGCACGATATTCGGATGCTGGAACGACATCTTCCTCGGCAGCAGTTGCCGTCAGAGCTCCTTGGGTGGCAAGCTTACGCCAAGTGAATAACTGGTTCGGCTGGATACCGTAACGCCGAGCAACGATGCTCACAGTTGCGTCCGGCTCATATGTTTCCTGAATAATGGCGAGCTTCTCTGCCGTCGACCAGCGACGGCGGCGCTCAGGGCCGGACAGGACTTCTATCTTAGGACTGTGACTGGTCATAATGGGCACATTACCTCGCACACTTGTTAAGTGGGAGATCGTGTCCGGAGATTTACGGGGCTATTACA
>NZ_WUFT01000052.1 GCF_010668805.1 Rhizobium phaseoli | reverse complement strand
CTATACCAAGGTCAAGAACACGTCCTTTACCGGCAAGGTCTCGATCAAGTGGTTCGAGGACGGCCAGACCAACGTCTCCTACAATTGCATCGACCGCCATCTGAAGACCAATGGCGACCAGGTGGCGATCATCTGGGAAGGCGACAATCCCTATATCGACAAGAAGGTCACCTATAACGAGCTCTACGAGCATGTCTGCCGGATGGCGAACGTGTTGAAGAAGCACGGTGTCAAGAAGGGCGATCGCGTCACTATCTACATGCCGATGATCCCGGAATCGGCCTATGCGATGCTTGCCTGTGCCCGCATCGGCGCCGTGCATTCGGTGGTCTTCGGCGGCTTCTCGCCCGAGGCGCTGGCCGGACGCATCGTCGACTGCGAATCCACCTTCGTCATCACCTGCGACGAAGGTCTGCGCGGCGGCAAGCCGGTGCCGCTGAAGGACAATACCGACACGGCGATCCATATCGCTGCCCGCCAGCACGTGCATGTCAGCAAGGTGCTGGTGGTGCGCCGCACCGGTGGCAAGACCGGCTGGGCGCCCGGCCGCGACCTCTGGCATCACCAGGAGATTGCGACGGTGAAGGCGGAATGCCCGCCGGTGAAGATGAAAGCGGAAGATCCGCTGTTCATTCTCTATACCTCAGGCTCGACCGGCAAGCCGAAAGGTGTGCTGCACACCACGGGCGGTTATCTCGTTTATGCGGCGATGACCCATGAATACGTCTTCGACTATCATGACGGTGACGTCTACTGGTGCACGGCCGATGTCGGCTGGGTCACCGGCCATTCCTATATCGTCTACGGGCCGCTCGCCAATTGCGCGACGACGCTGATGTTCGAGGGCGTGCCGAATTTTCCGGACCAAGGCCGTTTCTGGGAAGTCATCGACAAACACAAGGTCAATATCTTCTATACGGCGCCGACGGCGATCCGTTCGCTGATGGGGGCCGGCGACGATTTCGTCACCCGTTCCTCGCGCGCGTCGCTGCGCCTGCTCGGCACGGTCGGCGAGCCGATCAATCCGGAAGCCTGGGAATGGTACTACAATGTGGTCGGCGACAAGCGCTGCCCGGTCATCGATACCTGGTGGCAGACGGAAACCGGCGGCCACATGATCACGCCGCTGCCTGGCGCCACCGATCTGAAACCCGGCTCGGCGACGGTGCCGTTCTTCGGCGTCAAACCGCAGCTGGTCGACAATGAGGGCAAGGTGCTGGAAGGTGCCGCCGACGGAAATCTCTGCATCACCGACAGCTGGCCCGGCCAGATGCGCACGGTCTACGGCGATCATGAGCGTTTCATCCAGACCTATTTCTCTACCTACAAGGGCAAGTATTTCACGGGCGACGGCTGCCGGCGCGATGCCGATGGCTATTACTGGATCACCGGCCGTGTCGACGACGTGCTCAACGTCTCCGGCCACCGGCTCGGCACGGCGGAAGTGGAATCCGCCCTCGTCTCGCACAATCTGGTTTCGGAAGCCGCCGTCGTCGGTTATCCGCATCCGATCAAGGGTCAGGGCATTTATTGCTATGTGACGCTGATGGCCGGTCACGAAGGGACCGATGCGCTTCGCCAGGACCTGGTGAAACATGTGCGTGCCGAGATCGGTCCGATTGCCGCGCCCGACAAGATTCAGTTTGCGCCCGGCCTGCCGAAGACCCGCTCCGGCAAGATCATGCGCCGTATCCTGCGCAAGATCGCCGAGGACGATTTCGGTGCTCTCGGCGATACCTCGACGCTCGCGGACCCTGC
>NZ_WUFT01000051.1 GCF_010668805.1 Rhizobium phaseoli | reverse complement strand
TGTGACTTCTAATGTAAATGCAACAAAGGCTTAAAGGCTACTACAGGGCAGGGAGATCAGCCCCCGATCCGACCGGCTGGGCCGGGTTGCAAGGGCGGAGCGGGGGCGGGTGATGACGCACCCCTTCGGCTTTAGCTTTCTCACTAGCAATTGTTCTTTTACCGCTCGATACTCGCTGGGACTTGCATGGCGCAGTTGGGGATCAAAGCCGCACGATGCTTCCGGAAATCAACCTGCAAGGTGACGTCGACATCGCCGCGCTGTCACCACTTCTTCGCGGCATGCTTCTTTCGGTTGCCTATGCTGACGGTGAGGGTGGCATAGGATTGACGGCGACCGGCGCCATGAACCGCAAGTTCGTGCATTGGGCCGCTGTGCATTTTCTCTGGCCAGGATTCACAGCCGAGGACCTCTACAGCATGAACAAGGTGCTCAATGAAAGCGACATGCCGCCGCTTTGGGTCGTGCGCGACATGGCCCGTCATCTGAAGCTTCTTCGCCGGAAAAAGGATGTGCTGCTGCCAACCAGACGCGGCCGGGAGTTTTTGGTGAACCCGCAAGCCATCTTCGATCTGGTCGCCACGGATTATCTCTATTCCTATGTCCACGCCACCGAGCGGGAAGAGGAGGTCCGAGCGCGGTTACGCTGGTGGCGCATGTTCCTCAATCTTCTCAATATCAAATATCAAGGCCAGAGAAGGTTGCACGCCAATGGACGTTGTGAAAATCCTCTATCCAGAGCTGGCGCCTTTGTCGGACACCGAAATGACCATAGAAGCCTGGGAGTTGAAATCCGATCTTCAGTATGGCGTCTCCCAACGCTTATGCTGGCTCGGCTTGCTCTACGAGGCACGAGAGGGGCTCACTCTTCTGCAGGATGGATCCTTCCACAAGACGCTACTTTGGGCAGCTTGCCTGCAGTTGGAATCGGATACGCAAAGCGATATCGGCGTGCATTGACGATCTCTATTCTGCCGCTGGCTGCCTAATAACGCTTTCTCTCGCCGCGCAATCACCGCAGGATCATTCATAAAATCCGTCCTCCGCCCCGGCTTGCCGTCATTTGTTCACTTCACGCCTGAACACTTCAGCTGGGGTGCGGAAACCAAGGCATTTTCTCGGCGTACTGTTCAACCGATCGATCAGTGATCGTATCGATTCATCAGGAACTGACAGGACAGCAGTATCCCTCGGCAGGTAACGCCGAATCCGCCGATTCATGTTCTCAACGGAGCCTTTTTGCCAGGGCGCAGACGGATCGCAGAACCATGCATCGGTTCCCATTCCCTGCTTCAGTCGCCGCCAGGAGACGAATTCAAATCCGCGATCAAACGTCAAACTTTGCCGGGCATGCCTGGGCAGGGGGCTGAGCACGTCGATGAGCCGCTCCATGATCGGCTTGGACTGCCGGTCGTTGTTCTTGAACAGCATGGTGAACCGGCTCGTCCGCTCAACAACCGTTGCCACATTGGCATTGCCCTGAACCCTTTCGAAGATCATGAGATCGGCTTCCCAGTGACCGAATTCCTTGCGATCGTTGATGGCTTCCGGCCGATGTTTGATCGAACGCTCATCTGGAAAGACTGGATTCTGCGGCTTGCGAGCATATCGCGGCCGGCGCTTTCTCCGCCGTTCCGGGAGAAGCCGCGCGAGTTGCTGCCGTTGTCCTTCTGGTGAATAGACATACCGGTAGATCGTCTCGTGACAGACGCTTGCCTTGGCCGCTGGTTCGATCTTCAGTCGTCCAGCAATCTGTTCCGGCGACCAGCCGGATTCCAACTTTCCGATCACTTCGTTCCGCAGATCCTCGCGACGAAAGAGCTTGCCGATCCGCCGGCGCCTGTCGCGCGCCATGTCGTTGGCGGTCATCGCCCAGTAGCCCTCGGCATCGGGGAATTCCTGATCGTGCCAGTAGTTGCGTTTTATCTCCCGGGAGATGGTCGCACGGTCCCGGCCGAGGCGTCTGGCGATCTCAGACTGGCTAAACTTCTGATCCAACATCCTGGAAATCGATCGGCGTTCGTCAAAACTCAAATGCGAAAAGGTACGGATCAAACCACGGCTCCCGAAAAGCAGGCAGCTTAGCGCCTTTGTTGCAGTTCGAGATAGAATGTACC
>NZ_WUFT01000050.1 GCF_010668805.1 Rhizobium phaseoli | reverse complement strand
ACCGGCCTATCCCGGAATACCATCCGCAAATACCTGCGTGCCGGCGGCGTGGAGCCGAAGTTCAAGGGCCCTGAGCGGCCGAGCAAGCTTGATCCATTTGCGGATCGGTTGGCTGCCTGGCTGAAGACGGAATCCAAGAAGGGCCGCAAGCAGAAGCGGACGATGAAACAGTTGCACGCCGATTTGGTGAGCCTCGGCTACGAGGGGTCCTACAATCGCGTGGCGGCCTTTGCGCGGCAATGGCGTGATGATCGACAGCGGGAACTGCAGACGACCGGCCGCGGCACCTTCGTTCCACTGGCGTTCGAACCCGGCGAAGCCTTCCAGTTCGACTGGTCGGAAGATTGGGCGATCATTGGCAGTGAGCGCACCAAGCTGCAGGTAGCCCATACGAAGCTGAGCTACTCCAGGGCCTTCACCGTGCGAGCTTATCTCCTTCAAACGCATGAGATGCTGTTTGACGCCCACAATCATGCATTCCGCGTGTTCGGTGGCATCCCAGGCCGCGGCATCTACGACAACATGCGCACAGCGATCGACAAGGTCGGCCGTGGCAAAGAGCGAGACGTCAACGTCCGCTTCATGGCGATGGCCAGTCATTACCTGTTCGAGCCCGAGTTCTGCAATCCGGCGTCCGGCTGGGAGAAGGGGCAAGTCGAGAAGAACGTTCAGGATGCGCGTCATCGCTTCTTCCAACCTGTTCCGCGCTTTCCATCACTGGAAGCCCTGAACGACTGGCTGGAGCTTCGATGCAAGGAGTTCTGGGCGAAGACACCGCATGGCCAGATGCGTGGCACTATCGCCGACATCTGGGCTGAGGAGGCTCCAGCCCTCATGCCCGTTTCCAGGCCGTTCGACGGGTTTGTCGAATACACGAAGCGGGTCACACCTACCTGCCTCGTGCATCTGGAGCGCAACCGCTACAGCGTTCCGGCATCCTTCGCCAATCGACCGGTAAGCCTTCGCGTCTACCCGGATCGTGTTGTCGTCGCGGCGGAAGGCCAGATCGTTTGCGAACATCGTCGGGTCATCGATCGCTCCCATGATCGACCGGGACAGACGATCTACGACTGGCGGCACTATCTGGCCGTCGTGCAGCGCAAGCCAGGTGCTCTTCGCAATGGCGCACCCTTCGCCGAGCTACCGGACGCATTCCGGGCCTTGCAGCAATTTCTTTTGAAGAAGCCCGGCGGCGACCGCGAGATGGTCGATATCCTGGCACTCGTTCTCCAGCACGACGAAAAGGCAGTGCTCTCGGCCGTCGACATGGCGCTGAAGTCTGGTGTTCCAACCAAGACCCACGTCCTGAATCTGCTGCATCGCCTCGTCGACGGAAAAACCTTCACGCCGCCAACCCTCGACGCACCTCAGGCCCTGACGCTCACCAACGAGCCCAAGGCCAATGTCGAACGATACGATACCTTGAGAAAGACGGAGGTTCGCCATGCGTCATAACCCGGCAAGCGGCGCGATCGTCATCATGCTGCGGCAACTGAAGATGCACGGAATGGCCCACGCCGTCGGTGATCTGACCGAACAGGGATCGCCGGCGTTCGAGGCTGCCATTCCAATCCTGTCCCAGCTTCTCAAGGCGGAAACGGCCGAACGAGAGGTCCGATCGACCGCATATCAACTCAAGACGGCACGCTTCCCGGCCTATCGTGATCTGAATGGATTCGACTTCGCCAGTAGCGAGATCAACGAGGCGCTCGTGCAGCAACTCCATGGCTGCGACTTCCTCGACGACGCCAACAACATCGTCCTGGTCGGCGGTCCCGGCACGGGCAAGACGCACATTGCTACGGCGATCGGTGTCCAGGCCATCGAGCACCACCATAAGCGGGTCCGGTTCTTCTCGACGGTCGAGCTGGTCAACGCGCTGGAACAGGAAAAGGCGCAAGGGCGCTCCGGCCAGATCGCCAACCGCCTGGTCCACTCCGATCTCGTCATCCTCGATGAGCTTGGGTACTTGCCGTTCAGCGCGTCAGGGGGTGCCATGCTCTTCCATCTGCTGAGCAAGCTCTACGAGCGAACCAGCGTTATCATCACGACAAACCTGAGCTTCAGCGAATGGGCCAGCGTGTTCGGCGATGCGAAGATGACCACCGCGCTGCTCGACCGGCTTACACATCATTGCCACATCCTTGAAACCGGAAACGACAGCTTCCGCTTCAAGAACAGCTCGGCCCATGAGCCCAAAACAACGAAGGAGAAACGCAGGACCTTGACCACTACGACCAGCACAAACGATACCTAAAGGCGGGTCACTTCTCGGTGGAAACGCCGGGTCAGCTCTCAGTGGAAATCAACA
>NZ_WUFT01000004.1 GCF_010668805.1 Rhizobium phaseoli | reverse complement strand
ATCCTGATGGTGCCGACCGCAAGGCGCGCTCGCTGACCGAGGACGATTGCCTGATCGAGGTGGTCGAACCGGCCGGCTCCGACACCTTCGCCGTCACCAAGCTCGGCGGCAAATCCGTCGTCGCCCGTCTGCGCGCCGATGCCGGCATCGCTCCAGGACAGACAACACGCCTTGCCTTCAATCTCGACAAGGCTGTGTTCTTCGATCCTGAGAGCCAGGTGCGGATCGGGTGACGGCTATTAGAGCGTCGCGCGTCGGATAAGATGCGCGACGCTCTATCACTAAGAGTTTGCGGCCGCCGTCACGCTGAGCGTCACCGGCGCGAAACGCGAGGAGACCGCTTCGATGGTGATCTCGCCCACCATCCCGGTCGCCTCCAGCCAGAAACCGGCGGTGCCGCCCTGCAGCGGCACATTGGCCGGGCCGACGATCTTTGCGGGTCCATGCACCTTCAGCGAAATCGTGTCGTTCATGAAGGGCAGGCGCTGGCCGCACTGGTCCAGCGCGCGGATGATGACGCGGGTGCTGTCGCGTTCGCGGGCTCTCAGCGTCGAGCTGTCGGCGACGATTTCCAGCGTGGTCGGCAAGGGATCGGCCGCCAGCGTCAGGCTGGCCACCGGCTCGCCGGCGATATAGCCGGTCAAGGTGCCGTCGATCCATTCGAGACCCCAGGTGCCGAGTTCATCTGGGGTGAAGTGCCGATGATCGAGCACGACGGGCGGATGCGGCAGATGCGGATAATTCTCGCGGTCCGGACCGATGCGCTTGCTGAGCGCGCCATATTGCAGCTCCACCTCGTCGCAATTGGTCAGGATGATCAGCGGCAGCACGCCGCCGATATTGCGCTCGCCGCGCGCCCAGAAAGTCGCCGGCTTCATGACGATCTCTTCGGACGGGTCGCACTGGCTGATATAGGCATAGGCGGCGAATTTCGGCTCGCGGAACATGTCCATGACGCCGTGATAGCAGATGCGGTCGCCGGAGCCGAAATCCTTGTGGGTGTTGTAATCGAACATGCACCAGCCGATGGCGCCGGAGATATCGGGATCGCCATAGGCGGCGTTCAGGACCTCGAGGTGGCGGCGTACATGCTCGGCCTGTCGCTGCTCCTGGTCATAGATCTTCGTCGGGTGCATGTGGCCGTTGAACTCGGTGATGAGGTACGGCACCTTGCGGGACAGGCCTGTATTTTCCTCCTGGCCGCGCAATGCAGTGCGCGGGCGGTTGGCGCCCGGCAGTTCCTCGTTGCCGAGGATGAAGTCGTTCATGGTGTAGACGTCTTCGAGCAGCTCGCTCTCGGTGATATAACGGACGCCGCCGGTCTGGCGGGTGCTATCGAGTTCGCGGGCGAGCCGATTGGTCTCGGCGTAGAAATCGTGATTATCCTGCGATTCGTTGATGCGCACACCCCAGATGATGATCGAGGGATGGTTCCAGTCGCGCTCGATCATGCGGCGGACGTTCTCCATCGATTCCTTCTGCCAGTCGGCATCGCCGATATGCTGCCAGCCGGGGATCTCCTCGAAAACCAGCAGGCCGATCGCATCGCAGCGGTCGAGGAACCATTTCGACTGCGGATAATGCGAGGTGCGGACGATATTGCACTTCAGCACTGTCTTCATGATGTCGGCGTCGCGCTCCTGAGCGGACCGGCCGGCGGCATAACCGACATAGGGGAAGGATTGGTGGCGGTTGAGGCCGCGCAGCTTCAGCGGTTTGCCGTTGAGAAGGAAACCTTCCGGGGTGAATTCGGCGGTGCGGAAGCCGAAGCGGGTGGAGATACGGTCGGAGCCGTGCTCGGTCCTGAGTTCGACGGTGACCTCGTAGAGTGTGGGATCGGTAATGTCCCAGAGCGTGATGCCGGTGAGGCCGCCGAAGGAAAGCCTGGTGCGGTCGCCGATCGTTTCGGTTGCTGCGGTGGCGATCACCGTGCCGTCTGCCAGCTTCAGCGTGGCGGTGACGGTCGCCGAGAAGCTGCGCGCCTCGGGATTGGCGATATCGACGCGGATGGTTGCCGACTTCTCCGCGGCAAGAACGTCCGCGGTTTCGATCTTGAGATTGCGGATCGAGACGGGGTCGGTAACCTTCAGCCATACGTCGCGATAGATGCCGGCATAGGTGAGATAATCGATGCGGCCGCCGAACGGCGGAATGGCGGGGTTTTCGCTGCCGTCGATCTTCACCGTCACCAGGTTCTCGCCCTTGAGGAGCTTGCCGGTGAGGCGGGCCTCGAAGGGGGTGTAACCGTCCTTATGGGCGATGATCTCTTCGCCGTTGAGGTAGACGACGCTGTCGGCCATGGCGGCGTCGAAAACGAGCGAGACCTCGCGGCCCTCGAATTCAGGCAGCCAGCGCAGCACCTTCTGATAGGTGAAGGCGCGCTGATAGCTGGTCTCGTCGAAATAGTTGAAGGGCAGTTCGACGGCGGTATGGGGCAGACTGACCGACCTGGCGGCATCGAAGCTTTCGAGCAGACGCTGGCCAAAACCCTCGTGGAAACTCCAGCCTTCGTTGAAGGAAACGACGGACCGCATCTCAGGCTCTCCCGGTCATGGCATCGGAAGCGGTGCGGCGCCTTTCGGCGCGTGAAAATCGGGTCATCGGCTATTCCTCCGTGATGCAATAAGGTGCGAGCGCTCAAGCGTGTCGCATCGAATCTGATTTCATGACAGCGCTTTAGCTTTTTTCATGCCTGTCGTCATCCGCAACCGCTTCACGCTCGGCTACGAACATGCATCAGGCGGTCGAGCCCCAGCGCGCGGCGCAGGTGAGCGTGATGTTGTGCGGGCCTTCGATCTCGGCGTCATGGCGTTCGATCAATTCGACGACGGCATCGATGAAGGCGGTGTGGTCGAGGCTCAGCGTGGTGAGGTCATTGCAATCCCAGGCGGCCATGGCAATGCCATCCTGGCCGACGATGGCAATATCGTCCGGTGTGTTTCTGCCGAGCACGCGGCGGGCGGCATCACGTGCGCCGATCGCCATGACGTCGTTGCCGCAGATGATGGCGTCGACCTTGTCACGGTGCAGCAGCAGCACGGCTTCCTTGAAGCCGGAATCATAGGAATAGTCGCCAAAGGCCTGCGCCTCGAAGGCCAGGCCGCGCTTGGCCAGCGCATCGGCAAACCACTTGCGCCTGAGCTTGTCGATCCAGCTTGAATTGGTGCCGGCGAGGTAGGCGAAGCGCTTCTTGCCGTCGCGGACAATCTTGTCGATGATCTCGTCGGCGGCAGCAGAGCCATCGATGCGGATGCTGGAGACATTTTCGTTTTCGAGCGGCTCGAAGGAGACGATGATCGGCTTGGTCGTGTGGAAGATATCGACGGCGTCCTGCATCGACACCATGTCGGAGAAGACGACGACGTGATCGACCTGATAGGTGGAGGCGAGGCGCATCAGTTGCAGCCGGTCGGCGTGGTCGGCGCAACACAGGATGATCGGCAATAATTGCCGTGCCTGCAGGCGGTGGACGAGAAGCTGCTGTTCTTCGGCCTCGCACGGATTGCCGATCGCATTGACGACAAGGGCGACCAGGCGCGAGCGCTGGTTGTTCAGCGAGCGGGCGATCGCATTCGGCTGGTAGCCATGTTCACGAGCGACGGCAAGGATGCGGTCGCGGGTGGCGCTGCCGATGCGTGAATCCGGCGAGAAGGCGCGGGAAACGGTGGCGGAGGAGACGCCGGCGAGCTTTGCCAATTCCTTCGAGGTGATCCGCCGTCTGTTCATTCCGCTCATCTTCAGCGCCTATCCGGCGACGATCCTGACGGAAGCGCCGTCGGCCGCTGCCGATTCCTTGATTGCATCCCATAGCCTAGCGAATCTGAGGCCCATTTCGACGGAGCCGGAGTTTTCCATCTTTCCCTCGCGAATGGCGAGGAAATTCTTCATCGGATTGCCGAGAATCTCGGCCTCCTCGCGCGGCTCGGCGTTGCTGCCGACACTGATCTCGCGCCAGCCGCCCCAGGCGTCAATGTGCACGATCGCCTTCGAATAGAAGAAGGTGATGTAGGAAGCGCAGCCCGGAGGGCCTTCGCCGGCGGCGGTCAGTGTCGCCAGCGCGCCGTTCTTCAGCCGGGCGGAGACGGCGGTGGCGATATCCACCTGTCTGCCATGGTTGTGCATGTAGGCCGACACGCTGTCGAAATCCGAATTGGCCAGCAGGCAGACGGTGTTCATCATGTGGGCGCCGGTATCGAACATGAAGCCGCCGCCCGATATGGCAGGCTGCTGCTTCCAATGGCCGTGATAGTTGGACGACCAGCTTTCCCAGATCATGCCCGATATGGCGATCAGCGCGCCGAATTCCCCGGCGAGAGCCCGTCGGCGGGTGTCGAGCACCAGCGGCGACAGGCCGCCCTGGAAGGCGGTGACGATGGTGACGCCGCTTTTCCTCTGGGCGGCGATCAGCCTCTCGGCCTCGGCGACGGTCGTCACCATCGGTTTTTCCAGGAAGAGGTCGAGGCCGGCCTCGGCGACGGCGGTTGCCTGTTCGGAATGGAAGGCATGCGGGGTGGAGACGTAGACAATGTCGAGTTCATCGCGGCACTCGGCGAGCATCTGGCGATAGTCCTCGAAGTTCTTTGGCTCGGATGTGCCGGCGGCAAGGCAGACATCGATCAGGCGCTGACGCGAAGCCGCCGTGGTGTCGGCGAGCGCTGTAAATTCGATCTCCGGCATCCTCACCCAGCTCTCGGCATATTCCGCCGCTTTCAAGCCGGCACCGATGACGCCGAGGCGCAGTTTCTCAGACATAAAATTCCTCCTGAAACGAATTGTGCACACGATTACACAGGCAAAGCAATGGTGGCAAGGCTTATATAATACTGCAAAATCAATGAATTAATTTTTTCATTTGAATCATTTCAAAAACGTCTTGCGACTCAATAGAATGCGTATACATTTTCGCAATCGGTGCTGGAGGGCGCCGTGTGTCTGAAAGAGGGAGGATTTTTCGTTGAAGAAAACGGTTCTTGGTGGCCTGTGCGCCATTTTGCTCAGCGCGGTTTCGACACTGGCGCAGGCTGAAACAATCCGAATTGCCAATCATGGTCAGGCCGGCATCGATGCGATGAAATCGACGGTCGAGCGGATCGAAAAGAAATATGGAGTGACCGTCGAGGTCATCGAATATCCGGCGCCCGACAAGGACTACCTGACCAAGCTGCTGACGGAGCTCGGGGCCGGCAACGCGCCCGATCTGTTCTCCATACCGACGACGGCTGCCGTCGCCGACATGGTGGAGGCCGGCTACCTCACGCCTATCACCAAGGAGTTCAAGGCCTGGGAGGGCTATGCCAACCTCTATGACGTTGCCAAGGAGCTTGCCGTCAGCCCGGATGGCGAGACCTATGTGATGCCGTTCATGCTCGGCATTCAGGAAATCTATTATCGCAAGGACGTTCTCGAAAAGGCCGGCATCTCCACCGAGCAGCCGAAGACCTGGCAGGCGCTTCTCGACCGCGCCGCCGAGATCAAGCAGAAGACCGGTGCCTACGGCCTGCTCTTCCCGGCCGGCGTCTCCTGGGGGAGCGGCGCTTTCGACGAAGGCTTCCAGCACCTGCTCGTTGGTTCGAAGACGCCGCAGCTGGTCGATGCCGACGGCAAACTCGATCTGAACGGCGAAGGCATCAAGGATGTCTTCGACGTCTACAAGCAGCTGATCGACAAGGATCTGATGCCGACGCAGCCGCTGCTCGGGCCGGAGCCCTGGGTCGTGCCGAAGTACCAGATGTTCCCGGCCGGCAAGCTCGCCGCGACCACCTGCGGCTCCTGGTGCTATATTTTCGACTGGGGCCGCGAAAGCAAGAACCCGATCCCCGAGGTGACGAAGGTTGTGGGAACCTGGACGGTTCCGGGCCAGAGCAGCGGTCAGTATGTGCTCGCCAATCTCGCCGCGCCGTGGGCCGTCAATTCCAAGTCGGCCAATACCGAACTGGCAATCAAGGCGCTGATGGAGATCGGCTCGATCGAGACGCAGGTTTCCTATGCCGCCCGCATCGGCAACATTCCGGCCAGCAAGGATGCGGCCAAGAATGCCGACTTCCAGAAGCTGACGGAACTGGTTCCGATCCATGCAGCGGCCGGAAACGGTGTCTTCCTGAAGCAGGCCTCCGGTTTCGGTACCGTCTCGGAAGGTGTCGCGCGCGCCACCGAAGCACTGCTGCGCAAGGAAACCGATGCTGCCGGCGCCCAGAAGATCCTGGTCGACTATGTCAAGGAAACGCTCGGCGACGACATGGTCAAATAAGCGGGCCTTTTACCTCGGGAGCGAGGACGCGGTCTCATCGCCCTCGTCCTCCCGCGTTCATTCGATAGACCGGTTCATACGACAAGGCCGGATTCACATGACAAGGTTTGTGAGCTTCCATGGCCCGAAACTCTCATGAAAGGCGCGCCGAGCGGCAATGGCTGCTGATCCTAATGCCGTCGCTGGTGCTGCTTCTGGCCTTCGTCATCTATCCGGCCATCTATTCCATCTATCTGAGCTTCACCAATGAAGCGTTGACCGGTGCGGCGGCACTTCGGCCTCGCTTCGTCGGGCTCCGCAACTATACCAGGCTGTTCAACGACGCGAAATTCTGGAACTCCCTGTTCGTCACATTCGTCTTCGTCATCGGTTCCGCCGTGGTCGGCCAGTTTGCGCTCGGCCTTATTTCGGCAATCGCGTTGCGCCGGCCGATCCGTTTCCGGCGGGTGTTCTCGTCGATCATCCTGCTGCCGAATGCCGCTCCCGAAGTGGTCGCCGGCTTCATGTGGATCTCGATGCTGGCGGGCGGCGACAATGCCACGCTCAGCCGCATCGTCAGCGCCTTCGGCATCACGCCGGCCGACTGGCTGCAGGTCTTCCCGCTGTCGATGATCATCATCGTCAACACCTGGCGCGGCATCGCCACGGCAATGATCCTGCTGACCGCGGGCCTCAGCACCATTCCGGCGGAAATCTACGAGGCGGCGCGCATGGACGGCGCCACGCCGTCGCAGATGTTTCGCCGTATCACCCTGCCGCTGATGATGCCGACCATCCTGCTCTACATGCTGATCTCGGCGGTTTCCACTATTGCCGTCTTCGGCCTCGTCTACGCGCTGACGCGCGGCGGACCCGGAGGCGCCACCGAGGTCGTCAGCATTTACATCTACAACCAGTCCTTCACGTCGTTCCAGCTCGGATATGGCGCCGCGGTCGCGGTCGTTGCGCTCGTCATCTCGCTGGTTCTCGGCATCGCCTATGTCCGGGCGATGAAGGTGGAGGTCTGACATGGCCGTCGTTTCCCCAAGCGAGACCGCCAACAAGGGGCGCTCCGATCTCATCGCCTATGCGACGCTGTCGCTGATCTCGATCTTCTGCGCCGTGCCTTTCTTCTGGGTGCTGCTCGCCTCGCTCGACGGCAATGCGCAGCTCTTCCTGCATTGGCCGCAGCAATGGACCCTCGCCAACTATGTCAGAGTCTTCACCAAGGAGGACGGGGCGAAGTGGCTGTTCAACTCGCTCTTCGTGGTTGGCAGCGCTACGCTGCTCGTCATGGTGCTTTCCGGGCTCGGCGGTTATGCGCTGTCGCGCACCCGGGCGTGGTGGAAGCTGCCGTTCCTCTACGCGATCCTGCTCATCCGCGTGCTGCCGCCGACGGCGCTCGTCGTGCCGCTCTATAAATTCCTGCTGACGTTGAACAATGCCGAAGCGGCAGTGCTGAGGCCGATCTTCGGCAGTTATGCCCGCGACATCATGCGCTGGACCGGCTTCATCGACGGCTATCTCGGCCTGATCCTGGTGCTGGCGACGATGCAATTGCCGCTGGCGCTCTGGATCATGAAGACTTTCTTCGACGGCTTGCCGCGGGATTATGAGGAGGCGGCGCTGATGGACGGGGCAACACTGATCCAGCGCATCCGCCGGGTGCTGATCCCGCTGGCGCTGCCGGGGCTGGCTGCGGCCGGGCTGTTTGCTTTCATGTCGGCCTGGGGCGATTTTCTGCTGCCGCTGATCTTCCTGTCGTCACCGGAGCTGCAGACGCTGCCGCTCGGTCTCTTCCGCGCCTTTCTGCGTATCAACGAGATCGACTACGGCCTGCTGACGGCGCTGGCATTCATCTACCTGCTGCCTGCCGTCATCGCCTTCGGCTTTGCCCGGCGCTTCCTCGTCCAGACATTTTCGGGCGGCGTGAAGGGCTGAGATCCAGAAAGAGAAATCGATGATCAATCTCAGAAACGTTCGCAAATTCTACGGCGCGCTCGAGGTCATCAAGGGCGTCGACATCACCGTGGAGGACGGGGAATTCGCCGTCTTCGTCGGCCCGTCCGGCTGCGGCAAGTCGACGCTGCTGCGGATGATTGCCGGCCTCGAAGGCATTGACGAGGGCGACCTCATCCTTAACGGCAGGCGCATCAACGACGTGCCGCCCGACAAGCGCGGTATCGCCATGGTGTTCCAGTCCTATGCGCTCTATCCGCATATGAGCGTTGCCGAAAATATCGGCTTCTCGCTCAGCCTGAAGAAGGTGCCGGAGGCTGAGATCCGCCGGCAGGTGGAAGGCGTCGCCGAGATCCTGCAACTCACCGACTATCTCGACCGCCGCCCGGCCGCCCTTTCCGGCGGCCAGCGCCAGCGCGTGGCGATCGGCCGCGCTATCATCAAGAAACCGGCATTGATCCTGTTCGACGAGCCGCTCTCGAACCTCGATTCGGCGCTGCGCGTGCAGATGCGCGCCGAGCTGCAACGGCTGCACCGCGAGCTGAAAGCAACCGTCGTCTACGTCACCCACGACCAGGTGGAGGCGATGACGATGGCCGACCGCATCGTCGTGCTGAACAAGGGCCTGGTGGCACAGGAGGGCGCGCCGATGTCACTTTACCATCAGCCGCAGAATGAATTCGTCGCCACCTTCATCGGCTCGCCGAAGATGAACGTCATCCCGGTCACCGCGACGCGGGCCTCTGCGGGTGCGCTGCATCTCGACAGTCCGATCGGGCTGTCGCTCGATTTTGCCGATGCCAATGGCGCGGTGCCGCAGGGCGAGGCCAAGCTCGGCATCCGGCCGGAGCATCTGAAGATCGTGCCGGAAGGGCAGGGCCATTTCACGGCCGAAGTGGTCATCGTCGAGCGGCTGGGTGTCGAGACCTACATGACCGTCGGCTCGCCGCAGCAGCCGATCGTCGTGCGTGCCGAGGGCGATATCGCGGTGCGGCCGGGCGACCACGTGTCGCTGACCGCCGATCCTGCCGCCTGCCATCTGTTCGATTCCGCCGGCCGGGTGATCCGTCCGGCAACCGCCTGACCGCAAACATCGAGGAATGCCATGACAATCAAGGTCACCATCTGGAACGAGGGACGCCACGAGCAGCTCCATAAGGAGGTTCAGGACATCTATCCCGATCGTATCGACGGCGCGATTGCCGCCGGCATCGCCCATCCGGATTTCGAAATCCGCCGCGGCACACTCGACGATCCCGATGAAGGCCTGCCGGACAGCGTGCTCGCTGATACCGACGTGCTGCTCTGGTGGGGGCATATGGCGCATGAGGAGGTCAGCGACGGGCTGATCGAACGCGTGCAGCAGCGTGTGCTGAAGGGCATGGGCCTGCTGGTGCTGCATTCCGGCCATCATTCCAAGCTCTTCCGCCGGCTGATGGGCACCAATGCCAATCTTTCCTGGCGCGAGACGCCGGATGGCGACCTGGAGCGCGTCTGGGTGGTCAATCCCTCACATCCGATCGCCGAGGGACTGCCGCCCTATTTCGAGGTCAATGCCTCAGAAATGTATGGCGAGCCTTTCGACATTCCGCAGCCGGATGAACTGGTGTTCATCTCCTGGTATTCCGGCGGCGAGGTTTTTCGCAGCGGCTGCACCTTCCAGCGCGGGCGTGGACGCATCTTCTTCTTCAGCCCCGGCCACGAGACCTATCCGATCTATCACGACAAGATCGTGCACAAGGTGATCTCGAACGGAATCCGCTGGGCGCGGCAGAAACATAGGGACGGCCGTATCCTGGAGAACTGGCACCGCGCCGAGCCGCTGCATGGCAGGCCGGATGCCGTGAAGGGCTGATCCTTACGGATATTGGGCGCCGTTGGTCTTCGTATAGATCGAATAGACCGAGCGCGTCGCGGTGATGAAGAGCCGGTTTTTCTTGGGGCCGCCGAAGGTGAGATTGGACACCGTCTGCGGCACCCTGATCTTGCCGAGCAGGGCCCCGTCGGGGGAAAAGCAATGCACGCCGTCGCCGGCACTCGTCCAGAGATTGCCGCTGACATCGAAGCGGAAACCGTCAGGGTTGCCGACGTCGAGGCTGCAGAAATAGCGGCTGTTAGCGAGCTTCCTGCCGTCGACGACGTCGAAAACTCTTATATGGCGCGGCACGTCATGTTTCGCCGAGCCGGAATCGGCAATGTAGAGCTTCGTCTCGTCGGGCGAGAAGGCAAGGCCGTTCGGCTGGATGAAGTCCTCGACGACGGCCTCGATCGCGCCGTTTGCCGGGTCGATCCGGTAGACGTTGCGGGTCGGCTGCTCGGGCTCGGCTTTGTGGCCCTCGTAGTCCGAGAGGATGCCGTAGGTCGGGTCGGTGAACCAGACGCCGCCATCGGAATGCACGACGACGTCGTTCGGTGAGTTCAGCCGCTTGCCCTTGTAGCTGTCGGCAAGGACGGTGATGCTGCCGTCCGTCTCGGTGCGGGTGACGCGGCGGCCGCCATGTTCGCAGGAGATCAGCCGGCCCTGCCGGTCGCGGGTATTGCCGTTGACGTAGTTGGAGGGCGAGCGGAAGACCGAGACCGTGCCATCCGGCGTCCAGCGCATCATGCGTTCGTTCGGAATATCGCTCCAGAGAAGGCAGTTGAGGTCGGAAAACCAGACGGGGCCTTCCGTCCAGCGGCCGCCGGAATAGAGCTCGTCGAGTGCGGCGCTGCCGATGACCAGGGCGCTAAAACGTTCATCGCGGATGTCATAAAGCGGATTGTCGGCCACGCCAGTTTCTCCCTGAATGCTGCCGCATCTTCCTAGCGGCAAATCCTGAGAGGTGCCAGAGCCCGGCTTGGGGAAATGCCGGGCTCATGACTGATCAGAGAGCCGCCACCGGATGCGGCGAGCCGTCGTAAGCGCCCCAGATCGACTGATCGAAGCAGATGACCGAGCCGGTCATCAGGCCGGATTCGGACGATGACAGGTAGGCGCAGGCGCGCGCCACTTCATGCGGGTCGACGAGGCGGCCGAAGGGTTGGCTTGCCGCCGCCTTCTCCAGCCAGTCGGCGGGCGCATCGTGATACTCACGCTGGATCCGATCCTCGCCTTCGGAAGCCATCCAGCCGATGTTGAGGCCGTTGACGCGGATGCGGTTGCGCAGCAGCGCATAGGCGGTGTTCTTCGTCAGCGTTTCCAACGCCCCCTTGGAGGCGCAATAGGCAGCGATGAAGGGCTGGCCGGCTTTTGCCGACATCGAGCCGATGTTGACGATGGTGCCCTCGGTCTTTTCGCGGCGCATGACCTTCACCGTTTCCTGCATCAGGAAGAACGGTGCGCGCACGTTGACGGCGAAGATGGCGTCGAAGAGTTCAGGGCTGGTGTCGAGGATGGTGCCGCGATCGGTGATGGCGGCGGCATTGACCAGCGCGTCTACCCGGCCGAAGGCCTCGTCGCAGGCATGCACGACATTGTTGGCGTCCTCGACCTTGCCGAGGTCGGCCCTGACGTAGACGACCTTCACGCCGGTTGCGGCAGAGATTTCCGCGGCCTTCGCCCTGCCCTTGGCTTCGTTGCGGCCGCAGATAACGATGCCCTCAGCACCGCGTTCGGCGAAGAGACGGGCGATGGTCGTGCCCAATCCTTGCGTGCCGCCGGTGACGATAGCGATCTTGCCGTCGAGGCGGCCGTGATCCGTGCTCATGTGGTTCCTCCCTGGTGATGATATGCCAATGGCGCTCCGCGGGTGCGGAAGGCCTTTTCGATTTGGGCAGTCTGGTTCGCCTCCGGCGGTCAGCTCAATTTTTTCTCAGCCTGCTCGGCAAGCGCCGCCGTAAACGCTTCGTCGCTCCAGCCTTCCTTCAATGCCTCGTGCATCAACTGCGCCTGCGTTTTCGGCGCCAGGCCGCCGAGCGGCGGGTCTCGGTCGAGATTGGTCGGGAAGGAATAACCTTCGGCGCAGGCGGAAACTGCGTTGGCGATTTCATCCGATGAGAGCTTGCCCCGCAAGCGCTTCAGGGCGGGAAAGAGCGTGGCGCTCATTTTTTCACGATTGACCGTTTCCATCGCCCGGCCGAAGGCGGAGGAGACCTGCAACAGGTTGGCGACGCGCTTGATATCGGCCGAGCGGTTGGTGCCGGCGGCGTGGAAGAGGGCGGGATTGAAGAAGACGACGTCGCCTTTTTCGAGCGGCAGCTGGATGTGGTTGGCCTCGAAATAATCCCGGAACTCCTGACGCTTGAGCGCGAGATAACCCGGCACATAGGTCTGGCTGTGTGGCAGGAAGAGCGTCGGGCCGCTTTCGAGCGGCATATCGCAATGGGCGACAGCGCCCTGCAGCGTCAGCACCGGCGAAAGCCGGTGCACATGCGCCGGAAACTGCTCGATCACCGCAGACGATTGGAAGCCGAGATGGTAGTCGCGATGGGCCGACTGCGCCGCGCCGCCCGGATTGACCCGGTTGACCTGCGCCGTCATCTGATAGCTCGGGCCGAGCCAGGCTTGGCTTGCCAGTGCGACGATGGCATTGCCGTAATATTGGGCGAAATTCGCAGGATCGGCGAGGCAATGTTTCTCCAGCGAATTCCAGATGCGATCGTTGGCGCCGGGTTTGGCGAAGTGATCGCCGCCGCCGGTCGAGGTTCGGTGCTGCTCCTCGATGATCTGATCGAAGACCGCGCTGGCGCGGTCGATAATGCCGGTATCCTCGTACGCATGCTTGAAGACGGCGACGCCGGGACCGTCGCCGAAGGCCTCTGAGATTTCGGCCAGCACGGCGCGCCGGCCCTCCGGCGTTGCGGCCGCCGCCGTCACCTTGCGGCTGTCATAGATCAGCACGTTTTTTTCGACAGCAGAAGCCGTGGGGTAATCGGCAAGTGCGGTGGTCTGTTCCGCCAGGCGGCGAAAATCCTCGAGATCGCAGCTGTCTTCGCTGAGCCAGACACGGTCGGCGCGCAATTTCTGCTGATTGTTGGTTTTCATGATGGCTCCTCCTCTTTCGATGAAGGCACTATACGCCGCGATGCCGGGTGATATAGATCAGGAATCCATCAAAAAACCATCAAACAGATTCCATGGCCCATCTCTTTCTCGTCAAGGACATCGCCTTCCAGGCCGGATTGAGCACCGCGACGGTCGACCGGGTGTTGAACGGGCGGCCGGGTGTGCGCCAACAGACGGAAATGCGGGTGAAGGCGGCGATCGCCGAGCTCGAAAAGCAGCAGGCCGGGGCGGTGGCGAGCGGGCGCATGCTGGCGATCGACATCGTCATGGAGACGCCGCAGCGTTTCAGCGATGCGGTGCGCGCCGCCTTCGAGGCCGAGATGGCGGCCTTCCTGCCCGGTATCTTCCGATGCCGGTTCCATTTTGCCGAGATGATGAAGCCGGCCGAGATGGTGCAGCTTCTCGACCGCATCCGGCTGCGCGGCACACACGGCATCGTGCTCAAGGCGCCTGACGTTGCCGAGGTGGCTGCTGCCGTTGCGCGGGCGGATGCGGCCGGCATTCCCGTGGTGACGCTGGTGACCGACCTGCCGAATTCGGCACGCATCGCCTATGCCGGCGCCGACAACCGGGCGGCGGGCGAGACCGCGGCCTATCTCATCGGCGAAGTGCTTGCGAGCGGTGGCGGCAGGGTGCTGGTGACGCTGTCGAGCGGGCGGTTCCGCGGCGAGGAGGAGCGCGAGATCGGCTTTCGCCGCATCATCCGCGCCCATTATCCCGGGATCGGCATCACCGAAATCAGCGAGGGGCACGGCACCGACACGGCGACGGGAACACTCGCGGCGGCTGCCCTTGCCGCCGATCCCACGATCAATGCCGTCTATTCGATCGGTGGCGGCAACCGGGCGGTGCTGGCAGCCTTCGATGCGGCCAGACGCCCGGTCCACGCCTTCGTCGCCCATGATCTCGACGTCGACAACCGCGCCCTGCTTGCCGCCCGCCGGATCGGCTTCGTGCTGCACCATGATCTCAGAACCGATGCGCGTTCGGCCTTCAGGGCGATCATGGGCCGGGCGACGTCACCGGGTCGGGCGGTTCCGGCCTCGCTCTCATCGGTCGAAATCGTCACGCCCTACAACATGCCCGTCGGCGATTGAGCCAATTGGCTTCCTTCGATGCCGAATTCGGACTACAGCTTGGGCGAGAGTGAAGGTGAGCGGCATGGATTATAGTGACGTCAGCACAATTGCAGCCTGGATCACGGAGCAGGGCCTGAAGGGCGCTTCGGAAGCCGAGCTCATGATCGGTTTCTGCGCGGCCTGCCGGAATGCCGGCCTACCGCTCGACCGCGGACTGGCGCTGATGGATACGCTGCACCCGGTGCATGAGGGCCGAGCCTTCCGTTGGGACAGCGAGGAGGAGATCGAGACAGAGTTCGAATATGGCTCGACGAGCTCCGGCGAAGCCGCGGCGAACTGGCAGCGCTCGGCCTTTTATTATCTCTGGTCCAACAATGAACGGGAGATACGCCGACGTCTCGGCTTTGGCGATCCGATCGATTTCAGCCTGCTCGATACGATCGCTGAAGCCGGCCACACGGATTTCGTAGCGATGATCCATCGTTTCAGCGAGGCCGGCACGATCGGCGAAATGGATTGTTTCTTCTCGCATTTCGCGACCAAACATCCCGAGGGTTTTTCCGATCACGACCTCGCCATCCTGCGCAAGCTGGTGCCGGTGCTGGGGCTGGCGATCAAGTGTATCGGGCTCGGGCGCATCGCCCGCACCATCGCCGAAGTCTATCTCGGCGAGGACGCGGCGCGCCAGGTGATGGAAGGCAAGATCAGCCGCGGTAAATCGGAGCGGATTTCCGCCGCACTCTGGTTTTCGGATCTTCTGAACTACACCAAGATCTCCGACAGCGTGCCGCCTGAGGAGATCATCCCGCTGCTCAACGACTATAGCGAGGCGGTGATTACGGCCATCCACGAATCCGGCGGCAACGTGCTGAAGCTGATCGGCGACGGTGTGCTGGCGATCTTCAAGGGCGAGGTGCCGGCGGAGACCTGCCGTGCTGCGCTCAACGCCGAAGCGCTTCTGCGAGAAAAACTCGCCAAGCTGAATGGCGAACGCAAGGCCGACGACCGGCCAACGACGGATGTCTATATCGGCCTGCATATCGGCGACGTCTTTTACGGCAATATCGGCAGTCAGGACCGGCTGGACTTCACGGTCATCGGCCCCGCCGTCAACGAAGTCAGCCGCATTGCCTCGATGTGTCGCTCGGTCGATCTCAACCTGTTGATCTCTTCCGATTTCGCCACGGCGATACCCGAGGAACAGCGCGCGGCACTCGCCTGTGTCGGACGTTATGCGTTGCGCGGCGTGCAGCGCGCGCAGGAACTCTATACGCTCGATAACGCCCGGCTGAACGTCTGATCTTCGCAGGACGCAGGCCTATCGCAACAGTCCCTGGCCGCCGTCGATCCAGATCGGCGTCCCGGTGATGTGTCGAGCCCGGTCCGAGGCGAGGAAGAGAATGGTTTCGGCGACATCCTCGCTCTTGCCCGCTCTGCCGCCGGCGATGGGGATATCTCCCTGCGGCCAGATGACCGGAACCTCCGTCTCCTCGCGATGGCGGCTATCTGTGTTGGCGCCGATATTGGTCTCGATCTCGCCGGGGCAGACGGCATTGACGCGGATGCCGTGCCGGCCGAGTTCGAGCGCGAGCTGCTGGACCATGGCAACCTGGCCGGCCTTAGTTGCGGTGTAGGCGGTGGCGCCCGGCGTGGTGAATGTCCGGGTGCCGTTGATCGAGGAGACGACGACGATCGAGCCGCCATTCCTTTTCAGGTGGGGCACCGTCAGATGCAAGGTCAGATAGGTGCCGCGCAGATTGACGGCGATGGTCTTGTCCCATTCATCCGGCTTCAGATCGTCGATCGGCGCCCAGACGCCGTTGATCCCGGCATTGGCGACGACGATGTCGATGCCGTGGAACGTATCGGTGAGCTGCTCCACGGCGCTTCGCATCTGCGCCTCGTCGCTGGTATCAGCCGTCAGCGCGATGGATCCGCCGCCGGCGGCCTTGATCTCGGCGCAGGTCACTTCGACCTCGTCGGCCGTGCGACTCAGCACGGCGACCTTTGCTCCCTCGGCGGCAAGCCTCAGCGCGGCCGCCTTGCCGATGCCGGAACCGGCGCCCGTCACCAATGCGATCTTTCCCTTCAGCTCCATGGGTAGGCTCTCCTTGCCGGTTGACCGTAAGCCAATGTTCGGGATCATTGTTGGTTCCGGCAGAGAGTGCCTCGAGGGAGCTATCTGAGGAGCGTGTGTCTCAAGGCCCATTTCTCCGGTCCGTGGACGGCGGCAAAGAGCAGGCCGGCGAGGAAGGTGAAGTGATCGACGAAGAAGCCGAATTCGGCCTGGTTCTGCTGCCAATGGGATGGCCCGTGGAAGGCGAAGGCGAGGAAGATCACATAGATCCCTGCCAGCAGGCTGGCCTCGGTGAAGAAGGCCCCGGAGATGAAGGCGAGCGCCAAAGCGATCTCGAAGAAGGCTGCGAGCCAGGCAAGGAATGTCGCTATCGGAAAACCGGCAGCGGCGATGTAACCCGCCGTCGCGCCGATATCGGCGAATTTGAAGCCGGCGGCCATGAAGAAGACGAAACTGAAAATGATGCGAGCGACGATGATTGCGATTGCTCTGGCCATGCTGAAATCTCCTCTTTGAGCTTCCCCTATGACGGATAAGATGACCGAAATGCTACACGGCAGATAAAAAGGCCGCTCGCGCGACCAACCTTCAACTCAAAAGTGGAATGCTTTCAGTCGCGAACATCGTCGCAAAGACATGCGCAAAAGTCGGAGTTGGGGGATATTTGCGATAGAGTTCACCCCAGGCAGTTTTTCTCCAATGGTCAGGACTTCACAAGAAAGCCCTTGTTCGAGATTTCGCATTGCAACGGTGAACTAAAGGACTACCCGATGCACGCTAAAAATTTGGTCGGTATCTGGACCATCGATTCCTTTCAAATTGAGGACTGCGCAACAGGCCAGCGAACGCATCCTTGGGGCGAGCGCCCGTCGGGAATGGTGATGTTCAGTCCCGAAGGCCGCATGTCTGCCCTAATCACACCTGGTGGTCGATCACACCCAAAGACCGAAGGCGATGAGGCAGCAGCTTTCAGTTCGATGCTGGCTTACTCGGGCCGATATAGGGTCGAGCCGCCCAACCGGCTCGTTACCAGCGTCGACATCGCGTGGTTTGAGCCTTGGGTTGGGAGCGAGCAAGTCAGATACTTGGACTTATCGGGCGACAAGCTGACACTCACAAGTGCACCTCTGAATATGCCTCAACAGAATGCGCCGATGTTCGCCGTTGTGACTTGGAGGCGAGAACCGGCTCGGCAAAGCGGCTGATTTAAGGCGCCGCAAAAAAAGAGACATTCTGCGACAGTTCAATGCGAAGTGCGCTCTCACCATTCCGCGAAGCTGCCATCGGCGTGGCGCCAGATCGGATTGCGCCAGCGATGACCCTCCTTGGCGCGCTCGATGACATAGGCCTCGTCGACCTCGATGCCGAGACCAGGCCCTTGAGGGATCGAGACGAAACCGTCGGCATAGTGGAACACCTCCTTGTTGGAGATGTAGTCGAGAATGTCGTTGCCCTTATTGTAGTGGATGCCGAGGCTCTGTTCCTGGATGAAGGCATTGTAGCTGACGGCATCGACCTGCAGGCAGGCGGCGAGCGCGATCGGACCCAGCGGGCAATGCGGCGCCAGCGCCACGTCATAGGCTTCGGCCATCGCCGCGATCTTGCGGCATTCGGTGATGCCGCCGGCATGCGAAAGGTCCGGCTGGATGATGTCGACATAACCGTCGGAAAGGACCTGCTTGAAGTCCCAGCGCGAAAACAGCCGTTCGCCGAGCGCGATCGGCGTCGAGGTATGGTTGACGATATCGCGCAGCGCTTCCTTGTTTTCGGAGAGCACCGGCTCCTCGATAAACATCAGCTTGTAGGGATCGAGTTCCTTGGCGAGAACCTTGGCCATCGGCTTGTGCACGCGGCCATGGAAATCGACGCCGATGCCGATATGTGGGCCGATCGCCTCGCGGATGGCGGCGATGGTTTCGACCGCCTTTTCCACTTTCTCGTTGGTGTCGACGATCTGCATTTCTTCGCAGCCGTTGAGCTTGATCGCCTTGAAGCCGCGGGCAACCACCTCCCTGGCATTGTTGGCGACATCCGCGGGACGGTCGCCGCCGATCCAGGAATAGACTTTGATCCGATCACGCAGCTGGCCGCCAAGCAGGGAATGGATCGGCTGGCCGAGGGCCTTGCCCTTGATGTCCCACAGTGCCTGGTCGATGCCCGAGATCGCGCTCATGTGTACAGCGCCGCCGCGATAGAAACCGCCGCGATACATCACGGTCCAGTGGTCCTCGATCAGGAAGGGATCCTTGCCGATCAGATAGTCTTCCAGTTCGTGGACGGCGGCTTGGACGGTCAGTGCGCGGCCTTCGACGACCGGTTCGCCCCAGCCGACGATGCCCTCGTCGGTCTCGATCTTCAAAAACAGCCAGCGCGGCGGAACGATATAGGTGGTGAGTTTGGTGATCTTCATCGCTGCTCTTCAGTCTCTCTTCAGATTTTTGACCGGCGGCCAACCGCGGATTGTTTATTTCGTTCTGCCGATCGCCTTTTCGGCGGCGGCAAGGTCGCGCACCGCAAGATCGAGCATGCGGTTGGCGCAGTCGCGGGCGCCAGCCTTGTCGCGCATGCGCAGGGCCTCGACCAACTGGCCGTGAACGAGCACCGCATCCTCACGATTCTCGACGCCGATGTTGGATGCATGCAGCGCATATTTCAGCGCCGCATGGATGGCGCTCGACAGGCGGCGGAAGACTTGGTTGTGACTGGCGGTCAGCAGTACCGTGTGGAACATGACGTCGGCATCGGTGAAGCCTTCCGGGTCATGGGCGCTGTCGCGCATCTGTCGCCAGGCATTGTCGAGATCGGCGATCTCCTGGGCGCTGGCGCGCTCGGCGGCATATTCGGCTGCTGCCGGCTCGATGGTGCGGCGGGCTTCGAGAATGCAGCCGAGCAGGTCGAAATCCTTGATGTATGGCCCCATCCATTCCAGCACGTCGGCGTCGAGGATATTCCAGTCGTCCTTGTCGCAGACGGTGGTTCCGACCCTTGGTTTGCCGCGGACCAGCCCCTTTGATTCCAGCACTTTCAGCGATTCGCGTATGACGGTGCGGCTGACGCCGTAGAGTTCGCAGAGGTCGTTCTCGCGAGGCAGCGGCGCGCCCGAGGGATAGCGGTCCGCACAGATATCCTGAGCGATTGCCGCCGTGACGTTCCGGCGGACACGCGGGCGCTTCTCAGTACCAGGGCTTTCGGCCTCGCCCTGTCGCTCGATTGTTTCCAACTCACCTCTCCGCTCTATCTCTGGCGCTAGGCAATCGAACCTCATTATCCGAATTCGATCCGCGATGCGACGCTCCTCCGAGGCCTTTGTCGATAATCCTATTATTCCAATCATCATACATTGGCAATTGACTGGTATGATGATTTGTCATAATTCATTGGGCGCTGCCGGGGAGGCAGTTGCTCGGTTTCAAGAGTTCAGGGAGAGAGAAATGCGCTCGTTCAAAGCAGCCATCCTGGCTGGCACTTTCGCCATTCTGGCCGCCGGCTCGGCATTTTCGGCAGACGTCAAGATAGGGTTCATCGTCAAGCAGCCCGAAGAGCCGTGGTTCCAGGACGAATGGAAGTTCGCCGACCAGGCCGCCAAGGAAAAAGGCTTCACGGTCGTCAAGATCGGCGCCGAAGACGGCGAGAAGGTCCAGTCGGCGATCGACAATCTCGGCGCCCAAGGTGCGCAGGGCTTCATCATCTGCACGCCCGACGTCAAGCTCGGCCCCGGTATCGTCGCCAAGGCGGAAGCCAACCAGCTGAAGGTGATGACGGTCGACGACCGTCTCGTCAGCGCCGACGGCAAACCGCTGGAAGACGTGCCGCATATGGGCATCTCCGCTACGAAAATCGGCGAGACCGTCGGTCAGGCGATCGTCGACGAGATCAAGAAGCGCGGCTGGGACATGAAGAATGTCGGCGCTGTCCGGGTCTCCTATGACCAGCTGCCGACTGCCGTTGACCGCGTCGACGGCGTGATCGCGGTGCTGAAGTCCGCCGGTTTCCCGGCCGAAAACATCTATGACGCTCCGCAGGCAAAGACGGATACCGAAGCGGCGCTTAATGCGGCGACCACTGTTCTCAACAAACATGCCGAGGTCAAATACTGGGTCGCCTTCGGTCTCAACGACGAAGCCGTGCTCGGCGCCGTCCGCGCTTCGGAATCGGTCGGTATTCCCGCGGCCAACGTTATCGGCGTCGGCATTGGCGGTGCGGAATCGGCGATCAACGAATTCAAGAAGCCGACGGCCACGGGATTTTTCGGCACGGTCATCATCTCGCCGAAGCGTCATGGCTACGAGACGGCGCTCAACATGTACGACTGGATCGCCAACGACAAGGAGCCGGCAAAGCTGACCCTCACTTCCGGTTCGCTGGCGCTGCGGGGCGATTACGAAAAGGTCCGCAAGGATCTTGGCATCGAGTGATCATCCCAGGATGATATGTCCGGCGGCCGCTCCGCGTGCCGTCGGGTCCTTCTCGGCGGAGCGGCGATGGCTTTCCTCGAATTCAACAATATCTCCAAGGGTTATCCCGGCGTGCAGGCGCTGGCGAATGTTTCCTTCTCCGTCGAGAAGGGCACAGTGCACGGACTGATGGGCGAAAACGGTGCCGGCAAATCGACGCTGATCCGCGTCCTATCCGGCGATCAGGCTGCCGATGACGGCCGCATCCTGATCGGGGGGGAGGAGCAGAAATACGGCTCCGTTCGCGACGCTTTCCATGCCGGCGTCATCGTCATCCATCAGGAACTGCAGCTCGTTGCGGAGTTGACGGTCGCCGAAAATCTCTGGCTCGGGCGTTTTCCGGCCAAGGGCGGCATCATCCATTCGAAGACGCTGATCGAGACGGTGCGCTCGAAGCTCGAGGAGATCGGCATCGATGTCGATCCGTCGGCCAAGGTCGCCTCGCTATCGATCGGCGCCCGGCAGATGGTCGAGATCGCCAAGGCCGTCATGCTCGACGCACGGGTGATCGCGCTTGACGAGCCGACCTCCTCGCTTTCCTCGCGCGAAAGCGAAATCCTGTTTTCCCTCATCGACAGGCTGAAGGCCAAGGGAACGGTCATTCTCTACGTCTCGCATCGTCTCGACGAGATTTTTCGGCTTTGCGACAGCCTGACGGTACTGCGCGACGGCAAGCTTGCCGCTCACCATCCGGACATTGCCGAAACGACGCGCGAGCAGATCATCTCGGAAATGGTCGGGCGCGAGATCAGCAATGTCTGGGGATGGCGCGAACGTCCGCTCGGCGATATCAGGCTCGAGGTCAAGGGCCTGTCGGGGCCGAGGCTGCGCAACCCGATCAGTTTCTCTGTCCGCCAGGGCGAGATCCTCGGTTTCTTCGGTCTGATCGGCGCCGGCCGCAGCGAGATGGCGCGGCTGCTTTACGGCGCCGATACCAGGCATCAGGGTCAGGTCGCGATCGATGGCGTTGCCGTCTCGTCGAACAATCCGAAGGCGGCGATCAATGCCGGCATGGTGCTTTGCCCCGAGGACCGCAAATTCGACGGCATCGTCCAGGGGCGATCGATCGAAGAGAATATCGCGATTTCGTCGCGCCGGCATTTCTCGCCTTTCGGCATTCTGAGCCCGAGACAGGAAGCGGCACTGGCGGATCGGTTCATTGCCCGGCTTCGGGTGCGAACGCCGTCACGCAAGCAGGACATCATCAATCTGTCCGGCGGCAACCAGCAGAAGGTCATTCTCGGCCGCTGGCTGTCCGAGCAGGGGATCAAGGTCCTGGTCATCGACGAGCCGACGCGCGGTATCGATGTCGGGGCGAAATCGGAAATCTACGACATCCTTTACGAACTCGCGGCCGGCGGCATGGCGATCGTGGTGATCTCAAGCGAGCTGCCTGAAGTCATGGGCGTTTCCGATCGCATCATGGTGATGTGCCAGGGCAGAGTGGCGGCCAATGTTGCCCGTCAGGATTTCGACGAGCGCGCCATTCTGACGGCGGCACTCCCGGACAAAAATGCGGCAGGCATCATTCAGGACCAGGAATACGGACAATGAATTCGTTGAAAAAAATTCTTCTCGGCGAGCAGGGGCTGGTGGTGATTTTCGCTGCCGCCTTCGTCATCGTCTCGCTCTTCGTTCCGAATTTCCTGACCGAGCGTAACATGCTGGGGCTACTCCAGTCGGTCGTCACGATCGGCATTGTCGCCTGCACGATGATGTTTTGCCTGGCGTCGCGCGATTTCGATCTTTCGGTCGGGTCGATCGTCGCCTTCTCAGGCATGATCGCCGTGATGGTCTCGAACGCCACGGGCTCCATTCCTCTCGGATTGCTCGCCGCCCTGCTTTGCGGCGCCGTCGTTGGCTTGGTCAACGGCATCGTCATCGCCCGCTTTCGCATCAATGCGCTGATCACCACGCTGGCGACCATGCAGATCGTGCGCGGTCTGGCGCTGATCGCCTCGGACGGCCGCGCCGTCGGCATCAACGATCCTGCCTTCTATCAGCTTGCCCTATCGCGCTTCCTGACTGTGCCGACACCGATCTGGATCATGCTGGTGCTTTTTCTGCTCTTCGGTTTCGTGCTCAATCGCACCGTCTTCGGCAAGAATACGCTGGCGATCGGCGGCAATCCGGAGGCCTCGCGGCTTGCCGGCGTTAATGTCGTCAACATGCGCATCTGGATCTTTGCGCTGCAGGGGCTCGTCTGCGGCATTGCCGGCATCCTGCTTGCCTCGCGCATCACCTCCGGTCAGCCGAATGCGGCGACAGGGCTTGAGCTTTCGGTGATTTCGGCCTGCGTTCTCGGCGGCGTTTCACTAGCCGGCGGCCGGGCGGCGATGAGCGGCGTCATCGTCGGCGTGCTGATCATGGGCATTGCCGAAAACGTTATGAATCTGCTGAATATCCAGGCATTCTATCAGTATGTCGTGCGCGGGTTGATCCTGCTGATCGCGGTGCTGCTCGACAATTTGAGATCTTCGGCTGCGGGACGGCGCGGATGAGTGAAGGACAGGCGGTGAGCGGCATCGAACTGAGGCACGGTGATCTCGCCGTCCGGGTCAGCCCCCAGGGTGCCGCGGTCACCGCCGCGACTTTTCGAGGCATGCCCTTTCTCGTGGCCGCCGGCGGGCCTGACGGGGCGATGGCGAATTTTGCGATGGTGCCGTTCGGCAATCGCGTCGAAGACAACGCCATGTCCTTTGCCGGACGCAACTATGCCTTCCAGCCGAATACCTCAGATCCGCTCTATCGGCACGGCGATGGCTGGCTGAGCCTCTGGCAGCTTGAAGACTCCAGCCCGGAGCATGCGGAGTTTTCCTTCTCCCGCGCCGCCGACAGGGTTTCACCCTATGCCTATCTGACCCGGCAGGAAATCCGTCTCGCCGGTAATGCACTGGTGCTGACGCTTTCTGTCGAAAACCGCGGCGAAGCGGCTCTCCCCTTCGGGCTCGGGCAACATCCCTTTTTCGCACGGACGCCAAAGACGCGACTGACGATTGCGGCCGATCGCTATTGGAACGAGCGGCCGGACCATCTGCCTGACATGCCCGGCCCTGTACCCGATTATTTCGACTTCGGATCCGAAAAGCTGTTGCCGGACAGATGGATGAACAATGCCTTCGAGGGCTGGAATGGGCAGGCGGCCATCGCCTGGCCGGAACTTGGAATTCAGGCGGCGCTGGAAGCCGACGGCGCGCTCGATCGCTTCATGCTCTATATGCCGGTGGACCGGAGCGATTTCTTCTGCCTCGAGCCGATGAGCCACCTGCCGAACGGCCACCACCTGCCTGATCTGGGTGGGCTGACGCCGCTTGCGCCCGGCGAAACTCTTGCCGGCGGGGTGACGATCCTGATGTCGGGGCTGCCGGTTCAATCGGAGGGGAGATAGATGGGCAGCCGCCTGGAGGGCAAGCACATCCTGATAACGGGTGCCGCGCAGGGTATCGGTCTTGCGATTGCAAAGGCTTTTATGCGGGAGGATGCCGCCGTCTTTCTCGTCGACCGCGACGCCGCACTGCTGGCGAAGACAGCGAAAGAGCTTAAAGGCATCGGTGGCCGGCTTGGTTATCTGCCGGCCGATATTACCGATGCCGGCACGATCACGACATTGGTCGCCCAGGCAAACGAAGAGATCGGACAGCTGAATGCGCTGGTCAACAATGCCGGTGTCAATGTCTTTGCCGAGCCGCTCGAGACGACGGACGAGGTGTGGAACCGCTGCTTCGACATCAATCTGAAGGGCGCGTGGAACTGCTGCAAGGCGGTGCTGCCTGGCCTGATCGAACAGGGCGGCGGCGTCATCCTCAACATTGCTTCGACGCACGCTTTCACCATCATCCCGCACACATTTCCTTATCCGCTGGCAAAACACGCGCTTCTTGGAATGACGAAATCCCTGGGTGTCGAGTATGCGGCCCGCAATATTCGGGTAAACGCGCTGGCGCCCGGCTATGTCTCGACGCAGAAAGTGATCGACTACTGGAACAGCTTTCCGGATCCCGAGGCGGCCAAAGCCGAGACGATGAGGCTGCATCCCGGCGGGCGCATCGCGACGCCTGAGGAGATCGCCATGGCGGCCGTGTTCATGATCTCAGACGAGTGCCCATTCATGAATGCCACCTGTCTGACGATCGATGGCGGCCTCAGCGTACTTCAGCATCCAGCCTGAAAGCGCTTCGATTTCGGCTGATTTTTACAGGCCTGTCGTCTTCTCGCGATAGAGCATTATATTGCCAATCGGGAAGGCTATCTGATCTTCCGCGGGCATCGAGCGGCGCCCCGCCGCTCGCCTGAAAGCACAATCGAAACAGGAGGACGGCATGCAGATCAATCGCACGGCTTCGGCCCATTGGACCGGTGGCCTCAAAGACGGCAAAGGCCTGATCTCGACGCAGAGCGGCGCCCTGAAGGATTATCCCTACGGCTTCGCCAGCCGCTTCGAAGGCATTGCCGGCACCAACCCGGAAGAGCTGATAGGTGCTGCCCATGCCGGCTGCTTCACCATGGCGCTGTCATTGATCCTCGGCGAAGCCGGATTTACCGCCGAGCATATGGAAACCTCCGCCAAGGTGACGCTCGAAAGCGTCGAGGGCGGCTTTGCCATCACCGCCATCCACCTTTCCCTCACCGGTCGTATTCCCGGCGCCGATGAGGCGACCTTCACCGAACTTGCCAACAAGGCGAAGGCCGGCTGCCCGGTTTCCAAGGCGCTCGCCTCTGTTCCGATCACGCTCGACATCAAACTCGGCTGATTTCCGTTGCCGCTGACGAGGTGCCGCGCGCGTTTGGCGTCGCGGCACTTTTCAATTGGGTTCGATAGCGTTCGATCGCTTCGGAAAAATCCCCATCTACAAATGAACGCGCACCGGGGCATCTCGCCCGAGCGCTCGGCTGGTTGACAAATGACGCGTGATATTTTACGACTGACGAAATTCAAAAATCGTCAGTCGTAATTCGGGCATCGAAACCATGGACGACATCACGGAAAATACACTCGACGTCACGCGGCAGGAGAATGTCACCCGCATTCTCGACGCGGCTGAACGGCTGTTTCGCCACTATGGCTACAGCAAGACGACGGTGGCTGACATCGCCCGCGATCTCGGCATGTCGCCGGCCAATATCTATCGGTTCTTCGCCTCCAAGGTGGAGATCCACCAGGCGCTCTGCGGGCGCATGCTCGCCACTGCCTATCAAATCGCCTACGACATCCGCCATCAGCCGATCAGCGCCAGCGAACGGCTGCGTCGTTATGTCATGACCCAGCATCAGTTGACGCTCGATCTGATGCTCGACGAAATGAAGGTGCACGAGATGATCATCGTCGCGATCGAACGCGACTGGCATGTCATCGAGAAACATATCGACCGCGTCCACGATCTCATTGCCGAAATCATCGCCGAAGGCATTGCAGCCGGAGAATTCGCCGAGCAGGACCCGGTCGTTGCCTCGCGCTGCTTCGGTGCGGCGACGATCAATCTCTGCCATCCGCAGATGGTGGCGCAATGTCTTGCCAAAACCAACCGCGCGAGCGTCGACGAACTGATCGACTACGTGATCAGGGCGCTGAAGAAATAACGGACGGCAGCCGCCGCCGAACCCCCAAAACCATCCAGGAGTGCGGAAGATGTTTTCGCTCAAGAGCCTCAGCCATCGCATGCCGTCCGTCGCCCGCCTTGTGTTTGTCGGCGCTATCGGCATCGGCGTTTCCGCCTGCTCGGAAGAGAAGGCCGAGGTCAAGCAGGTTATCCGGCCGGTGAAGGTCGTCGAGATCGCCAAGGCCGGCGACACCCGCAAACTCGACTATTCGGGCTCGGTCAAGGCGCGCACGGAGATGAACCTCGGGTTTCGCGTTGCCGGAAAGATCACCGAACGCCTCGTCGATATCGGCGACCGGGTGACGCCGGGCGACGTTCTTGCCCGCGTCGACGCCACCGATTACCAACTGGCGGTCAGAACGGCGGAGGCCAATCTTGCCTCGGCCGAAAGAGGCGTTGAAACCGCCGATCTCGCCAACAAACGCGCCGAGCAGCTTTTCGACAAGAGTGTCGCCCCGAAGTCGCAGGTCGAGCAGGCTTCGCTCAGCCATGACCAGGCGATCTCGCAGCGCGACGCCGCCCTGTCTGCGCTCGATCAGGCGAAGAACCAGGTGAGCTACACCGAGCTCAAGGCCGGTCAGAACGGCATCGTCACCGCGATCAATGCCGATACCGGCCAAGTCGTCGGTTCCGGCACCGCGGTCGTCACCGTTGCCGTCGACGGCGAGAAGGAAGTGCAGATCGCGGTTCCGGAAAACGACATTGCGGAATTCAAGCCGGGCAAGACGGTCAAGACAAGCTTCTGGGCCGACAGTAAATTGGTGCTGGACGGCAAGGTGCGGGAGGTTTCCGGCAGCGCCGACCAGCAATCGCGCACCTTTGCGGTGCGGGTGAGCCTGCCGAACGATCCGCAGGTGTTGCTCGGCATGACGGCGACGATCGAGGCCGATGTCAGCAACGGCAACAGCTATGTCTCGATCCCGCTCAGCGCACTGGCTGAAAAGGACGGCAAGCAGATGGTCTGGACCGTCGACCGCGATACGGCGACCGTGCATGGCCGCGACATCAAGGTCGCCGATTTCACCGGCGATGGCGTGCATGTGACCGAGGGCCTTGATACCGGCGATCTCGTCGTTGCCGCCGGCACGCAGTTCATGACCGAAAATCTGAAGGTGAAGGTGCCCAACCAGCAATCGGCGCTCGCCGATACAGACCAGACCGTCCGCTGATCGCGTCGCAAAGGGGAAGAAAACCATGGACGCCAACACCACCGAAAAGCGGCCCTTCAATCTGTCGCGCTGGGCAATCGGCCATCCGAGCATCGCCCGCTTCCTCTTCGGGCTGATCATCATCACCGGCGTGCTCGGCCTGATGCGCATGGGCCAACGTGAGGACCCCGAATTCACCTTCCGCGTCATGGTCGTTCAGGCGATCTGGCCGGGCGCTTCCATCCAGGAGATGGAAGATCAGGTCGTCAACAAGATCGAACGCAAGCTACAGGAAACGCCGCATATCGACTGGGTCAAGTCCTATACCCGGGCGGGCAGCGCGATCATCACTCTGCAGGTGAAGGGCGACACGAATTCGAAAGACGTGGCGGATGCCTTCTACCAGGTGCGCAAGAAGGTCGGCGATATTTCCAGCGAGCTGCCGCAGGACCTGCTCGGCCCCTATTTCAACGACGAGTTCGGCGATACTTTCATCACGCTGCATTCGATCAGCGGCGACGGCTATTCCTATCCGGAACTGAAGAAATTCGCGATCCAGGCGCGCGACATGCTGCTGACGACGCCAGGTGTCGAGAAGGCGGTGATCATCGGCGACCAGCCTGAGAAAATCTATATCGACGTCTCGTCCAAGGCGCTCGCCGAGCGCGGCCTGACCATCCTCGATCTGCAGAACGCCATCAAGGGCCAGAACAACGTCGATCCGGCCGGCTCCGTCGATACCGGCCTGCGCTCGGTGCGCATCTCAGTCGAAGGCGACGTGAAGAAGGCGGCCGATATCCGCGAGCTGCGCCTTCGCGCCGGCGGCCAGGTGACCCGGCTCGGCGATATCGCCACCGTCAGTTCCGGGCTCGAAGATCCCTATCAGCGCAAGTATCGTTTCAACGGCCATGACAGCGTTCAGGTCGGCGTCGTGATGGCCAAGGGCTTCAACGTGACCGATGTCGGCAAGGGCGTCGAGGCGATCTATCAGCGCTTCGAGGAAGCGCTGCCCTACGGCGTCGCCGTCGATCAGATCGCCAACCAGCCCGACGTGGTGACCGATGCGGTCAGCGAATTCATGCATGCGCTCGGCGAAGCCCTTGTCATCGTGCTGATCGTCTCGTTCCTGTCGATCGGCTGGCGCTCGGGTCTCGTCATCGCCATTGCCATTCCGCTGGTGCTCGCCGCCACCTTCGCGCTGATGTACGAACTCGGTATCGATCTGCAGCGCATCTCGCTCGGGGCGCTGATCATCGCCCTCGGCCTGCTCGTCGACGATGCGATGATTGTCGTCGAGATGATGGAGCGAAAGCTGGAGGAGGGGCTGGTCAAGATCGAAGCGGCAAGCTTCGCCTATTCCTCGACCGCCTTCCCGATGCTGACGGGCACGCTGATCACCACGGCCGGCTTCATTCCCGTCGGCTTTGCCGCATCGACGGCCGGCGAATATGTGCGTTCGCTGTTTTATGTCGTCGGCATCGCGCTTGTCACCTCGTGGTTTGTCGCCGTCTATTTCACGCCGTGGCTCGGCTACATGATCCTCAAGCAGCGCCATCACGCCGGCGAGCATCACGATGCCTTCGATACGAGCTTTTATCGCCGTCTGCGCGGCACGGTCGGCTGGGCGGTGCGCCACCGGGTCATCGTGCTGCTCTTGACGCTCGGCACCTTCGTCACCAGCCTCTGGGCCTTCCAGTTCATTCCGCAGAATTTCTTCCCGCAATCGTCGCGGCCGGAAATCCTCGTCGATCTGTGGCTGCCCGAGGGCACCAGCATCAAGGAAGTCGAGGTCCAGGCAAAGGCGCTCGAAGCCAAGATGATGGATGATCCCGACAAGAAGTTCATCGCCACCTATATCGGCGAAGGCGCGCCGCGCTTCTTCCTGCCGCTTGACCAGCAGCTGCGCAATCCGAACTTCGCCCAGCTTCTCGTCATGGCCAATGACGAACCGGCGCGCGAGAGGCTGATCGTCAAGCTGCGGGCGATTCTTGCGGAAGATTTCCCGGAGATTCGCGGCAAGGTCGACCGGCTCTTCCTCGGCCCTCCCACAGGCTGGCCGGTGCAGATGCGCGTCATGGGACCGGACCGCCAGGAAGTGCGGGCAATCGCTGACCAGGTGAAGGCACGCTTCCAGGCCAACCCGATGCTCGGCGCCATCCATGACGACTGGCTGGAACAGGTGCCGGCAATGAAGCTGGTCATCGACCAGGACCGCGCCCGGGCCCTTGGCGTCACCTCGCAGCGGGTGCGCCAGATGCTGCAGACCGCCATGTCGGGAGCCGCCCTCGACGATTTCCGCGACGGCGAGGAAACGGTCTCGATCGTCGCCCGCGAACCGGATGCCAGTCGTTCGCTGCTGTCGGCGGTGAACTCGGTCTATGTGCCGACGGATTTCGGCGGCTTCGTGCCGGTCTCGCAGGTTGCCAAGGTCGTGCCGGTCATGGAGCAGGGCATCGAATGGCGGCGCGACAGGCTGCCGACGATCACCGTGCGGGCGACGCTGCCCGATGGCGTGCAGCCGAACGACGTGGTGATGAAGATGTATGCCGACATGAAGGACATGCGCGACAGCCTGCCGGCCGGCTACAATGTCGAAATCCAGGGCGGCGCCGAGGATGCGGCGGAAAGCCAGATGTCGATTGCCGCCAAGGCGCCGATCATGCTTGCCGTCATCATCGTGCTGCTGATGGTGCAGTTGCAGCATTTCGGCAAGGCAATGCTGGTGTTGGCGACCGGGCCGCTCGGCATCATCGGCGCGGCCGCCGCCTTGCTGATCAGCGGCGCGCCCTTCGGCTTCGTGGCGATCCTCGGGGTCATCGCGCTGCTCGGCATTATCATGCGCAACTCGATCATCCTGGTCGATCAGATCGACCAGGATATCAAGGCCGGCATGCACAGGCAGGAGGCGATCGTCGGTGCTGCCGTGCGGCGCTTCCGGCCGATCATGCTGACGGCACTGACCGCCGTTCTGGCACTGATCCCAATCTCGCGCGGCGTCTTCTGGGGTCCGCTCGCCTACGCGATGATGGGCGGTATCCTGGTTGCGACTGTGCTCACCATTCTGGTTCTGCCTGCCGGTTACGCGCTTTTCTTCGGCCGGGAGCCGAAGGCAAAGGACGAGCCAGGTCAGGATGCCGACGCCATCCAGGAAGAGGCGGATGACAGACATCCGCCGGCGTTGGCAGCAGAGTGAAAACGGCGCGGCGAAAGCCGCGCCGTTTTCCTTAGAGGTCGCAGATCCCTATCAAAACGCGTCTCTTGGGGCGGTTCACGGAAACGCGAGCCGCCTGCTTCCTCCGCTTTGAATTCCGGCGGACGATGCGATTGTCGTCTCGAACTCCGAGCCTAAGACGAGGGCAGGCACGTGTCGCGATTCACGACAGCGTGACGCGCCGAGCCATGACTGCGGACCGTTTGACGGCTTCGATTACCTTCAGGGTTTCAAGTCCCTCTCGCCCGCTGACCAGAGGCTCCTCGTGACCTCGGATGACCTTGCAGAACTGCCGTATCTGAAGGACAAGCGGATCCTCGGTCTCGACGCTGACGCGTTTCCGGTCGAAGGGCTCCAGCCAACTCCGCTCCGCTGGGTTGCACCATATGTCGAGCGAAGGAACGGCGAGCGAGCCGTGTGTTCCGCCTATCATGTAGCAGGCCTCTTCCGTCTTCGGATAGGCGGCGTTCTCTCCGGTCGTCATCTCCCAGCTCCATGGCGCGACAACGGAATCCGAAACCGACGCAGTGCCGAGAATTCCGTTCTTGAATTCGATTAAGATCACGGCTGTCTCCTCGACGGCGTTTCCACGCATTGCGTTGGACTCGCGCTCCTCGACGGCCGCGATATCCCCAAACAGGTAGCGAAGATTGTCGATGTCGTGGATCAGATTGAGAAACACAGGTCCCGCGCCGCGCTCCCGTCGCCAGGGCATGTCGAAATAGTCGTCCGGCTTGAACAGCCAGAACATTGCGTTGACGACCAGTATCCGACCGAGCCTCCCGCTTTCAATGATCTGTTTTGCTCTCTGCATCATCGGATTATGCCGGCGATGATGACCCGTCAGAAGCGGGACCCCCTTGGCTTCTGCCGTCTCTATGAGTTTCTCGCCGGCTGCAATGTCGTCGGCAACCGGCTTCTCAATCAGTGCCGGGATGCCGGCTTCTACAGCCTCCATGCCGTTCGAGACATGCACTTGGTTGGGGGTGGCGATGATGACGCCGTCCGGACGCTGGACGGCGATCATGTCGGCAAAGCTCGGAAACCATCTGACGCCGGCCTCCTTTGCAATCTTTCGACCGACCGATGTGGGATCCACCACGGCGACGAGGTCCGCCGCGGGTTCTTCCAAGACAAGTCGAATGTGACGCTTCCCAATCAGTCCCGCGCCGAGCACTGCTAGTTTGACCTGGTCGACCATTTTGTGTCAGCCGTTCTTCGGGGTCTTTAGCATTGTCGCGACGCGGCGGATGCCGAGCTGGTAGCCTTCCGTCCCAAGTCCGGCGATTACGCCGTCTGCCCTGTGGGAGACAAAGGAGTGGTGGCGGAAGCTTTCGCGCTTATGCACGTTGGAGATATGGATCTCGATGACGGGACCTTCGAACGTATTCAGGGCGTCGAGGATGGCAACCGACGTGTGCGTGAATGCAGCTGGATTGATGACGATGCCGGCTCCATCCTCACGCGCTTCATGGATCCAGTCGATGATTTCGTATTCGCGGTTGCTCTGGTGGAAGCGGAGCTCGTGTCCGAGTTCCGATGCCAGTTTCCGGCAGTCGGCCTCGACGTCAGCCAGCGTTTCGTGGCCGTAGATATGCGGCTGGCGCTTGCCGAGAAGGTTGAGATTTGGACCGTTCAAAACATAAAGCAGGCTCATTGCAATTATCCTTGTGAAGGCAACGCCTGAGTTCAGGCGAACGCTATTTCCTGGAATGCGAAATCGGGATCGGATTCGTAGAGATCTGCGCGTAGCCCTAGCCGTCCTTCCTCCAATGCGGGTGCTGCGACATTGTGCGCGGCGTCGAGAACCGCTTTCAGCAGCTCTCGTTTGGTCTCCGCCGGCCGTCCGGGAGCCATGCGCACAATGATTTGGATGAAGTGATTGTCGGCATGCTCGTCACCGACGCAGGAGAAAGTCGCCTCCCTGGCGAATGTGCGAACTATAGCAGGCTTTACCAGGCCCCCGTCGCGGACTCGGCGATGCACCGCTCTGGTCAGCTCGTCAATAACGACGCGTTGGGCAGCGCCCCGGCTGTAGTCGATGATGATATGCGGCATCACATGTCCTCTCGATCACACTGCAGCTCGGCACAACTCTTCGAAGTGACGCGACATGCGTTCCGCGTCCGGATGCACGCCCGTGAACAATTCGAACGCGGCGGCGGCCTGGAATACCGTCATTCCACCACCGGGCAGCGTTCTGCAGCCCTTCTTCTCGGCCAAAGCCAGAAGTTCGGTCACAAGCGGCATGTAGACGATGTCAGCGACCCAGTGACGCGATTGAAGCGATCTCGGGTCGATCGGGATGCCAGGATAGCTTCGCATACCCGTCGGCGTGGCATGGATCAGCCCGTCGGCCGAAGCGAGCGTGGCGCTGACATCCCTGATCGGCTGCGCGCAGCTTTTTGAGAAGCGCTGGTTGAGCTGATCGGCAAGCGTGGCGGCGCGATTTGCGTCCTGGTCGAAGATCGAAAGCATCTCGATTCCGAGCTTGATGGCTGCGTGCGCGACTGCGACCCCTGCGCCGCCAGCGCCGAGCAGAACCGCATGTGCTTTGGCAACATCGGGTAATCCGCGCTCGAAATTCTTATAAAAGCCATACCAATCGGTGTTGTGCCCGATCCGCTTTCCGTTGCGAAGCACGACCGTGTTGACTGCGCCGAGCATCTGGGCATCTTCCGACAGATCGGTAAGGTGAGCTATGACGGTCTGCTTGCACGGATGGGTAATGTTGCTTCCCGCAAAGCCCCGGCGTTCGATCTCGTCGAGAAGCTCTGGCAGCGCAGATGCAGGAAGATCACGCTCGGCCAGATCGAGAAGCTCGTACCGATATTCCAGTCCAAGCTGGTATGCTTCGGTCTCATGGAGAGCCGGCGACTTCGACATCTGAATGTCTGCGCCGATTAGCCCGACATGGAATTTCCTATTGTCCATTTTGATAGCTCTACCGGATCAGTGATGGGCAAGTATTTCGCCGAGAAACGCCCTGGTGCGCTCGTGCTGAGGAGACTCGAAGAAAACCTCGGGGTCAGCCTCTTCGATGATCTCACCAGAGGCCATGAAGATGACCCTGTCTGCTACCTGGCGGGCGAAGCCCATTTCATGGGTCACACAGATCATGGTCATGCCGTCGCGTGCGAGCCCGATCATTGTATCCAGCACTTCCTTGACCATCTCGGGGTCCAGCGCACTCGTGGGCTCATCGAACAGCATCACTTTCGGCTCCATGCAGAGCGCACGCGCGATTGCGACGCGCTGCTGCTGGCCCCCCGAAAGCTGGGCGGGATATTTCTCCGCCTGATCGAGGATCCGGACACGTTCCAGATATTTTCGTGCCAGTCGTTCGGCGTCGGCGCGGCTGGTGCCACGAACGCGCATGGGGGCCAGCGTGCAGTTCTGGAGCACGGTCATGTGAGGGAACAAATTGAAACTCTGGAACACCATGCCCACTTCGCGCCGGATCGCATCCACGGCCTTGGTGCTGCCATCCAGCAACTGTCCTTCGACGACTATCTTCCCGTCCTGGATCGTCTCAAGCGCGTTGATGCAGCGGATCAAAGTCGATTTGCCGGAACCCGACGGGCCGCAAAGGACGATCTTCTCGCCTTTGCGAACCGACAGGCTGATGTTTTTCAGGGCATGGAAGGAGCCGTACCATTTCTCCATCTTCTCAAGTGAAATCAACATCGACTGATCGTTTGAAGAATTGAGCACGGCGCCCTCCAGCTTTACTTGACGGTGAACGGGATGTTGGGGATGGATTCGGGGAATGTCGGAAGTTCGATGCCCATCCACTTCTTGGTGATGGCCGCCAGCTCCCCGCTTGCCTTGATCTTGTCGATGAAGCTGTTGGTGGCTTCGTTCCAGTCTTTCTCGCCAAGGCGCGTTCCGACGCCATTATAGGTCTTCAGGAAGTCGATCTTACGCTCGTAAGTCCCGGCGCTGGCCGCATCGAGCCTCTGTCCGTAGAACTGGTTGCCGCCCACAGCCTTCACCTGACCGGAAATGAGAGCCTGGATGGTGGCGGCGTCATCGTCGAACCGGCGGATTGTTGCAGTCGATCCTACGGCGTCCGTCACGGCCTTATCCTGCGAGCTCGACTTCGGCACACCGATCTCCCAGGCCGCTACATCGGCCGGCGCCTTTACGGCATCGGCCTTCGCGGCATAGAGGGAGATTGTGTTCGCTGCATAGGGCTTGCTGTACTGGATCGATTTGGCGCGCTCCTCGGTCATGGCCATTGTGGCGAACAGGATGTCGACCTTCCCCGTCGTCAGCGCCGGAATTCGGTTGGCGACGGCGAGCGGCTGGAATTCGACCTTCACGCCGAGTTCCTTGGCAAACAGCGTCGCGATATCGGCGTCGAAGCCGTCCTGCTTGCCGCTCGTATTTACAAAGCCCCATGGCGCGTTGTCGCCCTGGATGCCGACGACGAGAGTGCCCTTGGCTTTGATCTCTTCGACAGTGGCGGCCGATGCGGCGGCGGCGCCGATGGTGGCGAAAGCGACCGTCGCAAAAGCGATTCCCAGAAATTCCCTACGGTTGGTCTGCATTGCTTATTCCTCCTCTTTGTTTTTGCTTCGAACGAAGCGGTTAGCGGACTGCTTTCGCCATCCGTTTTTCGAGGCCACTTCCAAGGTGCGACAGCGGCCAGCAAATGATGAAATAGATCACGCCGACGATCCCGAAGACGAGGAGCGGGCGGTAGGTCTGGTTCGAGATAATCTGTCCAGCTCGGGTCAGCTCGATGAAGCCGACGATCGCGGCGAGCGACGTTCCTTTGATCAACTGGACAAGGAAGCCGACGGTCGCAGGCATGGAGATTTTCAGGGCCTGCGGAAGGATGACGTCTTTCATCCGCGATACGTAGTGCAGGCCCAGCGCGTTTGCGGCTTCGTTCTGACCTTTCGGCACGGCTTCGATGGAGCCGCGCCAGATCTCGCCGAGGAAGGCGCTCGCATGAAGAGTGAAGGCGATAGCCACCGCGATCCAGGCGTTGACATCAACGCCGAGCAGCGCCACGCCGTAGTAAACGACGAAGAGCTGCATCAGGAGCGGCGTGCCCTGGAAGAGTGCGATGTAGCCCGAAGTTGCGACGCGCGCCGTCCGGTTTTTTGATGTGCGCGCCAGGGCGATCACTATCCCGAACACGCCTCCACCTACAAAGCCGATGATCGCGAGCAGGACGGTCCATTTCAGACCCTGCAAGATGAATAGAAATTCGTTTTCGCCGATGGGACCCATAAGTGCCTCCTATCGCGTCGGGTAGTTGAAGTAGTGGCGGGAAATGAGGGCAAAGAGGCCCATCATCATGGTCGAAATCACGAGGTAGATGGTAGTTACGGAGAAATAGACCTCGAAGCTTCGGAACGTGTCGGATTCGATTCTCTGCGCCGCCGACGTCAGCTCGTAGGCTGCGATCGAGGTGCAGACGGAGGTGGTGAGAGTCAGCATCACGAACTGACTGGTGAGCGATGGGTAGATTGCCCGAAGAGCCGGCTTCAGCACAATCAACCGGAAGACGTCGCCCTTGTGGAGGCCAAGTGCGAAGCCTGCCTCGATCTGACCCTTGCTGACGCTCTCGACGCCGCCACGGATGATCTCGATCGCGTATGCCCCGCCGTTGATGCCCAGTGCGATAATCGCGGTAACCGTCGGGTTGAGGCGTATCCCCAACAAGGGAAGCGCGAAGTAGATGAAGAAAATCTGTACGAGGAATGGCGTATTCCGGACGATTTCCACGAACCCGATGACGGGAGCTCGAACGAGCCGGATCTTGGACGTTCTGGCGGCAACGCCGATAATACCGATGACCAGCGCGAGGACCATTCCGGCCAGCGCCAGTCCGATCGTACCGAGCGAACCCCAAAGCAATTCCGGGGCGCGGTCAAAGACCGCACCAAAATCGAATGTATAACCCATGTATGATTTCCTCCTTCCGGTGCGGATCACCTGCATCCGCGCCGGACTATCGATCCGGTCCGACTATTCTTTCCGCGCAGCCGAAAAGATGTTTAAGGTGGACCTCCGGCGCCATGGATCCGACCAAAGGCACCTCCACCGAGATGGACGCGGCGGCGCCGACCGCAGAAACCAGATCGTCCAACGGCAACTCACCTTCCCCTGGAGGCAGTCGGCCGCTTCTTGCTTCCGCGATCATTTCCTCCGGCTTCGTCGGCGCCGGACCGGCCACGTCGCATAGTTGGACGTGCTTCACTTTGTCGAGGTTGGCCCGTAGGTCTGCCAGAGCCGCGCCGTTCCTGAAGAAATGAATGCCGTCGACGAGAACGCCGGCATTCTCCATCCCCGCCTCGGTCACGAGGTCGATGCCATCTGCAAAGGCTTTGACAACCCGCCAGCCCATATTCTCGATATCAACCGCCAACCCGTACCGTTCCGCGAGGGCGCAGAAATCCGAGAAGTTCGATAGCAACCTGGCATGATCCGGATCGTCACCGCAGACGCTGAGCCGACGCGCTCCAATATTCGCAGCGGCGGCGATGGTCGCCTCCACTGACGATGCGTCGAAAGTGGGATCGATCACGAAGAACTCGATATCGAAGACCTCGACTTCTTCACCGGCAAGCACAGCCTTCAACTCTCCGGCCGCTGCGCTGCCTACAGGCAGTTCATAATACGGCGCACCGGGAAAGGCTGGATGGAGCCTGAGGCCGATCCTGGAGAAACCTGCCCGTTTGGCAATCTTCGCGAACTCCGTGGGGGGCAGCATTATAGACGAGAAATGCGCGACGCCGATCGGGACGGTCGACTTTGATGTTGAGGCGGCCATCATACGACACCTTTCGTCGCAAGATGATTTCGAAGATTGGTCCCGGTCCGGTGGATGTGCTGGCGCAGCTTCTCGCAGGCATATTCAACGTCGCGTGCCACGGCACCCTGCGCAATCTCGCTGTGCTCCTGGCCTACGTTGCGGTCCCCGGATGTGCGGATGAGGAAGGCGCGGCGGTATCGGTCGTTGAGATTCAGCAGAAGATTGCAGAAGTGGAGAAGCAGCGGCTTGCCACAGCCCGAGATTAAGGTGAGGTGGAATTCGCGATGCAGCGCTTCCCAGTGTTCCAGCGTTTCGGGACGGGCGGCGTCGCGCTCGGTTCGGTTCAGGCGATGGAGCGCACGCATGATGTTGCCCTCCCACTCGACGTCGCCGATGCGAATGGATTCGCGCAGTGCGAAGACCTCGAGCTCCTCCCGAAGGGTCGTAACTTCCTCGAGATTGGCAAGCGAGATCGGGGCGACGCGATAGCCTCGATTGTCCTGAAACTCAACCAGGCCGTCGGAAATGAGTCGGGCCAGGCCTTCGCGCAACGGGCTGAGGCTGACATTGAACGTCTTTCGGGCCTTGTCGAGATTGATCTTGCTGCCCGCCTCCAGTTCGCCGGAAATGATCGCCTCTCGAAGACGCGATGCGAGCTGGCTGCCGATGGTGTTTTTACCATCATCGGCGAAGGTGGCGGGCGGCGCATCTTCCTCTGTCGGCGCGCCACGGGCGCTGTCGTCGCTCGAGTCCATCACTCCTCCCAGGCAATCCGGCTCAACTTTCGATGATCGATATAATAAACGATTATCTGTGTCAACTTGTCGTCAGTATTATTAGCGACGAGCTTCCTGGAGAAGGAATAATTTTTGCAGTTTTTCTTTTGAAAATCAATTAATTGCTGATGATGTGCGCAAGAGATGAGGCAGGCGAGTGCGGTTTGGACACTTTCGCTTGCTTGACAAATAATCGATTATTTTATATTCGGCGCTCCATGAGGAGGTGGCAGTATGCCAATCAGAACTGAGAGCGAGGTGACGCCTGCCGTCGTCGCTGTGATGAATCGCACCGAGGATCCCAGGCTGCGTGAAATACTCGTCGCAATGGTGAAACATCTCCACGCCTTCGTGCGGGAGGTCAGGCTTTCGGAAGCCGAATTCCGGGAGGCCACGGCGGTCCTCAACGAAATTGGCCAATTGCAGACTGACAGTCACAATGAGCTCGTGCTCATGGCAGGGTCGCTCGGGGTCTCTTCGCTCGTCTGCCTGCTCAATAACGGCGACAAGGGGCAGACAGAGACGTCGCAATCGTTGCTCGGGCCATTCTGGCGGCTTAACTCTCCGCGAATCGAGAACGGTGGAATCATCATCCGGTCCGAGACGCCAGGCACGCCTTTGTTCGTCCATGCGAAGGTGATCGATCGGGAGGGCAAGCCTATCGCAGGCGCCGAGGTCGACGTGTGGCATGCGTCGCCTGTCGGTCTTTACGAAAACCAGGATCCCGACCAGGCAGAAATGAATCTCCGCGGGAAGCTCACCACGGACGAAGAAGGCCGCTTCTGGTTCAGGACGGTGAAAATGGTTGGCTATCCGATCCCGGTCGACGGGGTCGTGGGTCGCCTTCTCAAGGCGCAAGGCCGCCACCCCTATCGCCCCGCCCATCTGCACGCGCTCATCTTCAAGCACGGATACAAGACACTCATCTCGCAGGTCTTCGATCCGAGCGATCCGAACATCGACTCCGACGTGCAGTTTGGCGTGACCGCGGCGTTGACCGGCGACTTCGTCCGGCATGAAGAGCCGCACCCGACCGACGCTGACGTCGCAGGGCCGTGGTTCTCGCTCGATTACACATATGTCATGGAGCCAGGCGAGGCAGCCCTGCCACGCCCTCCGATCAAATAACGAAAGCAGCAGAGCCAATCATGATCACGGACAAGGAACGCCAGGAGGCAGCTGACGCGCTGCTGAAGGCCGAAGTCGAACGCAAGCCAATCGTCCAACCAAGCAAGACATATCCGAACCTGGAACTCGAAGACGCCTACAAAATACAAGCGCTCTGGGCGCAGGCGCGGATTGCGAAAGGCGCACGGATCGCTGGCCACAAGATCGGACTAACGTCGCGGGCAATGCAGATGGCCTCGAAAATGACGGAGCCCGATTACGGCGTCATTCTCGACGACGCTCTCTTCAATGATGGAGCGCAAATCAAAGCGGATCTGTTCATCAAGCCCCGTCTCGAAGTCGAACTCGCATTCGTAATGGGCGAGAATCTCGAAGGTCCAAGCACCCGCATCTATGACGTCATGCGGGCGACCGAATTTGTCGTTCCCGCTCTCGAAATCATCGACTATCGAACCGAAGTGCCAAGAGCCATCACCGACACAATCGCCGACAACGCGGCTTTCGGAGCGATCGTCATCGGTGGTCGTATCGTTCGGCCGATGGACGTCGATATCCGCTGGGTCGGTGCGACGCTTTCGAAAAACGGCATCATCGAGGAATCCGGCGTTTCCGCAGCCATCATGGGCCATCCAGCCGCCGGAATTGCATGGCTCGTGAACAAGCTCCATGCTGTCGGAGGCGGTTTGAAGAAGGGCCAGATCGTCCTTGCCGGCTCGTTCACCCGCCCCGTGGATATCGCCAAAGGCGACGTCATCCAGGCCGATTACGGGCCGGTCGGCTCCATCGGCGTTTCGTTCGTGTGAGGTGGTGATGGAACTCCCTGTCAATCACTTTAAACGAAAGCTCATGGCCGGACAAAGCCAGATCGGTTTATGGTGCGGCCTTCCGGGAAGCTATGCAGCGGAAATCGTCGCGCCATCGGGTTTCGATTGGCTGCTGTTCGACACCGAGCATTCTCCCAGTGACGTCCTCACCGTCCTGCCACAATTGCAGGCGGTTGCGCCCTACAAGGTTTCGCCCGTCGTACGCCCTGCCTTCAACGACCCCGTGCTGATTAAGCGGTTCCTGGACATCGGCGTGCAGACGCTGCTAGTTCCATATGTGCAGAATGAGGAGGAGGCGATGGCCGCTGTAGCAGCCATACGGTATCCGCCGTGCGGAATTCGTGGTGTCTCCGCCTTGACGCGTGCTACCCGCTTCGGGCGTGTTGCGAACTACGCGCAGATCGCGGAGCAGGAGATATGCCTGCTTCTTCAAATCGAGACCCGTGAAGCGCTCGATCGTCTCGAGTCCATCGCCGCTGTCGAAGGAGTGGACGGCATCTTCATCGGGCCGGCTGATCTCGCGGCGAGCTTTGGCCATCCTGGTCAACCGGGTCACCCTGAAGTGGTAGCTGCGATCGAAGACGCGATAAGGCGCCTGAAGGCGCTTGGAAAGCCGACCGGCATACTCACCCCCGACGAAAAGTTCGCAGCCCGCTGCATTTCGCTGGGGACGCTGTTTACCGCAGTCGGTGTAGACGTCGCCCTGCTTGCAAGAGGATCCGAAGCACTCGCGGCCAGGTTCGCATCTTAGGGAGTTCGAAGATGCCGACGCGAAAGCAGATTTTGGCTGAGATAGCGCCGGCCGGCGCGATCAGGGCCGCCGTCAACATGTCAAATTCGGCGTTGGTCCGATGGGACGATGAGGCGGGCGCCTTGGTCGGTCCGAGCGCTGAGCTAGCCCGCAAGATCGCCGAACAACTTGATTGCGGCCTCTTCCTGATCCAGTACGGCTCGGCCGCCGACATACTCGCCGATGCAGACGGCGACGAATGGGACATCGCTTTCATTGCCTCGGATCCATCCAGAGCCGACCGCTTCTCCTTTTCACCTCCATACATCTTCGTCAAGGCGACCTATCTCGTGCCTGACAGTTCGTCCTTCCGGCGGGTCGAAGACGTTGATGTCGAGGGAGTCCGGATTGCGTCTGCAAGGAGTGCGGCCTACACTAAGCAGCTCGAACGAATGCTTGAAAGAGCAACGGTTTTCCACACTGACAGCCCCGCAGCAGCCGTCGATCTACTTGTCGGATCCCAGTGTGACGCGGCTGCCGGATTGACCGAATATCTCATCCAGACTTCGGTGCGCATTTCGGGCTTCCGGCTCTTGGAAGGAACATTCTCCGAAATCCCCCAGACGATCGCCGTGCATAAAAGAGCCATCCATGCCTCAGCCTTTTTCGCAGATTTCATACACCATCTGCATGGCGCCCCATAGGCGATCGGGTCGCCGGGGTTCGTTTGGCTGGGCAATGATGAGCGGCATTCTCGTTGCGACCGTGCTGACCATTCTGGATTCCCATCGCTGTTCGTCTCGCCTGAGTTCGCGCTGATTCCATTGCCTTCCCGAACAGGCTAAGCTGCGAAGGAATGCCGGAAGACCAGCCGTGATCCCGGCCGTTCGTTGACGGGGAGGGCGCGGCATGGCCGATTATAGTCTTGAGACAAGCTGGTGCCCGGTCGAAGGCAGTTTCGGGCGCTTGACTTTCACGCTCCACAATCTTTCGGCCGAGCCGTTGTCCGGCTTCTCGCTCTGCTATACGTCGGAGACGCGGGTTGCCGACAAACATGTCTGCGACGGCGGCAGCCTCAAGCGGCAGGTCGCGCATTTCCATGAGTTCCTGCCGTCCGAGGAGTTGACGGTGCCGCCGGGTGGGTGCTGGCGGTTCACGGTCGAGGGGCTGAGCCGAGAGCCGAAACATGTCACGGCTGGCGTTAAATCCGCTTATCTGACACTTGCCGACCGTCGTCACCTTCCGGTCGATTTCGGCGATCTGATGCTCAAAGGCCGGGATGGGGGTGTGTCGCCGCCGCTCTTGCCGCCGGGCAAAGCCGATGAACCCTATGCGCTGCTCCCCTGGCCGCTGTCGCTGGGGCTGAAGGCGGGTGACTTGCCAGCCACCCTCTATCCGGCCGAGAGGACGCGGCCTGATGCGATCGAGGCCTTCTCCCAGGTTCTTTCTCTTTACCAGCGCCTCTACCCAGCCGAAGACGCGGCGTTTTCGCTGAGTGCCGTCGATGGCGGACGGCGCGTTCGTTTCGTCGCCGAATCGTCGATCGCCGCCTTCGCCTACGAGCTGCGTTTCACTGCGCATGAGATCGTGCTTTCGAGCGCGGATGACGCGGGGCGGCGCTACGGCCTCATCAGCCTGGCGCAGCTGCTGCATGGCGCCCGCGCCGATGGCGAAAGATTTAAATTCCCCAATTTCGGCACGATCGCCGACCAGCCGCGTTATGACTGGCGCGGCTGCCATCTCGATGTATCGGGGCGGTTTTATCCGGTGACCGACGTCGTGCGGCTGATCGATATCCTCGCTTGGAACAAGCTCAATATTTTCCACTGGCACCTGACCGATGACGAGGCCTGGCGATTGGAGATCAAGGCCTATCCGGAATTGACGGCCGTCGGCGCACGGCTGGGGCTCGACGAAGCGCTGGCGCCACAGTACGGCGACGGGCCGGAAACGCGCGCCGGCTATTACACGCAAGACGACGTCAGGCGGATCGTTGCGCATGCCGCATCGCTTGGTGTCGAGGTGGTGCCGGAAATCGATATTCCCGGCCACAGCGCCGCAGCGCTTTCCTCATTGCCCGATCTCGTCGACCCGCAGGAGGCTGAGGACAGTTACCGCTCGCCGCAGGGATATGCCAACAATGCCCTCAACCCGGCAGTCGAATTCACCTACGAATTCCTCGGCACGGTGTTCGACGAAATGATGTCGCTGTTCCCCGGCGAGTATTTTCATATCGGCGGTGACGAGGTTGCGTCCGGCGCCTGGCTTTCCTCCCCTCTCTGCCAGGCGCTGATGAAGCGGGAGAAACTGGCCGGACCCGCCGCGCTGCAATCCTATTTCCTCAAGCGCGTCCACGGCATGCTGTCGGAGCGCGGCAGGAAGCTCGCCGGCTGGAATGAGGTCTCGCATGGCGGCGGGGTCGATCGCGACGGCACGCTGCTGATGGCCTGGGAAAGGCCTGACGTCGGCATCGAACTGGCGCAGGCAGGTTACGACGTGGTGATGACGCCGGGACAGGCCTATTATCTCGACATGGCGCAGGCGGAAGCCTGGTCCGAGCCCGGCGCAAGCTGGGCAGGCTTCACGCCGCCGGAGCGGACCTACTGTTACGAGGCCGAGGGCGAGTCGCCGGAGGCGCTGAAGGGGAAGATGCGCGGGATCCAGGCCTGTATCTGGAGCGGCGACATCGCCTCGCGCGCGCATTTCAACCGGCTGGTCTTCCCGCGTCTTTCGGCAATCGCCGAGGCCGCATGGACACCGGCGGACCGGAAGGATTGGGACCGGTTCGCAGTGATCGTGCGGATGTGGCCTAAGCTTTAGGAAGCACTGCTTCGGCTTTCAGCCCCAGCAGTGCTGCGCCGATCAGGCCGGGTTCGATACGGCATTGGCTGCGCACCACCAGCGGCCGGTCGAACTTGCGCAGGATGCGGGCGCGCACGGCGTGGTCGAGTTCGGCAAGCAATGGCTCGACATTTGACAGGCCGCCGCCGACCGGCACGATGGTGGCGCCGGTGATGTTGATCGTCAGCGCCAGGGGCGAGGCGACGAGATCGACATAGACGTCGATCGTCCGTGTCGCCTTCTCCTCGCGCTGTTGCCATTGCGCGATGATCGCCTCGCTCGAAAGATCGAGATCGTGCAGCGTCTTGTGCAGCCGTTCCATGCCACGGGCGCCGCCGACGGTGTCGACGCATCCCTTCTGGCCGCAGCCGCAGGCATAGGCGGGAATGGCGACAGGCGGATTGCCGGCTGCGGAGGCGATGATCGGCCCGTGACCCCATTCGCCGGCAAAACCGCCGGCCTCATTGACGAGGCGGCCGTCGGCAATCAGGCCACCGCCGACGCCGGTGCCGAGGATGGCGCCGAAGACGATGCGGTGGCCGCGCCCGGCGCCCAGGCCGGCCTCGGCCATGGCGAAACAGTCGGCGTCGTTGGCGATCAGCGCCGGCAGACCGAGTTCGGCTTCGAGATCGGCGGCCAGCGTGCGGCCATGGATGCAGGGAATGTTGGCGCAGATCAGCCGCTGGCTATCGGGATCGACGACGCCGGCGATGGAGAGCGCGATGCGGCTCGGCGCTTCACCGGTTTCGGTGATGATGGCGCGCAAGGTCCCGACGAAAGCGGCGAAATCATCTTTCGGCGTCGGGCGGCGGCCGAGGGGGACGATGTCTGTCTCGGAGCGGGCGATGCCGCCCTTGATGGCGGAGCCGCCGATGTCGAATGAAATGATCATTGCCACCCTGCCGTTTCTCTGGTCTGTGGTGTCTGCTCGCACTGTTGGCGGGGAATTACAAGCCTTCATTCCGCCGTCCGCCATGCGCCTGTGGCGCGAACGGGAATGATCCAGCCAAATCGCCACCAACAGCTATTCCCGTCCGACAAGTCATTCAATTGGCATATTGCGCGGCCAAAATCTGCGCCTGCACTTCCATCATTCACTGGTATCATGACCATCGAAAACGCCGATTCCCATAGACGCAGAAGACCACGTCCACCCCGTCCCAAAGGTCGCCGCCTCTCATCCATCCTGCGTCAGCTGGCCGCCGACCGGAGCCGGGAGCGAATTTCGATCGGCGACCTGTTCCAGACGATGGGCGACAGGGCGATCAGCGCGCTGATGCTGATCTTCGCGCTGCCGAACGCTTTTCCCACGCCGCCAGGGACTTCGGCAGTGCTCGGCGCGCCATTGGTCTTCCTGGCGGCACAGTTGACCTTCGGGCTGAAGCCCTGGCTGCCAAGGATAATTGCCGACCGTTCGATGCGGCGGGAGGATTTCGAAACCATTGTCGGCCGCATCCACCGCTGGCTCGCCTGGGCGGAGCGCATGCTGAAGCCAAGGCTGGCGATCTTCGCCGAGCCGCCGGCGGAATATCTCGCCGGGGCCGCATGTCTGTTGCTGTCGATCGTGCTGCTGCTGCCGGTGCCGCTCGGCAACATGCTGCCGGCGATCACGATCTCGGTCTTCGCCTTCGGCATATTGGGCCGCGACGGGCTCTTTGCGCTGATCGGCTTCGTGATGACGGCGGTGTCGCTGGTCGTTGCCGGCGGCGTGATTTACGGTCTCGCGAAGGCGGCGATCTATCTCGTCGTGCAATGGTTTGCCTGAGTAATTCGGCAGGGCTCCTTTCAACGGGCTCGACATTTGCCGGAATTTGTTTTGATCTGGCGGGATACAGATTCAAATCATGTTCGGCGGCGGCACGCCGGTTCACTTTGGCGCGGTAGGCATTCAATGGCAAAAAGATCCGAGACCCCTGCACGGCTCGACGATGCGGCGCGTGCCGGCTGGCTCTACTACGTCGCCGGGCGCACGCAGGATGAAATCGCTGCCGCGATGGGCATCTCGCGGCAATCGGCGCAGCGGCTGGTATCGCTGGCGGTCGCCGAGCGTCTGATCAAGGTGCGGCTCGATCATCCGATCGCCGCCTGCCTGGAGCTCGCCAGCCAGTTGCGGCGGAAATTCGGGCTGAAACATGTGGAGGTGGTGCCGAGCGATTCCGGGTCGTCGGCGACGGTCGGCATTGCCGAGGCGGCCGCGGCCGAGATCGAGCGGTGGCTGAAACGGGCCGAGCCGATCGTGCTTGCCGTCGGCACCGGCCGGACGCTGAAGGCGGCGGTCGATCAGCTTCCGGCGATCGAATGTCCCCATCATCGCATCGTCTCGCTGACCGGCAATATCGCCCCGGACGGATCGGCGGCTTATTACAACGTCATCTTCAGCATGGCCGATGCCGTGAAAGCGCGGCACTATCCGATGCCGTTGCCGGTGCTCGTCACCTCGGCGGAGGAGCGGGAGCTGCTGCATGGCCAGCAGCTGGTGCGCTCGACGCTTGACATCAGCGCGCAAGCCGACGTCACCTTCGTCGGCATCGGCGAGCTCGGCATCGACGGGCCGCTTTGCGTCGACGGTTTTCTCGAGAAGGACGAGATGATGGAGCTGATGCGCGGCGGCGCCGTCGGCGAGATCTGCGGCTGGATCTTCGATGTCGACGGCAGGTTGCTGGACAACCCGATCAACGAACGCGTCGCATCGGCGCCGATCCCGTCCCGCGACGCCTCGATTGTTATTGGGCTGGCCAAGGGCAAGCGCAAATTCAAGGCGATCAGGGCTGCGGTTGTCGGCCATCAAATCAATGGTCTGATCACCGACGAAGAGACTGCTGAGTTTTTGCTCAGAAACTGAGCAAAAAATACACTATTTAAATCAATATCATAACTGTCTCCTTCGGCACCGCAGCAACGATTGCCGATTGACATTCTTTATCATTTATTGAGTAATTGCCCATGAGCGAAGCGAATGCTCACACCCCATCTTCTGGGAGGAAGATTATGACATTGAGAACTTTTCTGCTGGGCGCCTGCTCAGCGCTGGCGTTTGCCGGCATGGCTTCGGCCGAGACGCTGACAATCGCAACCGTGAATAACGGCGACATGATCCGGATGCAGAAGCTGACGGATGATTTCAAGGCGAAGAATCCCGGCATCGACCTTGAATGGGTAACCCTCGAAGAAAACGTGCTGCGCCAGAAGGTCACGACCGACATCGCGACCAAGGGCGGCCAGTACGACGTTCTGACCATCGGCACCTACGAAGTTCCGATCTGGTCAAAACAGGGCTGGCTGCTGCCGCTCGACAACCTCGGCAAGGATTACGACGCCGACGACCTGCTGCCGGCGATCCGCAGCGGCCTGACCACGGACGGCAAGCTCTATGCTGCGCCGTTCTACGGCGAAAGCTCGATGGTCATGTACCGCAAGGACCTGTTCGACGCCGCAGGCCTGAAGATGCCCGACGCCCCGACCTGGGACTTCGTTGCCGACGCTGCTCGCAAGATCACCAACAAGGACAAGGAAATCTATGGCATCTGCCTGCGCGGCAAGGCGGGCTGGGGCGAGAACATGGCCTTCCTGACGGCCATGTCCAATTCCTTCGGCGCACGCTGGTTCGATGAAAAGTGGAAGCCGCAGTTCGACCAGCCCGAATGGAAAGACACGCTCGACTTCTACGTCAAGCTGATGAAGGATGCCGGCCCTCCGGGCGCTTCTTCCAACGGCTTCAACGAAAACCTGGCGCTCTTCCAGACCGGCAAGTGCGGCATGTGGATCGACGCAACGGTTGCCGCTTCCTTCGTCGCCGATCCGAAGCAGTCCCAGGTCGCCGACAAGGTCGGCTTCGCGCTTGCCCCGGACAAGGGCCTCGGCAAGCGTGGCAACTGGCTCTGGGCCTGGAATCTTGCCATCCCCGCAGGTTCGCAGAAGGTCGAAGCCGCTGAGAAGTTTGTCGCCTGGGCAACGAGCAAGGAGTACACCAACCTCGTCGCCGAGAAGGAAGGTTGGCTGAATGCACCTCCAGGCACCCGCACCTCGCTCTACGCGAATGCGGACTACCAGAAGGCGGCGTCCTTCGCCAAGATGACGCTCGACTCGATCAACTCGGCCGATCCGACCAAGCCGACCGTCAAGCCGGTTCCCTATGTCGGCGTCCAGTTCGTGGCGATCCCGGAATTCCAGGGCATCGGTACGGCAGTGGGCCAGCAGTTCTCCGCAGCACTTGCCGGCCAGCTTTCGGTCGACCAGGCCCTGCAGGCCGCCCAGCAACTGACCACGCGCGAAATGACCAAGGCCGGCTACATTAAATAAAACCTCCTGAGCAAGAGGCGGATTCTTGACGATCCGCCCCTCTGGGCCGCCGATTGCCCGAACTGCATCGGCGGCCGCTTTTTCAGACAAAGCTTTCCTGCAGCCGCTCCCCGCTTCAGATCAGATCGGTGATTGCCATGGCAACCTTGCATACCCGCGCCGCAGCGCGCCTGATGATTGCGCCCTCCGTGCTGCTCCTCTTTGCATGGATGATCGTCCCGCTTGCGATGACGATCTACTTTTCGACGCTGAACTACAATCTGCTCAGCCCCGGCATGGAGAGCTTTGTCGGCTTTCTGAACTACGAATATTTCCTTTCCGATCCTGCCTTCTTCGCCGCGCTGATCAATACGCTGGTGCTCGTCGCCGGCGTTCTCCTAATCACCGTCATCGGCGGCATCGCCTTTGCGCTGCTGCTCGACCAGCCGATGTACGGCCAGGGCATCGTGCGCATCCTGGTGATTGCGCCGTTCTTCGTCATGCCGACGGTGGCCGCGCTGGTGTGGAAGAACATGTTCATGAACCCGGTCAACGGCCTGTTTGCGCATCTTGCCAAGGCCCTCGGCCTGCAGCCGATCGACTGGCTGGCGAATGCGCCGCTGTTCTCCGTCATTCTCATCGTTGCCTGGCAGTGGCTGCCCTTTGCGACGCTTATCATGCTGACGGCGCTGCAGTCGCTCGACGAGGAGCAGAAGGAAGCCTCCGAAATGGACGGCGCCGGGCCGATCTCGAAATTCATCTACATCATCCTGCCGCACATGGCCCGCGCCATCACCGTGGTGATCCTAATCCAGACGATCTTCCTGCTTTCGGTCTTCGCCGAAATCCTCGTCACCACCAATGGCGGGCCGGGCACCGACAGCACCAACCTCACCTATCTCGTCTATGCCCAGGCGCTGCTGCAGTTCGATATCGGCGGCGCTTCGGCGGGCGGCATCGTCGCGGTGGTGCTTGCCAATATCGTCGCGATCTTCCTCGTCCGCCTCGTCGGCAAGAATCTGGAGGCTTGAGATGGCCAGAAAAGTCACAACCCGGCGCAAGGTCATCGTCACCGCGATTGCCTGGACGCTCGGCATCCTGATCTTCTTCCCGATCCTCTGGACCTTCCTGACCAGCTTCAAGTCGGAAGCCGACGCCATCGCCTCGCCGCCGCAGTTCCTGTTCTTCCACTGGACGACGGAGAACTATGCGGAGGTGCAGAGCCGGTCGAACTATCTCAGCCACTTCATGAACTCGGTGATCATTTCCTTCGGCTCGACGCTGATCGGCCTGATCATCGCTATCCCTGCCGCCTGGGCGATGGCGTTTTCGCCGACCAAGCGGACCAAGGACGTGCTGATGTGGATGCTGTCGACCAAGATGATGCCGCCGGTGGGCGCGCTGATCCCGATCTATCTGTTGTTCCGCAATTCGGGCCTGCTCGACACGCGCACCGGCCTGGTGATCGTGCTGACGCTGATCAACCTGCCGATCATCGTCTGGATGCTCTATACCTATTTCAAGGAAATTCCCGGCGAGATCCTCGAAGCGGCCCGCATGGACGGGGCCTCGCTGATGAAAGAGATCGTCTACGTGCTGACGCCGATGGCGGTGCCCGGTATCGCCTCGACGCTGCTTTTGAACATCATCCTTGCCTGGAACGAGGCGTTCTGGACGCTCAACCTCACCGCCTCGAAAGCAGCACCGCTGACGGCCTTCATCGCTTCCTATTCCAGCCCGGAGGGCTTGTTCTACGCCAAACTCTCGGCGGCTTCGACGATGGCGATCGCGCCGATCCTGATCCTCGGCTGGTTCAGCCAGAAACAACTCGTCCGCGGCCTGACCTTCGGCGCAGTGAAATAAGATAAAGGGAGACAAACATGGGCAGCATTACCCTTCAGAAGGTTTCCAAGGTCTTCGGCGAAGCCAAGGTCATCCCTTCGATCGATCTCGACATCAAGGACGGCGAGTTCGTCGTCTTCGTCGGCCCGTCGGGCTGCGGCAAGTCCACGCTGCTCAGGCTGATCGCCGGCCTTGAGGACGTCTCCGGCGGCAAGATCGTCATCGACGGCCGGGACGCCACCGAAAAGGCGCCGTCGGAGCGCGGCCTTGCCATGGTGTTCCAATCCTATGCGCTTTATCCGCATATGAGCGTGCGCAACAACATCGCCTTCCCGCTGAAAATGGCGGGCATCGACAAGGCGGAAATCGACCGCAAGGTGACGGATGCGGCCCGTGTGCTCAATCTCACCGACTATCTGGAGCGCAAGCCGCGTCAGCTTTCCGGCGGTCAGCGCCAGCGCGTCGCGATCGGCCGAGCCATCGTGCGCCAGCCTTCGGCTTTCCTGTTCGACGAACCGCTGTCGAACCTCGATGCAGCATTGCGTGTCAACATGCGCCTCGAGATCAGCGAACTGCATCAGCAGTTGAAGACGACGATGGTTTACGTCACCCACGACCAGGTCGAGGCGATGACCATGGCCGACAAGATCGTCGTGCTGAACAGGGGAAATATCGAGCAGGTCGGCTCGCCGCTCGAGCTTTACAGCCGCCCGCGCAACCTCTTCGTTGCCGGTTTCATCGGCTCGCCGAAGATGAATTTCATCAACGGCCAGAACGCGGCTCAGCTTGGCGCCCATACGATCGGCATCCGACCCGAACATATGTTGTTGTCCATGGAGAGCGGCGACTGGAAGGGCAGGGTCGTGGTCGCCGAACATCTTGGTTCCGACACCTTCCTGCATATCGATGCCGAGGGCATCGGCATGATGACGGCGCGCGGCAGCGGCGATTTTGCCGCCAAAGCTGGAGACACGGTCTATCTGACGCCGGATCGTTCGCGTATTCACAAATTCAACGAGGGCGGCCTTGCCATCTGAGGCGGGCTGCCGGGCTGGGGGCAGGCATACGAGCCGGGCGAGGGCGTCCGGCCGTTTCGGCAAGACCTTCAAGAGGACTGGAACATGACGTGCAAACTATCGCTGGCAACGCTTTCGGATGTGGCGCGCACTGCCGCCATCCCTGGATATGACAGGGCGTCGCTGAAAGCCGGCATCGTGCACTTCGGCGTCGGCAATTTCCACCGCGCCCATCAGGCGGTCTATCTCGACGATCTCTTCAACTCAGGCGCGGATCACGATTGGGCGATTGTCGGCGCCGGTGTGCTGCCATCGGACGCCGCGATGCGTGAAAAGCTTGCGGCACAAGATTTTCTGACGACGGTGGTCGAGCAGGACAACAACAAGACGGCGGCGCGCGTCACCGCGCCGATGGTCGACATCCTGCCGGTCGGCGACCCCGCCGCGATCATCGCCAGGCTCGCCGATCCCGAGATCCGCATCGTTTCGCTGACGATCACCGAGGGCGGTTATTTCATCGACGCATCCGGAACCTTCAACCCGGCGCATCCGGCGATCGCCGCCGACGGAAACAGCCCCGATGCGCCGAAGACGGTGTTCGGCCTGATCGTCGCCGGGCTGAAGGCGCGCAAGGACCGGGGTATCGAACCCTTTACCGTCATGTCCTGCGACAACATTCCCCATAATGGCATCGTTACCGCCAATGCCGTGGTCGGCACGGCCGCCCTTTCGGACCCGGGCTTTGCCGCGTGGATCCGGGCGAATGTCGCCTTCCCGAATGCGATGGTCGACCGCATCACGCCGGCAACCGGCCAGCGCGAAATCGATTTCCTCAGGGACAACTTCGAGATCGATGACAACTGGCCGGTCTATTGCGAGGAATTCAAGCAATGGGTGCTTGAGGATAAGTTTACTGCCGGTCGGCCGGCACTAGAAAAGGTCGGCGTCACCTTCGTGCCTGATGTCACGCCCTACGAGCATATGAAGATCCGGATTCTCAACGGCGGACATGCCGCGATCGCCTATCCGGCGGCGCTGATGGACATCCATTTCGTTCACGATTCCATGGAGGATCCGCTGATCCGCGCCTTCCTCGCCAAGCTCGAGAACGACGAAATCATCCCGATCGTGCCGCCGGTGCCGAACACGTCGCTGACGGATTATTTCGCGCTGATCGAACATCGCCTGCTCAATCCGAAAATCGCCGACACCATTCCGCGGCTGGCGCAGGACGGATCGAACCGCCAGCCGAAATTCATCTTGCCGTCGACGCTCGACAATCTCAGCCAGGGCAGGGACGTCGTCGGCCTGGCGCTGGTTTCGGCGCTCTGGTGCCGTTACTTCGCGGGCAAGACCGATAGCGGCAAGGATATCGTCTTCAACGACGCCAGCGCCGAGCGCCTGCATGCGGCGGCGCTGAAGGCGAAGACCGATCCGTCAGCCTTTCTCACCTTCGACGATATTTTCGGCGAGGTGGCGAAATCCGAACTTTTCCGCAAGCGTTTTGCCCATGCACTCAAAAGCCTGTGGGAAAAAGGCACGCGGGAGACGCTGCAACTCTATCTCGATGGCAAGCTCGCGGTGTAAGGAATCCGTCCGAATTGAACTCAGGTTGGGTCTTCCATGGCTGATGCTGAACCACGGCTGGTTATCTTCGATTGCGACGGCGTGCTCGTCGACAGCGAGCCGATCTCGATCAGTGTGCTCGTCGGGGCGATGAACGATCTCGGCGTCTCGATCACCGAGGATCAGGCCTACGAGCGCTTTCTCGGCCGCAGCCTTTCGACCCTCATCGATACGCTGGAAACCGAATTCAACGTCCATGCCGGTGAGGAATTCCTTGAGCGCATTCGCACCGATCTCTACACCCGCTTTCGCACCGAGCTGAAGCCGATCGAGGGTATTGCCGCAACGATCGATGGGCTTGGCGTTCGTTGCTGCGTCGCCTCGTCCAGCCAGATGGAGCGAATCCGGCTGTCGCTGTCCGTCACCGGGCTGCTCGACAAGCTGCCCGACATCTTTAGCGCGACGATGGTCAAGCGCGGCAAACCGGCGCCCGATCTTTTTCTGCATGCGGCGCGTGAAATGCAGGTGGCGCCTGCGCATTGCATTGTTGTGGAGGACAGCCCGGCCGGCATTGCCGCCGCCAAGGCAGCGGGTATGACGGTCTTCGCCTTCACCGGCGGATCACACGCCAATTTCGCCGGCTATCGCGCCGAACTCGACCGGCTTTCGCCGGAAGCGGTGTTTGACGCCATGCCGGATTTGATCCACCTTGTCCGCAACCATAGCTGGACGGGACCAAGATTTGATGCGTGATCATGTGGTTGCGGTGGATATCGGCACGGGCAGCGCGCGCGCCGGTGTCTTCGATGCGCGCGGTCGCCTGCTCGCCAAGGCCGAGCATCCGATCGTGATGAACCGGCCGCGTGAAAACCATGCCGAGCACGATTCCGAAGATATCTGGTCGGCAGCCTGTACGGCGGTGCGTAGCGCCATGGAGCAATCCGGCATCGCCGCCGCCTCGGTCGGCGCGATCGGCTTCGACGCCACATGTTCGCTCGTCGTGCGTGACGTCGAGGGCCGGCAGCTCAGCGTGTCCACAGGCGGCGAGACACGCTTCGACACGATCGTCTGGCTCGATCACCGGGCGCTGAAGGAAGCCGATTTCTGCACGGCGACGGAGCACGCGGTGCTCGAACATTCCGGCCACGTCATGTCGCCTGAGATGGAGATGCCGAAGCTGATGTGGCTGAAGAAGAAGCTGCCTGCCACATGGGAGAAGGCCGGCTATTTCTTCGATCTCGCCGATTTCATGACGTGGAAATCGACCGGATCGCTCGCCCGTTCGCGCTGCACGCTGACAGCGAAGTGGAACTATCTCGCCCATCGCGAAAAGGGCTGGCAGCAGGATTTTCTGGAGCGGATCGGCCTTGAGGACCTTCAGAAGCGCGGTCACCTACCGGATGAGACCACGGCTGTCGGAGGCAGCGTCGGCTGGCTGACGCCGGAAGCGGCGCAGGCGCTCGGGCTGACCACGGACTGCCATGTCTCCGCCGGCATGATCGACGCCTATGCCGGCGCGCTCGGCGCGCTTGGCGGCTACGCCGCCGATCCTGTAAAACGGGAGCACCAGCTGGCGCTGATCGCCGGCACGTCGAGCTGCATCGTGACTTTCTCGCGGGAACGCAAGCCGAGCCATGGCATGTGGGGTCCCTATTACGAGGCGGTCTTTCCAGAATCCTGGCTGGTGGAGGCCGGGCAATCGGCGACCGGCGCGCTGCTCGACCACATCGTGCGCATGCATGCCGCCGGCGGCGAGCCGACGGCGGGCCTGCATCAGAGAATCGTCGCACGCATCGCCGAATTGCGGGCCGACGAGGGCGATGCCTTCGGCGCACGCATCTTCGTACTGCCGGATTTTCATGGCAACCGTTCGCCGCTCGCTGATCCGCATGCCGTCGGGGTCGTCAGCGGGCTGACGCTCGATGCGTCCTTCGATGGCCTCTGCACACTTTACTGGCGCACCGCCGTGGCGATTGCGCTCGGCATCCGCCACATCCTCGAAATGATGAAGGAATACGGCTACGTGCCCGATACGCTGCATATTGCCGGCGGGCATGTGAAGAACCCGGTGCTGATGGAGCTCTATAGTGATGCCACCGGCTGCAAGGTGGTGGTGCCGAAAATGAACGAGGCGGTGCTGCTCGGTACGGCGATTGCGGCATCCGTTGCCTGCGGCCTGTACGGGGATCTGGCGGCAGCCGGCGAGGCGATGTATCCGGGTGGCGACGAACGGCTGCCCGATAAAACCAAACAGGCGCTCTATGACCGCGACTACCGCCGCCTTCTCGCCATGCACAGGCATCGCGCCGAGCTGGAAACGATGCAATAACGGCTCAGTGGTTTGCCGTCTCGCCAAGGACCGTCGCAAATTCCATCATGCGGCGGCGGCGAAGGGCCGCCTCTTCTCCGACGTCAAGGACGACGGATTCCGACAGGCAATCGAGCAGCGCAATCAGTGGTGGAAGATTGTCGAGATCGGGCGCGCGCGCTGGCGGCAAGGGCAGCATGACATTCGACTGATCCGCCATCCAGTCCGCTTGCTGCGGTGAAATCAGCACGACCTTATAGCCGTAGCGCCGTGCAGTTCGGGCAAGCAGCCGCGCTTTGGCGAAGCGGCGACAATCGATGATGACCAGTAGCGCGTCATCAACGGCCAGCCGGGCGAAAAGCTCGGCAAAACGGTTGTCGGCGCCGTCGAGCGTGCGCACGCCGTCGCGGGCCTGCGTCAGCCGCTGGCAGAAATGATGGGCAAGGCTTGCAAGCCGGGCATGGGTGACGATCGATACTTCGCGGGCAGTGCTGATCAAGCTGACGGCTTCGGACCAGTGTGGCTGCGCCGTCAGATGATAGATATGATGGAGCGCCTGGATCTGTTCGGCAACCAGCACGGCGAGCGGTTTGCCCTCCGCTGCGTCCTGATGCAGCTCGCTCATGGCGCTTTGCAATTGCGCCGGCGATGTCGTCACGGTCTCGCGAATCTCCACCTTGACGCTGTCCAATCCCTGATAGCCGAGTGCGCGCAGGAAGCGCCCGACGGTCATCGGCGAGAGATCCAGGCGATCGGCGACCGATGCAGCTGTCTCGAACGGCAGGTCGTTTAGGTGTTCGTTAAAATATTTCGCAATGCGACGTTCGGCCGGTGTGCCGGTTTTTGCGTATTGCCTGAGTTTTTGGACAAAATCTTCCACGTCAGCCTCCCCCGTTTTTCCTTAGAGGCGTTCCGTGGATGCGCTGTTGCGACCCCTTGTCTTTGCAACTATTTCGGAAGCTGCTTCTCAGGCCCATGCATATTTGGATGCGTGACAATACTATATTAGCATTTAATTTTCGACAAGTTTTCTATTGCCGCATGCAATTTTATTCTCACTTGTCGGTGGCAGCAATCTTTCCTACATCTTCGGCGCAACCGGAGACGCCTGAGACATGATCCTTGACGCCGCTCGATTATCGCTGACCAATTTGTTCGCCTCGGAAACACGTTCGGTCTTCTGGAAAGTGCTCGGCCTGACGATTCTCGTGCTGGTCGGACTCTGGTTCGCGCTGCGCGGGGCCTTCATGGCTTTTCTCTTTCCCTGGCTTACCAGTTTCTTTCCCGATGTGCCGGATTGGGCGGGGTGGCTCGCTTTGGTTTTCGCAATTCTTGCCGGTGTCGGCCTTGCGCTGATGTTGGCGTTACTGCTTTCGCCTGTCACGGCGCTGATCGCCGGCTTGTTTCTCGACGATGTCGCCGATGTCATCGAAAAGCGCGATTATCCCAAGGACATGCCGGGCACCGCCATGCCGCTCGGCCCGGCGATGGCAAGCTCGATCAAGTTCCTCGGCGTGGTGATCCTCGGCAATATCGTGGCGTTGCTGCTGCTGTTCATTCCCGGCGTCAATCTGATCGCGTTCTTTCTGGTGAACGGCTATCTGCTCGGACGGGAATTTTTCGAATTCGCCGCCATGCGCTTCCGTTCGCCTGAGGAGGCGCGGCTCCTCCGCGCCAAGCACGCCTCCACCGTCTTTCTTGGTGGGCTGATGATCGCCCTGTTTCTGGCGATCCCCTTCGTCAATCTTCTGACGCCGCTTTTTGCCGCCGGCATGATGGTGCATCTGCACAAGCTGATTTCCGCGCGCGACATCGGTTTTCGGGTGTGAGGTTCAGCCGGGCAGGGCGGGAGAGGTCCTGCCCTATTCCACGGCCTCGCCGATCACCTGCGGCGGTAGCTCGACGAGCGGTGCCGGCACATCCCAACTCTTCTCCGGCGATTTGCAGAGATCGGCGATGACGCAGCGCTCGCATTCGGGGCGGCGCGCCTTGCAGGTGTAGCGACCGTGCAGGATCAGCCAGTGATGGGCGTGATAGAGGTAATGTTGCGGGATCACCTTCATCAGCCGCGCCTCGACCTCGTCGGGCGTCTTGCCGGGGGCAAGCTTGATGCGATTGGCGATGCGGAAGATATGCGTGTCGACGGCCATCGTCGCCTGGCCGAAGGCCATGGACAGCACGACATTGGCGGTCTTGCGGCCGACGCCCGGCAGTTTCACCAGTTCGTCGCGCGTCTCCGGCACCTTGCCGGCGAAATCATCGATCAGCATCTGCGAGAGCGCGATGACATTTTTCGCCTTGTTGCGGTAGAGGCCGATCGTCCTGATATGATCTCGCAGCCGCTCCTCGCCGAGATCGAGCATCTTTTCCGGCGTATCGGCAATCTGGAAGAGCGCGCGCGTCGCCTTGTTGACGCCGACATCGGTCGCTTGCGCCGAAAGCGCGACGGCGACGACCAAGGTAAAAGGATTGGTGTGCTCGAGCTCGCCCCTCGGTTCCGGCCGCTGCACCGAGAAGCGGCGGAAGATCTCTTCGCGCTCGGCCAGCGAATAGGCCGTCTTCACCGCCGCCGGTTTGCGGCGGGCGATCACATTCGAGTTTTGCGATGGTCTGGTGACGGATTTGAGTTTCGGATTTGCCATGGAGAATCTATACTCAACGGCTATGATGGAAAGCAACGCCGACAGCTTCAACGAGCAGCCTGTTTTCGCTGCCGAGCTTTTCCCCCACCGGTCGCTTGGCCGCCGGGGCTTCAGGGTGCTGCTTATCCTGTCCGGTTCCGTCTGCCTGCTCTATGGCATGTTCTTCATCGCGACCGGCGCCTGGCCGATCGGCCTCTTCTTCGGACTGGATTTCGTGCTTCTCTACGGCGCCTTCCGGCTGAATTACCGCTCCGGCAAAGCGCGCGAACAGGTAACGGTGTCGCGCACGGACGTGTCGGTGCGCAAGTTCACAGCGTCGGGACGGATGGTTGAGCATCACTTCAATCCGTTCTGGGCGCGCTTCCTCATTCGCCGGCACCAGGAGATAGGCATCCTCTCCATGCAGATCTTCGGCGAGGGCCGGCGCACGGATATCGGCTCCTTCCTCAATCCCGACGATCGTGAAAGCTTCGCCAAAGCCTTCAAGGGCGCGCTCGCCACGGTCAAGCAGCGTATCTGAACTTACCTGGTGGGTGCGCAAGAAACGGGTGGTTTGCGAACAGCCAATTGATTATCTCCTTATGACAAGGAGAAAGACGATGAACATGATGGCGAACCTGCAGACTGACATCACGCCTGACGGCCCTGATTACGACATTGTCCGCCGGGTGATCGAACTCATCACCGAGGATTACCGCGACCAGCCTTCGCTGGAGGCGATCGCGGCGCGGCTCAACCAGTCGCCGACCCAGTTGCAGAAGACCTTCACCCGCTGGGCCGGCCTGTCGCCCAAGGGTTTCCTGCAGGCAGTGACGCTCGACCACGCCAAGCGGCTGCTGCGCAAGGAAGACATGCCGCTGCTCGAGACCTCGATCGAGGTCGGCCTCTCCGGGCCGAGCCGCCTGCACGATCTGTTCGTCACGCATGAGGCGATGTCACCCGGCGAATGGAAGGCGAAGGGCGGTGGTCTCACCATCCGCTACGGCTTCCACATCTGCCCCTTCGGCATCGCACTGATCATGGTGACCGACCGCGGCCTTGCCGGCCTTGCCTTCAGCGATTCCGGCGACGAGAAGGCCTGCCTCGAAGATATGACCTGCCGCTGGCCGAACGCCTGCTATGCCGAGGACCTGCAGGCGACGGTTCCCTATGCCGCCCGCATCTTCGAGCCTGGCAAATGGTCTTCGGAACAGCCGCTGCGGGTCGTGCTGATCGGCACGGATTTCCAGGTGAGTGTCTGGCAGAGCCTCATGAAAATCCCGTTCGGCAAGGCCGTCACCTATTCCGATATCGCCAATGATATCGGCCGGCCGACGGCGCAGCGCGCCGTGGGGGCCGCCGTCGGGGCCAACCCGATCTCCTTCGTGGTGCCCTGCCACCGGGCGCTCGGCAAGAACGGCGCACTGACCGGTTACCATTGGGGCCTCACCCGCAAGCGGGCGATGTTGGGCTGGGAATCGGCGCACGCCTGATAGGGTTCCGACCGTCGCTCACCCTCATCGCCTCGCTAACCCTCCGGCACTTCTCCCCGCTGGGGAGAAGTGCCGGAGGTTAATGTCTCAGCTAATTCCAGCAATGCCCGTGCGGCACTTTCATCGGTGATCAGCGTGTTGCACCCGATGCGCTTGATGGTGGCGCGTATGGCGACGGCCCGGTGGGCGCCGCCGGAGGAGAGCACGATATGCTTGGCCTCTTTCAGCGTGTCTAGATCGACGGACATGACACGGCGATTGATCGAGTGGTCGACAGACTTGCCGTTCTCGTCGAGGAAATTGAACATGGTGTCGCAGACGCAGCCGGCGTCGATCAACTCCTGCAGCTCGGCCTTCGAGATCCAGCCTTCCGACAGCGAGGTCGAATGCGGGCCGATGTCGCCGCAGCTGACAATCGCCAGATCGAGGTTTTCGGCGAGACGGTAAATCGTGTCCAACCCGCATTTTTCGATCAGATTGCGTTTCGTCTCGATGGAATCGACGAGAAGCGGTGCCAGGAACATGTAACACTCGGCACCGAGCTGATTTGCCAGCCGCCATGTGAAATCGATCGGGTTTGTCTGGTGCACGGCGACGATGCCGCCCAGAAGCGAGACGATTTTGCAATTGGCGCGGCGTGGCGGCCGGAAGCTCGACAGCGAGGCGGTCATGGTGCGGCCCCAGCCGACGCCGATGGTGTAATCGTCGGGAATGGCTTCGGAGAGGAACTGGCCAAGCGCCAGACCGACATTTTTCGCCAACGCATTGACGTCGTTATTGACCGGTGCGGGTACAACAATCGCCTCGTCGAGGCCGTAGGCGCGCTCCAGTCTCACCGAAAGCTCGACGCAGTCGCCGATCGAATCGTTGATCCAGATCTGGACTTCGCTGCGCTTCATCGCCTCGTCGAGCAGGCGGATCACGGTGGTGCGGCTGATGCCGAGTTGTTCGGCGACGTCCTTCTGGGTCAAGCCCTCGTTGTAATAGAGCCATGCCGCCCGCAGCCGCAGTGAGGATGCTTCCGAAAAGGCCGTGTGCGTGCCGCGTTTAAGCTTGACCACATCTCCTCCGCACAATTCCTGGCCTTAGACCCCTCATTGAGGCGAGAGGTTGCGACGACGCGCTTGTTGCGGGGGATAATGACGGGTGTGACACTTATGTCAATTGAAATGCACAAATGTCCTTGACTTTTCCTTGGGCGAATGGCGATAGTCCGGGTGATACAAGTCGTTCCTGTCCGTCCGAGGAGGACATAGTGCGGGCATGCCCAAAGTCACGACCGGCCTTCCAGCCGCAGGCGATATCGCTTGCGTTCGGCGTGCGGTTTGCCCGCGGGAACACGGCTACTGTCCTTCACGTTTATGAATCATCCGTGACGGATGCGCGCATTTTCGCCTGCAGCATGCAAATAACCTGTCGATAGATCACCTTTACCGGGCGGAACTCGTGCCGGTCGCAGCCCAAGTTCAACAAGGATATTGACCATGACATCCAAGCTTGACCAACTCCGCGAGATTACCACCGTCGTCGCCGACACTGGCGATATCGAAGCCGTCGCCCGCCTGAAGCCTGTCGATTGCACGACGAACCCGAGCATCGTGCTCAAAGCCCTCGGTACGCCGATGTTTGCCGATGCCATCAAGGAAGCCGTCGCCTGGGGCAAGAAGCAGGGTGGCAATCCTGAAGCCGTTTCTTCCGCCGTCGCCGACCGCCTCGCCATCTCGGTCGGCGCCGCCCTTGTGAAGCTCGTCCCGGGCCGCGTGTCGACCGAAGTCGACGCCGATCTTTCCTTCGATACCGAGGCTTCGCTTGCCAAGGCGCGCGCGATCATCGCCGCCTACAAGGATCGCGGTATCGGTCAGGACCGCATCCTCATCAAGCTCGCTTCCACCTGGGAAGGTATCCGCGCCGCCGAAGTGCTGCAGAAGGAAGGCATCGACTGCAACCTGACGCTTCTGTTCAGCAAGGCCCAGGCGATCGCCTGCGCCGATGCCAAGGTGTTCCTGATCTCGCCCTTCGTCGGCCGCATCCTCGACTGGTACAAAAAATCAACCGGCAAGGACTACACGGCCGAGGAGGATCCGGGCGTCATCTCCGTCCGTGAAATCTACAACTACTACAAGGCGAACGACATCAAGACGATCGTCATGGGCGCCTCCTTCCGCAGCGCCGGCGAAATCGAAGCCCTTGCCGGCTGCGACCGCCTGACCATCAGCCCGAACCTGCTCGACGAGCTTGCCAAGGATGAAGGCAAGCTGGAGCGTAAGCTCTCGCCGGAGAGCCGCAAGCCGGATCCGAAGGTCTCTGTCGATGAGAAGACCTTCCGCTGGATGATGAACGAAGACGCGATGGCGACGGAAAAACTCGCCGAAGGCATTCGCGCCTTCGCCAAGGATCTGGGAACGTTGCGCACCATGGTGCAGAAGGAACTGCAGCTCGCCGCCGCCTGATAAGGTCCGGCATGCAATCGAAGGCGCGGCTGCCGCTGGCAGGCGCGCCTTTTTCATGCTGTTATCAAAGGCATATGCAGTTGGAGACCAATATGGCGGGTGAGAAACGGGCAAGTTCGCTGGCGGCATTTGCCTACAAGCATGCGAGCTTCATCATCGCTATCCTGGCCGGACTGGTGGTCTTCTTGGCTGTGACCTCGCGCGACGTCAGCGCCGGCAACATCTTGTTCGGCTGGAATGTCAGCGCCGGCGTTTTTGTCGTGCTCAGTTGGCGCAAGATGCTGCGGGCAACGGTTGAAAGCATCCGGAAACGCTCCGCGGATCTCGATTTCTCCGACACCGTCCTGCTGGCTCTTTCGATCGGTGCAGCACTTGCCAGCGTCGCCGGTATCGGCCTCGAGCTTCATTCGATCAAGGAAGCGACACCTGACGTCGCGCTGGCCCGGGCAGGGGCCGCGGTGCTGACGATCCTGATCTCCTGGATCTTTCTGCACACTCTCTTCACCATCCATTATGCCCATTATTTCTATGGTGGGGCGGACGAGGAGGGTGGCCTCAAGTTTCCTGACGGAATCGAAGAACCTGGCTATTGGGATTTCCTCTACTTCTCCTTCACGATCGGCGTTGCTGCGCAGACGGCGGATGTCGCGGTCAGTTCGACCAGCATGCGCAAGCTGACGCTGCTGCATGCCGTGCTGTCTTTCCTGTTCAATACGACGATTCTGGCGCTGGCGATCAATGTCGGAGCGAGCCTGCTTTAGAGCCTTTCCCGGTCAGATTGAGCTCTGACCAGGAAAAGGCTCTAACCCTTCGCCGCCGCCCTGAAAAAGGTCTCGAACTCGGCCAGGTCGCCTGCGGCGACATCCGAAACTGCCCAGAACACCAGCCCTCCGTCCGACCATTGCGTCATGTTGTAGCCATCATGCACCGTCGTCGTCTGGGCGGCCGATGCCGCGGGCCAGATGAACAGGTTGATGACATGGCCGTGGCGCCGGTAGACGAGGGCAGCAACGGCGCGATCACCGATATAGTCGACACGCCCGCCGATCAGCGGAAAGCCATCCTTGGAGAGATCGCTGACCGGTGGCGAAAAATCGATCTTGCCGTTGAACCAGGGTTTTACCGTGTGCTGATCCGAGGTCAGCACGTCGGTCAGATGATCGGCCATCATCGACCTGACATGGCTTGCCATGATCTGGTCCTGCAAAAGCATCGTCTGCGATGGCGCGCTGGCGAACAGGATTGCGCCTGCCGCCAATGCCGCCAGCGAAGGCACGAAGCTCCATTGCCGGAAGAAATCCAGGGCGCGGCGCCAGACCGACGCCTGACGCTGCAGCGGCAGGCTGGATACCACTGCCGACTGTTCGAAAGACAGCATTGACAGCACTTGCGAGCGCAGCGCCACCGGCGGCTTCCACTTGATGCCATCCTGATCGATGATCTCTCTCACGCCGCGGACCCTTTCCATCTCCGCCCGGCAATTCGCGCAGGTGGCAAGATGGTCCTCGAATTGCGCTGCATGGACGGAATCGAGTTCGCCATCGACGAAGCCGTGCAGCATGACGCGCCATTCCGGGCAACCTTTCTGTTGGGCTCCACTCATCCTGCCGTCTCGCTTTTGCCGCATGCATCCCAGGCTTCGCCAAATTCACGCCGCGCCCTGGCAAGCCGCGACATGACCGTGCCGATCGGCGCATCGATGATCTCCGCGATCTGCCGGTAGGAAAGATCTTCAAGCTCGCGCAAGACAAGGATTTCCCGCATCGCCTCCGGAAGTCGGCTGATAACTGCACGTACGCGCTGCTGTTCGCTTCGCCGGATCGTCGCCGTCTCCGGCGAATCCTCCTCCGAGGCGATCTGGTATTCGCCACCTTCATCGGGGTCAGCGTAGCCGTCATTGCCCAAAGGCTGCTCGAACCGCGCTTTGCGTCGATCCTGCTGGCGCCAGACATGGCAGCAGTTCCTGATGATGGCAAAGAGCCAGGCGCGCGGATCGCCGCCACGATAGGTTTCAAAATTGCGATAGGCGCGCAGGAACGCTTCCTGGACAATATCCTGTGCGGCATCCGCATCGCGGCTGAGGAAACGGGCAAAATTATACGCCGCGTCAAGATGGGGAACGATCATGTCTTGAAAGCGCTGCATGAACTCATGCTGCACGATCGCATCGGCTGCCGAAGCGACCCGATCGCTGCTCGATTTTTCCGAGACCATGAGGTGGAATAACCGTACAGCGCCGCCGAGAAGCACGGCCAGCGGCGACGGTCGAATGCGGGTCTTCGACGGTTGCCGGCCCAGCAGCAACCAGCCGTTCGATCCGAAGGGATAGGTGATCTGAGCGTTTGTCATCATTCTCCCTGCCTCAACAGCAGCCGAATTTAGGCGTGAGACCCACAGGCATGCAATGCGGTCCCTTGCCGTCTAGACCGATCGGCACACGGTTTTATTCCACTGCGACGCCATTTTTTTATGCATGCGGTGGGACGTCAGTCGCACGTGATAGAAATCGGAAAACGTTTTCAACAGCTTGAAGAAATAACTCCCGAGACTGGGAATAAGCCGGCTTCGCCAGCGATCTAGTTCGGCAGCGAGGGCATCTGACCAATTCCAGTCTTCGCCACCAGAAATGCCATCAACAAGAGGAGGCATATCCATGTTTACCATGTCACGTCGCGCGGTCCTCGGATCGGCTGCCGCGGCGGCTGCATTCGGTCTGTCGTCGAAGCTCGAATTCGTCATGCCGGCGCTCGCCGCGACGCCGCTGGAGCCGATGGTCGGCTTCTACAAATACAAGGTCGGGGATGTCGAGGTCACGGCGATCTATGACGGTATCTGGAAAAAGCCGCATGACCCGACCTTCATCAAGAACGCTTCGATCGAGGACACCAAGGAGGCGCTTTCCAAGGCCGGGCTCACCACCGAATTCATGCCGATCCCGTTGACGGTGGTCGTCCTGAAGCTCGGCAATCGTCTGATCATGATGGACGCCGGCTCGGGCGTCGGTCAATGGCAGGCAAATGCCACGCACCTGCCGGCGAACATGGCGGCTGCCGGCATCGACTATAAGAAGATCGATACGATCATGCTCTCGCATTTCCATCCAGACCACGTCTGGGGACTGATGGAAAAGGGAACGAACGATCCCGTCTTCCCGAACGCCGAACTCATCGTCAACGCCGTCGAATACAATTGGTGGACGGAACCCGGCCGGGTCGAAAAGCTCGCCGAAGGCCGAAAGCCGGCCGGCAAGCGCATCGCCGAGGTGTTCCCGAAATGGAAGAATTGGAAGCTCGTCGTCGACGGCGCAGAAGTTGCCCCCGGCATGCAGCTTGTCGCCGCGCCCGGCCATACGCCCGGCCATTCCGCCTATCTCATCGCCTCGGGCAGCAAGCAACTGCTTGTCTCGGCTGACATCATGTATGTGCCGGCCCTGCTCGCGCCGCATCCCGAATGGGAAGGCAGCTACGACCAGGACGGGCCGATGGCCGTCGATACGCGCCGGCGCCTGATCGACCGCATCATCGCCGACAATATCGCGATCTGCGGCTCGCATTTCCCTTTCCCCGGCTCGGGCACGTTCGTCAAGGACGGCAATGCCTATGGCTTTACACCGACAGTCCGGGCCTGAAAGGCCGAAAGGAGACCACCATGAAATATGCAATTCTCGGATTCATCTGGCTTTGTGCCATATGCGCGGGCTTTTCCGCGGTGACGGCGCTTCCCGCCTTTGCCGTCGACAACATGCAATCGACGGACGCTCCCGACTTGACCTCGGTGCGCGCCAAGATCGATGCCAAGGACTATGCCGGCGCCCTGGCGGAGCTTCGCGGCCTTGCCGAGGACAACCAGCAGGCAGATGTCTATAATCTGATGGGATATACGCTGCGCAAGACGGGCGACTACAGAACGTCGCTGACCTACTACACCAAGGCGCTGGAGCTTCAGCCCGACCACAAGGCAGCACGTGAATATCTCGGCGAACTCTATGTTGAAACGGGCGAGATGGCGAAGGCCGAGGAGCAGGTGTCATCACTGAAGCAACTTTGCCCGAGTGGCTGCGAGGAACTCGACGATCTACAAAAGGCCATTACGGCCAAGGGTGGGAATTGACGAGTATATGAATGTAAGAGCAGGCGGGCTAACCGCCTGCTCTTCTCAAACCGGAGGATATGATGGAAAACGCCCCAAGCCGGCTGCGACTGGCCGATCTCGTTCTTCTCCTGGGCAGGCTGCTGCTATCGCTGATCTTCCTGCATGAAGGGTTGTCTCTCGCGACCAATATCGCCACGACCATCGACACTTTCGCAACGCTCGGCCTGTCGGCGCCGGTTGCGCTTGCGGTGATCGTCCTTCAGATCGGCGCTGGCCTTTCTATTGCGGCAGGTTTCCTCAGCCGGCTTGGCGCGCTTGCATTGGCGCTCTTCTGCCTGGCGACCGCCTTTCTCTTCCACACGAATTTTGCGAGCCAGAACGAGCTGCTGCATTTCGAGAAGGACCTGGCGATCGCCGGCGGCATGTTCGTCCTGGCGGCTTCAGGCGCGGGATCGATATCGATCGACAAGCTGCTGCAAAAGCGAACAAACAGACTGCATCCCTGGCTCCGGGCGGTGCTGTAGTCAAAGCTTCGCGAACCTCCCCGGCGCAATAAAACCGAATAAAACCGAACAAACGGAAGCGTCGATGCGGGCTACACTTATGGCGACAGGTCAGGAGTGTGCCAGTGATGTCTTCCGCGCAACGCAGTCAGCAAAAACCAATTCTCGTCTTTCTCGCAAAAGGCGCTGCCTGCGATATCGTCTCGAAATTGAATGAGAACGGGTATGCCGCGGCGGCTGTATCCTCGGTGCCGGAGCTCTTCGATGCCTTGCGTTCTGACCGATATTTTCTGGCCGTAACAATGCGGTCGGATATCGATATGGTCCGGAACATCAAGCCGATACCGGTCATCAATCTGGAGGTGTTTTTCCATGCTGCCCAGCCGGCAAAAAAGTCTGCTCAATCCGCGAAAGAATTCGACAGCGACGCATTTCTGAGAAGAATCGCTGCCCTCACGGAGTCAAGAACAAGCAGGATTGCTGCAGTCCAGAAAGCCCCGATGGCAGGCGAGAGGTCGATTGCAAGCACGGTCAAGGCATCTCGCTGGCGTGCTGCCACATCTCTTCTTTTAAGCCACCGCGCCACGTCAAATGCAGAGCGGGCTGATTAGACGTGGGCAAACTGCCACCGCCGACGGGCCGGACGCTGCGCCTCGTTCCGGGCGGATCCGATGGGCATATTTCTGCCTGGTCTCGTCGGCTTGAAGGCGTAGTTCCGAAACCGGAGCTTTTCACTTGGTGCGGGTGTCTTGTCATGTTTCAGTTGTTAGGAGCAGCTTCGATAAGCGGCTATATCATCACGGCATTGTTCCTGCTCGTGGCGGTCGGTCGTCTCGCCAGAAACGCCCTTTATAGATTCACCGCAGGGCTGCCGAAGCGCTCAGCCTTGAAGCATTATGCGACGGCTGCCACCTCTTTGGTGTTCTTTTGCCTGCTGGTTGTTCGGATGTGTTTCATCGCCACCGTGATCATCGATTGCGCAATTCAAGGTGACAAGATGGAAATCAGCGGCAGTCCTGGAAGCCAGTTTTGACGCCGGATCCATCTCGGAGATCCCCGCAACATATCTCAACATTATCGAACATATCATCGCACGACACCTGATATGCTGAAGGCGGCGTCCGGCGCGGCGGCTGGCATCGTGTGGCATCCCTCCGAGATCTTTGACCCGGCCATGGTGAAACATGGTAATTTCGCGCCGCAGCTCCCGGCAACAGAACGAATGACGATGGCATATGAAATGGCAGTTCCCAATCACGTTCGTATCCTCATCGTCGAGGACGATCCCGCGATCGCGGATATGCTGGTGGACCTTCTTCGAAGCGGCGGCTTTGGGGCCTCGTCGGTGGAGAACGGCGCGGCTATGGATCGACTGATGGCGCGCGAGCAATTCGATCTCATCGTCCTCGACGCGATGCTTCCGGGCGAGGACGGCTTCAGCATCTGCAGGCGGCTTCGTGCTTCGTGCCCGGTACCGATCTTGATGCTGACGGCGCTTCAGGAAGATATCGACCGCATTCTGGGCTTGGAGCTCGGAGCCGACGATTATGTCACGAAACCATTCAACTCCCGCGAGCTGCTGGCCAGGATCAAGAGTATTCTCCGCAGAGCGTCATATGCTCTTCATCAGGAGGAAGCACTTGGCCTCATGACGTTCTCGGGGTGGCGCATCGATCCCAAAAGCCGTCAGCTCCACGACGCGGACGGAGCGCAGGTTTCGATGACCACCGCGGAGTTCGATATTCTCCTGGCATTCTGCTGCAATCCGAACAAGGTTTTGACCCGCGAACAACTTCTGTCGATGACGCATGCCGGATCGGCGGGACCGGTTGAGCGCAGCATCGACGCCCACATCAGCCGGGTCAGGCAAAAGATAGAGCCGAACCTGAAAGATCCGACGTTCATAAAGACGGTGCGGCTGGGCGGCTATCTTTTCGCATCCAAGGTAGAGCGTCTCTCTTGAGAAATTTTCGGCGCGCTTCAATCCAGAACCAGATCCTCATCCTGGCGACCCTCCTTGTCGTGCTGGTTTCCGTGGTGGCGACCGCCATGGAGCCATTCATCTACGGCCGTCATGATCGCGGCTTTCAAAACGGGCTGTTTGCTGCGAGGGCGGCGATGATTGCGGAGCAATTTGCTGAGGCAAGATCGGCGGAGGGCGAAGACGTCGTCCTCGAGCGAGCTGCAGCCCTCGGCATTACGGTCCAAAGGACGCCCTTGGATCGGTCCGGCGCAGGGGAACAACGGATACCTCCAAGCGAGTTGGTGGCGCGTATCGGCGCGATGCTCGCCGACAATGTTTTGACGGCATTTCATCGCTTCGTCATGGGTCAATCGCACCCTGACGTCTTGACTGTCGAAATTGACGGTAAGCGCGCCCTCGTCTTCCAACTGCCGGTTTTTCCCAGCTACTTGTGGTTCGTTCCGGCAGCTGCAAGCGGATTTCTGAAGATCGTCATTCCTTTGGTGCTGCTCGCCTATTTCAGCAGCCGGCTGATCACCGAACCTCTCAGGCGGTTTGCTGCCGCTGCCAAACAAGCATGCATGGAAGGCAATCTGGAACAACCTTTCGAACCGGACGGTGCAGCCGAGATTCGCAGTCTTGCGGAATCACTCAATGTCATGAGCGATCGAATCCAGAGCATGGCGGAGGATCGGACAAGAATGCTGAGCGGAGTGGGTCATGATCTGAGGACGCCGCTGACGAGACTGCGGATGCGGGCCGAGCGCTCCGCTGAGCCGGAACTTCGCAGCCTGATGCTGGCCGATATCGCCACCTTGAGCTTCATGATCGACGAGTGCCTGGCCTATTTCAAAGACCCGTTGGTGAGGGCGGTCGATCGAAAGGTCGATATCTCGAGCCTGCTGCAGACGATCGCGACCGATTTCGCCGACACCGGCGTCGATGTGAGTTTCACCGGCCCGCGGCGGCTGGCGTTTATCTGCAAACCCCAGGCGCTCAGCCGCGCGATTACGAATCTGGTGGAGAATGCGTCCCGTTACGCGGCGCAGGTCGAAATCGGCTTGGAATGCCGCAATGATGGCGGGATCGAAATAAGGGTGAGCGACAACGGCCCCGGCTTGACGGATGAGCTCAAGACAAAGGTTTTAGAGCCGTTCTTCAAAGCGGATAAATCGCGACAGATCGGCGCCCAAGGCGGTTCCGGGCTTGGGCTCGGTCTGCCGATCGCCAAGGGGATCGTCACCAAAGGGCACAACGGAGAATTGACGTTGCTGGACAGGAAGCCGAGCGGCTTGGTCGTCGTGATCGATCTTCCCGCCGGTCAGTTGGCCCAGCCTGAAGACCCGCCGTCGATCCCTTCATCACATTAAATTCCGGCCGGCCGGCGGCGTCGTCAAGCTTGGCGTCGTGCCTGCGTCGCAAAATGCTCGCGAACATTTCCGCATATTATAGCAAACACAGCAATATTCGAATTCCATAAAACCGGTCCCAGATCGATGCCGTTCGGCATTTCCAAAGCTGGAGCCAAACCTTGATAAAGACAATAAAAGTCGGTGCCGCATTGATGCTCGCCAGTTCGGCCATCGCCGGATGCTCGACTCCTGATCCGACTGTCTATTCCGGACTCGCTTCGGCCTCGCAGCTTCAGCCGAATATGGCGGACAAGACCGGCCGCGTGCCTTATCGTTATCAGACGAATGTCAGCTGGAGCCAATACACCAGGATCATCATCGATCCGGTCACGGTCTATAACGGTCCCGACAATCAGTTCGGCAAGTTCCCTGAAAAAGACAAGGCGTTGCTTGCCGACTATATGCAGGCTCAATTCACGGAACAGTTGAAGACGCGCTTTGCCATCGTCAGCGCGCCTGCTCCGGCAACGCTCCGATTGCACGTGACGCTGACGGGCGCAAAGGCGACGACCGCGGTGCTCGGAACGGCCTCACACATCGACGTTGCGGGCGGTTTGTACAACACCGTCCAGGCCGCTCGTGGCCGAGAAGGCTCGATGACCGGATCGGTGAATTATGCCGTGGAGATCTATGATGCTGCGAGCAATCGTCTGCTGTCGTCATACGTCACCAAGCAATATCCCAATGCGATGAATATCGGTGCCAGCTTCACGGCATTGGAAGCCTCAAAGGTAGGCGTCCGCAAAGGTGCCGACGCTCTGCTTGCCGAGTTCAACAGCTGTAGGAGGGCTGCGTTCCGCTCACAAGATCGCCTGGCCGGCCATCAGTGCCAGGACCAGGAAGATGAGGAAGATCACCAGCGCAATGCCGAAGAGAACGCGGGCGATCGTCGCAGTGGCCGCGGACACGCCGGAAAAACCGAAGAAGCCGGCGATCAGTGAAATCACGAAAAATATCAAAGCCCATTTCAACATGACGTGATCCTTTGCACCTATCCGAGAAAGACGCGTCAACCGGGAAAATGTTCCAAGTCGTTTGAATGGGATGGCGTCTCTGCGGAGAAATAACGCTCCTTGTGCAGTTCATCGTCTACGCGCGCGCCATGATCCGGACCGGCGGCGGGCGAGTGCTGGCGCTTTGCCGCCACACCGCCCGAGTCTCCGCGGATCCTAGCTTTTCGCCGCTCAGCCGTGATTGATCATCACGTGGCGCACGGCGGTGTAATCTTCCAGCGCGTAGACCGACATGTCCTTGCCGTATCCCGACTGTTTGAGGCCGCCATGCGGCATCTCGTTGACCAGCATGAAATGCGTGTTGATCCAGGTGCAGCCATATTGCAGGCGAGCGGCAGTCTTCATGCCGCGGCCGATATCCTTGGTCCAGACGGAAGAGGCGAGGCCGTAGTCGCTGTCGTTTGCCCAGGTGACGGCATCCTCGGCGTCGGTAAATCGGGTGACCGAAACCACCGGGCCGAAGACTTCACGGCGGACGATCTCGTCGTCCTGCGTGGCGCCCGATATGACGGTCGGGGTAAAGAAGAAGCCCTTGTCGCCGGAGACTTTGCCGCCGGTGGTGATCTCCATGTGCTTGTGTTCGGAAGCGCGGGCGACGAAGCTTTCGACGCGGTCGCGCTGGCGCTTGGAGATCAGCGGACCGATCTCGTTTTCGGTATCGTCGGCTTGGTTGAAGCGGATGCTCGACACCGCCGAGGAGAGATCGGCGACAAAATTGTCGTAGACCCTGGCGTCGGCATAGATGCGGCAGGCGGCGGTGCAGTCCTGGCCGGCATTGTAGTAGCCGAAGGTGCGGATGCCGGCGACGACGGCGTCGATATCGGCATCGTCGAAGACGATGACCGGTGCCTTGCCGCCGAGTTCCAGGTGCGTGCGCTTGACGGTCTTGGCGGCCGCCTGCAGCACCTTCTTGCCGGTAGCGATATCGCCGGTAATCGAGACCATGCCGATCTTGGCATGATTGATCAGGGCGTTGCCGACACTTTCGCCGCGGCCGAGGATGAGGTTGACGACGCCTTCGGGAAGAATATCCGAGAGCAGTTTGGCCATCTTCAGCGCCGTCAGCGGCGTCTGCTCCGAGGGCTTGAAGACGACCGTATTGCCGCCGGCGATCGCCGGCGCCAGCTTCCAGGCCATCATCATCAGCGGATAGTTCCAGGGCGCAATCGAGCCGACGATGCCGATCGGATCGCGCCGGATCATCGACGTATGGCCGGGCAGGTATTCACCGGCGGCCGGTCCGTGCAGATTTCGCACGGCACCGGCAAAGAAGCGATAACAATCGACGATCGCCGGGATTTCGTCGTTCAGCACTGCATTGATCGGCTTGCCGCAATTCAGCGCCTCAAGCGTCGCGAAGCCGGCGGCATCCTTCTCGATGGCGTCGGCAATCCTCAACAGGTAGCCGGAACGTTCGCCCGGCGTCGTCCGCGACCAGCTTGCGAAGGCTTTTTCGGCGGCATCGACGGCGGCGTCGACTTGGGAAAGCGAGGCTTCAGGAAGGTCGATTACCGTCTCGCCGGTCTTCGGGTTCAGGATGCGCTCTTCCGTCTCCGTGCCTTTTTCAAAGCGGGAACCGATCAGCATTTGGATGTCCATGATGTTCTCCCTGTTATTTGCCGGCACCGGCGATCTGATCGCCGTCGCGGGTGAGGTAATAGGCTGCCAGGATCGGCAGGAAGGTGACGAGCACCACGACCATGGCGACCACATTGGTGACCGGGCGCTGGCGCGGGCGGATGAGTTCTTCCAGCATCCAGATCGGCAAGGTCGATTGCTGGCCGCCGGTGAAAGTGGTGACGATGACCTCATCGAAGGAAAGAGCGAAAGCGAGCATGCCGCCGGCAAGAAGAGCGGTGCCGATATTCGGCAGGATGATATGACGAAAGGTCTGGAAGCCGTCGGCGCCGAGATCCATCGAAGCTTCGATTAGGGAACCGGAGGTGCGGCGGAAGCGGGCGACCGCATTGTTGTAGACGACGACCACGCAGAAGGTCGCGTGGCCGAGCACGATGGTCCACACCGAAAACGGAATGTCAAACAGACTGAAGGCGGAGCGTAGCGCAATGCCGGTGATAATGCCGGGAAGGGCGATCGGCAGGATGACCAGCAGCGAGATCGCCTCGCGGCCGAAAAATTTCGTCTGGCTGACGGCTGCCGCGCAGAGCGTGCCGAGGAGGAGCGCGATCGCTGTGGCGATGACGGCGACCTGCACGGAGAGGCCAAGCGCCGACCAGACGTCCGGCCGGTTCCAGGCAACGGCGAACCATTGCAGCGTCAGGCCGGGCGGCGGCCACTGATAGCTCTTTTCCTCGGTCGTGAAGGCATAGACGAAGATCAGCAGGATCGGCAGGTGCAGGAAGAGCAATCCGACGGCTGCGGCGATCTTCAAGGCCAGCGGCGATCGTTTGAGGTCAGAGCGCATCGAAGGCTCCCAGTTTCTTGGCGAGCGATAGATAGAGCGTCATGATGACGATCGGCACGACGGAGAAGGCGGCGGCGAGCGGCACGTTGCCGGCCGTTCCCTGCTGAGCATACACGGCCTGGCCGATGAAGAGCCTGGACGAACCGATGATCTGCGGGATGATGTAATCGCCCAATGTCAACGAGAAGGTGAAGATCGAACCGGCGACGATGCCGGGCAGCGCCAAAGGCAGCAGCACGGTGCGGAAGGTCTGCCGTGGGGTGGCGCCGAGATCGCCCGAGGCCTCGATCAGGTTGGCGGGCACGCGTTCGAGGGCCGCTTGGGTCGGCAGGATCATATAGGGAAGCCAGATGTAGACAAAGACGATGAATGTGCCGAGGTAGCTCACCGACAGCGAATTGCCGCCGACGACCGGCAGATTGAGAATGCCGTCGAGCAGCCAGGCGAGGTGAAGCTTCTCGAAGATCCAGGTGAGGATGCCTTCCTTGGCGAGGATCAGTTTCCAGGCGTAGATCTTGACGAGATAGCTCGACCAGAGCGGCAGCATGACGCCGAGATAGAAGAGCGCCTTCCACTTGCCCTGGGCATAACGCGCCGCGTAATAGGCGATCGGGAAAGCGATCAGGGCGGCAGCGACGGTGACCAGCGCCGCCATGACGACAGTGCGGATGATGATGTCGAAATTCGTCGGGCTCAGAAGCTGGGCATAGGTCGAGAGGGTGAATTCGTAATTCACCAGTCCGGAAAAATCATCGATCGAGAAGAAGCTCTGCAGCAGCAGGGCGATCAGCGAGCCGACATAAATGATGCCGAGCCAGAGCAGCGGCGGCGTCAGCATCAGGAAGAGCAGCAATTTCGGGTGCCGCCAGAAGGCGTCCGACAGCCGGCCGAAGAGCCCGCTGCGTCCCGGCAGGATCGATGCCTTGCCGCCTGACAGAGTGAGCGCCGTCATGCCGCATCGTCCATGTAATGGACATCGGCAGGCTGCCAGGCGAGACGGATGCCGGCGCCGACTTCGGGCACCGGCACGCCGGCCGGCAGCATGACATGCAGCCTGCTGCCCTTCAGAGCGACGCTGAGGCGGGTGGCAGCGCCGAGGAAGCTTGCATTTTCGACTTTTGCCTCGATGCCGTCGCTTGCCAGGCGGATGGCTTCGGGGCGGAGGCTTGTCCAGCGCTTCTCACCGCCGAGGAGGGCCATCAGATCAGGCGCAATCACGTTCGATGAGCCGACGAAATCGGCGACGAAGCGGGTCTTCGGGCAGCGATAGATATCCTGCGGCGTGCCCTGTTGAACGATGTTGCCATCGTTGAAGACGGCGACGCGATCGGCCATCGACAGCGCTTCGCCCTGATCATGCGTGACGAAGACGAAGGTGATGCCGAGGGCGCGCTGCAGGCTTTTCAACTCCTCCTGCATCAGCTCGCGCAGCTTCAGGTCCAGGGCGCCGAGCGGCTCGTCGAGCAGCAGCACCTTCGGCTTGTTGACCAGCGCGCGGGCGAGCGCCACGCGCTGGCGCTGGCCGCCGGACAGTTGACCGGGACGGCGGGCGCCATAGCCCGGCAACTTGACGAGATCGAGGGCTTCGCCCGCCGCTTTCATCCGCTCGACCTTGCCGACGCCCTTGACCATCAGCCCGTAGGCGACGTTGTCGAGGATATTGAGATGCGGGAAGAGCGCGTAATCCTGGAAGACGGTGTTGACGTTGCGGCGATAGGGTGGAACGCCGTCGGCCGTTTCGCCGAAGATCTGGATATGGCCGGCGGTCGGTTGCTCGAAGCCGGCGATCAATCTCAGGCAGGTCGTCTTGCCGGAACCTGACGGTCCGAGCATGGCGAAGAATTCGCCGGGCGCGATCTCGAGATCGACGCCGTCGACGGCGCGAACCTGGCCGAAATGGCGCGATACCTGCTGGAAGCGGACGGCTGACGTCATTGGGGAACTCCGGGCCTTGCATGTTCAGAGAGGGCTTGGGTCTTGGCTAGCGAAGACCCCGCCCCAAACCCCTCCCCACAAGGGGGAGGGGCTTAACCTGCCGTACCCTTTCGCAAATACCTTGGTGTTTCGGCAGGATTCGGCGGTGCCACTTGTAGCCCCTCCCCCTTGTGGGGAGGGGTTGGGGCGGGGTCTTCAACCACACAAGCTGACTTGGCTGTTACCGTCCGCCGATCACGCCGATATAATCCGACACCCAACGATGATAGGGCACGCATTCGCTCTGCGTGGTGCATTTGGCGACCGGGGTTTTCCAGAACTTGATCTTGTCGAAGTGATCGAAGCCGTTGGTGGCGCAGCCGGCGTCTCCCATCAGTGCGTTGCCCTTGCAGGCGGCGGGGACGGAGGGCACGGCGCCGAACCAGGCGGCGGCATCGCCCTGGACTTTGGCCTGCAGCGAATGTTCCATCCACATATAGGCGCAGTTCGGATGTTCGCTGTCGGCGTGCAGCATGGTGGTGTCGGCCCAGCCGGTGACGCCTTCATCGGGGAAAGTCGAGGCGATCTTCTGTTTGTCGGCCTGCAGCAGGTTCACCTGGAAGGGCCAGGAGCCGGAGGCGACGACGCCTTCGTTCTTGAAGTCGTCGATCTGGATCATCGCGTCGTGCCAGTAGCGGGAGACGAGCTTGCGCTGGCCGCGCAGCAGATCGAGGGCCGCCTTGTACTGGTCCTCTGTCAGTTCGTAAGGATCCTTGATGCCGAGATCCGGCTTATGCGCCATCAGATACATCGCCGCGTCGGCGATATAGATCGCGCCGTCATAGGCCTGAACGCGACCCTTGTTCGATTTGCCGTCCGGCAGCGTCTGCTCCTCGAAGACGACATTCCAGCTGGTCGGCGCCTTGTCCTTGAAGGCATCGGTATTGTACATCAGCACATTCGGACCCCAAAGGTAGGGCACGCCGTAATGGACGTCGCCGACCGTATACCATGGGCCTTTCTGCAAACGCTCGTCGACGGTCTTGAAGCTCGGGATCAGGTCGGTGTTGATCGGCTGGACCCGCTTGCCGGCGATGAGGCGAAGCGAGGCGTCGCCCGATGCCGTGACGAGATCGAAGCCGCCCTCGTTCATCAGCGATACCATTTCATCCGAGGTAGCGGCGGTCTTGACGGAAACCTTGCAGCCGGTTTCCTTTTCGAAATCGGTGACCCAGTCGTAGTTCTTGTCGGTTTCGCCGCGCTCGATATAGCCGGCCCAGGCGACGATGCTGACCGCTCCTTCGCCCTTGCCGAGCGCCTTCAGCGGTTCGGCGGCGATCCCCTGCGTCGCGAAGCTCAGGCAGGCGAGCGCTGCCGTGCAGGATTTCAAGAGATGCGTCATCATCCGTCTCCCGGTCTGGTGCCACTTTTGTGGCGGTTTGTTCCCGGATGAAAAGGTGACGCGAAAAGGCCGCTTTCGCAAATTCATTTATCAGAAAGGCGTTATCGGAAATTCCGATATCAGCGGATGCGTCCAGACCGCAGACTCTCGGCAATGCCGACGAAATCGCGTGCCGCCTGCGGCAGGCTGGAGCCCTTGCGCCAGACCATGCCGACCTGGACGACCGGCAGCGAGCCGGAGACGTCGCGGCTTTCGATACGGTCGCCTTCAAGCGACCACGGGCGATAGACCAGATCGGGAAGCAGCGCCACGCCGGCGCCTGTGGCAACCAGGCTGCGCACCGCCTCCACCGATCGGGTGCGGAAGGCGACATGCGGGCGGGCGCCAAGCGCCGAGAGCAGCTTGCCGGTATTCTCCTCGATTTCATCAACCGTCAGCATGATCAGCGGTTCGCGGGCGATGTCGGCGACCGAGATGATGTCGGCCGAGACCAGCGGATGGCCCATCGGCAGCCAGAGCCGATAGGGCGAAGTTTCGAGGATTTCCGCCTGGAGCGCCATGCGGTCGCGCAGGTTTGATATCACCATGACGGCGACATCGAGTTCGCCGCCGACCAGGAGGTGTTCGAGGTAGCCGCCATTGTCCTCAATGGCGCTGACCTCGATGCCAGGGCAGGCGCGCCGATATCGCGCCAGGAGGTCGGAAAGCACGTAGCCGGCAACAAGCGAAGTGACGCCGATGTTCAGCGTGCCGGAAAGGGCGCTTTGCTGGCCGGAGAAGCTGGTGCGCGCATCGGAAACGGAGGCGAGGATCTTCGTCGCGTGACGCAGGAACTGGTGGCCGTTATGGGTGATCGTCAGGCCGCGCGGGTGGCGCTCGAAGAGCGTAACGCCGAGATCCGTTTCGAGCTCCTTCAGCGCTTCCGTCACCGAGGATTGCGAGATCGACAGGTTCTGTGCGGCGCGCGTTACCGAACCCTGCTCGGCGACGGCGACGAAATATTGAACCTGGCGAAGCGTGAAGGCCATGGGCGTTTAGAGCATGGCGGAACAGGCCGTGGCAAGCGGTCGGCGAAAGCGGACCTTTTTTGGTGTTTTCTCAAAATGGCGCAGGCTTTTCACCCCCACTTAAACTTTCGGAAACGTCATTTCCTTAGCATTATCAGCACTTGTCCTGCGTTGGAGTTTCAGATGGCGGAGCAGTTGGCGTGAAGGCCTTACTGCGCATGTTCCGGCCTTCCCGGAAATTGGCAATCATCATCGGTGGAGTCGCTCTTCTGGCGGGCGTTTCCGGCGGCGCGGCTGTTTATGTCGGCAAGGACAGGCTGATGGGTGCCGCCGGTGGTGGCTACGGGCTCGAATGTAGCGACATCAACCTGGTGACGATCCGGAAGCAGGACCACATCTGGGTACGCAAATACATCAAGACCGAACCGACCGATGGGATGACGCGCGTCAAAACCGCGCTTCGGGTCGCCCAGGCCGTTTATGAAGCGCAGAAGCCGGATCTGGTCCAGGTGGTGGTGCTCGACGAGAACGGCCCGACATTGCGCGCCGACATCCGCGGCCGAGCCATCGGCGCCGACGTCGTCTATATCCCGCATCCCGACAAGACCGTTCCCGGCCTCGACGACAAGCCGTATACGGCGCGCTACTATGACGGCAAGGCCAGCGAAAACGGGCTGTTCTTCGGTGAGCGCATAGATATGCCTTCCGACGAAATCGCCATGATCAGTTCCGGTTTCAAGGATCCCGAGGATTGTGTCGATCCGGTCGCGGTTGGCTCCACGAAGAACGGGGAAAAGGGCAAGAAGGCCGCAGGCGGCGCACATGGCGCAGCACCGGCGGCCGAAAGCAAGGCCGCGCCTGCTGCGGAGAGCGGCGGCGCCGATGTCGGCGCGGAGGCACCGGCCGAAGAGTCGCCGGCGGAAGCGCCAAAGACCCACTGAACGGGCAGCACAAAAAAACGGAGCGCCGGCCGGCACTCCGCTTATTTTGTTCGATATTTTATTTCTGTCAGTCGGCCTTGTTGCGGCGGGCCGGGAAGAGGATGACGTCGCGGATCGACGGCGCGTTGGTCAGCAGCATGATGAGGCGGTCGACGCCGATGCCGAGGCCGCCTGCCGGCGGCATGCCCTGGTCGATCGCATCGAGGAATTCCTCGTCCAGCTGCTTTTCCTTTTCGCCGCGGGCATGCGCCTGTTCGAGTTGTTCGACCATGCGGCGGCGCTGCTCTTCGGGATCGTTCAGCTCCGAGAAAGCGTTGCCGAGTTCCCAGGCATTGCAATAGGTCTCGAAGCGCTCGACGAGGCGCGGCTCGCCCGGCACTTCCTTGGCGAAGGGCGAGATGTCCTTCGGGAAGTGGGTGACGTGCGAGGGCTGGATCAGCGTCTGCTCCACCTTCTCTTCGAAGATGAAGGCGAGGCATTCGCCCCAGGTCCAGTCTTTCTCGACCTCGAAGCCGGCGGCCTTGGCGGCAGCGCGGGCTTCCTCGTCCGTCTTCATCGCCAGGAAGTCGATGCCGGTGACTTCCTTGACGGCATCAGGCATCGGCACCCGCTTGAACGGCCCCTTGAAGGACAGGCGCTTGTCGCCGAATTCGAATTCGGTGGTGCCATGGATGGAGAGCGCCAGGGTCTCGAACAGCCGCTCGACGAGGTCCATCATGTCCTCGTAATCGGCATAGGCCCAATAACACTCCATCATGGTGAATTCAGGATTGTGCCGGGTGGAGACGCCTTCGTTCCGGAAGTTCCGGTTGATCTCGAAGACCTTGTCAGTGAGGCCCGAGACCAGCGTGCGCTTCAAGAACAGTTCTGGCGCGATGCGCAGATACATGTCGAGCTTCAGCGTGTTGTGATGCGTCTTGAACGGCTCGGCGGTGGCGCCGCCATAGATCGATTGCAGCATCGGCGTCTCGACTTCCATGAAGCCGTCATTCTCCATGAAGCGTCGGATGCCGGAGACGATCTTCGAGCGCTGCTGGAAGCGAAGCTTCGAATCCTCGTTGGTCATGATGTCGAGATGGCGCTTGCGATAACGCAGCTCGATGTCGGAGAGCCCGTGCCACTTTTCGGGCATCGGCAGCAGCGACTTGGTCAGCATTTCGATCTTCTGGGCGTTGATCGTCAGTTCGCCGCGCTTGGTGCGGCGCACGATGCCGGTGACGCCGATGATATCGCCGATATCGATCATCGGCAGCAGCGCCCGGGCTTCTTCCGGGGTCGTGTCCTTGTGACTGAAAATCTGGATCTTGCCGCCGGCGTCGTGGATATCCATGAACATGCCGGAGTTACGCGAGGAATAAACGCGACCGGCAACGGTCACGATGTCCTGCGTCTCGACGTCGGGTTCCAGAGATTCGTATTTGGCGCCGAGCTCGGCATTGGTCATCGTCCGGTGGAAATGCGCCGGGTAGACGTCGCCGATCTGCTCGCGCAGCAGCTTCAGCTTCTGGGCGCGCACCTCAGTCGCGTCGGAGGAAAGGGTGTTTTCGGTCTTGTTGTCAGCCACTGTCGAAATCCTCTGACTGTTCTTACTTCGAGCCAACGAGGGCGGCAACCGCCTGCGAGGCGAGCTTCAGGCGCTGACGCACGACGGACCGGCCGAGGATCGCCATGGAATCGAAGAGCGGCAGCGAACGCGACGAGCCGGACACGGCGACAAAGAGTGGCGAGACCACCACCTTCAGCTTCTTGCCCATGCGGTCGGCAATCGCGCGCAGCTCTGCCTCGATCGTCTCGACATTCCATTCCAGGATCTTTTCGAGATCCGGCTGAACGGTGTTGAGGATCTCCAGGATCTCTTCCGGCGGCGACTTGATCTTGGCGAAGTCGGAAGGCTGCAGGCCGAGATCGGACTTCAGCAGGAAGCCGGCGAGATCGGGCAGCTCGCCGAGCTTGGAAATACGCGTCTGCGATAGGCGCAAGCCGGCCTTCAGGCGGTCGTTTTCCATCGCCCAGCTCAGCACACGAGCCTGGAATTCCTCTTCGGAAAGCTTCTCGCGGATCCAGCGGCCATTCAGCCAATCGAGCTTCTGGATGTCGAAGATCGCGCCGGCCTTGGAGAGCATTTCCGGGTCGAACTTCTCCGAAAGCTCATCCATCGTCAACAGCTCCTCACCTTCGGCGATCTGGATGAAGAACAGGCCGAGGAAGTTCATCAGGGCTTCGGGGATATAGCCGAGCGCGGAATAATAGGAGATCGAGGTTGGGTTCTTGCGCTTCGACAGTTTCGATTTGTCGGCGTTGCGCATCAGCGACAGATGCATGAAGACCGGCTGGTCCCAACCGAAATAGCGGTAGAGCAGGATGTGCTTCGGCACTGAAGCCAACCATTCTTCGCCGCGTGCGACATGGGTGATCTTCATCAGATGGTCGTCGATGACGTTGGCCATGTGATAGGTCGGCATGCCGTCGGCCTTGACCAGCACCTGCATGTCGACGGAATCCCAGGGGATGGAGACATCGCCGTAGACGCCGTCGGTGAAGTCGCACGAGCCTTCGGCCGGGATCTTCATCCGGATGACGGTCGTCTCTCCGGCTGCCATGCGCGAGGTCACTTCCTCGGCCGTCAGATTGAGGCAGAGGCCATCATACTTTGGCGGCTTGCCGGCGGCGCGCTGAGTTTCGCGCATCTGTTCGAGGCGCGCGGGCGTGCAGAAACAGCGGAAAGCATGGCCCTTTTCCAGCAACTCCTCGGCGTATGGCTGGTACATCGGCTTGCGGTCGGACTGGCGATAAGGGCCGTAGGGACCGCCGATATCCGGGCCTTCCTTCCATTCCAGGCCGCACCATTTCAGGGCGTCCAACACCTTCGTCTCGAATTCCGGGGTCGAGCGCGCCGCGTCGGTATCCTCAATGCGCAGGATGAACTCGCCGCCGTGCTTCTTGGCGAAAAGGTAGTTGAAGAGAGCGATGTAAGCGGTGCCGACATGCGGCTCGCCGGTCGGCGAGGGAGCGATGCGGACGCGGACGCCGGAAGTTGTCATTGGTATGGCCCGTCAATGAACGCCGGACGGCTTTCCGGGGAAAGCGACGTTCGGTCGAAGGATGCAGATATCTTCATCGGCAAACCGGCCGAAAAAGGGCATACGCCCGCATTATCCGCCGATCGTCCGTTCGGCTGGCCTTAGGCCATATTCAACCGGCGCGTCAAGAAAAACCGCCTGCAAAGGCCCGATGGAAGAGAAGGCGCGCCGGTTTCGCCGCGCCTTCTCGCTTCAGCCTCAATGCGCGCTTTCGCGCTTGCGCTTGCGGGCATTGCGCGCGAACATGTTCAGCACCTCGACCAGCGCCGAGAAGGCCATGGCGGCGTAGACGTAGCCCTTCGGCACATGGAAGCCCATGCCTTCGGCGATCAGCGTCGTGCCGATCATCAGCAGGAAGGCGAGCGCCAGCATGACGATCGTCGGGTTCCGCTCGATGAAGTTGGCAAGCGGGGTCGCGGCAACCAGCATGACGGTAACGGCGGCGACGACGGCGACCACCATGATCGGCAGATGCGGCGTCATGCCGACCGCAGTGATGATGCTGTCGACCGAAAAGACCAGGTCGAGCAGCAGGATCTGGCCGATCGCCGATGCAAAGCCTGTCGTGGTGGATTTCGCGATGAAATCCTCCTGCTGGTCTACAGGATCGACGCTGTGGTGAATTTCCTTGGTGGCTTTCCAGACCAGGAACAAGCCGCCGGCGATCAGGATCAGATCCTTCCAGGAGAAGCCGTGTCCGAAGGCCTCGAATAGAGGTTCGGTCAGTTGCACGATCCAGGCGACGGTGCCGAGGAGTGCGAGGCGCATGACGAGCGCAAGACCGATGCCGATCTTGCGAGCCTTCTCCCGGTGTTCAGGCGGCAGTTTGTTGGTGAGAATGGAAATGAAGATCAGGTTGTCGATCCCGAGAACGACTTCCATCACCACCAGCGTGATGAGCGCCACCCAGGCGGCCGGATCCTGAATGAGCGTCATGATTTCCTGCATAAGCGTATATCCCTCTTGCGTCACATGCGTGAATGACGCGCGCAATGTAGTTTGGGTAGCCTGCTACGCAAGCACCGCAAGGGGGTATACGAAATCGATGTGACTTTTATTCCCTAGAACAGGACGATGTCATGAGAAAACCGCTCACACTTTTCGGCGTCATGCTCTGATCGGCAACCAGATTTCGGTGACGCCCATGCCGGTATAGGGGTCGAAGCGCTCGTCGTAGCGTTCGAACATGTCGGGGGTCTCGCCATGCTCCAGGCCGGAGGTCGGCCACCATGTGCCGAAAATCCGGTGCATGGTCGCGGGAATGCCGGAGACATGGCCGCGATGAGTGAAGACGACGTAGCGCTGGCCGGGAAGCTTGAGCGTTGCAAAATCCGCCGGCAGATCACCCGCATCGGAGATTTCGGCCGCGGCCATGTAGCGGAATTTCTCCGCTTCGCCGTCGATATGCGTGCAGATGCCGTAGGCGACGTTGCCTTTCTGGCCTGGTATATGGCCGAAATGGGCATTGAACTTCTGCCAGAGCGAAGGAATGGCGGCATTGCCGCCATAGGGGTAGATCTCCTGCAGACCGGCAAAGAGCATCGGCTGAAGGGTTTCGAAGCGGGGCGGTTCGAGGTCGTTGAGGTGGGCGGGGTCCATTCTGATCGGCTCCAGCAAGACAAGGTTGCGGGCGTGCCCCTGCCGGCGCACCGCATCCGGCGTCATGCCGAACTGGTCGCGGAAGGCACGGGTGAAAGCTTCGTGCGAGCCGTAGCCCGCGCAAAGCGCAACCTCGAGAATGGTGGACGAGCCGCTAACAAGCGTGGGCAAGGCGCGGCTGAGGCGCCGCCCTCTGATATAGCCGCTGATCGAGTGGCCGGTGACGAGCCCGAAGACGCGTGACAGATGGTAACGCGACAATCCGGCTGCTTCCGATATCTCTTCCAGCGATAGATCGCTTTCGAAATGGCTCTCTATGAACCATATCGCCCGTGCGATGGCGCTCATCCTTACTCCCCTGGTTACCGCTCCTTCTTAGAGAAATGCCGGCAGCCGGGTTTGATCGTTGTTGCGGAGTTTCGGTCGGCGGGGAGCGACCGTCAAGGATGTGGTCAGGGGCTCTCGTGCTGGCGCGCGCCGTAAGCGGCCATGAAGACCCGGATCGCGCCGCGAATGACGCGCTCGATTTCGTCGCGATGGGGCGGCTCTTCCATGCTTCCGAACAGACGGAGCTTGAAGAAACTGCCGCTGGCGAGGTCGAGAAACTGGCCGGCGGCCAGATCGATATCGTCGATCTCGAGCCTGCCTTCGGTGATCTGTCGTTCGAGAAAATCGCGCATGATGGTGCGCAGGTTTTCCGGGCCCTTGAAGAAGCGTTGACAGAGCACCGGCATGCGGTCGCGCACGCCAAGAACGGTGCGCATGGCGCTGATGACCTTTTCATCGGTCATATGGGTGACGAAGCTTACCCCGAATTCGTACAGACCGGTTTCGGGATCGTCATGTTCGGCAAGCGCCGTGCGCACGGCCGCCACGAAGGCGGCGCGCTCGGCCTCGATCATTGCCGAAAACAGTTCTTCCTTGTTGGTGAAATAGACGTAGAGCGTTCCCTTGGAGACGCCGGCCTCGCGCGTCACGTCGTTCATGCTGGCGGCGTCGAAGCCCATCTTCATGAAGACGCGCTTGGCGCCGGCGAGAATCTGCTGGCGCTTGGCCGGGTCTTCGCCCGCGGCAAACCGGCCTCCGCCAATGGGAGGGCTGAAGACGGCGGCGTGGTCGGGTTTCAGCGTCATTTATCCTTAACCGTATTCACGGTTTCGTTTTTTCTTTAAAAGAAATCGAACCGATTGGTTCTATACATCTTGATATGACGGTAAAACAGGTTTAAGTCAACTGAACCGAACCGTTCAGTTCGATTATTTACTCCAAGATCGGTAAAGTGGCCATGTCGAGCAACCAGAAAAGCAGCGTCGCGCGGATTGTCAGCGAAAACGCCGAAGCCGAAGAGGTGAAGGCCGAAGTCGCGGCGGTTGCAGAAGCTCCGACGGCGGAAGCCCGCGAGAAACCATCGGCGCCTGCGCAGTCGGCGCCGGTCGCTGCACCTGCAGCTGCGAAGAAGCGCCGCAGCCCGGTGCTGCCGATCGTTGTTCTCGCCATTCTGGCGGGCGGCGGCTGGTATGGTTACGAATGGTGGACGAACGGCCGCTTCATGGTGTCGACAGACGACGCCTATATCGAGGGCGATATTGCAACGATATCGCCGAAGGTCACGGGCTACGTCGCGAAGGTGAATGTAGTCGCCAACCAGGAAGTCAAAGCGGGCGACGTGCTTGCCACGCTTGATAACGGCGACTATCAGAACGCCCTCGATCAGGCCGAGGCCCAGATCGCCACCGAACAGCTTTCGCTGCAGCGCATCGACGCGCAGATAGAAGGCGCCAATGCCAGCCTCTTACAGGCGCGGGCGCAAAAGGTGGCACTCGAAGCGGCCGTTCGCGGTGCCGAGATTACCCAGAAGCGCCAGAGCGAGCTGCAAGCGAAGTCGGTCGGCACTGCCGCCGATCTCGACAATGCCAATATCGCGCTCGACCAGGCCAAGGCCAATCTTGCCGGCGGCGACGCCAATATCACCGCCGCGCAGGCCAACATCACCATCCTCCAGGCGCAGCGCAAGGAGGCCGAAGGTTCGGTCCGTTCGCTGGAAATTTCGCGCGACAAGGCCGCCCGCGACCTCTCCTTCACCGTGCTCAAGGCGCCTTATGACGGCATCGTCGGCAACCGCTCGGTCCAGGAAGGCGATCTCGTTTCGCCGGGCCAGCGTCTGATGGCGCTCGTTCCGGTGCATGAGCTCTATATCGACGCCAACTTCAAGGAAACGCAGATACAGCATCTGGTTCCCGGCTCGAAGGTTAACGTCCATGTCGATGCCTATAGCGACCATCCTGTTGTCGGCACCGTGGAATCGATCTCGCCGGCTTCCGGCTCAGTCTTCTCGCTGCTGCCGCCGGAAAATGCCACGGGCAACTTCACCAAGGTGATCCAGCGCGTGCCGGTGCGCATCGCGCTGCCGCAGGATGCGCTCGATAGCGGGCGTCTGCGCGCCGGCCTGAGCGTCGTCGTCGACGTCGATACCCGCACGGCGCCGAGCAAGTAAGCCTTTAGACAAGGCGGAGGTTCTTCGATGGCCGGAAGTGCGACAGCAACAGCAGGGACGATTCCGGCAGCGCCCGCCCCCCATGCCGAGGATCATATGGATCCGAGGAAGCTCATCGCCTTCTTCGCGATGGTGCTCGGCATGTTCATGTCAATCCTCGACATCCAAATCGTCTCGGCTTCGCTTGCCGAAATCCAGGCCGGCCTTTCGGCCGGCAGCGACGAAGTCGGCTGGGTGCAGACAGCCTATCTGATCGCCGAAGTGATCATGATCCCGCTTTCGGGTACGCTGGCGCGCATCATCTCGACACGTTATCTCTTCGCAATCTCGGCTGCCGGTTTCACCATGGCGAGCGCGCTTGCGGCGACGGCGACGAATATCGACCAGATGATCGTCTACCGCGCCATCCAGGGTTTTATCGGCGGCGGCATGATCCCATCGGTCTTCGCGGCTGCCTTCACCATCTTTCCGGCGTCGAAGCGCAGCATCGTTTCGCCGATCATCGGCCTGATCGCCACGCTGGCGCCGACCATTGGTCCCACGGTCGGCGGTTATCTCAGTCATGCCTTTTCCTGGCACTGGCTGTTCCTCGTCAATATCGTCCCCGGCATCATCGTCACGCTCGTCACCTGGAACTTCATCGATTTCGACAAGCCGGAACTGTCGCTCTTCAAGAAGTTCGACTGGTGGGGGCTTTTCTCGATGGGCATCTTTCTCGGTGCGATGGAATACGTGCTCGAAGAGGGCAATTCGAACGATTGGTTCAACGACAGCTCCATCGTCATCGCCGCCGTCGCCTCGGGCGTTGCGGCCGTCATCTTCTTCTATCGTGCCTTCACGGTGGAGTTCCCCGTCGTCGACCTCAGGGCCTTTTCGAACCGGAATTTCTCATTCGGCTCGATCTTCTCCTTCGTCATGGGAATCGGCCTCTATGGCCTCACCTATATCTATCCGGTCTATCTCGGACGCATTCGTGGCTATGATTCACTGATGATCGGCCAGACGATGTTCGTGTCCGGGCTTGCGATGTTCTTCACCGCGCCGATTGCCGGTCGGCTGTCGACGAAGATGGACCTGCGCCTGATGATGGTGATCGGTTTCACCAGCTTCGCCGCCGGTACCTACATCATGATACACCTGACGGCGGATTGGGATTTCTACGAACTGTTCATCCCGCAGATCCTGCGCGGTTTCGGGCTGATGATGTGCATGGTGCCGATCAACAATATAGCGCTCGGCACCATGCCGCCGTCGCGCATCCGCGGCGCATCCGGCCTGTTCAACCTGACCAGAAACCTCGGCGGTGCCGTCGGTCTTGCGGTCATCAACACCGTACTCACCAACCGGCAGGACGTGCACTACGAACGGCTGCGGGAGAATTTGGACTGGGGCAATCCGGCCGCGATCGACCAGATGAATAACATGACCGCCAATTTCAACACCTATGGCATGGATGGCGCCTCGGTCGCGATTAAGCAGATGGTCGGTCTGGCCACCAAGCAGGCGATTGTCCTCTCTTTCAGCGACGTGTTCCTCATCCTGACCGCGCTTTTCGTTGCGATGATCCTCGGTGTCGCGATGATCAAGAAACCTGCGCCGCAAGGCGGGGGAGGCGGTGGCGGCCACTGACCTCCGGCCTGCCGCCCCTTGAAAGGCCCTCTCCGGAGGGCCTTTTTGTTGCCGGTTTCCGACCTCTATGCCATCGGGCGGATGATCGCTGGCGGGATCAGTCCGAAGCAGGTATCAATGCCGGAAAATCGGTGAGGAAATCGGCTTGTTCGATTTTTTGATTTACGTACATCAAATTTGGCGCTAATTGTCTCGTCAGGAGGAACGATGAGGCCAACAGTTCACGATATCGCCGCTGCCGCCGGTGTCAGTCTCGCGACTGTCGACCGGGTTCTCAACCAGCGTCCCGGTGTGCGTCACGTCACGCGGGAGAAGGTCGAAACGGCGATCCGTGAGCTCGGTTATATCAGAGACGTCGCCGCCGCCAATCTCGCCAAGGGACGTACGTATCCATTGGTGTTCATCCTGCCGGCCAGCGACAATTCCTTCATGCACGGGCTCAATGCCGAGATCCGGCAGGCGGTGCTCCGCTCGCCGGCCGAGCGTACCGATATCCGCACCATCGAGGTGCCGGCTTTCGATCCGGCCGCCCTTGTTTTTGTGCTCGAAGAGCTTTCCCGGGAGAGGCCTTGCGGCATCGCGATGGTCGCGACCGATGCGCCTGAGGTGCGCGCCACCGTCGACAGGCTGGTGCGCGAGCGCTTTCCTATCGTCACTCTGGTTTCCGATCTCACCGGGTCGCTGCGCCATCACTATGCCGGCGTCGACAACATTGCGGCCGGCCGCACGGCGGCCCGCCTGCTCGGGCGCTTTCTCGGGCCGCGAAAGGGTGAGATTGCGGTGCTTGCCGGTTCCATGCTGGTGCGCGACCATCGTGAGCGGTTGGAGGGCTTTGCCGCTGTTATGGCCGCGGAATTTCCTCATCTTGCGATCCTGCCGGTTCTCGAAGGCCGCGATGACCCCGAAGTCGCCCATAGGCTCGTCGCCGACGCGCTCGGGAATGCCGGTATCATCGGCGTCTACAGCCTTGGCGCCGGCAATCGCGGTCTGATCCGGGCGTTGAAGGAGAAGGCCGTCGACCGGACGCTGACGGTCATTGCCCATGAGCTCACCGCCCATACGCGCGCAGCACTTGTCGACAATACGATCGACGCGATCCTCAACCAGGATGCCGGCCATGAGGTGCGCAGCGCCATCCGTGTATTGAAAGCTAAGGCGGACGGGCTTGCCGTCATCGAAGCGCAGGAGCGCATCCGCCTCGACATATTCCTGAAAGACAATCTGCCGTAACGGCAAAGGAGAATACCCCATGTATCTCGGTCTCGATCTCGGAACGTCCGGCGTCAAGGCGATGCTGATCGACGGCGATCAGAAGATCGTCGGCTCGGCCAATGGTTCGCTCGACGTCTCGCGCCCGCATTCCGGCTGGTCGGAGCAGGAGCCGGCCCACTGGGTGCGTGCGACGGAGGAGGCTGTCGCCGGGCTCAAGGCGAAACATCCGAAGGAGTTGGCTGCAGTCAAGGGCATCGGCCTTTCCGGTCAGATGCACGGCGCGACGCTCATCGATGCCACTGATAAGGTGCTGCGTCCTTGCATCCTTTGGAACGACACGCGCAGCCACGTCGAGGCTGCGGCCCTCGATGCCGATCCGCGCTTTCGCGCGCTTACCGGCAATATCGTCTTCCCGGGCTTTACCGCGCCGAAGCTCGCCTGGGTCGAGAAGCATGAGCCCGATATCTTCGCCAGGATCGCTAAGGTGCTCTTGCCGAAGGATTATCTGCGTCTTTGGCTGACCGGCGACTATATCTCCGAAATGTCGGATTCGGCCGGCACCGCCTGGCTCGATACCGGCAAGCGGGCCTGGTCGTCCGAACTGCTGGCCGCCACCAATCTTTCCGAGGAGCAGATGCCGGCACTCGTCGAAGGCACCGGGCAGGCCGGCAAGCTGCGGGCGGAACTTGCTGCGCAATGGGGTATTTCCGGCGATGCCGTCGTTGCGGGCGGCGCCGGCGACAACGCAGCCTCGGCCTGCGGCATGGGCACGGTCAGCGATGGCGCCGCCTTCGTCTCGCTCGGCACGTCAGGCGTGCTTTTTGCCGCCAACGGTTCCTATCTGCCGAAGCCGGAAAGCGCCGTGCATGCCTTCTGCCACGCGTTGCCGAACACCTGGCACCAGATGGGCGTCATCCTGTCGGCCACAGATGCACTTAACTGGCATTCCGGCGTCACCGGCAAATCGGCCGCCGACCTGACCGGAGAACTCGGTGAGACGTTGAAGGCGCCGACCGGCGTCAGCTTTCTCCCCTATCTCTCCGGCGAGCGCACGCCGCACAATGATGCCGTCATCCGTGGGGCCTTCGTCGGCCTTGAACATGAAAGCAGCCGTGTCGTTCTCACCCAGGCGGTGCTCGAAGGTGTTGCCTTTGCCATCCGAGACAATCTCGAAGCGCTGCGCTCGGCCGGCACCGGCATATCCCGCGTCACGGCGATCGGCGGCGGTTCGCGCTCGCGTTACTGGCTGGCGTCGATCGCGACCGCGCTCGGCGTTCCGGTCGACCTCCCCGCCGATGGCGATTTCGGCGCGGCCTTCGGCGCCGCCCGCCTCGGCCTGATCGCGGCAACCGGGGCAGATCCGATTGCCGTCTGCACGCCGCCGGTGACATCGGGCACGATCGAGCCAGTGTCAGCACTGAGCGGCGCTTATGAGGATGCCTACAAGCGTTACCGCGCACTCTATCCGGCGATCAAATCGCTGGCGCATTGAGAACTGGAGCCAGCGGCCCCCTCATCCGCCTGCCGGCACTTTCCCCCCGCTGGGGAGAAGAGACACGCGGCGGCGCCTCATCACCTTCTCCCCTGGGGGAGAAGGTGGCCCGAAGGGTCGGATGAGGGGGCCAGACGGCACAAACGACAAGACTGAACTACGACCCAAGGAGACCCAAGATGAGCACCGGATTTTTCGGCGATATCCAGAAAATAAAATACGAAGGCCCCGACAGCACTAATCCGCTGGCCTTCCGCCATTACCAGCCTGATGAAATCGTCATGGGCAAGCGCATGGAAGACCATCTGCGTTTTGCCGTCGCCTACTGGCACACCTTCACCTGGCCGGGCGGTGACCCCTTCGGTGGTCAGACCTTCCTGCGTCCCTGGTTCGAAGACACGATGAAGGCTGCCAAGCTTAAGGCTGACGTCGCTTTCGAATTCTTCTCGCTGCTCGGCTCGCCCTATTACTGCTTCCATGACGCCGACGTGCGTCCGGAGGGCAAGAATTTTGCCGAAAACACCAAGAACCTGAACGAGATTGTCGACTACTTCGCCGAAAAGCAGGCTTCCACCGGCACCAAGCTGCTCTGGGGCACGGCGAACCTCTTCTCGAACCGCCGTTACATGTCGGGTGCGGCGACCAATCCGGATCCTGACGTTTTTGCTTTCGCCGCTGCGACGGTCAAGACCTGCATCGACGCCACGCAGAAGCTGGGCGGTGAAAACTACGTTCTCTGGGGCGGCCGCGAAGGCTACGAGACGCTGCTCAACACCGATCTCAAGCGTGAACTCGACCAGCTCGGACGCTTCCTCAACCTCGTCGTCGAATACAAGCACAAGATCGGTTACAAGGGCACGATCCTGATTGAGCCGAAGCCGCAGGAGCCGACCAAGCACCAGTATGATTACGACGTTGCGACCGTCTATGGCTTCCTCAAGAAGCACGGACTTGAAAACGAGGTGAAGCTCAATATCGAGCAGGGCCACGCGATCCTTGCCGGCCACTCCTTCGAGCACGAGCTGGCGCTTGCCAATGCGCTCGGCATCTTCGGCTCGATCGACATGAACCGCAACGACTACCAGTCCGGCTGGGATACCGACCAGTTCCCGAACAATGTTCCCGAAATGGCGCTCGCTTACTATCACGTTCTGGCAGGCGGCGGCTTCAAAACCGGCGGCACCAATTTCGACTCGAAGCTGCGCCGCCAGTCTCTCGACCCGGCGGATCTGCTGATCGGTCACATCGGCGGGATGGATTGCTGCGCCCGCGGCCTGAAGGCCGCTGCCAGGATGATCGAGGACAAGGCTCTGTCGCAGCCGCTCGCCGATCGTTATGCCGGCTGGGAATCCGCCGAGGCGCAGAAGCTCTTCCGCGGCGAGTATTCGCTGGATGAGATCACGACCTGGGTCGAGACCAAGGACGTCAATCCGCAGCCGAGATCAGGCAAGCAGGAACTGCTCGAGAACGTCGTCAATCGTTACGTCTGATCAAGCGCGCCGGCGGCCAGCGGTCGCCGGCGCAACCCTTTCAGAATGGCTGCGGGCGCTCAGTCCTCAGCCTCTATCGGCTCAACGCTTCGACCAGTTGCGCGACGGCGCAGAGACGGAGTTTCGAACCACTAGATCCGGCCGGAGCAGGATTTCCGTTTCGGTCGGCCGGCCATCGGACAGGAGTTCGAGCAGCAGCGCCATCGCCTGTTTGCCGATCGCCGTTCTCGGCTGGCGGATCGTAGTCAGCGGCGGTGATATGAAGACGGCCTGCGGCACGTCGTCGAAACCGGTCACCGAGAAATCTCCCGGAATGTCGTAGCCTCGCGCGCCGAGCCCGACCATGACGCCGATCGCCGTCTGGTCGTTGACGCACATGAAGGCGGTCGGAAGCGTGTCGCGCATGAAAAGCTGTTCGACCGCATGCCGCCCGCTCTCGATCGTGCCATCGCCTTCGAGCACGATCCGCAAGTCCGGCGGGACGCCGGCGGCGTCGAGGCCGGCATCATAACCCATGCGGCGCCTGGTATAGGCAAGCCGGGTGCGCGAATCGCCGATGAAGGCGATCTTGCGATGCCCTTCGGCCAGCAGCAGGTCCACCGCTTTCCTGGCGCCCTCGGTATCGTCGACGCCGACATAGGGAATGCCGCCGTTGAAAACAGGCTCGAAAACGCCGACGCTCGGCGGCAGCCGCGCAGTCATCGTCTGATGCCCGAAGGGCAGGATGCCGGTAAACAGGATCAGCCCGGCTGCCTGGTTGGAATTCAGGAATTTCAGATATTCGAGGCCGCGCTGGGCGTCGTTCTGCGTGTGGCCGATCAGGATGCCGTAGCCGTGGGCGCGGGCCTCGTTTTCCAGCCCGACGAGAATGTTGGAGAAATTGGGGTCGCCGATATCGGGCGCCACGACGAGGATCATGTTGGAGCGGCCGAGCCTCAGGCTGCGCGCCATGGCATTGGTGGTGTAACCGGTGATGGCGATCGCCTGGTTGACCTTGAGGCGGGTGGAATTGGCGACCTTCTCTGGCATATGGATTGCCCGGGACACCGTCGCGATGGAGACCTCGGCGATCCGGGCGACGTCTTCGATTGTTGCGGGCGTGGAATTCGACACTGGGCTCTGCCTTGGGGCTGTCTTCGCCGCGACACTACACAGACTTGTCGGGAGGTCAAAGGCAGGCTTCAACTGATCTGTGTAAATCAACGATGTAAACCTTTACACGATGTATGTAAAGGTTTACATAAGGTGCTTAGCGGCCGGAGAACCGCTTGGGGAGGATCTGATGACCGTGGAGACTGCCGACACCGCACCCGTGGTGCTGTCCGCCAGGCGCATATGCAAATCCTTCAGTGGGGTGCAGGTCCTCTTCAGCGTGAATTTCGATCTCCGCGCCGGCGAAATCCATGCGCTGATGGGTGAAAATGGCGCCGGCAAATCCACGCTTGTCAAGGTATTGTCCGGTTTCGAACAGCCGAGTTCCGGCGAAATTCTGCTTGACGGCAAACCTGTCGTCCTGCCGCCCAACGGTGCCGCCGAGGCGCTCGGCATCGTCATCATTCACCAGGAATTCAACCTCGCCGAACATCTGACGGTGACGGAGAGCCTCTTTCTCGGGCGCGAAGTCACGCGCTTCGGTGTGCTCGACCGCAAATACATGCGTTCGGAGACACGCAAGGTTCTTGATGTGCTCGGTTCGCATGTCGATGAGAATGCGCTGATCAGCACGCTTTCCATCGCCGACAAGCAGATGGTCGAAATCGCCAAGGCAATCAGCCGCGAAGCGCGGGTGGTGTTCATGGATGAGCCGACCGCGGTGCTGTCGCGGGAAGAGACCAATATGCTCTTCAAGCAGGTTCGCAAGCTGCGTGACCAGGGCACCAGCTTCGTCTTCGTGTCCCACAAGCTCGACGAGGTGATGGAGCTGACCGATCGTGTCACGGTGCTGCGCGACGGCCAATGGATCAAGACGTCGCAGACATCGATTCTGGACGGGGAATCGATCGCGCAATTGATGGTCGGCCGCGAACTTTCCAGTCTCTATCCCGCCAAGGTCGAGCCTGATGTCGACGAGGAGATCGTCCTCAGCGTCGCCTCGGTGTCGACGGGTTATGTGAGGGATGCGAGCTTCGAGGTTCGCAAAGGCGAGATCATCGGTTTTTCCGGCATGATCGGCTCCGGCCGCACCGAGCTGATGGAAGCGATCGCCGGGTTGCGGACCCGTCTCGAGGGTGAGGTGGTCATCAAAGGGGAAACGGTTCCCTCCGGTGATGTCCATGCCGCCAATCGCTGCGGGCTCGCCTACATGACCAAGGACCGCAAGTCGAAGGGCCTGCTGCTGCGCTCCGGCATGATGGCCAATTTGACGCTGCAATCGCTCGGAAGGCATTCGCGCCGCGGTTATCTCAGCCCCGGCAGCGAAGCGGCTGCTCTGGCGAAGGCCAAGCGGCGTTTCGATATCCGGGTGCGCGACGGCAATATCGTCGCCGGCCGGATGTCGGGTGGAAACCAGCAGAAGCTGCTGCTGGCCAAGGTCATGGAGACCGAGCCCGACATCATCATCATCGACGAGCCGACGCGCGGCATCGATGTTGGCACCAAACAGCAGATCTATCATTTCATCTCGGCGCTGGCGCGGGACGGCCGCTCGATCATCGTCGTCTCGTCGGAGATGCCGGAGGTCATTGGCCTCTGCACGCGGGTGGTGGTGATGCGCGAAGGACATATCGTCGGCATGCTCGAGGGCGACGAGATTTCCGAGCAGGAGATCATGCGTTACGCCGCCGGGCTGAAGAAGAAGGCGGCGGCCTGAGGGCTGAAGCGGACAGATAAAATGCCCAAAAAAGATGGGGCGGGAGGTTGGTTTTGGAAATGAGCGTCAACGAGGAGACCAGGGAAATCCGGCGCCGATCCTGGCGGGATGTCGATCTGCGTGCGGTCGCGCCTTTCGTCGCCCTGGCGCTGCTTCTGATCGTCGGAGCCCTGGTCAATCCCAATTTCATCGGCATCACCAACCTTGCCAATGTCGCGACGCGCAGCGCCTTCATCGCCATCATCGCGGTCGGGGCGACCTTCGTAATCTCAGCAGGCGATCTCGACCTGTCGGTGGGCTCGATGGTGGCCTTCGTCGCCAGCCTGATGATCCTGCTGATGAATTCGGGCGCCATCGAAAACCCGGTGCTGATGCTGACGGTTGCGGCCGTCTTCACGATCGTCGCCGGTGCGCTCTGCGGCCTGGCAAATGGCCTGATCACCACGGTGGGCAAGATCGAGCCCTTCATCGCGACGCTCGGAACGATGGGCATCTATCGTGGCCTGACGACATGGCTGTCGCAGGGCGGCGCGATCACCCTTCGCTCCGCCGATATCCAGACGCTCTATCGTCCTGCTTATTTCGGCAGTATCGCCGGTGTGCCGGTACCGATCGTGCTGATCCTGGCAGTGACGGCGGTTGCGGCCTTTATCCTCTATCGCACCCGCTACGGGCGCCACGTCGTCGCTGTGGGATCAAACAGCGATGTTGCCCGCTATTCCGGCATCGCGGTCAATCGCGTCAGGACGATTGCCTTCGTCATCCAGGGCCTGTGCGTCGCCATTGCCGTGTTGCTCTATGTTCCCCGTCTCGGCTCGACGTCGGCAACGACCGGAATCCTGTGGGAGCTGCAGGCGATCACAGCCGTCGTCGTCGGCGGCACGGCGCTGAAGGGCGGCGCCGGCAGGGTCTGGGGGACGATCTGCGGCGCCTTCATTCTCGAACTCGTCGGCAACATCATGCTGCTGTCGAACTTCATCAGCGAGTATCTGATCGGCGCCATCCAGGGTGCGATCATCATCATCGCCATGTTCGTGCAACGCTCGCTGGTGCGCAAATCATGAATCGACCCGGTTTGCTTTGACCAAGCTTGCAATTGACGACCTTGCAATTGATCGGGCTTCAGGGCGTCCGGTCCCGATATGGAAAAGTCCCTGAAATTTGGGAGGAAATAGCATGCATAGATTGATGTTGGGCCTGGCGGTTGCGGCGGTGACGTTTGCCGGCGCCGCTCACGCCGAGGACAAGAAATTCACTATCGGCGTGTCCATTCCGGCCGCCGACCATGGCTGGACGTCGGGCGTGGTGTTTCATGCCGAGCGCACCGCCAAGCTGTTGATGGCCGAACATCCTGGTCTCAACGTCATCGTCAAGACCTCGCCGGACGCTGCCAGCCAGGCAAACGCTGTGCAGGATCTCGACACGCAGGGCATCGACGCTCTCGTCATCCTGCCGTCGGATCCCGATCCGCTCGTCAACGCCATCAAGGAAGTCAAGGGCAAGGGCAAGTTCGTCGCCCTCGTCGACCGCGCGCCGTCGAGCAACGACAACTCCGTGCGTGACCTCTATGTCGCCGGCAACAATCCGGCTCTCGGCGAAGTCGCAGGCAAGTACATCAAGGACACCACGCCTGATGCGCAGGTCGTCGTCATCCGCGGTCTGCCGATCCCGATCGACCAGCAGCGCCAGGACGGATTCGATAAGGGCATTGCCGGCTCGAACGTCAAGGTTCTCGACCGCCAGTACGGCAACTGGAACCGCGACGATGCCTTCAAGGTCATGCAGGACTACCTGACCAAGTATCAGAAGATCGACGTCGTATGGTGCCAGGATGACGACATGGCGGTCGGCGTTCTGCAGGCGATCGAGCAGGCCAAGCGCACCGACATCAAATATGTCGTCGCCGGCGCCGGCTCCAAGGACATGGTCAAGAAGGTGATGGACGGCGACAAGCTGATCCCGGTCGACGTCCTCTATCCGCCGGCAATGGTCGGTACGGCCATGGAGCTGACGGCGGCAGCACTCTACGATCAAGTCCCTGTTCACGGCAGCTACATCCTCGATGCGACGCTCGTCACCAAGGACAATGCCAAGGACTTCTACTTCCCGGATTCTCCGTTCTGATCCATCGACTGGAGACATGCGCCCATTCGAAAGGATGGGCGCATTTTTAATGCGTCGATCCAATGTCCAGCCGAAAATGCTGCACGTACCTCTTGCCCGCCAAAGCCCACCATGATTAGCTCGCGCCATCGGCTTCCGGCCTTGCGCCAAATCCGCAGGCTACTGCATAATTCCTTAAATCGGAATCGATTTAAGGATAAAATTATGCAGCGATTTTAAGTGTTACAGCGTCCTTTGCGCGTCTTTTCAGACGCGCGGCGCTGTAAGGTAAATAGGTGCCTTGCGCCCGCCAAATTGCGTGCTACAACACTTCAGAAACGTTTACGGTCGATATTCAGGGAGGAATCTGACATGAAGACGATCAAAGGCCCCGGCCTTTTCCTTGGCCAGTTCGCGGGCGATACCGCTCCTTTCAACTCGTGGGACGCGATCACCAAATGGGCGGCCGATATCGGTTACAAGGGCGTCCAGGTGCCGACCTGGGCAAGCCAGCTGATTGATCTGCGGAAGGCCGCCACGTCCAAGGATTATTGTGACGAATTCGCCGGCAAGGCCCGCGAAAACGGCATCGAGATCACCGAACTCTCCACCCATCTGCAGGGTCAGCTCGTCGCCGTTCACCCGGCCTATGACGAAGCCTTCGACGGGTTTGCCGCACCCGAGGTGCGGGGCAATCCGAAGGCGCGCCAAGAATGGGCGGTTGAGCAGGTCAAGATGGCGTTGACGGCTTCGAAAAACCTCGGCCTCAAGGCGCATGCGACCTTCTCCGGCGCGCTCGCCTGGCCGTTCATCTATCCCTGGCCGCAGCGTCCTGCCGGTCTGGTCGAAACCGCCTTCGACGAACTCGCCCGCCGCTGGACGCCGATCCTCAACCATGCGGATGAGAACGGTATCGACGTCTGCTACGAGATCCATCCCGGCGAAGATCTGCATGACGGCATCACGTTCGAAATGTTCCTGGAGCGGGTGAAGAACCATCCGCGCGCCAACATGCTCTACGATCCCTCGCACTACGTTCTGCAGTGCCTCGATTATCTCGACAACATCGACATCTACAAAGACCGCATCAAGATGTTCCACGTCAAGGATGCGGAATTCAATCCGACCGGACGCCAGGGCGTCTATGGCGGCTATCAGGGCTGGGTGGAACGGGCCGGCCGCTTCCGCTCGCTCGGCGACGGCCAGGTCGATTTCGGCGCGGTGTTCTCGAAGATGACGGCGAATAATTTTGACGGCTGGGCCGTAGTCGAATGGGAATGCGCGCTGAAGCATCCGGAGGACGGCGCCCGCGAAGGGGCCGAATTCGTTGCCGCCCATATTATCCGCGTCACCGAGAAAGCCTTCGACGATTTCGCCGGCAGCGGCACGGACCAGGCGGCGAACCGGCGGATGCTGGGGCTCTGAGACATAGGGTGTGCCGCGAGGGCTGCCCCTCACCCTAACCCTCTCCCCGTGAACGGGGAGAGGGGACTTGCCCAACGAAGTGTTGGAGTGGGACGGAGGCGGCGCGGCATATCCCTTCTCCCCGTTTGAACGAGGAGAAGGTGGCGGCAGCCGGATGAGGGGCGCATCCGCACCAAGTTTAAATTTCAGGAGGACAGAATGGCAATCGAAGCATCATCCGAACAGACCCGCGAGCCGCGCATCCGGCTCGGCATGGTCGGCGGCGGCGCCGGCGCGTTTATCGGTGCGGTGCACCGGATCGCGGCACGCATCGACGATCAGTACGAGCTCATCGCCGGCGCGCTGTCGTCGACGCCTGAAAAGGCGGTTCAATCAGGCCGCGACCTCGGCCTTGATCCGTCGCGGACCTATTCCAGCTACCGCGAGATGGCGATCCGCGAGGCGAAACTGAAGAACGGCATCGAGGCGGTGGCGATCGTCACACCGAACCATGTGCACTATGATGCGGCCAAGGAATTCCTGAAGCGTGGCATCCATGTCATCTGCGACAAGCCGCTGACATCGAACCTTGCCGATGCGAAGAAGCTGAAGAAGATTGCCGACGAGAGCGGCGCGCTCTTCGTGCTGACGCATAATTACACCGGTTATCCAATGGTCCGCCAGGCGCGCGAGATGATCGCGAACGGCGAACTCGGCGATATAAGAGTCGTCCAGGCCGAATATCCGCAGGACTGGCTGACGGAGGCGGTCGAGCAGACCGGCCAGAAGCAGGCCGCCTGGCGCACCGATCCGGCGCAATCCGGCGTCGGTGGCTCGACGGGGGATATCGGCACGCATGCCTATAATCTCGCCGCCTTCATATCAGGCCTGGAGCTCGACAGTCTCGCCGCCGATCTCGACAGTTTCGTTCCCGGCCGCCGGCTGGATGACAACGCCCATGTCATGCTGCGCTTCAAGGCCAAGGGCTCGGAGAAGCCGGCCAAGGGCATGCTCTGGTGCAGCCAGGTGGCGCCCGGCCATGAGAACGGCCTGATGGTCCGCGTCTACGGTTCCAAGGGCGGGCTGGAATGGACTCAGAAGGACCCGAACTACCTCTGGTACACACCGTTCGGCGAACCGAAGCGGCTGATCACCCGGGGCGGCGCCGGTTCAGGCGCGGCTGCCGGCCGCGTTTCGCGCGTGCCGTCTGGGCATCCCGAGGGTTATCTCGAAGCCTTCGCGACGATCTATACCGAAGCCGCGCATACGATCAATGCCCGCAAGAAGGGCAAAGCCGTCGACAAGGCAGTGGTCTACCCCACCGTCGATGACGGCGTGAAGGGTGTGGCCTTTGTCGAGGCTTGCGTCGCCTCTTCCAAGAAAAACGGCGCATGGGTCAAGGTCTGAGTTTACAGATCCGCGTCGCCCAATGAAAAACGCCGAGGCGGGCTCAAAGTCGCCTCGGCGTTTTGTTTATGGTGATCAGGCAGCAGCAGTGCGGCCACGCTTCAGCAGGTTGTCCACGCTCAACGGTCCCGCGCCTGCCGCCACCAGATACAGAAACACGAAGCAGAACAGGATTGCCGCGACGCCGCCGTTCTGGGCGGGATAGATGCCCTTCGGCGCATGCCCGATGAAATAAGCGAAGGCCATCAGGCCGGAGAGCACGAAGGCTGCGATACGGGTCTGGAATCCCACCAGGACCAGGAAGCCGAGGGTGAGTTCGATAAGCCCGGCAATCCAGGAGAGCGAGCCGGCAGACGGTACGCTTGCCGCAACCGGAAAATGCAAAATCTTCTGCGTTCCGTAGCTGAAAAGGACAAGTGACGAGACGATGCGCAGCAGGCTCAGCAGATGAGGCTGCAGCAGATGGACGGAAGACAGCATGGGATTCCTTTCACATTTGTGATGCCATTTCCCGTGTAAGGATCGTGGCCTCAACAGCAAGTCACGCCTGCTGACATTGCCGTTATGAGTGCGGGCAGATGGGAAGAGGGGGACTTCCTGCAACGTTGCAGTTTTTCTCGCCGCCAGCCTGTACTTTGCCTTCACGCTTGGCTAAATCCCGCGCAAACGGCCAAGCTAGAGATAGGATTTTAAGGTGATCGATCCGAAAAAACTCGCACAGCGCTTCCCCGGCGACTTCACCTTCGGCGTTGCCACCGCCGCCTTCCAAATTGAGGGCGCCAGCAAGGCGGATGGCCGCAAGCCGTCGATCTGGGATGCCTTCTGCAATATGCCCGGCCGCGTCTATCATCGCGACAATGGCGACGTCGCCTGCGACCACTATAACCGGCTGGAGCAGGACCTCGATCTCATCAAGGAGATGGGCGTTGAAGCCTATCGCTTCTCGATCGCCTGGCCGCGCATTATCCCCGACGGCACGGGTCCGGTGAATGAGGCCGGTCTCGATTTCTACGATCGGCTGGTCGACGGCTGCAAGGCGCGGGGGATCAAGACCTACGCGACGCTCTACCATTGGGATCTGCCTCTGCTGCTTGCCGGCGACGGCGGCTGGACGGCGCGCTCAACCGCCTATGCGTTTCAGCGCTATGCCAAGACAGTGATGAACCGCCTTGGCGATCGCCTCGATAAGGTCGCGACCTTCAATGAGCCCTGGTGCATCGTCTGGCTGAGCCATCTCTACGGCATCCACGCTCCGGGCGAACGCAATATGCAGGCCGCCCTTCACGCCATGCATTATATGAACCTCGCCCATGGCCTCGGCGTCGAGGCGATCCGCTCGGAAGCCCCCGATGTTCCCGTCGGGCTTGTGCTCAACGCCGCTTCGATCATCCCCGGTTCCGACAGCCCGACCGATCTTGCAGCCACTGAGCGTGCGCACCAGTTCCACAACGGCGCCTTCTTCGATCCCGTCTTCAAGGGCGAATATCCGAAAGAATTCGTCGAGGCGCTTGGCGACCGCATGCCCGCCATCGAGGATGGCGACATGAAGCTCATCAGCCAGAAACTCGACTGGTGGGGTCTGAATTACTACACGCCGGAGCGGGTCACCGACGATGCCGAACGCAAGGGCGATTTCCCGTGGACGGTGAAAGCGCCGCCGACAAGCGACGTCAAAACCGATATCGGCTGGGAAGTCTATGCGCCGGGATTGAAGCTCCTGGTCGAGGGCCTTTACCGCCGCTATGAACTGCCGGAATGCTACATCACCGAGAACGGCGCCTGCGACAACACCGATGTCGTTGGCGGCGTGGTCGACGATAAGATGCGCCTGGACTATCTCGGCGACCATCTCGATGTCGTGGCCGGTCTCATCAAAGACGGCTATCCCATGCGCGGCTATTTCGCCTGGAGCCTGATGGACAATTTCGAATGGGCGGAGGGCTACCGCATGCGCTTCGGTCTCGTGCATGTCGATTATCAGACCCAGCTGCGCACGGTGAAGAAAAGCGGCAAGTGGTATCGCGACCTCGCAGCACAATTCCCGAAGGGCAATCACAAGGCGGGTTAGATGGGGCGGTTGACATTGCTTTCCTGAATTTTCCGTCATCGGCAGGCAAAGAATAAGGTCTCGCAAAGATTCAACAGGCGGTTGCTTAAACGTTTTTGAACCCTTGACTGGCAAAGTCGGACGGTCAGGGAGCCGTAATGCAGACAGCCGGAAAGCCGCAGAGCAAGGGATTGGGAATAGGCCGTCACATTACCGTCACGGGCGTACTTTTCTCCTTTGCCGTCATCGTCGCAATCGTCACCGTGATGGTGCTGACGGCGCTCGAACGCGTGGCCGAGAATTCCAATCTCCTCGATGATGAGCGCTCGCGCGAAACGACGATCGGGGCGTTGAAGACTTTCGAGGACCAGCTCGGCGCGACGCTCGACGATTACGCCGCCTGGGACGATGCCGCCGTCAATGTCTATTCGCCAGACGGCATGGCCTGGACGGCGAGCAATTACGGCGAGATGTCGGTCAACAGCGCGCTTTTCGACATGGCGATCATCATCGATGACGGGAAGACGCCGATCATGGCCTATCGCGACGGCAAGCCGATGGAGGAGCCGCTCGCGGATTACTTCGCGCCGTCGCTCTGGACCCTGTTCGAGACGGCGAAGGCGGCCGGCCTAGCCGGTACTCCCCAAGCGGTCGGGTTCGTCACTACCAAACGCGGTGTTGCCGCTGTCGGTGTCGCCCTGGTGCGGAAAAAATCCGGCGCGCTTGATGTGCCTGCCGGCCAACACCGCTATCTCGTTTTTGCCCGCCATCTCGACAATGACCGGGTGGCCGCGCTCGGCCAGACCTATGTCATCGGCGGGCTGAGGCTGGCGCCGGCGAGCTTCGAGGCCGATTATTTCGTGCCGATCGTCGATCCGTCCGGGGGAATACTCAAAAAGCTCGTCTGGACCTCGCGTTCACCGGGTGATGTCGGCTACGCACAGGTGCGGCCGATGGTTATCCAGGCGCTCGGCCTGGTCGGGCTGTTCTTCGTGGTGCTGCTGGTCATCGGCTGGCTTGCCGGCCGCCGGCTGAAGGCCGAGGAAAACAGCGCCCGCGAGGAGGCGCTACGTGACCGGCTGAGCGGTCTTTCCAATCGCGATGGTCTCGGGCTTGCCGTCGACCGCTTCGTCGTCGAGGCTCGCCAGTCCAAGCGCAACGTGCTGCTCCTTTATCTCGACCTCGACGGCTTCAAGGAGGTCAATGACAGTTATGGCCACGGCACCGGCGACCAGTTGATCCGCGCGGTCGCTGCCGGTCTCGACGTGCTCATCCCGCAAGGCGCGGTTCTCGCCCGCATCGGCGGCGATGAATTCGCGATCGCCTTTCTCTCCGACGGCGAGAATGCCGCCGCACTGCAGCTAGCCGAGCAGATCCTCGATTTTCTTGTCGAGCCGCTGGAGATTGGCCGCCGCGTCGTTGTCGTCGGAGCAAGCATCGGCATCGCCATGTCGCCTTGCGGCATGATCGAGCGTGAAGAACTGGTGCGCCGCTCCGACCTTGCCATGTACAAGGCGAAGGAAGCCGGCCGTGCGCGGATGATGCTCTACGATCCGTCGATGGATGCGGATCGAGAGCAGCGCAATGCGCTGGAGCTCGATCTCCGGATCGCCATTGAGAGCGGCGACCTGACGCTCGCCTACCAGCCGCTGATCGATGCGGCCTCCCATGCGCCGACCGGTGTCGAGGCACTGGTGCGCTGGAACCGTCCGGGCCATGGCCCTATCTCGCCCGAGGTCTTCATCCCGATCGCCGAGACCAGCGGTCTCATCGAATCGCTCGGTCTGTTCGTGCTGCGCAAGGCCTGCGAGACAGCCAAGCAATGGCCGGAACTCAACGTCTCGGTCAACGTCTCGCCCGGCCAGTTCCGCAATCCCGCCTTTGCCGACTATGTGCGCTACGTGCTGAAGCAAACCGAAATCGAGGCCGGCCGTATCACGCTCGAGATCACCGAAGGCTACATGATCCAGAATCCGCAGCGCACCCGCCAGTCGATCGACCGGCTGAAGGCGCTGGGTGTCAAAGTGGCGCTCGACGATTTCGGCTCCGGCTTCTCCTCGATCGGTTATCTCAGGCAGTTCGGTTTCGACCGGATCAAGATCGACCGCTCGCTGGTGATGGGTGTCAACGAGGACAAACGTCAGCGCGAGATGCTGCAGGCGACGGTGGCGCTTGCCCGCTCGCTCGACATTCCGGTGACGGCCGAAGGCATCGAGACCGAGGAGCAGGCAATAGCCATGCGCCTCTTCGGCTGCGATTGCCTGCAGGGCTATCTGTTCGGAAAGCCGGTGACGGCCGAGCTTATCACTGAGATGCTGAACGAGCGACGCGCAGCGGAACCGGCGGCCCGGCGCCGCATCGGCGCAGCCTGACCGGCAACGCCTGCCTCAGACAGCAAGGCTGATCCCCTGAATATCGGCTCAGCTGCCGATATGCCGCTGGCCGCGCTTTCGTGCGAGGGCGATCTGGTGCTGCCGCTGACGATAACGCAGCCGGTCTTCTTCCGTCCGCGTGTGATAGCAGTGGCTGCAGGAAACGCCTTCCTCGTAGTGCGGCGAGGTGACCTCCTCTGAAGTGATCGGGTTGCGGCAGGCGTGGCATAGCCGGTGTTCGCCTTGCTTCAACCCATGCTCGACGGACACGCGTTCGTCGAAGACGAAGCAGGCGCCATCCCAGAGGCTTTCCTCCTGTGGCACCTCCTCGAGATATTTCAGAATTCCGCCCTTCAGGTGATAGACCTCGTCGAAGCCCTCAGCCTTCATGAAGGCCGTCGCCTTCTCGCAGCGTATGCCGCCGGTGCAGTACATGGCGACCTTCGGCTTATTGTGCAGGCCGGGATTGTCGCGCACCCAATCGGGAAATTCGCGGAAGGTCTTGGTTTTCGGGTCGAGCGCGCCGCGGAAGGTACCGATTGCCGTTTCGTAGTCGTTGCGGGTGTCGATGACGATCGTATCGGGATCGGAAATCAGCGCGTTCCAGTCCTTCGCCGCGACATAGGTGCCGACCACCTTGTTGGGGTCGATGTCCTCGACGCCCATGGTGACGATTTCCTTTTTCAGCTTCACCTTCATGCGCAGGAAAGGCATTTTCGAGGCGCGGCTTTCCTTATGCTCCAGGCTTGAAAATTCCGGCTGGGCGCGCAGGAAGGAAAGCACGGCGTAAATGCCGGCATCCGGGCCGGCGATCGTGCCGTTGATACCCTCATGCGCCACAAGCAGTGTCCCCTTGACGCCGTTCTCCTCGCAAAGCGTCTGCAACGGGCTCTGCAGGCTCTCAAAGCGCGGCACGGAAACGAAATGGTAGAGTGCGGCCACGAGGAACGGGCTGGTGTGTGTGAGGCTGTCGGTCATGGGGCGGAAATACAGAAAATCGGCGGGTCGCGCAATTGCCTTCGCTGGTGCGCCTCTCACCTCCCGGCCGTCAGCCAGAGAAGCTCGATGCGTTGTGCTTCCTCGTCGGGATCATCGGCGAAGACGGTTTTGGCTTTAAGAAGCGCTTGCCGCCGGTCTTCCTGCTGGCGGAAGATGATGGCGTCGAGCAGATGGGCGAGGTCGTCATTGCGGGGGAAGAGCTGCGGCTCGGCCTCGACCAGTTCGCAGAGCACGGCAAGATCGTGAATGTGGCCGAGATCCTCGGCGAGTTCCTTGGCCGCATCGCGCTTGGCCTTCATCGCGCCGGGCCAGACGTCGCGCAACAGGCCGTGATAAAGCTGATAGTCGTAGGTGCGTTTGCGCAGATCGTGGAAATCGTCGGCCGATGCCTCGCCGTGGCAAGCTGCGAGTGCTGCCTTGGCCTTCCCAGCGGTGCGGCGCCAGCTCTTTGCCAGCATGCGGGCATTCTTGCGGTGGCCGCCATCAAAGGAGACCGCATCCAGGGCGGTGATCGCCGCCTTCAGAACGTCGGAAGTTTCCTTCAGCCGCTGTTCCAGGCCGCTTTCGGCTTCCACCATCCAGTCACGGCGGCCCTGGAGAATCGTGACGATACGGGCGAGTGCCTCGCTTTCCTCGTTCCCGCGGGCTGCATGCTGCAGATACTGCGCCGTGCCGATGAGGGCAGCCGCGTCGCGGATTGCTGAGAGCGAGCGTGCGGCATCGCGCAGCCTGGCATTTTCGCGGTCCTGGAAATCCGGCACCTCGCGCGCCACGAGGCGGTAGAGCGAGCGCAATCGCTTCAGGTTCTTGCGGAAGGAATGGATCGCCTTATGCGCGCCGTCCGGCTGCTCGTCGAGAACGATGACGGCGCGTTCCAGCTGATGCGTCGCGACGCTGCGGAACGCCTTGGTGAAATCGGCGTCAGGCCGAATGCGATAGCCCATGCCTGTCGCGCTCGTATTCTGTGGCAAGGGCTTGGTTGGAATAGCGGAAATCGCCGGTCACTTCACGGCCAAGCCAACGGGGCAGGGCTGGATTATCGGTTTCCGACCTCATCTCCACCTCGGCAATTACCAGTCCGCGATGCTCGCCGGCAAAGACATCAACCTCCCAGACGAAGCCCTCATACGGGACGCGGTAACGGGTCTTCTCGATGACGATGCCGATGGCGTTCTGCAACAGCTCTTTGGCCTCGGCGATCGGGATATCATATTCGAATTCGTCGCGGGTGATGGTGCTGCGGCCGATCTTGATCGTCAGCCTTGCCTTCCTGCCGTCAAGGATACGCACGCGGACGGACCGGTCGTCCATCGAGGCGATGTAACCCTGCCTCAGGGCAGACTTCGTCTCGACGGCTGAACGCCATCCATCGCTGCGTACGAGAAACTTCCGCTCAATCTCTTTCGCCATACGGTGAACCTTTGGTGACGATGACGGCACGGTAGTCCAATTTCCGCGCATTTCCTACCCATCTTGACATATCGCCCGGTTTTATCTCGACAAGGTTCCGCGAGGGCGTTATTCGGGAACCGAATTCAATCGTTTCAAGGAAGTCGCGCGACCATGGGCGAGAAAACAGAGAAGCTCCTTTCCATTCTGAAACTCCAGCCGGTCGTTCCGGTCCTGATCGTCGACGATGTGAAGTCGTCTGTACTGCTGGCCCGCGCGCTCGTTGCAGGCGGCTTGAGGGCGATCGAGATCACCATGCGCACGCCGGCGGCACTCGAGGCCGTACGCGCCGTCGCCGCCGAGGTCGAGGGCGCCGAAGTCGGCGCCGGCACGATCCTCAATGCCGCTCATTGGGAAGCCGCTGTCGAGGCCGGTTCTAAATTCATCGTCAGCCCGGGCACGACCCAGGAACTGCTCGATGCCGCCGCTGATTCGAACGTGCCGCTGCTTCCTGGTGCTGCGACTGCCAGCGAAGTCATGGCGCTGCGCGAAGAAGGCTACCAGGTGCTGAAATTCTTCCCGGCCGAGCAGGCCGGTGGCGCCGCCTATCTCAAGGCGCTCTCCTCGCCGCTTGCCGGCACGCTGTTCTGCCCGACCGGCGGCATTTCGCTGAAGAACGCCCATGATTATCTCTCGCTGCCGAACGTCATCTGCGTCGGCGGCTCTTGGGTGGCGCCGAAGGAGCTGGTCACAGCCGGCGACTGGGCGGGGATCACCAAGCTTGCGGCCGAAGCGGCGGCACTGAAGGCCTGACGTTCGGTAGACGGCGGGGAGCCTCGCGCTACAACCCCGCTTGCCCCCGATTTGTATTCCAGCCGTCGCAAACCTATGTACGCTTCCAGCTTCAAACAGGGAGATGACGAGGAATGTTCGACGCAAAGAAGCTTCTCGACCAGTTCTTGGGTTCGCAGGTGCCGGGTCTTGGTGGTTCGGTCCGCGACCGGGCAGGTGATGCGGCTCAGACGGCCAGAAACAATCCGCTGGCGGCAGGCGCGATCGCCGCCGCGCTTCTCGGCACCAAGACAGGCCGGGGTATTGCCGGCAATGCACTGGCGATCGGCGGTCTTGCCGCCATCGCCGGCCTCGGCTACCAGGCCTACAAAAATTATCAGTCAGGGCAGGCGCCCGCAGCCCCTTCGGATGCGCCCTCGGCCAACAATCCGGTTCTCCTGCCGCCGCCTGTCGAATCCGGTTTCGGGCCGGCGTCGCCGGCAGGCAGCAACGAATTCGTGCTGGTGCTGATCCGCGCGATGATTGCCGCCGCCAAGGCCGACGGCCATATCGACGATGCCGAACGCGCCCTCATTATGGACAAGGTCAAGGCCGCCGATGTCAGCGGCGAGGCTGCCGCCTTCATCGAGCGCGAACTCGCTTCACCGACCGATATCGATGCGCTGGTGGCCGCCGCAACGACGGAAGAACAACGGGTCGAACTCTACACCGCCTCGCGGCTCACCATCGAGCCGGATTCGCGCGCCGAGCGCGGTTATCTCGATCTGCTTGCCGGCAGGCTCGGCCTTGCCGACCAGCTGGTCGACCATATCGAGGCGACAGTGTCTTCCGCCAAGGTTACCTTGTCACAGTAACATCAGGCCGGTTGCCTTTGTCGGGCGGCTGGCCTATCCACTCCACTCCTGGACAAGGGGAGTGAACATGCGCGATCTAACAAATTTCAAGGGCTGCCCGGCGCCGAAGCCGGTGACACTGAAGGGCCGTTTCGTCACCGTCGAACCCTATCGGCGCGCCGAACATCTCGAAGCGCTGTGGGACGGGCTTGGCGGCATGGGCATCAATCCGCTGCTTCTCTATTTTGCGCAGGACGATTTCTCCGGCATCGAGGATTTCGCCAACTGGCTGGAAACCGTCTACACCAAGTCCGGCTGGCTCACCCATATCTTCCGCGACAATGCCACCGGCAAGATTCTGGGCATGGCGAACTATATGAGGGCGGACCCGGCAAACGGCGTCGTCGAGATCGGCGGGGTAGCGCACGGGCCTGAGATGAAGCGTTCGCCGCTGTCGACGGAAGTGCATTACCTGATGGCCAAGCATGTCTTCGAGGATCTCGGCTACCGTCGCTACGAATGGAAATGCGACAATAACAACGAGGCGAGCAAGACGACGGCCGCCCGTTACGGCTTCAGCTTCGAAGGGGTTTTCCGCCAGCACATGATCTCCAAGCGTCGCAACCGTGACACTGCCTGGTTCTCGATGATCGATACGGAATGGCCGCTGATCAACGATGCCTTCGAAACCTGGCTTTCGCCGGAAAATTTCGACGCCGCCGGCAACCAGATCCGTCGCCTGCAAGATATCCGCGCCGATCTGGAAAAGGAAAGGCTCGCGTGAGCCCGGAGAGCCGCTCGCAGGCCATTGCCGCCGCCGTCATCTTGCTTGGCGCCGGCCTCGTCATCTATTTCCTGCCAAGCATCGTGCTTTGGATCGGCAATTTCTCTCCGACGCTCGGCATCGCAGTCGGCGCCGGCCTGATCCTAGCGTTTTTCGCGGTCTTCTGGCTACGAGCGCGCTATCAACGGAGCAGGGGAAAGTAGGCCTACCCCTGCAGCGAGGCCGCGAGCAGCAGGGCGCCCATCAGCATGACGAGCACGGCGCCGAGGATTTCGATGGCGTTGCCGATCCAGATCGAGGCGGTCGAGCCGCGCCCGGAGAGGCGCACGGCGGCACTCTTGGCAGTGACGGCAAGCGTGGCAAGCAGGGAAACGGTAATCGCCGTGCCGAGCGACATGGCGGCGACCGACAACACGCCACCGAGATAGAGCCCGTTGAGCAGCGAGAAGGTCATGACCAGCAATGCGCCGGAGCAGGGGCGAAGACCAACGGCGACGATGGCCGACCAGGCCTCGCGGGCGCTGAACCTGTCGCCGGCGAGCATGGCGGGATCAGGCACATGGGCATTGCCGCAGGTCTCGCAGGCCATGCCGGGAACGAAGGTATGGGCGGCGTCGACAGGCTGCGCCTTGCCGTTGAAGGCATAGGTCTGGCGTTCGACGGCATTGTCCTTCCAATCGAGCATCATGCTGACCGAACCGGCAGGTGTCGCCACCAGACGGCGACGCGGTATGTTGGCCGTCATCGAACGCAGTTTACGGAACAGCAGCCAGCCGCCGAACAGGATGACCATGACGAAGCTTGCGATCTCCATCGCATGGGTCGCCGCCGTCAACGTGATGCCGGTGCCGCGCAGCACCAGCCAGGCGCCGCCGACTAGGGCCACCGCCACCACGCCCTGGACGAAAGCCGAAATGAAGGAGATCACCACGCCGCGCTTCAGCTCGATCTCGTTGGCGATCATGTAGGAGGAGATGACCGCCTTGCCGTGGCCGGGGCCGGCGGCATGAAAGACGCCATAGGCGAAGGAGAGGCCGATCAGCGAGGTCAATTGCCATGGGTCTTGGCGCATGCCCTTTAATGCGTCGGTCAGCGCCCGGTAGAAGGCCTGCTGCTCATAGTTCACATAGAGCAAGAGGGGTGCGAGCGGCCCGCCGGTCGGCTGGAAGCTTGGCTCCGCCGTGCCGATGCCGAGCGGCGATTGCGCATGGACAAGACTTGCCGCCGCCAGAAGCGCCAAGACCGCGGCAGAAAAGATGACGCACACGCGTTTCGTCAGCATGTGACCTCCAGCCGAGTGGCGAAGAGTTTGGACATGTTGGTGCCAGTGGGATCATTGAAGAAGGCGTCGGTCAGCGATTGCTTGTTCTGCGAGATCACCTGGTCGGCATCCGGTCGCACCACCTGATGTTTGCAGGCCTTGAAGCCGTCGCCGACGATTGCCAGTTCGTTGTCTGTGGGAAAGTCGATTGAGGTGTAGAGCGTCGGGTCGTAGACGCCGAAGGTGAGCCTGCCCTTAAGCGGCATCTTCTCCACCGGCTTGACCGCGAAAAACATCAGCAGCTGGCCGTCCTTATAGTCGACATGGATGATGTCGGGCTTCTGAACGGTGATGTTTTTCCCGTTGATGGTCAGGTTCATGTAATAATCATATTCGGAAAGCGACTGCTTCACCGTTTTGCCGACCTCCGCGAGCTCATTCGGCTCCAGCTTCAGGTCGGTGTTCTTGTCGAAATCCATGACCACTGAGGAAGAGAAGACTTCGTCGAAGCGCCAGACGTTGCGCAGTTCCTCGACGTTGCCATCCTTGTCGGCGACGACCTCGAGGCGGGCCTCCACGAAGATGTGCGGATGGGCAAGGGCGGCGGCCGGCGCCAGCGAAACAAGCGCGGCCATCAGTATCGTCGAATATCTCATCTAGTCCGCTGCCCTGTTCGGTGACCCTGACTTCTTGCCAGAAATTGGGACGGAATTGGGACCGGATTCGCTACTGGATTCAGATAGCCGCGGGTTGGCACGGGTCGCGATGTCGCAGCCGCAAGGGCGGCGCTACGGATGTTTCTTGAACCAGTTGTTGAGGTAGTCGACGAAGATCCTCACCTTGGCGGGCAGGTAGCGGCGGTGCGGATAAACGGCATAGATGCCGCGGTCGGTCGGGATATAGTCATTGAACAGTGTGACCAGTTCACCGTTCTCGATCGGCTTGCGAGCGATGAAATCCGGGATGAAGGCAATGCCGATGCCGGCGAGTGCGGCGCGCAATGTCGCATGCGGACTGTTAATCTCTATCGGCCCGGAAACGGCAACGGCGAACGAGGTATTATCGGGGTTGTGGAAGCGGATGCTCGCCTGGGTGCGCGCATTGGTATCGACGATGAAGGGGACGTTGGAAATATCGGTCGGATGCTCGATGTTGGGATAGCGCTCGAGAAATTCCGGCGTGGCGCAGAGATGGATACGGAAATCGGAGATCTTGCGGGCGATCATGCCGGAATCCTCGAGCTTGGTGATGCGGATCGCCACGTCGAAGCCTTCTTCGATCAGATCGACAAAGCGGTCGTCGGCGGCGATCTCCAGTGAAAGGTCCGGGTTCTCCTTGGCAAAATCGATCAGCGACTGGCCGACATCGGCATCGACGAAGGTGCGCGGTACGGAGATGCGAAGCCGTCCTTTGAGCTGCGCATTGTTTTCGCGCACGAGATCGGCGAGGTTGTCGATCTCCTTGAGAATATCGGAGGCGGTGCGGTAGTAGGTGTGGCCGGCCTCGGTCATGGAGAACTGCCGGGTGGTGCGGTTGAGCAGCAGTGCGCCGAGCTCATCCTCCAGCTCACGCACGTATTTGGAAAGCAGCGCCTTGGAGCGGCCGGTGCGCCGCGCGGCGGCGGAGAAACCTTCGGCTTCGACGACATCGATGAAAGCACGTATGCGGGTCAAGGTATCCATGGACATCCCTTACGCTGTTTCGGAATGTTGAACAAATCGGCTCGTTTTGTTCAATTATTTTTTTGGCCCCGCGATCAAAAAATCGCTTGATTATGAAGGCGAATATTCTTATCTCCACCTCAGCCCAAAGTCGCACGTGCCCATGGGTGTCCGCCGAACCCTCGAATTGGTGAGGAAATCGGTAAGGTACCTGGAATTAACCCCTCCAGTCGCTATTCCGGCCAACCGGAAAATGCGAGGACGCCTGAAGCAACGACGGTGCGGGCCTTTTTGTTCTCTCCCTGCTTTCCATCAGCGGGGGTTACTGAAGAGGCACACCATCATTGCCGGAAGTGCGGTTGGGATTCTCCCTCCAATCCATGGCAGACAAAGCCGAACTTACACCGCATGGCGGCGTTGGTTCACTATCTGCGCATCGAGCGTTTGCTATGGTTCCGGGGTCTCCACCGGCTGGTTCCAATGCGAGTTCCCGTATGCCCTTTGTCCTCCGGTTCATGCCGGAGCTCTGGAACTGGAAGAGGGAATCGATATGACCACCCAGCGCATCCGCGACTTTCTCGCAACCCGACGTCCCGATGGTCCCTGCCTCGTGGTTGACCTCGACGTCATCAGCGACAATTTCCACGCCTTCCGTCACGCAATGCCGGACAGCGCCATCTACTACGCCGTCAAGGCCAACCCGGCCCCGGAAGTGCTGAAGCTGCTCGCAGGCCTCGGCTCCAATTTCGATTGCGCATCCGTTGCCGAAATCGAAATGGCGCTCGAAGCCGGTGCGACCGCCGCCCGCATCTCCTACGGCAATACGATCAAGAAGGAACGTGACGTTGCCCGCGCGCATGCGCTCGGCGTCAGCCTGTTTGCGGTCGACAGCCACGAGGAAGTCGAGAAGATTTCGCGCGCCGCTCCCGGCGCCCGCGTCTTCTGCCGCGTGCTGACGGATGGCGAAGGGGCTGAATGGCCACTGTCGCGCAAGTTCGGCTGCGTTCCGCAGATGGCTGTCGACGTTCTCGTCTACGCCCATCAGCTTGGCCTGCAGTCCTACGGCGTCTCGTTCCATGTCGGTTCGCAGATGACCAAGGTCGATGCCTGGGATTCGGCGCTTGCCGATGCCAAGCGCGTCTTCGTCTCGCTTGCCAAGCAGGGCATCCACCTGCAGATGGTCAACATGGGCGGCGGCTTCCCGACCAAGTACCTGCGCGACGTTCCGTCCGCAGAAGCTTACGGCAAGTCGATCTACCAGGCGCTGCGCACGCATTTCGGCAACCAGATCCCGCAGACGATCATCGAACCGGGCCGCGGCATGGTCGGCAATGCCGGCGTCATCAAGGCGGAAGTCGTGCTGATCTCGAAGAAGTCGGACAATGACGATGCGCGCTGGGTATTCCTCGACATCGGCAAGTTCGGCGGTCTCGCCGAGACGATGGACGAAGCCATCCGCTATCCGATCCGCACGGAGCACGACGGCGATGAGATGGAGCCCTGCGTCATCGCCGGCCCGACCTGCGATTCGGCCGACGTGCTCTACGAGAAGAACCTCTATCCGCTGCCGATCTCCCTTTCGATCGGCGACGAGGTCCTGATCGAAGGCACCGGCGCCTATACGACGACCTATTCGGCGGTCGCATTCAACGGTTTCGAGCCGCTGAAGGCCTACGTCATCTAAGGTCGTTTCCGCCGGCCCCGTAACCAACCGGGGCGGCAATTTCACAATTTTCCTTCATCGCCGCTGATAACGGTATTGGGTACGGGAGGCCAAGATGGCCGCTGTTCTTGATTCTGTCCGCGCATTCTTTGCGCCTACCACTTTCGCCATCGACGCCGAAAATCCGTCGGACGTCGTTGCCCGTGAAAACCTGCTCGACCGGGTCATGGGCGCAGACCGCCGCAAGAAGTCGTCGGAAAAAATCCGCCGCAACCGTGTTCCGGCCGAGGGCCTGGCGCTGGTCGCGCGCGATCGCGACGGCCATGTCATCGGCTCGGTGCGGCTCTGGAATATCGAGGCCGGCGTCAATGACGAGGGCACGCCGATCAATGCGCTGCTGCTCGGTCCGCTCGCCGTTGCGCCGCATCACGGCGGCAAGGGGATCGGTTCGGCGCTGATGCGTGCGGCGATACTCGAAGCCAAGAAGCGTGGGCATGGTGCCGTCCTGCTCGTCGGTGACGCCGCCTATTACGAGCGTTTCGGCTTTTTTGCCGAGAAGGCTCGCCATCTCGTCATGCCGGGTCCGTTCGAACGCTCGCGCTTTCTGGCGCTCGAACTCACGGAAGGCTGGCTCGACGGCGCGGCCGGCATGATCGTCCCCTCGGGACGCATGCTGGCTGGCGCGCCGGTTCGCCGCGCAGCCTGAAGCAACGTCCGGTCGGGTTGGACTCGTTCCACCTGGCCGGCAATATCCGCGCCGCTTGACCATGGAGGCAGGCGGGCCTGCCGTGGTTGCGGCGCGGATTATTTTTCGGGTGCTGCGGCGCGTGGTGGCGTGCAGCGGGGAAAAAACCACAATCGTTAAATTTTTAGCGAAGCCCCCAATCAAACCGCAAAACGCCTCCTGTATGTTCCGAGAGAATTTCGAGAAAGCGTCATGCTGCTGGATCTCAGGACAATCTATTTCATTGTGGCCGTGAGCTGCTTCGTGCTGGGCATTCTCCAGCTTGCAGCCTATGCGACCGGCCGCTTCGAGAGGTGGCCGCTGTGGTGGGGCCTGAGCAATATTCTTGTCGGCGTCGGTTCCTTTCTCGTCGCCTTGCGCAATCTCGTTCCCTACTCCGTCTCGATCGACGGTGGCAATGTAGTGACCATCGCCGGCTACATGCTGATGTTCTTTGCCGTGCGCGTCTTTTCGGGCCGGGCGCTTGAGCAGCGCTATTTCTGGCTTGCCATCTTTCTCGTCAGCGTGCCTGTCGCACTTATCGTCAGAGATCCCTCGGCAGTGTCGGCGAGGCTTCTCTATGTCTCGGTCATCTGCTGCCTCTGCGATCTCGCCGTCGCGGGGGAGGCAATCGGTATTGCCCGGCGCGAGAGGCTGTATTCGGCAGCCCTGCTCGTCGGCCTCTATGTCTGCACTGCCTCGATCTTTGCGGTTCGCAGTGTTCTTGCGGCGACCGGCGAAATCGGCGGGCCGGATCCTTTCGGCAGCAGTGTCGTTCATAGCTGGATGGCGGTATCGGCGGTTGCTTTCATCATGCTTCGCAGCATGGCCATGGTGCTGATGGCTGCCGAGCGCAGCCGAAATCAGTTAACCGAACTCGCCCACCACGACCCGCTGACCGGCGCGCTCAATCGCGGTGGCCTTGCCCAGCATCTGCCCGCTCTCAATTCGCAGCCGGTATCGCTGCTCATCATCGATATCGATCATTTCAAGCAGTTGAACGACCGGCATGGCCACGCCGCCGGCGACGATATCCTGCGGCTTTTCGCCAGCGTTTCGAGAGGCATCATGCGCTCGGACGATCTGCTCGCCCGTCAAGGCGGCGATGAGTTTCTGGCCGTGCTGAAAAATTTCTCCCTCGAAGATGCTGTGGTGATTGCCGAGCGCATCCGTCTCGCCTTCGCCGCCGCCGTGATGCAGCGGCCCGATCTGGCCGTCTTTCCGACACTGAGTATCGGCGTTGCCGCGTGTGGGCAAAACGGCGGAGATTTTGAAAGACTGATGCAGAAGGCGGACGAGGCGCTCTATCGTTCGAAGCGGGAAGGCCGCAACCGGGTCGAAGCCTTCGGAGAAACGCACCAAGCCGCGTAGGAACGGCGCGAACTCGCCGATCTCAAAGGGGTTCTAGAGCCTTTCCTGGTTAGATTGAAGCATTCTGCCGGAGCAGGTTTTCGTCAGGGCAGAGGCGATTGGCGAAAGGCATACCCCTTGGTACGTCCGAGCCGATCGCCTCTGATCCTGGCGGAAAGATGCCCGGCCCTTCGGGTTGGCTGAAACGGGCCGGCTGATCGACCGGCCGGCTTGGCCGTAGAGCTGGGCTACGACGCGCACCGGCCGGTCGACCATCCGACTCCGTTTGAGCCAACAGAATGATTCTAGATATTTTGGTCCATCGTCTCGGCCGGGATTTCGTCGGCGCGGTGGACGCGCACGAGCGTTGCCGGCACGCCGGCGACCGTGCAATGTTCGGGAACCGGCTTCAGTACGACGCTGCCGGCGGCGATCTTGCTGAAGGCGCCGATTTCGATATTGCCGAGGATCTTGGCGCCCGCGCCGATCATCACGCCATGGCGTATCTTCGGGTGGCGATCGCCGGTCTCTTTGCCGGTGCCGCCGAGCGTGACGTTCTGCAGGATCGATACCTCATCCTCGATCACCGCCGTTTCGCCGATGACGATGCCCGAGCCGTGATCAAGCATGATGGAAGCGCCGATCCGCGCGGCCGGATGGATATCCGGGCCGAAGACCAGCGAGGCGAGATTGGCGAGCCACGAGGCGATCTCCGGCCGGCCGGCGTTCCAAAGCGCGTGGGCGATGCGGTGGGTCTGCAGCGCATGGAAGCCCTTGAGGTTCAGGAGCGCGTGCAGACATGTCGTGCAGGCCGGATCGCGTTCACGGACGGCGACAAGATCCGCCTCGATCTTCCGCATGATATCATCATCAAGCATGGACAGGATGAGATCGAACAGATCGCCCGCTGCCACCTGCGTCACGGACAGGCGCGCGGCCAGCACATGGGCGATGATTTCTTTGTTGCCTGCAGCGTTGGTTATCTGCACCGCAAGCAATTGCTGCAAAATCGGCTCGCGTGCGGCAAGCGCAATTGCCTCGGCGCGGATGACGGCCCAGACGGATGCGCCGCCCAAAGGCTGCGGCTGTTGCTCGGCCAAACCGAGGTCGGTCGATTTCGACATTCTCGTTTCCTCTGTCAGCAAAGCGGTGCAAGGCGCTCCCTGCGTAGGCTCATGTTTCGTCCGGGCAAGACATTTGGCAAGCCCGGCATTCTGCGGCCTTAGGTCCGTTGTTTTAGCCGCCAGACGGCTGCAGGCCGGGTGTCAGCTCCGGAAGCCTGCGCCAATGATAGAGCACATCCGGCTCTCTTTCCTCATTATCAGCACCGTCGGTCTCCTCCTCGGCGGCAAAACCGTGTCGTACGTAGAACGCCCGTGCGCCGGTATTGCGCTGAAACGCCCAGAGCCTGATCTCGTCCATTTTCTGCTTGGCACAGCCGAGGAGCAGAGAGCCGATGCCAAAACCCTGGAAATCCGGGAGAACGTAAAGCTGCTCTATCCAGCCGTCGCCATAGGCGATGACACCGACGAGCCGGTTTTCCAAGGCGGCGCCAAGGATCGTGCAGTTCGGCAGCAGATGCATGCGCCAGTACTGTTCTTCCTCTTCGGGCGTATGCAGATCCGGCAGCCAAGGCAGTCGTTGCCGGAGGGAGACACGCCTGATTCCGGCTGCGGCTTGCATGTGGTCGGCGGTGAGCGTCACGACTTCAGGCTCAATCGGGATGTCGTCCATTGCCGCCAATGTGCGTCAAGACGAAATATCGATGACGCCGCAATCGCCGGCTTCGGAAGCGAAGGCGAGCAGCTTGCCGTTCTTGCTCCAGCTCATCGCCGTGACGGCGCCTTTGCCTGGGCGGCGCAACAGCGCCTCCTTGCTGTCGGCGATGCGGACGGCCAGAATCATGCCGTCGATGAAGCCGATGGCGAGGATATCTTCCAGCGGATGGAATTTCACCGCGGTTGCCATGATATTGGCGCGGGTGCCGAGTTCGAGCGGCGCCTTGCCCATCGGTCCGTCCTTGCCCTGGAAGGGCCAGACGATGGCGGCCGGCGCGCCTGACGAGGCGAGCCATTTGCCCTTGACCGACCAGGAGAGCGATTTGACCTTGGCGGGGTAGCCGGTCATCCGCATGTGGCGGGCTTCGGAGCCCGGCTTGCTGTCGAGTTTCCAGCCGTGCAACGCGTTTTCCTGCATCGAAGTGACGAGGAAATTACCATCCGGCGAGAAGGTGACGCCGGTATGCGCACCCTTCCATTCCAAATCGACCGGTTTGGCGGTCATGCCGATCCAGTGCAGCGACACGCCGTTATACCGCGCGGCCGCGATGCGCAGGCCCTTCGGCGCAAAGGCAAGGCCTTCGACGGTGCGCTCCTCGGCAAATTCCTTCGTCGTGCCATCGGCAAGGCGCACGAGCGAACTCTTGCCGTAGGAATAGGCAACGGCCCCTTGCGGGCCGGCTGCGACCTGCGAAATCCACTTGCGCGGCGCGGTGGCAATCTCGCTGACGCTGCCGTCGGCCGAAATGCGCAGCACCTTGCCGTCCTCGCCGCCGGAGATCAGGCTCTCGCTATAGGGATCGCGGATGGCGGTGAGCATGCCCTGATGGGCTTCGCAAACCCTGTCGCCGCCGTCTAGCCGGTGAAACGTGCCGTCGGCGCTGGCGAAGAAGGGGACATCACCTAAAAATTCGACGGCCAGAACGTGGCCGTCGAGATCAAGCGGCGCAACTGTCGGCATCAGGCGGCTGCCTCGCAGGCCTTGAAGGAGGCTTCGAGCTTCTCGCGGTCAAGATCGCGGCCGATGAAGACGAGACGGCTCTCGTGCTTTTCGCCTTCCTTCCACGGCCGCTGGTGATCACCTTCGATGATCATGTGCACGCCCTGCACGACGTAACGCTCGGGATCATCCTTGAAGGCGATGATGCCCTTGAGGCGGAGAATGTTCGGTCCCTGCGTCTGGGTGATCTTCTGGATCCAGGGGAAGAAGCGCTCCGCGTTCATCTCGCCGCCGCGCAGCGATACCGACTGCACCGTCACATCATGGATCGCCGACATGGCGCCATGGTGATGATGCTCATGCCCATGGTGATCATGATCATGATCATGATCGTGATGATGGTGGTCGTGATCACAATCCGGGCCGCAGACATGGTCGTCGTGGCCGTGCTCGAGGAAATGCGGATCGTTTTCGAGCGCGCGCTCCAGGTTGAAGGCGCCCTGATCGAGCACGCGGGCGAGGTCGACGCCGGAGCGGCTGGTCTTGTAGACGCGGGCGGCCGGGTTGATGGCGCGGACGATGTCGTCGATCACATCAAGCTCTTCCGGGGTCACGAGGTCGGTCTTGTTGATAATGACGACGTCGGCGAAGGCGATCTGGTCTTCGGCCTCGCGGCTGTCCTTCAGGCGCAGCGGCAGGTGCTTGGCGTCGACCAGTGCGATGACCGCGTCGAGCTCGGTCTTGGCGCGCACATCGTCGTCCATGAAGAAGGTTTGGGCAACCGGCACCGGATCGGCAAGACCGGTGGTTTCGACGATGATGCCGTCGAAGCGGCCGGGACGGCGCATCAGCCCTTCGACGACGCGGATCAGGTCGCCGCGCACGGTGCAACAGACGCAGCCATTGTTCATCTCGTAGATTTCTTCATCCGACTCGACGATCAGGTCGTTGTCGATGCCGATTTCGCCGAATTCATTGACGATGACCGCATATTTCTTGCCGTGGTTTTCGGAAAGGATGCGGTTGAGCAACGTCGTCTTGCCGGCGCCGAGATATCCGGTGAGCACGGTAACGGGAATAGGCTTCTGGGTGGGGATCGCGTCGGTCATGAGAACCTCTAGGATTAGGCGTGCGGCCGAGTAGCTTCAGATCGGCTGCTTGAACGGTTGGTCTCATATAATGGCATGGGCGCGGCAGTTCAAAGGGTTTTATAATGTTATAAGATCACATCATCCGTCCGGCGCAGATGACCATTCATCGGAGCTGCGTGACATCGAAGGCATCGACATCTTCCAACAACTCCACCAGTCCCTTGACCGCATGCGCAATCAGCGCCTCGCCCTTTTCAGCCGTCGCCCCTGCGGCGTTGCCCGTCACGCCTTGCGGATTGAGATCGGCCATCTTCCAGCCGAAGGCGTGCGGCCCATAGGCGCGCAGATGCTTGAAGCGCCTGGCAAATTCACTCTGCCGCGAAGGGAAATCCGCCGCTTTCGCCATGTCAACCCTGCTCGGATGAAGCGCCAGCATCACCGAGGTCTCGATATCGCCGCCATGGATGCCGAGTGCCTTTTCCTCCGGCGGGATGACGCCATCGGGCAGGTCGAAGCGGGTCCAGCTGGTCGCCACCGCCAGCATGGCAAAGCGGACCCGCGCCTCGGTCGCGACGATGGTCATGATAGGCGAATTGCCGCCATGAGCATTCAGCATCACCAATTTGCGGATGCCTTGCTTCGCCAAACCTTCGGCGATGCCGAGCCAGCGGTTCACCGCTTGGTCGAAGGCAAGCGTCTTCGTTCCTTCAACATCCTTATGCTCTATGGAATAGCCGACGGATTCGACGGGCAGGAATGTGACGGGGAGCCCCGCCGGTAGGGCCGTCCTCAATCGCCCGGCGATGCCTTCGGCAATCAGCGAGTCGGTTTCGAAGGGCAGATGCGGGCCGTGCTGTTCATGAGCGCCGAGCGGCAGCACGGCGATCAGGCGGTGCACGTCAACGGCAGAGGCCGGGTCGCTGTCTTCGAAACGGGGCGAAGGCGTCATCATCCAGTCGTTGCCTCTTGTTTATGACGAGATCCTGGGCAATGTCATATCGCAGCGGCGCCAAGGCTTAAAGATCAAAGGGATGGCTATGGGAAAGAAGCAGAAGGACGGCAAGAAGCACAAGTCCAAGAAGAAGGACAAGACCGAGTATACGCTCGTCGACCTCTCTCCAGCGCTCACCCAGGCGGCTCGTTCCATGCGCACGGTGCTGTCGCGCAACCTTCTCGAAAGCGGCCTCTATGCCGGCCAGGACGGTGTCATCCTCTCGCTTGCCGAGAGCGACGGCATGACGGCCGGCGGCCTTGCCCAGAGGCTCGGCGTCAAGGCGCCGACGATGACGCGCACCATCGGCCGCATGGAGGCGCAGGGCTTCCTCGAGCGCAAGCCAGACGCCGAGGACGCGCGCCTCACCAAAGTCTATCTCACCGAGCTCGGCCGCGGCAGCGTGGAGGGGATCGAGATGGCGGCCGCAGCCTGCGACAGGCTGGCGACGCTGGAATTCTCCGAAAAGGAAATCCGCAATCTCGTCCGCCTGCTGAAGGCGATCGATGCCAATCTGCAGGCGGAAGCTCTTCATATCGAAGATCCGGATGAAGACTGAAATTTCGCAGAAAGACGAATTGCTTCCACCGATTAAATCTTTTAATTAAACATTTTAAGGGCCGCGCCGGTTTTCCGGCGGCTCTTGCTGCTTGCGTGCTGCCTGGAGGAGGACACGTGGTCCAGAAGATCAAGCTTTCGACGATCGCCGAAACGCTCGGCATTTCAACGGCGACCGTATCGCTTGCCTTACGCGACAGTCCGCTCGTCGCCAGCAATACGCGGGACAAGATCAAGGAACAGGCGCGCGCGCTCGGCTATATCTACAATCGCCGCGCTGCCAGCCTTCGCACCTCGCGTTCCGGCATTATCGGCGTCGTCGTGCACGACATCATGAACCCCTTCTACGGGGAGATCCTGAAGGCGATCGAAAGCGAGCTCGATCGCAGCCGCCACACCTTCATCCTTTCCAACCATTACGACAATGTCGAGAAGCAGCGCACCTTCATCGAAACGCTCCTGCAGCTCGGCGGCGACGGCGTCATCATGTCACCGGCGATCGGTACGCCGCCTGAGGACGTGCAACTGGCGGAAGACAATGGCATGCCGGCGATCCTGGTTGCGCGCTCGATGGAGGGCCAAGACCTGCCGACCTATCGCGGCGACGACAGCTATGGCATCTCGCTGGCCACCAACCACCTGATCGGCCTCGGCCACCGCTCGATTGCGATGATCGGCGGCACGGACCAGACGTCCACCGGCCGCGACCGCTACCAGGGTTACGTCAATGCGCTGCGCAAGGCCGGCATCGAGGTCGATCCGAACCTGCGCATTCCCGGCCCGCGCTCGAAGCAGGGTGGTTTCGAGGCCGCCGTGCATTTCCTGTCGCTGCCGCAGAAGCCGACGGCCGCGGTCTGCTGGAACGATCTCGTGGCGATCGGCCTGATGAACGGCATTGCGCGCGCCGGCCTGGTGCCGGGACGCGACATTTCCGTCACCGGCTACGACGATCTCGAGGAGGCCTCGATCGCCACCCCGGCGCTGACGACCGTCTGGAACGGCCAGACCGAGGTCGGGCGCCTGGCGGCCCGCGCTCTGCTCGATCGCCTTGCCGGCAGCCACGAGCCCGACGGCATGCATCTGATCAAGCCGGAAATGCGCATTCGTCAGTCCACCAGCCCCCATCGGCCCCGCGCCTGAGCCAAGACGGTCATCCAAGAGGAAAAGCCATGTCCCGCATCGCCATTCTCGTTCCTGGGAAGATACACGAACGTGTTGTCGAAAGGCTGAAGGATCGTTTTGAGATCATTGCCGTCACCCGCGAGGAAAGGCTTGCCCTCGACGGCGACACAGCCGGCCGCATCCGCGGCGTCGCTGTCTCGGGCTCGTTCCCCGGCGCCTGGATGGACCAGCTGCCGCATGTCGAGGTGGTCGCCAATTTCGGTGTCGGCTACGATGGCGTCGATGTGAAACATGCCGCGGGAAGGGGTATCGTCGTCACCAACACGCCTGATGTGCTGAACGACGAGGTGGCCGATACGGCGATCGGCCTGCTGCTCAATACCGTCCGAGAGCTGCCGCGGGCCGAGGCCTGGCTACGTGCGGGCAACTGGAAGCCGGGCGCGACCTATCCGCTGTCGCGCTTCTCGCTCAAGGGCCGTCATGTCGGGCTTTATGGCCTTGGCCGCATCGGGCTTGAGATCGCCAAGCGGCTGGAGCCGTTCAAGGTGAAGATCAGTTACCATACACGGTCGCGCCATGCCGATGCACCCTACGATTATCACCCGACGCTGAAGGGGCTGGCGGAAGCGGTGGACACGCTGATCGCCATCGTTCCGAAGACGTCGCAGACGCATAAGACGATCGACGCCGATATTCTGGCAGCACTCGGCCCGAACGGCATTCTGGTCAATGTCGGACGCGGCTGGACGGTGGACGAGGCGGCACTGAGCGCCGCCCTTATCTCCGGCGCTCTCGGGGCGGCCGGCCTCGACGTCTTTTATGAAGAGCCGACCGTACCGGGCGACCTGCTGGAGCCGACCAATGCCGTGCTGCTGCCGCATGTCGCCTCCGCATCGGTGCCGACGCGCAATGCGATGGCCGATCTGGTCGCCGACAATCTCATCGCCTGGTTCGAGAAAGGTGCAGCGCTGACACCGGTGCCGGAGACGCCGAAAAAGGGCTAGCGTGCCGCATAGACGTTGATTTATGCCAGGTGCATCCGGTCTCTGGCGTCTATAACAGCGCTGTCAATTGACTTTAGTTCGTGGACCATATGTTGCCCAGTGGAATGCCTTCGGTTACATTCTCGCTGATTTTACAACTAGATTTCTCAATCTTTGCGTGTGTTGGGGAATCGCGCCGGGAGGCGCCGGCAGACTATAGGGCCGAATAAAAGGGATTGACGGCATGTCGGAGCCAAATGCGTCGGATATGAAGACCCTCGAGATCAGCCCGGGTTTGATGCCCGCGCTTTCGACCGGCGGCCTGCCGGCCGTGGTGACGGTCGTTCTTCCGCCAGAGAAAGCCGGCGAGGTCGGCGACCTCGCGGAGCGGTACAGGCTGGCAATGGTCGAGCCGCATCATTTGATTACCTTCGGCCAGGAAGCGATCGGCGGCTTCGGCGCCAAGCTCGATGCCATCCTTTCTCAGATCACCAATGCGCAGTCGCCGGTGCTGTTCGAATTGTTCCGGACGATCCGGGACGGCATCAATGATGCCGATCTCAAAGGGCTCGAAGCAAGCATCCGCGAGAAGCTGAAGGGCAATTTCCTCGAACGCCTGTTGACGGCCGTCGGTCTCGGCGACCCCGCCAAGCGCCTCAAATCGGTGACGGACGAGGTTCGCGGCATGCTGCAGAGCAAGGCCAAATCCCTCGGCGATCTGGTCAGACCGATGGAGGCGCGGATCGACGAGGAGAGCGGCAAGCTCATTCTCGAAGTGTCGCGCATGAGCACGCTGGCCGAGGGATATCGCGATACGATCGTGTCTCTCGGCGTTTTCGTCGAGGCCGGAAGACGCATCCTTGCCGATGCCGGCCGCGAGCTCGACCGGTTGAAGGAGGAGGCTGCCTCCGGCGACCCGCTCAAGGTGCAGGAAGCCCGCGACTTCTCGCAGAAGCTCGATATCTTCCAGAACCGGGTCCTCGTTCTCGAAGCCGCCTATGCCAAGGCGCCGGCCGACCTCGACTCGATCGGCATTGCCCGGGGTGCAGCGCTTGCCACCCTTGCAGATACCGTCACCTCGGCCAATGCGGAATTCAACGACATCAAATCGATGCTGATCCGGCTGCACGCGCTCTTCCAGATGCAGTCGATCCAGCAGATGAACACAATGCGACGTGAACTGCGCGCGTCGCTGCAGCACTATGGATCCGAGGTGCTGGAGGATGTTTCGGTGAATTCGGTCAGGGCGGCCGGCGAGACCCGGCTTGCCGATGCCGATCTGGTGCTCGGCACCGCGCAGCGGCTGCGCAATATCGCCGACAAGGTGGTCGCCGAAGGCGAGCGAAACAAGGAACGTTTTGCCGCCGCCCGCGCCAAACTCGAACAAGCCCGGCAAATCGTGACCGATCGTCCGATCTGAGACTTCAGGAGAAAGACAGCGCATGGCAACTTTCAAGCTCAACAAGGGGCAATCATTCCAGATACAGAAGGAGATTCAGCTCGTCCATTCGGGACTTGTCTGGGATCCGCCCGAAGGTTCGGGACCGGCCTTCGATCTCGACGTGCATTGTTTTGCGCTGGTCCATCCCGGTGGCGATGCGAACCGCGCGCGGCTCTACAATGACGGCTCGCATGCACTCTGCTATGCTTTCGTGCGCAGTTCCGGCAATCCGGAAGGCTCCCTGAGCAAGAATGCCGACGGTTCTTTCCAGACGGATGACGGCTCGATGTGGCACGAACGCGACGACCGGACCGGGCGTGGCGGCCTGGTCAAAGGGTCGGAACCCGATGAGGATGGCGACGATGACGATCATGGCGGCGGCCACCATGACGAGGGCTTCCGCGAGGAGTTCAAGATCGTGCTGGCGAAGCTGCCGAACGAGGTTTCCGAGCTTGCCGTCTGGGCGACGATCCATGATGCCGAGCGCAAGAAACAGGATTTCGGCAAGGTCAAGAATGCCTATATCGAAGTTTGTGACGCGATGGATGACGAGCTTTGCCGCTATCAGCTCACCGCCGAGTTTGCCGGCAAGACGACGATACAGGTGGCTTCCTTCCTGAAGCAGCCGGACGGATCCTGGCGATTCCATGCCGTCGGCGCGGGCTCGAATGCCGGGCTTGGCGACGTCATCCAGGCTTATTTCAACTGAACCGGAGCCTCGTTTGATGAGCGGCAAGGCAGATGGACCGCCGGGAAGGGAGCCTGGCCGGTTGCCCAAGGTGCTTTTTCCGGAAAGCGCCTCGCCTGACGTTGCCCAATCTCCCGGACAATCCACCCAGCCGAAAGTCCTGTTCGGTTCGCCGCGGCCGCCGATGCTCAAGAGCGACAAGCCGCGTGTTCTCGGCGCCGGAGAAATTCGCCGGCGCATTCCCTGCAGCGTGGAGGCGTTCCTGAAGATCGATCCCGGCGCTGCCGCATCGGTTGCGACGGCGGCGTTGCGCATCGTCGACGGCACCAATCTCGACGATCATTATTTCGACGACGTCGTACGCTTCGGCGCCCGCCTTCAGACAGAGCATGGCAGGCTTGCCGAAAGCGAACTCGCGCTTGCCGACAGCTACGCCTTGGCGACGGGAAGGCGTCTTGGCGCCGAGCTGCTCCAGCGTCTCGGCGATCTGGATCCAGACCGTGTGTTTGCCGTTCGCGGCGGCGTCTTCAAGGCAATCAAGGCGCTGGCGGCTCCGCGCGATCCCGACAGTCTCTTTCTGCAGCTTTATCCCGACGTGCAGGCCCTGGCGAAGGAGCTCGATGCGCTTGCGCCCGAAATCGTTGCGGTCGCAAAACGGCTTCGCGCCGTCGGCAAGGCCTATGCGGCGCTCGGCCGTGATCTCGCCGCACACATCCTGGCGGCGCGCTTCCTGGTCGATCATATCGGCGGAGTTCAGTTTTCGGATCGCGAACGGCAGGCGCATTACACCTCGCAAGCCGAAGCGATCGAGACGAGGATTGCCAGCCTGTCGGCGACGAAGGCCACGATCGAGATGAGCATGCATACTGTTGCCGGGCTCGCGCGGCACGTGGATGCACTCGGACACGCTGGCGATGGCCTGTTGCACGAGGAATTGCCTGCCTGGCATGCAGCCTATTCCGCGGCGCTGACGGCGGCCCGAAGCGCGCAATCGCCAGCGCAGGCTGGCACCAGATCACTGCTTCGCGACATTCATGCGCGCATTCTTGGAAAACTCAGACCGGAGGGATGACAATGACGACATTCAAGCTGCACAAGCCCGAGGAAGAAGTTCGACGCGTCGGCTTCGTCCTTCAGAAACAAGGCATTCACGAGCGCATTCCCGCCCAGGTCGGCATCAACATCGATGTCTCGGGCTCGATGACCGACCTTTTCAAATCTGGTGTGGTCCAGGCGGCGCTTGAGCGCATTCTTCCCGTCGCTCTTTATTTCGATGACGACGGGCGTATCGATACTTGGGTGTTTTCCAATCAGGAAAGGATGGCATCGATCGCACCGGCCACCGCCAAAAATTACGAGGGTTACGTCGAGCGTGAAATCATCGGCAACAATGCGCTGAAAGCCGTACTTTGGGGCGGCACGGATTACGGACCGGTCATCCGCTCGAACCTGATGACGTACGGCTTGATGGAAGAGGAGGCGGCTGGCGGCCTGCTCGGCATGATCTTCGGCATGAGCCGCGATACATTCGGCGAGGAGACACGGTCGGGCATTCCGGCGATCAATTACTTCCTCACCGATGGCGAGAATGCCGACAGAGATGCTGCCTGGGCCCTGCTGCAGAAAGCCGAGCATGCCGAATCGCAGATCTATTATGTCATGGTCGGTGTCGGTGACGAGGGTTTCGACTTCTTGCGCAGCGCGGCCGAGCAATTTCCGAATGTCGGCTTCGTCAGCGTCAAGGATCTTGGGGAGTTCGTCGGCAGCGACGATGCCTATGAGAAACTGCTGCCGGCGGAGCTCTGCACCTGGCTCAAGCACGAGCATGACGACGAGGACGACGATCACCATTGATGGTTGCTGCTCAACGCTCGGCGGGCTGATGGCGCGCCGGCCGCACCGTCAGACGATCGCCTTTGCGGGGGTGAGCGGGAGCTTGGCGGCGGCGTAGGCGCGGACGGCGTCGCCGAAAGCGGCAAACAGCTTGTTCGAAGGCCTGTCGGTTTCGGCCCAGTATTCCGGATGCCATTGCACGCCAACGGCAAAGGCCTTGGCGTCGATGACGGAAACGGCCTCCACCGTGCCGTCCTCGGCGCTCGCCTCCACCTGTAGCCGCGGTGCGGTTCTGGCGATTGCCTGCCGGTGCAGCGAATTCACCCGGACCTCGCCCGGGCCGAGAATGCCTGCGATGCAGGAGCCTTCCTTGACGTGGACGCTCTGGCGAATGGCGTACATGCCGTCGCGGTCGACGCCCTCAGGCCGGCGGTGGTCTGAGATGCCCGGCTGCTCCTGGATCTCGCTTGCCAGCGAGCCGCCGAGCGCGACATTCAGTTCCTGGATGCCACGGCAGATGGCAAGCAGCGGGATGGCGCGGTCGATGGCGCGGCGGATGAGCGGCAGGCTGGTGGCGTCGCGAGCAGGGTCGAAGGGACCGTCCCTATCGCTGGCATCGGCACCATAGAGCGAAGGATGCACGTTGCTGGCCGAGCCGGAAACCAACAGGCCATCGACACGGTCGAGGATCGCGTCAGTATCGTAGCCCTGCTCGAAGGCGGGGATGATGAAGGCCATAATGCCGGCCGCATTCAATGCGGCACTGAGATATTGATGTTGTACGGCGTGCCAGGTCGCGCCGTCGAAGCTGCGGATATCTGCAGGAATGGCAACGATTGGTTTCGTCATATTAGCCCCGATAAATCTTTCTCCACATCGTTTTGCCGCCAGAACGGCGGTCAAGTCAACGCTTGGCTGTGTCAGGTGACCAAAATGCGGCGGAAGCGCTGCCGTGGCTCCGGGTTCGCTGCTAAGCCGCTGATTTTGATGGATGCGTGGCCGTTGTCTTATTGCCGTCTTGATGCCAAAGGCTAACAGACTAACGCTTGAATCGCGGCTCTCGCCATGCTTAGCTTCCCCCTCGCTGCGGGTAGGGGTGAAGATTGCCCGCGCAGTGCCATCTATATGGGAGGTTTTTGATGGATCGTCGTTCGTTTTTCAAGAAGGCGGGAACCGCCGGTGCCGGCGCGGTGGCCGCAACGGCATTGGCCGCGCCTGCGATCGCGCAGGAGAATCCGAAGATTGCGTGGCGCATGACGTCGTCGTTTCCGAAGAGCTTGGATACGATCTATGGCGGCGCCGAGGATATCGCCAAGCATGTCGCCGCAGCGACAGACGGCAATTTCACGATACAGCCTTTTGCTGCCGGTGAAATCGTGCCCGGCCTGCAGGCCGTCGATGCTGTGGCTGCCGGTACGGTCGAGGCAGCGCACACGACCTCCTATTATTTCGTCGGCAAGGACCCGACCTATGCCATCGGAACGGCCATTCCGTTTGGCCTGAACAGCCGTCTGACCAATGCCTGGTATTACGAGGGCAACGGCAATAAGCTGATGAATGAATTTTATGCCACACAGGGCATGTATGCGCTGCCGGCCGGCAATACCGGTGCGCAGATGGGCGGCTGGTTCCGCAAGGAAATCAATACGCTCGATGATCTCAAGGGCGTCAAGATGCGCATCGCCGGCCTTGCCGGCCGCGTCATGGAGAAGGTCGGCGTGATCCCGCAGCAGATTGCCGGCGGCGACATTTATCCGGCGCTGGAAAAAGGCACGATCGATGCGGCGGAATTCGTCGGTCCCTATGACGATCTGAAGCTCGGCTTCCACAAGGTGGCGAAATATTATTATTATCCCGGCTGGTGGGAAGGCGGCCCGACGGTGCATGGCTTCTTCAATCTCGAAAAATGGAGCAACCTGCCGAAGCATTATCAGGCGGCGCTGACCGATGCCTGCGCCTTCGCCAACACCAACATGCTGGCAAAGTACGACACGAAGAACCCCACCGCGCTGAAGCAACTCGTTGCCGAAGGCGCAACGCTGCGCCCGTTCAGCCAGGAAATCATGGAAGCCTGCTTCCAGGCGGCAACCGGCATCTACAGCGAAATCTCGGGCACCAACCAGTATTTCAAGAAGATCTACGACGACCAGACCGCCTTCAAGCGCGACGCCTATCTCTGGATGCAGCTTTCGGAATACACTTTCGATACGTTCATGATGATCCAGCAGCGGGCCGGAAAGCTCTGAGAGCTTCCATCGGCGCATACCACGAACGCGTACCAAAACCCCGGATCATATTTGGTCCGGGGTTTTGTTTTGGCTCTGTTACTTGGTGGGGTTATTTGGCGGGTGCAGGCGGTGCTCCCGGCAGGCCGAGTGGCGGCAGGGTCAGGCCGGGGATCTGCGGCGAGCCATTGCCGCCGCCCAGCGGCGGAAGGCCGAACTGGCCGCCGAAGCCCGGGACTTCGATCTTGATCGAGTTCGGGTCGACCTTCGGCCCGTGATCCAGCCAATAGGTGACCGATTGCGGCCAGAAGATCACGATCGCCACCAGGATCAACTGCATGCCGACCCAGGGAAGGGCGCCCATATAGATATCCGAGGTCTTGACGTCCTTGCCGGCAATCGAGCGCAGGTAGAACAGCGCGAAGCCGAAGGGTGGATGCATGAAGCTCGTCTGCATATTGACGCAGATCAGGACGCCGAACCAGATCAGGTCGATGCCGAGACTGGAGGCGACGGGGGCGAGCATCGGGATGACGATGAAGGCGATCTCGAAGAAATCGAGGAAGAAGGCGAGCACGAAGATGAAGATGTTGACGAAGATCAGAAAGCCGACCGGGCCGCCCGGAATGCCCGACAGCATGTGCTCGATCCAGCGCGAGCCGTCCATGCCCTGAAACACCAGGCTGAAACAGGTGGAGCCGATCAGGATCATCACCACCATGGATGTGATGTGCGTGGTCGAGGCCATCGCCTCGCGGATCAGCGGCCAGGTGAGGCGGCGATGCAAGGCTGCGAGCGCCATGGCGCCGACAACGCCGAGCGCGCCTGCTTCCGTCGGTGTCGCAAGGCCCATGAAGATCGTGCCGAGCACCAGGAAGATCAGCACGATCGAGGGCACCATGCCCATCAGCACCTTGATGAGCAGCGCCCAGTTGAAATCACCGCGCACCTCTTTCGGCAGCGGCGGCATCGATTTCGGCCGGATGATCGACATCACCAGGATGAAGAGCACGAAAATCGTCACCTGCAGGATCGAAGGGCCGATGGCGCCGAGATACATGTCGCCGACCGACCTGCCGAGCTGATCGGCGAGAACGACGAGCACGAGCGAGGGCGGGATGACCTGGGTGATCGTGCCCGAGGCGGCGATGACGCCGGTGGCAAGGCGCGGGTTGTAGCCGTAGCGCAGCATGATCGGCAGCGAGATCACCCCCATGGTGATGACGGAGGCGGCCACCGTGCCGGTGATTGCGCCAAGCACCGCGCCGACGAGGATGACGGCATAGGCGAGGCCGCCGGGTATGCCGCCGAAGAGTTTGCCGGTGCCTTCAAGCAGGTCTTCGGCCAGCCCGCAGCGCTCCAGCACCGCACCCATGAAAGTGAAGAACGGGATGGCGAGCAGGAGGTCGTTGGAAAGGATGCCGAAGAAACGCAGCGGCAGCGAATGCAGGAAGACTTCGCCAAAATGGCCGGTGACGATGCCGATGATGCCGAACAGCAGGCCGACGGCGGCGAGCGAAAAAGCGACCGGGAAGCCGTAGAGCATGAAGATGACCATGCCCAGGAACATCGCCGGCGGGATGATACCGAAATCAAACAAATGTGTTTCTCCCAGCCCGCGTTACTGCAGCGGCTTTTCGTAGGTCATGTCGATGCTGATATGGCCGGTGAGGGCTGCGATCCGCTTGATCAGTTCGGAAACGCCCTGAAGGGAAAGCAGCGCGAACCCGGCGACGAGCACCAGCTTGACGGGCCAGCGGATCAGCCCGCCGGCATTGCCCGAGATTTCTCCCTGTTGGTAGGAAAGAGCAAAGAAGGGCCAGCAGACCCAGGTGAGGAAGACGCAGACGGGGATGAGGAGGAGGATCAGGCCGACGATGTCGATCCAGATCTTCGCCTTGTCGGAAACCGAACCATAGATCAGATCGACGCGGACATGCTCGTTGTTGCGCAGCGCATGCGAGGCGCCGAGCATGACGACGAAGGCGAAGAGATACCATTGGATCTCAAGCCAGCCGTTCGAACTGTAGTTGAAGGCATAGCGGACGATGGCGTTTCCGGCGCTGATCAGACAGCAGAGCAGCACCATATATTCGGAAATTTTGCCCATGACGCGGCTGACCCAGTCGATCAGCCGACTGGCGGCCAGGAATACCGACATTCGCCTCCCCTTGTTCTTGTCCTGCCGGTTTTCCGGCAGTTTTCCCTCTTGCAATCGATGTAGACCACGGCCTTTGAAATTGGAAGGATAAATGCCTGGCGTTGGAGTATAGTCTTAGATGCGCCGGTTGGCCGATATGACCGCCGAATATTTCAGCAACCCAGGCGTGGATAAAATATTTCAATAATCTCGCCACAAGGCTGCAATAACGCGCGTAAGGTGTGCTGTTCATCCTGTGGTTTTAGAAAATTTGACCAAATGTTTGATTCCATTGAAATCAATTTTTAAAGGGTTGGGCTTAGAATTCCGGCGCACAGGGAAAGTGTGGATGAAGCCAGATAACCCGAACAGGGTCCCTTTAGACGTTTATCTGTCGTTTGTGAGTTCCCTTTCCGGGAACCGCATGACGCTTTTTGTTGGCGTGATCGTGCATATTGCTACGTGCCTTGCCGTGGCCGCCAAAACGCAATCCTCCGTCTATATTCCGCTGTCGGTTGCCTTCCTTCTGGTTTTCACCGTTCGCATGGCCATTTTCCGGCGGTTCGATCAGGTCGACAAGGAGAGCCTGTCGCACGCCGGGATCGAGCGTTGGGAACGGATTCTGGTTGCCAGTGGGGCCTGCACCACCGCCCTGCTTGGCTTTGCCAGCGGCTACGCCATCTTCGTCGTCCACGATTCCTTTGCCGAACTTGCCTGCATTTCCGTCACCATGGCGACCATGGTTTCCGTCGTCGGCCGCAACTACGGCTCGCGCTTCGCAGTCGATCTGCAGACGTTCTTCTGCTGCCTGCCGATGATCGTCTGCAGCCTGCTGGCTATGGATTTATATCGCGGCCTGCTGTCGATCTTCCTCATTCCCTTCTGGCTGACGACGCGGGCGATGGCGAACGGTGTGCGCGAGTTCCTTTATGAGAATGTCATCGCGCGCCGGGAAATCACCATCATCGCCGACCGCTTCGATACGGCGCTCAACAACATGCCGCATGGCCTGGTGATGGTCGATGCCGAAAACCGTATCCAGGTCGTCAATCGCAAGGCCTGCGAGCTTCTGAAGATCGGCGCGCCGGAGCGGCTGAAGGACCGCGACCTCGGCGCAGTGTTGCGCTATGGCGCTCGCTACAGTTTCATGGACGCCTCGCAGCCGGAGCTCATCCTGCGCCAGCTCACCCAGGTCGCCGAAGGCAACCTGTCGCGCACCCTCATTCATTTTCCCGAGGGCCTGTCTCTGGAATTCTCCGCCAGCCGACGGGCTGATGGCGGCGCCGTACTGATCTTCGAGGACGTTTCGAGCCGCGTGAAGGCGGAGCAGAAGATCATGCACATGGTCCGCTTCGATGCGCTGACCGGCCTGCCGAACCGGGAATATTTCGGGCAGCTGGTACAGGACTATCTCGCCAAACATCAAAGGAAGTCCGGGCCGCTCGGCTTCATGGTTCTCGATATCGATGAATTCAAACATGTCAACGACATGCGCGGCCATGTCACCGGCGATCATCTGCTCTGCGCTATCGCCGCCCGCGTCAAGCAGGCCTCCGGCAACGCCATTCTCGGCCGGCTGATGGGCGACCAGTTCATCCTGTTCTTCCCGCATGCGAAGGACCCGGCCTTGCTCGACGTCGAGATCCGCCGCGTGCACGCCGCGATCCAGGGTCACTACGAGGTCGATGAGCTGACCTTCCTCGTCTCGCTCAGCGCCGGCTACGCGATCCTCGAAAGTACCGCGTTCGCGATGGACGAATGGAGCGTCAAGGCAGATCTTGCCCTGTTCGAAAGCAAGTCGCGCTTCAAGGGCGGCATATCAGGCTTCGAGCGGGAGATGGATGGCCGCTATATCGAGCAGCAGAAGCTGAAGGCGGATCTGCGCGATGCGGTTTCGGCCCAGGCGCTGCATCTCGTCTTTCAGCCGATGTTCCGCGCCGACGGTTCGCGGATCGAATGCGCCGAGGCGTTGGCGCGCTGGGTGCATCCCGAGAAGGGCTCGATCCCACCCGATGTCTTCATCCGGCTCGCCGAGGATATGGGCATCATTTCCGACATTACCCGCTTCGTCATGTTCAAGGCATGCAGCGAATGCATGAACTGGCCGGACCATATCGCCGTCTCGGTCAACCTCTCGGCGCGGGACCTCAGGGATGCCGACATTCTCCAGGTCGTCGCCGACGCGCTTGCCCATTCCGGCCTCGATGCGGCGCGGCTGCATCTCGAAGTCACCGAAAGCTGCCTGATTGACGAGCCGGCCGCCGTGCGCGCCATCCTGGCGGAGCTCAGGGCCCGCGGCATCACCATCGCGATCGATGATTTCGGGACTGGCTTCTCCAGCCTCAGCTATCTCGACACGCTGCCGCTTGATATCGTTAAGATCGACCGCTCCTTCGTCCGCAACATCGTCGAGGATAACCGTCGCCACAAGCTCCTGCGCGGTACGGTCCATCTCGCCCGCGAACTGGGGCTGAAGATCGTCATCGAGGGCGTCGAGACCGAAGAGCAGCTCGCTCTCCTCAACAAGCACCGCAGCACTGATCTGGTGCAAGGCTATGTTTTTTCGCAGCCGGTGCCTTCCCAGAATATCCCGCTATTGCAGCAGGGCATCGGCCGCCGCCCCGTTCAACGTCGGCGCAACAAGGTCGCCTGAGCGCTCTGCTACGGCCGCTTTTCAGCTGACAATCCTCCGCGCCGTTAACCTTAATACTTTATAAACGGCTCGAATTATCGGATTTTCTTGCCTAAATCTCGCCGGCATATGATTAATGATCCGTTAACGAGCGGATCGAAAGAATGTCAGAGACACTGTTCAAGCGTAGCGATTTCAGCGCGAAAATATTGGAAGTTTTGGATCATGTCGAGTATCGCCGCGTCGAAAGCAGCGAAGACATGGAGCAGGTGGAACGCCTGCGCTACAAGGCCTACAAGGCCCACGACGCGCTGTCGCTTGCCCCGGGAGGCCTATTGGACGATGTCGATTTCGACAGCCATGCTTATGTCTTCGGCCTGTATTATTATGGGGAATTGGTCAGCACCATCCGGGTTCATTATGTGACACCGGAGCACCGTATCAGCCGGTCCGGAGAGGCCTTTCCCGAGGCGATGGATGAGCTTTTGGACGCCGGGTTGACCTTGATCGACCCCGCGCGTTTCGCGGCCGATCCCGAGCTCACCGCCGATCTGCCCTGGGTTCCCTATCTGACGCTGCGGCCGACCATCGTTGCGGCAGCGTATTTCAGGGCGGACCGCGTTCTTCAGTCCGTCCGGCCCCCACATGCCGCCTTCTACAAGCGGGTTTTCTACGCTGATACCATTGTGCCCGGCCGACTGGCGGAGAGTTACGGGGTTGACGTGACATTGATGGCGACGAATGTGATCGAGGTCGGGCGCAAGCTGTTGACGCGCTACCCCTTCTTCATCTCCAGCGCCAGCGAGCAGCGCATGATGTTTTCGCGCAATCCCAACGACACATTGCCGCCGCTCACCATCATTCCGACGGCGCGCTTCGTGCCGCAAGGCGAACTCGGCACCGACCTGCCGCTCTGATTTCTTCTTCTCTCGCCGGGCGAGCATTTGAGTGAGAACAATGAGGGGCGGCGACAATATCCGCAGTCGCCGCCCTCATGGTTTTTCGCCTGGAAACAGCTGGTTTTGAAGCCTAAAGCGCGTCGCATCAAATTTGATTCATGCGCCGCGCTTTAGGCCTTTGTTTTATGCATGTCGTTGTCCCGGAACCGCTGCACACTGCCAGCCGACATGCATTGGCTGCGGCATTCTCATGCATTGCGCTTTCGCCCGTCATTGTGTAATTCCTGCAGGCAGGGACTTCCCTCGCGGGGCGGGGGAATCAGGCAGCGCAGAGGCATTTCAGGGAGACGATATTTATGGCCGAACATCATACCGGACCGGTCGAGACCGGCGCGCCGATGGATTACAAGGAACATGAAAACACCTACGACATGTTCATTGCCGCCGCGAAATACGGCTCGATGCTTCTCATCTGCCTCCTGCTTGCGATGACCGCCGGTTTCTTCGGCGGCGCCGGCCTTCTTGGCGGCCTCTTCGTCTTCATCATTCTTCTCGCCATCGGCATCTTCCTGTTCCGCTGATCGCGGCAAGGGGAGGAGAGGGGCTTCTCCGAAGCTTTGTGACTAAAGCGCGTCGCGATCTTTAAGATCCGCTCCGCGCGCTTCAGGTCTTTATTTTCGCGCATGTCGTTATCGCAAAGCGCCGTACAGTTTTGCGCGACGACATGCTTTAGGTGCTTGGCCCGCGCAGGAAAGCCTGCGGCGGTCCGGCTGACCCGGAGGAGGGGGCAGTTGGGCAATATCGTTTTCGTTGCAAGGGAAATTGCGGGCGAGGAGACGCGTGTCGCGGCCTCCGCCGAGACCGTGAAAAAAATGAAGAGTTTCGGCTTCGATATTATCGTTGAAGCCGGCGCAGGGGCGGCTTCGCGCATTCCGGACGGAGAGTTCGAGGCCGCGGGCGCCAGGATCGGCGGTTTTGCCGATGCAGCCTCGGCCGACGTCGTGCTGAAGGTTCGCCGCCCGAACGAACAGGAAATCGCAGGCTACAAAAGCGGCGCCGTGGTCATCGCCATCATGGATCCCTATGGCAATGACGAAGCGATCGCAGCCCTGGCAAGCGCCGGGCTTTCGGCTTTCGCGATGGAGCTGATGCCGCGCATTACCCGCGCCCAGTCCATGGACGTGCTTTCATCCCAGGCCAATCTCGCCGGCTACCAGGCGGTCATCGAGGCGGCGGCGGTCTATGACCGCGCCATGCCGATGATGATGACGGCTGCCGGCACCGTGCCGGCCGCCAAGGTCTTCGTCATGGGCGCCGGCGTCGCCGGTCTGCAGGCGATTGCGACGGCGCGGCGCCTCGGCGCGGCGGTTTCGGCCACCGACGTCCGCCCGGCCGCCAAGGAGCAGGTTGCCTCGCTCGGCGCCAAGTTCATCGCCGTCGAGGACGAGGAGTTCAAGGCGGCGGAAACGGCCGGCGGCTATGCCAAGGAAATGTCCGCCGACTATCAGGCGAAGCAGGCCGCACTCGTGGCTGAACATATCGCCAAGCAGGATATCGTCATCACCACCGCGTTGATCCCCGGTCGCGCGGCCCCTCGGCTCGTTTCGCGCGCCATGCTCGCAGCGATGAAACCGGGCGCGATCGCCGTTGACCTTGCGGTCGAGCGCGGCGGCAATATCGAGGGCGTCGTTGCCGGCGAGATTGCCGATGTCGAGGGTGTCAGGGTAATCGGTTTCGCCAATATGCCGGGCCGCGTTGCGTCCAGCGCCTCGGCGCTCTACGCCAAGAACCTCGTGACCTTCCTCGAGACCATGATCAACAAGGAAAGCCGGAGCGTCGTCGTCAACCTCGACGATGAACTCGTCAAGGCGACGATGCTGACCTATGCCGGCGACGTGGTTCATCCCGCCTTCGGCGGCGCGAAGAAGGGAGATCTCTGATGGCCAGTGAAGCAATGGACAGAGCGCTGGAGCAGCTCGACCAGGCGGTGACCGCCGTCGTCACGGCAGCCGCCCACGCACCGGAAGCGGCAAGTGTTGCGACCGGCGGGGCGATCGATCCGTTCGTCTTTCAGCTGGCGATCTTCGTCTTGTCGATCTTCGTCGGTTATTACGTCGTCTGGTCGGTGACGCCGGCGCTGCATACGCCGCTGATGGCCGTCACCAATGCGATCTCCTCGGTCATCGTCGTCGGCGCGCTTCTGGCGGTCGGCATCTCCACAAGCGGGCTTGCGACCGGCTTCGGTTTCGTCGCCCTCGTGCTCGTCTCGGTAAACATCTTCGGCGGCTTCCTCGTGACGCAGCGGATGCTCTCCATGTACCGCAAGAAGGACAGGTGAGGATCTGATGACCAATATCGCAGCTTTCCTCTACCTCGTCTCCGGCGTTCTCTTCATCCTGGCGTTGCGCGGCTTGTCGCATCCGGCCACAAGCCGCAAGGGCAATCTCTACGGCATGATCGGCATGGCGATCGCCATCCTGACGACGCTGGTGCTTGCCACGCCGAATTTCGGCGGCTTCGTGCTGATCGTCCTTGGTCTTGCCATCGGCGGCAGCGTCGGCGCCTATGTCGCCCGCACCATCGCCATGACCTCGATGCCGCAGCTCGTCGCCGGCTTCCATTCGCTGGTCGGCCTTGCCGCCGTGCTGGTCGCGGCTTCGGCGCTCTATACCCCCGCCTCCTTCGGCATCGGCGAGATCGGCCACATCCACACCGAAGCGCGCGTCGAAATGGCGCTCGGCGTGGCGATCGGGGCGCTGACCTTCACCGGCTCGATCATCGCCTTCCTGAAGCTAGACGGACGCATGTCCGGCAAGCCGATCCTGCTGCCATACCGGCATGTCATCAATGCCAGCCTGCTGGTGCTGATCGTGCTCTTCATCATCGGGCTTGCCGCCACCGAGAGCCATTTCGATTTCTGGGCAGTGGTGGCGCTGTCGCTGGCGCTCGGCGTTCTGCTGATCGTGCCGATCGGCGGCGCCGATATGCCCGTCGTCGTTTCGATGCTCAATTCCTATTCGGGATGGGCTGCCGCCGGCATCGGCTTCACGCTGGGCAATCTGGCGCTGATCATCACCGGCGCGCTGGTCGGTTCCTCCGGGGCGATCCTCTCCTACATCATGTGCAAGGGCATGAACCGCTCCTTCGTCTCCGTCATCCTCGGCGGTTTCGGCGGTGAGACGGCGTCCGGCGGGCCCGACACATCGGACAAGACGGTCAAGCTCGGCTCGGCCGAGGATGCCGCCTATCTGATGGCCAATGCATCGAAAGTCATCATCGTGCCGGGCTATGGCATGGCGGTCGCCCAGGCCCAGCATGCGCTGCGAGAACTCGCCGACAATCTCAAGAAGAACGGCGTCGAGGTGAAATATGCGATCCACCCGGTCGCGGGCCGCATGCCCGGTCATATGAACGTGCTGCTTGCCGAAGCGAATGTACCCTATGATGAAGTCTTCGAGCTGGAGGACATCAACTCGGAATTCGCCCAGGCTGACGTCGCCTACGTCATCGGCGCCAACGACGTCACCAATCCGGCGGCGCGCGACGACAAGACCTCGCCGATCTACGGCATGCCGATCCTGGACGTCGACCGGGCGAAGACCTGCCTGTTCGTCAAGCGCTCGCTCGGTTCAGGCTATGCCGGCATCGACAATACGCTGTTCTACAAGGACGGCACGATGATGCTGCTCGGTGACGCGAAGAAGATGACCGAGGATATCAACAAGGCGATCGCGCATGGATGACGCAGATGCAGCCGCTCATCTCGGACGAGGCCCTATTGATCAGGTTTCACCCGGGACCAGCGTCATCTTCTCGACGCCGATGGCGAGGTTCAGTCCTTCCTGGGCCTGAACATTCAGCGGCTGCAGCATGAAAGCCTTGTTGTTGCCGCCGGCGATCACCTTGGCGCCAGCGCCGGCTCCGATGCTCGCATCGGCGCCGACCCCGTAATATTCGCCGGCCAGCGCGAATTGCGGCATGTCGGTGCCGGTCTTTGCAAGGACCTGCCAGATCATCACGGTCTTGCCGGTCTGGCCGAGATCGATGCCGAATTTCTCGATCTTGCCTGCGTAGACCGCCTTGGCGCCGCCTGATGCCGGGGTATAGGTGCAGATGAGGTTCTTCTGCGAGGTGACGATCAGACCCTGACCGCCATCCGATCCGCAGATCAAACGGCCAAGCGTGACATAATTTTCCGCGCCGGCCTGATTTGCCCAGGCAGCGGACGCCAGTGCTGCGGCTGCGATCATCGTTTGCTTGAACATGGTCTTTCTCCTTGGGAATGACCTGTTCGAAACGGGTAGGGGTGGCGAATGTTCCTGGCTTATTCCCGCTCCAGCGTGCCACGCTGTGCCGTCAGCACCCATAGCAGGCCTTCGGGCCGGAAATCGACCTGAACCGTGCCGCGGAAGGCGGAGGCAGCATGGGCCTTGATAACGGTCGTGCCGAAGCCCGAGCGCGATGGCTCGACGACCGGCGGACCGCCGCGCTCCTCCCAGCTGAAGCGGAGCAGGGCATCCGGCTTGTCTTCCTCCGTGACATCGTGCCATTCGAAGCGAACACGGCCTTGCGGGACGGAGAGCGCACCGTATTTCACCGAATTGGTGGCGAGTTCATGCAGGGCAAGACCAAGATTCTGCACGGCGTCCGGCTTCAGGACGAAATCGTCGCCTGTGATTTCGATCTGTTCGCGCGATTGCGGAAAGGCCTGCAGGTGAATGTCGACGACCCGCCGCAGCGACACGCCTCCCCATTGCTCGCTGGTCAGGAGCTCGATCGACCGCACCAGCCCCTCGAGGCGGTCGGCGACGGCAGCCTGGAACGTCTCGACGCTATCGGCTTGTTTGGCGAGCTGGCGCATCATCGCCTGGGCAAGCGTCAGGAGGTTCTTAGTGCGGTGGACGAGCTCGTGCATGACGAAGCGCAACCGGTCCTCGGTCTGGCTGCGATCGAAGGAGGCGTTCGAAAGGGCGATCGCCACCTGGTTCGCCTCGATGACGCTGGTTTCGACCGGCGAGACGATATGGCCTTCGCCCATGCGGTTGGCCATTTCGGCGATATCGCGGATGGTGGTGCGCACCTGCCTTGCGACGGCATAGGCGCCGAGCACGGCGACGAGCACAAGGGCCACGCCGCCGATGATGAGGAAACGCCAGGTGCTGAGGATTGATGCCTGGGCGATCGGTCCCCAGATCACTGTTTTCCACGACCAGCCTGGAATCCTGGCATAACCGAGCAGCGTGTGCGGCAGGATCGCCTCATCCTGGAAGACGCCGCGTGAAGCGGTGAATGCCGGCAGGATGCGCGGATCGAAGGGCGTGCCGGGTTCGAGATTGGCGGGTCCTGTGGCGGCGACCACGTGGCCGCTCTGATCGATGACGGCGGCCGACCAGCCGGGGGCAAGGCCCTCGGTTGTCACGAGCTTGCTTAGATCCTTGGCATCCTGGGTGATGATGAGGGCTGCGACGGGATCGTTCGCCCGCGGCAAGGTGACATTATAGACCCAATCGCCGCTGACGCGGCCGCGAAAGACGTCGGAAGCCTCGATTCGACCGGAGGTCATGGCCGACTGGAAAGAGGTGATATTCGCTATCGTGCCAAGTGGCGTGCCGAAGGCCCGGCGCGTGTTCAGCAGTTGCTGGCCATTGCGGTCGACGGCGATGACGAACAGCGTATTGTCTCGGAGGGCGGTTTCCGTGCGCTCGTGGAAGGCGGCAAGATTACCGTTTTCGAGCTCCGGTGAGCTCGAAAGCAGCCGCAGTGTCGTCGCCATGTCCTGAAGCTGACGGTCGACGATGCGCGAAAGGGCGAGTGCATCCTGGGCCGTCTCGCGTCTCAGCGTCGAACGCTGGTTGTCTTCCAGCTGCAGCAGAAGCAGCGTCACAAAGGCGAAGATCGGCAGTGCGATCGCCACCGCCATGGCGACGAGGTAAGTGCCGATCGAGGCTTTGGGAAAAAACAGCGCGACGATCTTCATCTGTTGCGCCAAGTCTCATGCGCTGGCGAAAGACAACAGAGTTCGCGAGCGGTCAGGAAAGCAAAGATCCGCATCTCTCGCAAGCCGCCCTCAATAAGTTTCGAACACCCGATAGCAGGCTATCGAAGCAGCGCCATGTTAGGGGGAGCAAGAGCAGGTTGCAACATACTATGATATGTCATCGAGGACGACGAGCCCTGCGGCGGCCGATTTTGCGGCCGCCCGGCTGATGTCCTTAGCCGGCGGAAGCGCCTACGCGGGCGAGACCGTCGCGAGCCGGCTGGTACTTCGGATCGAGGCCGACGGCGTGACGATAGGAGCGTGCGGCCTTCGCCTTGTCGCCGCGGCGTTCGTAGACGAGCGCCTGGTTGGCCCAGGATTCGGCGATGTTGCCGTTGAGCTCGATCGCATGGTTGAAATCGGCAAAGGCGTTGTCGTTGTCGTTCAGCGCGATGTAGGAAATGCCGCGGCCATTATAGGGCTCGGGCGAATTCGGCGCGAGCGAGATCGCCTTCGAGAAATCGTCGATCGCCTTATCCTGCTGATTGCGCTTCTGATAGATCAGGCCACGATTGTGATAGGCGCGGCCATCGGTGGTGCCAAGCTGGATCGCCTTGTCGAAATCGTTGAAAGCCTGATCATCCTGGCCGGCCGTTCGGTAGACATTGCCGCGGCCGATATAGGCGACGTCGTAGCTTGGATTGATCTGCAAGGCGGCATTGTAATCGCCGATCGCCTGGGCCTGTTGACCCATGTTGCGATAGACGAGGGCACGGTTGGCGTAAGCCTGGAAAAACCGTGGATTGATCTGCAGCGCCGTGTTGAAATCGTTCAGTGCCGGACGGAATTGGCCGGCCCGGCCATAGGCGGAGCCACGGACATTGTAGCCTTCGGGATCCTTGGGATTGGCATTGATAACAGCCGTCAGCGAGGCGATATTCTCTTCCGAGCCTTGCGCCTTGTCGATGCGGATGACGGCATCTGAGGTATTGGTCGTCTCGCAACCGGCGAGGCCGACCATTGCCGCCAGCGCCAAAGCGCGCAGGAATGCGGTTTTCTGCAAGCGCAATGCGCGGGACGGATTGAAGGTGTTGACAGCCATTCGGGCTCGCTTTCCCCATGCGGCATATCCGGTGCGCGGATATGCGATCTTCAGCGGCAAACTAAAAAAGGCGGCGGCGAACCCATCGCCCCCGCCACAATGCATCTGAAAACGTCGAAAAAACGACGGCAACGCTCAGTGTGCGACCAGACCTTCGCGCTGGGCGCGCTTGCGGGCCAGCTTGCGAACGCGACGAACAGCCTCGGCCTTTTCGCGAGCACGCTTCTGTGACGGCTTCTCGTAGTAGTCGCGCATCTTCATTTCGCGGAAAATGCCCTCGCGCTGCATCTTCTTCTTGAGAGCGCGGAGAGCCTGATCAACATTGTTATCGCGGACAAGTACCTGCACGAGAATCACGTTCCTTTGGTTGGTCGATGCCTGCGGCGGCGCAGCGCCAGAGGCAAAAAAATAACGTTCGCGCGGCCGCAGCCTTGCGATTGGTGATGCGAGATAGCAGATCGGGTATCGGAAGTCCAGATGGATATGGGGCGCGGGCAAAAAATCACGCTTGCCTCTATCCGGTCACGATCCGGCACCGGGCATGCATGTGCGAATGGCGTTTGAACCGAAAGCAGCGTAGCCTGCCGGCAGGTGCGGAGGGGACACCCGGTGAGATCATGACGCGCGTCCAGCAAATCGGTGTCGCTATCGGCCTGGCGATCGTGGCTCTGCTCACGATGCTGCGGGCAGGCGATCCCGGGATTTTTAAGCTGATCCGCGGCGTGACTTTCGACGAATATCAGCGGCTGGTTCCCAGGACCTTCGAGCCGATGCCGGTCCGCGTGATCGACATCGACGAGACCTCGTTGCGTGAATTCGGCCAGTGGCCCTGGCCGCGGGACCGGATGGCCCTGCTGGTGGACCGGCTTTCCGAGATGGGCGCTTCGGCCATCGCCTTCGATTTTATTTTCGCCGAGCCGGACCGGCTGTCGCCGCGCAATGTTATCCGCGAAGTTGCAGGCGTCGATCCTTCCCTTGCCGAGAAACTGCCTGACAATGACGAAATATTCGCCCGCTCGATTGCCGGCAAGCCCGTCGTGCTCGGTTTCGGCCTTTCTAATGAGGGCCATTACCGGCCGCCTGTGAAGGCGGGTTTCGCCTTCAAAGACGAAAGCCCCGTTTCTGCTCCTCCCTATCTCGGCGCCTCGACGCCGCTCAGGCCGCAATTGGAGGCCAACGCGGCGGGGCTCGGCCATATCAGCCTCAACCCCGGCAACCCCTCGCCGGTGGTGCGGGCGGTGCCGCTGTTTTTGACCGACGGCGAGCAGCTCTATCCAAGTCTTGCCATGGAGGCGCTGCGCGTTGCGCAGGGGGCGTCGACCTATGTGCTGTCGGGCGCGCCCGATCGCGCCGGCATCATGACATCTGCGAAAATCGGCGATTTTGTCGTGCCGCTGACGGCGGCGGGCGAACTCTGGCTCTATGTCAGCCCCGACCGGGCCGAGCGGTACATATCCGCCCGGCAGGTGCTTGCGGCCGAAGGGGCCTCTCCCGAGATCGCGGCCGCCATTAACGGCAGCATCGTGTTCGTCGGCACATCGGCGGCCGGCCTTCAGGACATTCGCGTCACGGCGCTCGGCGAGAACGTTCCCGGCGTTTCGCTGCATGCTCAGGCCGTCGAGCAGATCCTCTCCGGCCATTTCCTGTCGCGGCCCGACTGGGCCGACGGGCTGGAAATTCTGGTGATCGCGGTGCTCGGATGCCTGCTCGTCGTGGTGACGACCTTCGTCAGCCCGGCCGTCGCGCTGATCTGCGGCCTGATGGCTACGGCAATGGCGCTCTTGGCATCCTGGTTGTCATTTCTTTATGCCGGGCTTCTTTTCGATCCGCTGGCGCCGATCGTCAGCGGATCGATCATCCATTTTGCCGCGACCTCGTTCAAGATCCTGGTGATCGACCGGGAGCGGCGGGCGGTGCGGCGCGCCTTCGGGCACTATCTTTCGCCATCGCTGCTCCATCGCATCGAGCATACTCGCGATGCATTGCGCCTCGGCGGCGACGACCGTGAACTGACGGTCATGTTTGTCGATGTCAGGAACTTCACCGAGATCAGCGAGCGGCTGGCACCGACCGATGTCGTCGCATTCCTGAACACGTTGCTCGATGCGCTGAGCCGCCATGTGGTGGCCAATGAAGGCACGCTCGACAAGTTCATCGGCGATTCGATCATGGCGTTCTGGAATGCGCCCATCGATGTGGCCGATCATCAAACCAAGGCGGTTCGGGCAGCGCTTGCCATGCGTGAAACGCTCGCCGAATTGAACGCCGGCGACGCCTTCGGCTTCGGACCCGGACAACGGGTCGGGATCGGCATCGGCATTCATACCGGCCTTGCCTGCGTCGGCAATATGGGCGCCAAGACCCGCTTCAACTATTCGGCGGTCGGTGATGCCGTCAACGTCGCGGCCCGGCTGGAATCATGCTGCAAGGAAGTCGGCTTCGATATTCTGATATCCGACAGCACGGCAAGGTCGGTGCGGGGAATGGCGCTGATCGAGGCTGGCGCCATTCCGCTCAAAGGAAAGAGCAGCCGAACGCAGATTCTTGCCGTCGTCGGCGATGAACGCGTTGCCGCATCTGCGGAATTTTCAGCCCTTGTCGTCACCCACCAGCAACTGATGCAGGCCCTGCTCGCGCATTCGAAGAACACTCGCAAGCTTATCGGCGCGGCAAAGCTCAGGGCGGCGGGGGTGATCGACGGCCTGGCGGAATTCTATCAGCGGGTATCCGGCCGGACCGATCATTTTCGCGAGGCGAATGATCGCTTCGAGAAGAGCGCGGCTGACTGATAGGTCAGCGGTTGTGATTGAAACCCCGGCCTCTGTCGTGGTGTCGATCTCTGTCGTGATCGCGATCGCCATCGTAGCCGCGGTTGTGTTCCTGGTGATCCTGGTCATTCCCATGATGCTGGTCGTGGTTTGTGGGCCGGTCGTGATTATCATGCCCGTCGGGCTTATCGGGGCGATCAGGCCTGTCATGATGCGGCCTATCGTGATCTGGCCTGTCGTGATCTGGCTTGCCCTGGTCTGGCCTGCCGTGATCGGGCTTGTCGTGACGCGGCTTGTCCGGCTTATTCGGCTGTTCCTTCTGCGGCTCGGCCTGCCTTTGCGGCGGGTCCTGTTTTCGCGGAACGGGTGCAATCGCCGGCGGAGGCGGTTTTCTGTCTTTTCTCTCCGGTGCGGCTGACGCCATATTGCAGCCGCCGAGCATGCCGATGCCGCCTGAAAGCCGCTGATTGCCGGAGAGGAAGGGGAGCGCGCGGGCATTTCCGAGCGTTTCGAGAATGCTGGGGTCGACCCGGCCTGCCGCCGACATATTGCCGTTCGGCTTGGCCACCAGGCAATCGCAGCGCTGCTGCAATTGCCGGCAGCCGCCGGGGCCGCAAAACCGGGCCGCGCCATTCAACAGGACGATGGCGGTCGTGCCATCAGGGCCGACGTAGAAATCAAAAGCGGTGCCGCGCACGCCGATCGTGCCGGCGGGCGTCAGGATCTGATAGGCCGAGGAATTGGAATTGCCGCTCACCCATCGGAACGTGCCCTTTGCCGCTCTGATGGTCAGTTTCTTGACCGATTGGGAATCATCGAAGACATATTTGTCGATCACGACCGACGAACCCCAGCCGACTGCGAGCTTCGTGCCGTCCCGGAACAGGAACTGACCAAGCCCCGATGGGGATGTCTTGATGCGTTCGTTGCGATGGACGCTGGTGTCGACTTCGATCGGGCCGCTCTCTCCGGTTACCTCCGTCTTGATGACGACAGCCTGGCCGACCGGCTCGGCGGCGAGTGCCGGTTGCGCGACGGCAACCACAATGCAAAACGCCTGGAGTAATGAACGCCGACCCCACATGATACAGGAACCCCGGGAATACAGGGTGAATTAACATTTTAGTAACTGCTTGTCTTCTCGCCCACTTGGGTTAGGACCGGGCCAGCGGTTCTCGGCGAAAGGTCGGGTTTGCCTCTTCCTGCCGAACGGCCTTCGGAAACGGCACACTATGTCGTGCGAAAACCGCGCGGATTTTCGACATCATGTCGCTTAGTGTCAAAAGCAAAGCTCTTACGCGTCGCAAAACAACCGTTGTGCCGCATTTGGATTTGCGATTTGTATGGCGCGGAGAACAGCCCTTTCCCGAAGGAGAACAAGTCGGATGCGGAAATATTCGGTTTTTGCCGTGGCGAGGGAGGCCCTTCGTGGCCACAAGGGCTGGGAGAAGCAGTGGACTTCGCCTGAGCCGCGCGCTGAATATGACGTCGTCATCATCGGCGCTGGCGGCCACGGACTGGGTGCTGCCTACTATCTCGCCAAGGAGCACGGCATCACCAATGTGGCGGTGATAGAGAAAGGCTGGCTCGGCGGCGGCAATACCGGGCGCAACACCACCATTATCCGCTCGAATTATCTCTACGAAGAGAGCATGCACATCTACGAGCATTCGATGAAGCTCTGGGAAGGGCTTTCCCAGGAGCTCAACTACAATGTGATGTATTCCCCGCGTGGCGTGATGATGCTCTCGCACAATATTCACGACCAGCAGTCGTTCAAGCGGCATATCCATGCCAACCGGCTCTACGGTATCGACAATGAATGGCTGACACCGGAGCAGGCGAAGGCCTATTGCCCGCCGCTCGATATTTCGGCCAGCGCGCGTTATCCGATCAATGGCGCAGCCCTGCAGCGGCGCGGCGGCACGGCGCGGCACGACGCGGTCGCCTGGGGTTATGCGCGCGCAGCCTCGGACCGCGGGGTGCATATCATCCAGAATTGCGAAGTGACCGGCATCCGGCGCGGCCCCGATGGACGCGTGACCGGGGTCGAGACCTCGCGCGGCTTCATCGGCGCCAAGAAAGTCGCCGTTTCGGCGGCCGGCCATACGACGACGATCATGAAGATGGCCGATGTGCGCGTGCCGCTGCAATCGAGCCCGCTGCAGGCGCTGGTCTCCGAGCCGTTGAAGCCGATCTTTCCGTGCGTCGTCATGTCGAACACGGTGCATGCCTATATCTCCCAGTCCGATAAGGGAGAGCTCGTCATCGGCGCCGGCACCGACCAGTATAATTCCTATTCGCAGACCGGCGGCTTGCAGATCATCACCCACACGCTCGACGCCATCTGTGAACTCTTCCCGATGTTCCGCCGCGTCAAGATGATGCGGCAATGGGGCGGCATCGTCGACAATACGCCGGATCGTTCGGCGATCCAGTCGAAGACGCCGGTTCCCGGGCTCTACGTCAATTGCGGCTGGGGCACCGGCGGCTTCAAGGCGACGCCGGGCTCGGCCAATCTCTTCGCGCATCTGATTGCCCGCGACGAGCCGCACAAATTCAATGCCGGGCTGACGCTGGAGCGTTTCCGCAGTGGCCGGCTGATCGACGAGGCGGCGGCGGCGGCGGTGGCACACTGATGTTGACTGCTATTTTGACGTTCGTTCCTTTCGTCGCTCACCCCCTCATCCGCCTTTCAGGCACCTTCTCTCCGCTGGGGAGAAGGGGAGGAGAAGGAAATCACACATGCTGCTGATCCATTGCCCTTACTGTCAGGAAGAGCGCTCCGAGCTTGAATTCCGCGGTGCCGGTGACGCGCATATCGTGCGGCCCGCCGATATCGCCTCGATCTCGGACGAGGAATTCGAGGCCTATTTCTTTCTGCGCGATAATCCGAAGGGGCTCATCTTCGAACGCTGGCGGCACATCCATGGCTGCGGGCGGTTTTTCAACGCGGCGCGCGACACGGTGAGCGACAAGTTCATCGTGACTTACAAGGCGGGTGAACCGAAGCCTGAGATCGGTGCGGCGGCTGCAAAACATGCGCCTGTCGAGACATATGAAGCCGTGGAAGGAGAGGCGCAATGAGCGGCGTGAACCGTATCGTCGGCAAGGGCCGCCTGACACCGGCCAAAACAGCGCGCTTCAGCTTCGACGGCAAGACCTATACGGCGCTCGAAGGCGATACCGTCGCCTCGGCGCTGATCGCCAACGGTGTGCATCTTGTCGGACGTTCGTTCAAATATCACCGGGCCCGCGGCATTCTGTCGGCGGGGGCCGAGGAGCCGAATTCGCTGATCGACGTCGCCCGCGACAAGGCGCGCAAGCAGCCGAACGTGCGCGCCACCGTGCAGGAAGTGTTCGACGGCATGATCGTCAACTCGCAGAACCGTTGGCCGTCGCTAGCCTTCGATGTCGGCGCGGTCAACAACCTGATGTCGCCGTTCTTTGCCGCCGGTTTCTACTACAAGACCTTCATGTGGCCGCGTGCCGCCTGGAAACACGTCTATGAACCGATCATCCGTCGTGCCGCCGGCCTCGGCGTCGCGCCGACGGAGGAGGATCCCGACCATTATGCCAGCCGATATGCCCATTGCGACGTGCTGGTGGTTGGCGCCGGCCTTGCCGGGCTTTCAGCGGCGCTGGCCGCGGCCGACAGCGGCGCCAGGGTGATCCTGTGCGATGAGCAGGCGGAAGCGGGCGGGGCGTTGCGTTACGATATTGGCGTGACGATCGACGGACAGGACGGTAACAGCTGGGCGCAGAAGGCCGTGGCTCGCCTGAAGGCGATGGACAATGTCGAGGTGCTGGTCCGTACGACCGCCTTCGGCTATTACAACCACAATTTCATCGGTCTTGCCGAGCGCGTCACCGATCATGTCGCCAAGCCTTCCCGCGATCTGCCGCGCGAGCGGCTATGGCAGGTCCGGGCCAAGCGGGTGATTCTGGCCACCGGCGCGATTGAGCGGCACATGGTATTTCCGAACAACGACCGGCCGGGCATCATGCTGGCCTCGGCCGGGCGGATGTATCTCAATCACTACGGCGTCGCCGTCGGGGCCAAGGTCGGCATCTACACGGCGCATGATTCGGCCTATGAGGCGGCCTTCGATCTGAAACGATCCGGTGTGTCGATCGCCGCTATCGTCGATAGCAGGCAGGCGCCGGGAGCGGCGGTGCTGGAAGAGGCGCGTGCGCTCGGCATCGATGTTCTGGCCGGCCAGTCGGTCGTCAATACGTCGGGGCGGTTGCGCATCTCTTCGATGACGGTGGCGCGCAACGGCGGCGGTTCGCCGCGCAAGATCGCCGTCGATGCGCTGCTGGTTTCGGCCGGCTGGACGCCGTCCGTGCATCTGTTCTCGCAGTCGCGCGGCAAAGTGGCCTTTGACGCCGAAAGCCAGCGTTTCCTGCCCGGCTCCTATGCGCAGGACTGCCTCTCGGTCGGCGCCTGCAACGGCACCGACGATCTGCAGCGGACGATCGAGGAATCGCTTGCCGCTGGCGAACTGATGGCGCAGGCGACCGGCGGAAGCAGCGGCGAGAAGATCGCAATTTCGGCCGAGCAGGCCTATGACTGGACGGGCGGCATGATCGGTGCTGCCGAAGGCGCCGGGCCGAAGACCAACGCCAAGGCCTTTATCGATTTCCAGCACGACGTCTGCGCCAAGGATATCCGCCTTGCCGTGCGCGAAGGCATGCATTCGATCGAGCACATCAAGCGCTTCACGACCAATGGCATGGCTTCGGACCAGGGCAAGCTTTCCAACATGCATGGCCTGGCGATTGCCGCCGAAATGCTCGGCAAGGAAATCCCGCAGGTCGGTCTCACCACTTTCCGTGCGCCCTATACGCCGGTCACCTACGGCACGCTGATCGGCCATTCGCGCGGCCCCCTGTTCGATCCGACGCGCAAGACGCCGCTGCACGGTTGGGAGGAAGCCCATGGCGCGGTCTTCGAGGATGTCGGCAACTGGAAGCGTGCCTGGTTCTATCCGCGGGCGGGCGAGACCATGCATCAGGCGGTCAACCGCGAATGCCGCACGGCACGCGAGGCGGCAGGCGTCTTCGACGCCTCGACGCTCGGCAAGATCGAGGTGGTTGGGCCTGATGCGGCAAAGTTCCTGAACCTCATCTACACCAATGCCTGGGATACGCTGAAGCCCGGCAAGGCCCGCTACGGCATCATGACCCGCGAGGACGGCTTCGTTTATGACGATGGCGTTGTCGGACGGCTGGCCGACGACCGTTTTCATGTAACGACGACGACCGGCGGTGCGCCGCGCGTTCTCCATCACATGGAAGATTATCTGCAGACGGAATTCCCGGATCTGAAGGTGTGGCTGACCTCGGTGACCGAGCAATGGGCTGTCATCGCCGTGCAGGGGCCGAAGGCGCGCGAGATCGTCGCGCCGCTGGTCGAAGGGCTCGATCTTTCGAACGAAGCCTTCCCGCATATGAGCGTTGCCGAGTGCACGGTCTGCGGAGTGCCGGCGCGGCTCTTCCGCGTCTCCTTCACCGGTGAAACCGGTTTCGAAATCAACGTGCCGGCCGATTACGGCCAGTCGGTGCTCGAAGCGGTCTGGGCCAATGCCGAGCCGCTCGGCGCCTGCGTCTACGGCACCGAGACGATGCACGTACTTCGCGCCGAGAAGGGGTACATCATCGTCGGGCAGGATACCGATGGGACCGTGACTCCCGATGACGCCGGACTTTCCTGGGCGGTCTCGAAGAAAAAGACGGATTTCGTCGGCATTCGCGGGCTGAAGCGGCCGGATCTCGTCAAGGATGGGCGCAAGCAGCTCGTCGGCCTTATCACCAAAGACCCGAAGCTGGTGCTCGAAGAAGGCGCACAGATTGTCGCGAGCCCGAACGAGCCGAAGCCGATGACGATGCTTGGTCACGTCACATCGGCTTACTGGTCGGAAAATTGCGGCCGGTCGATCGCCTTCGCGCTCGTCGCCGCCGGCCGGGCGCGGATGGGCGAGACGCTCTATGTGCCGATGGAGGACCGAACGATCGCCGTCGAAGTGACGGATATGGTGTTCTTTGACAAGGAAGGAGGCCGCATCCATGGCTGATGTCGCAATTCGCAGGCCGGCGCTTGCCGGCCGTCTCGGCGGCTCCGCAACAGTACGGCTGACGACGGCGCCGGCAGCGAGCCGTGTGGCGCTGCGCGCGCCGGCGGAATCGCTTGCAGCACTTTCCTCCGCGCTCGGTCTGTCCGTGCCGACCGATCCGAAAACATCGGGCCGGGCCGGTGCCCGGTCGGTGCTCTGGATCGGACCGGACGAATGGCTGCTGATCGACGAGAACGGCGCCGATCTGATGGCGGTGCTTTCGGTCGTGGGCGCCGTGCATTCAGCGACCGACGTTTCTCACCGCAATCTGGCGATCATTGTCTCGGGACCGGGTGCGGAAAAGACGCTTGCCGCCGGCTGCCCGCAGGATTTGTCCTTGTCTTCGTTTCCGGTCGGAGCCGCGTCGCGCACGATCCTCGGCAAGGCGGAAATCGTACTTCTGCGCACAGATAAAGACACGTTCCGGGTGGAGTGCTGGCGGTCGTTTTCCGATTACGTCTTCGGGCTGCTGGCGGAAGCGGCAGAAGATGCGGGACATTAAGGCCGGGCCAATCCGGCTGCGTAAGTCTCATTCGAGGGATAGATGAATGCTGCACCATGCCTCCCTCGGCGTTTCCGATATCGAACGATCGGCGGCATTTTACGATGCCGCCCTTGCCGCGCTGGGTTATGTCAGGGTCTGGGACGACATCCGGCTGGGGCAGACAGGACAGGCGGTCGGCTACGGCCTTCCCGGTGGTGGGGACAAGCTGGCGATCAAACATCGACCGGATGGCCAGCGCCCGGCCGGCCCGGGTTTTCATCTGGCTTTCGCCGCTCCGAGCCGCCAGGGGGTCGATCGATTTCATGCCGCGGCAATCGCCCATGGCGGCGGTGACAATGGTGGTCCAGGCTTACGCCCCGACTACGGCGAACATTATTATGCGGCGTTCGTGGTGGATCCGGACGGACACGCACTCGAAGCCGTCTTCAATTCAGCTATCTAACAAAAGCGCCGTTCTGCCTACACGTCCTCGGGACGGTCCTTCGGGTCGAACTGGATGATGGTGATCCATTTTGCCGTTAGCGCCGGCTTCTTCTCGTTTTCGATCTCGATGGAAACGTCATAGGTGGTCATCAGCATGCCGGCGCCGCGGAAGCGGGCGTCGGAGAGCAGGAAGCGGCCGCGGACGCGGGCGCCGCTTTTCACCGGCGTCATGAAGCGGACGCGATCGAAGCCGTAATTGATGCCCATGGTCTGCTCACGCACTTTCGGCAAGCAGTTGTAGTTCATCGTCGACAGCAGAGACAGAGTCAGGAAACCGTGGGCGATGGTACCGCCGAAAGGGCTCTCGGCCGCGGCGCGCTCGGGATCGACATGAATGAACTGATGGTCGTCGGTTGCCCCTGCAAAGGCGTCGATCATCGTCTGATCGACGGTGATCCAATCCGAAAGGCCCGTTTCCATGCCGATCAATCCCCGCACGTCGGAGAGTGAGATTTCCGTGACCATGAATTCCTCGTGAAACAAGCCGCCGGCCCAAGCCTTATCGTGCATTTGTGACGATTGCGACAAGGATTTGCGCAAGCAAGCGGAGGCGGTCAATTTTCTACGAAAAAGGCGACGGAGCGTGGCTCGACGGTGACGCGGGCTCCGGTTTTCTTGACGCCATCCGGTGTCAATTGAAGCCAGCCCGGTTCGGCCCCGGACGGGAGCGTGAAATATTGGCGGTCGCCCGAGCGGTTGAAAAGCACCGCAAGCCGAGTCTGCCTGCCGCGCGCAGAGCGGTCGCCGGTGGAAAGCAGCATGCCGAGGGTGGAAAGCGACGGCGTCTCCCATTCGGCAACGCTCATCGGCTCGCCGGACAGCGAAATCCATTCGACATCGCCGTTTCCTGACAGCAATCCCATCTCGGAGAAGGCGGTGAAGCGGCGACGCAGGCCTGCGACGAAGGCGGTATGGGCAACCAGACCTTCGTCCAGCGCCTTCCAATCCAGCCAGGTGATCTCGTTGTCCTGGCAATAGGCGTTGTTGTTGCCATGCTGGCTGCGTCCGCCCTCGTCGCCCGCCGTCAGCATGATGCTGCCGCGGGTGGCAAAGAGCGTCGATATCAGCGCCATCACATCGTCCCGGCGACGCTTGCGGATCGTCGGATAGACGGTTTCTCCCTCGACGCCGCCATTCCAGGAGTGGTTCTCGTTGTGGCCATCCCGATTGTGTTCGCCATTGGCGTCATTGTGCTTTCCGGCATAGGAGACGAGATCTGTCAGCGTGAACCCGTCATGGGCGGCGAGGAAGTTGACGCTGCGCGTCTGCCTGCCGTCGTTGCGGGAGAAGATGTCGGAGGAGCCGGCGAGTGCGGTCGCGAGCGCGCCGGTCTTCCAATCGTCGCCGCGCCAGTAGCAGCGCAGATCGTCACGAACACGATCGTTCCATTCGAGGAAGGGCGGCGGGAAATTGCCGAGCTGATAACCGCCCGGGCCGATATCCCAGGGTTCGGCAATCATGATTCGGTCGGCAAGCACATTGTCGGCGAGGATCGCGGCAAGCGTTCCGCCGTCGCGCTCGAAGCCCGTCGCGGTGCGGCCCAGAACCGGGGCAAGATCGAAGCGAAAGCCGTCGACGCCGGCGTTCAACACGAAATGGCGCAGGCTATCGATGATGAGACGCCGGACCTCGGGATGGTCGCAGGCGAGCGTGTTGCCGGTGCCGGTGTCGTTGACGAGCTCGCCCGGCCGGTTCTGCGCATGGCGATAATAATGCAGGTTGTCGAGACCGCGCAGCGACAGCGTCGCGCCATAACGGTCGCTCTCGCCGGTATGGTTGAAGACGAGATCCAGGATGACGGCGATGCCTTCGGCATGGAGGGCCGCGACCGTCTGGCGCAGCTCGGCCATGCCGCCGGGGGCGAGCCGCGGATCGAGCGCCATGAAGGCGACGGGATTGTAGCCCCAGCCATTGGTGAGGCCGAGCGGCGGCAGGTGGCGTTCGTCGATCCAGGCGGCGATCGGCATCAGCTCGACGGCATCGACACCGATCCGCTTCAGATGGGCGATGACAGAGGGATGGGCAAGGGCAGCGACCGTGCCGCGCTCGGCCTCCGGTACGTCGGGATGGAGAATGGTGAAGGGCCGCACCGCCACTTCATAAATAAAGCCGCCCGGTTTGAAGAACGGCTTGCGGATTTCGGCCCGCGTATCGGTGGTGACGATCGCCTTCGGCATCAGATCCTGGCTATCCTCGCCATAGATGCCGAGGCGGGGATCGTAGCGGAATGGCCTATCGATTTCCTTGGCGTAGGGATCGATCAGCAGTTTGGAAGGATCGTACCAGAGGCCGTTGTCAGGGGCGTAGATACCGTCGGCACGATAGCCGTAGCGAGCCCCCACCTTCAGCCCGTCGACAAACAGACGGTGGGTGTAGTTGCTGTCGCGCGCCATCGGCAGGCGCGCGAATTCCCTGTTGCCGTCATCCTCGAAGAGGCAGAGTTCGATCTGTGCGGCATGATGCGCCCACACGCCAAATTCGACGCCGGTCTCAAAGACGATCGCGCCGCTTTGCGCCGAACTGTTCCCCCGCATGTTCCCCCCGGATCAGGTGATCACGGTTGGCGCATCGCGTCCCGTGCGTTCACGAATGCTGGCAATGCTTTCGGCGGCCGCAATCAGATCGGCGAGCGCTTCCTGCGTTTCGATGTTGTGGCGAGTCGAATCCGGCTCGTAACGCTCGATATAGACACGCAAGGTTGCGCCAGACGTGCCGGTGCCGGACAGGCGGAAGACGACGCGGGAGCCGCCTTCGAAGAGCACGCGGACACCCTGATGCTCGCTCACCGATTTGTCGATCGGGTCATGATAGGCGAAGTCGTCGGCCTTTTCGACCTTCAGGCTGCCGAAGCTCTTGCCGGGCAGGGTGGAAAGCTGGCTGCGGAGGTTGTCCACCAGGCCGTTTGCCGCATCGGTGTCGAGCCCTTCGTAGTCATGGCGGGAATAATAGTTGCGGCCGTAGGTCTGCCAGTGCTGGGTGACGATATCGGCGACGCTTTCGCCGCGTACGGCTAGGATGTTCAGCCACAGCAGCACGGCCCAGAGGCCGTCCTTTTCACGGACGTGATTGGAGCCGGTGCCGGAGCTTTCCTCACCGCAGATCGTCGCCATGCCGGCGTCGAGCAGGTTGCCGAAGAACTTCCATCCGGTCGGCGTTTCGTACATGCCGATGCCGCGCTTTTCAGCGACACGATCGGCCGCGCCCGATGTCGGCATCGAGCGGGCGATGCCGGCAAGGCCGCCGGAATAGCCGGGAGCGAGATTGGCGTTGGCGGCCAGAATCGCCAGGCTGTCGGAGGGCGTGACGAAAATGCCGCGGCCGATAATCAGATTGCGGTCGCCGTCGCCATCGGAGGCGGCGCCGAAATCGGGCGCGTCATCGCCCATCATCTCATCGAAGAGTTCTTTGCAGTGAACCGGGTTGGGGTCCGGGTGATGGCCGCCGAAATCCGGCAGCGGCATGAAGTTGCGCACCGATCCCAAGGGAGCGCCAAGACGATTTTCGAAGATTTCCTTGGCATAGGGACCGGTAACGGCGCTCATCCCGTCGAAGGCAATGCGGAAGCCGAGGCTGATCAGATTGCGGATGGCGCCGAAATCAAACAACTCTTCCATCAGCGCGGCATAGTCTTCGACCGGGTCGATGACCGAGAGGATCATGCCGCCGGGAAGCTCGTCCTTGCCGATGCGGTCGAGATTGACGTCGGCGAAATCGGCGATCTTGTAGCTGTCGATCGTCTTGGAGCGCGCATAGATCGCGTCGGTGATCTTTTCCGGGGCGGGGCCGCCGTTGTTGATGTTGTATTTGATGCCGAAATCTTCGGTCGGACCGCCGGGATTGTGGCTGGCGGAGAGAATGATGCCGCCGAAAGCCTTGTATTTGCGGATGATATGGGAGGCGGCCGGCGTCGACAGAATGCCGCCTTTACCGACCATGACCTTACCGAAGCCGTTGGCGGCGGCCATCTTGATCGCCTTCTGGATGGCTTCGCGATTGTAGTAGCGTCCGTCGCCGCCGATGACGAGGCACTTGCCCTGAAAGCCTTCCAGCGAAGCGAAGATCGACTGGATGAAGTTCTCCGCATAGTTCGGCTGCTGGAACACCGGAACCTTCTTGCGCAGGCCCGACGTGCCGGGTTTCTGGTCCAGATAGGGTGTGGTGGGTACGGACTTGTTCATTTTAGTTCACATGCCTTTCGAGACGAGGCTTGAATAGAGGGCAGCGTAGCGTTCGGCGCTCTTCTCCCAAGAGACATCCGATTTCATGCCTTGCTTTTGCAATTGGGTCCAGAGTTTTCGGTCCGCATAAAAATGCATCGCACGGCGGATTGCCTGTAGCATGCCCGTTTCCGTCACGGGTGAGAATTGTATGCCCGTTGCCACTTTCGCCGCAAGTGCGGCGTGATTGGCGTCGATCACCGTGTCGTTCAGTCCGCCGGTGCGGGCGACAATCGGCACGCAGCCATAACGCAGGCCGTAAAGCTGGGTCAGGCCGCAGGGTTCGAAGCGCGAAGGGATGATGATCGCGTCGCAGCCGGCTTGCATCAGATGCGACATCGGCTCGTTGTAGCCGATCGAGACGCCGATGCGGCCAGGATGGCGGGCGGCGGCGGCCAGCAAGGCGCCTTCAAGTGCCGCTTCGCCGGAGCCGAGCACGACGAGCTTGCCGCCCATGGCAACAATCTCGTCGGCGACGTTGGCGACGATATCCATGCCCTTCTGCCAGGTGAGGCGGCTGATGACGCAGAAGATCGGAGCGTTGTCATTGTCGAGATGGAAGAATTCGGCAATGGAGCGACGGTTCTCCTCGCGGTTCTTCAGCGTCGTTGCGCCATAATGGGTGTGGACGACGGGATCGGTCGCCGGGTTCCAGACGTCGGTGTCGATGCCGTTGACGATGCCGTGCAGATTGTCGATGTGGCTGGCAATGACGCCCTCGAGCCCCATGCCGAATTCCGGCGTCAAAATCTCGTCGGCATAGGTCGGGCTGACCGTCGTGATCGCATGGGCGGTCTGCAGGCCGCCCTTGAGGAAGCCGACAGTGCCGTAATATTCGATGCTGTCGGTGGCGAAAGCATGGGCGGGAAGGCGCAGGCCGGGAAAGATCTCGGAGCCGAACTGGCCCTGGAAGGCGATGTTGTGGATGGTCAGCACGCTCGGCAATTCCGGCGTCGGATAATAGCGCATGTAGACCGAGGTTAGCGCCGCCTGCCAGTCGTGGGTGTGGACCAGATCCGGCCGCCAGCCGGGCAGCAGGCCGGCGGCGATCTCGGAGGCGGCGAGCGACAGGGCGGCGAAACGCCGCCAGTTGTCGGGATAGTCCTTGCCGAGCGGATCGACATAGGGGCCGCCCGGCCTGTCGTAATAGGCAGGCGCATCGAGGATGAGCAGATCGAGGCCCTCGTGCTGGACCTCAAGTACGGTCGCCGGCTCACCGAGCAGGTCGGGGAGTTCGAGCCTGACGACCGGGTCGCGAATGACCTTCAAGACGGCGGGATAGCCGGGCAGAAGGGTCTTGGTCTCGACTTCGAAGGCTTGGAGAGCAATCGGCAGGGCGCCTGACACATCGGCCAGGCCCCCTGTCTTGATCAAAGGGAAGACTTCGGATGAAACCGAAAGAACTTTCATAAGTCAGATATCCAGCTTGTCGATCATCGGTTGGGTGATCAGGCAGATGCCGCTTTCCGTCCGCCGGAAACGTTTGGCATCGAGTTTGGGATCTTCACCGACGACCAAGCCTTCCGGAATGACGACACCATGGTCGATCACCACATCCTTGAGCTGCGCCCGCCGCCCGATCTTCACGTTCGGCAGGATGACCGCTCCTTCCAATTTGGAGAAGGAATTGGCCCTGACACCGGTAAAGAGCAGGCTGTTGTTGAGGCTGGCGCCGGAGATGATGCAGTCGCCTGAGACAACGGAGGAGGTGGCCGAGCCGCGGCGATCCTCGTCGTCATGGACGAATTTCGCCGGCGGGGTGATTTCGGCATAGGTCCAGATCGGCCAGGACTTGTCGTAGATGTCGAGCTCCGGAACGATCGCCGTCAGGTCGATATTGGCCTGCCAATAGGCGTCAATCGTGCCGACATCGCGCCAATAGGGCTCGTGCTCGAAATCGGAGCGGACGCAGGACTTGGCGAAACGGTGGGCGACCGCCTTACCGTTCTTGACGATGTAGGGGATGATGTCCTTGCCGAAGTCGCGGCTGGAGTTCGGGTCGGCGGCATCGCGGCGCAGCGCATCGAGCAGGAACTTGGTGTGGAAGACATAGATGCCCATCGAGGCGAGGGCGAAATCCGGCTTGTCGGGAATGGGCGGCGGATCGGCCGGCTTCTCGACGAAGGCGATGATCTCGTCCTTGTCGTTGACATGCATGACGCCGAAGCCCACCGCCTCCATGCGCGGCACTTCCAGGCAGCCGATGGTGACGTCGGCGCCGGAATCGACGTGCTGCTGCAGCATCCATTCATAGTCCATCTTGTAGACGTGGTCGCCGGCGAGAATGACCATGTATTCAACACCATAATCCTCGATGATGTCGATGTTCTGATAGACGGCGTCGGCTGTGCCTTCGTACCACTGCGTTTCCGAAACGCGCTGGCTGGCCGGTAGGATGTCGAAGCTCTCGTTGCGCTCAGGGCGGAAGAAGTTCCAGCCACGCTGCATGTGGCGGATCAGCGAATGCGCCTTGTATTGCGTGGCAACCCCGATGCGGCGGATGCCGGAATTCAGGGCATTCGACAGGGCGAAATCGATGATGCGGGCCTTACCGCCGAAATAGACGGCCGGCTTGGCACGACGGTCGGTGAGTTCCTTGAGACGGCTCCCCCTGCCGCCGGCCAGAACATAAGCCATTGCATCGCGGGCAAGTGGCTGAACGCGCTTTTCTACCATTTTCTCCTCCCACCAGTACTAATTTTCAGGTTCAAGCATGATTGTCGCCAAGGGCGGCAAGGTAATCGAGCAGGTGATGTCGCCGCCGGCATCGACGGCCTGCACGCGCCCGCCATTGCCCTTGCCGCTGCCGCCGTAGATGTCGGCATCGGTATTCAGGATTTCCCGCCAGCGGCCTGCAGACGGCAGGCGGATCGTGTAGTTCTCGCGGTAGACGGGGGTGAAATTGGTGATGACGGCGACCGGCTTCTGGCCCGGCGACTTGCGCAGCCAGGCAAAGACGGAATTCTGGTGGTCGTCGGCGACGAGCCATTCAAAACCTTCGCCCTCGCAGTCACGCTCATGCAACGCCGGCTTGCTGCGATAGGTGAAATTGAGATCGCGCACCAGGCGCCGCATGCCCTCATGCATGCGATACTGAAGCAGGTTCCAATCGAGCGACTTCTCCTCGCTCCACTCGCTCCACTGAGCGAATTCCTGGCCCATGAACAGCAGCTTCTTGCCGGGATAGCCCCACATATAGGCGTAGTAGGCGCGCAGATTGGCGAATTTCTGCCAGTCATCGCCCGGCATCTTGGCAATCAGCGAGCCTTTGCCATGGACAACCTCGTCATGCGAGAGCGGCAGAACGAAGTTCTCGGAATAGGCGTAAAGCAGGCCGAAGGTGAGTTCGTTGTGATGGTGTCCGCGGTATATGGGGTCGCGGCTCATGTAGCTCAGCGTGTCGTGCATGAAGCCCATATTCCACTTGAAGCCGAAGCCAAGACCGCCTTCATGGACCGGCTGCGAGACCTTCGGCCAGGAGGTCGATTCCTCGGCGATGGTCATGACGTTGGAATGATTGCCGTAGATGCGGATGTTGAGATCCTGCAGGAAACGGACCGCTTCGAGGTTTTCGTTGCCGCCATATTCGTTCGGTATCCATTCGCCGTGCTTGCGCGAATAATCGAGATAGAGCATCGAGGCGACGGCATCGACGCGCAGACCGTCGAGATGGAATTTCTCGGCCCAATAGAGCGCGTTGTTGACGAGATAGGACACGACCTCGGTGCGGCCGAAATTGTAGATCGCCGTGCTCCAGTCCGGGTGGAAGCCCTTGCGCGGATCTTCATGCTCATAGAGTGCCGTGCCGTCGAACCAGCCGAGGCCGTGCTCGTCGGTCGGGAAATGCGCCGGCACCCAGTCGAGGATGACGCCGATGCCGACCTTGTGGCAGCCGTTGACGAAACGGGCGAAACCTTCCGGCTCGCCGAAACGAGCGGTCGGCGCGTAGAGGCCTGTCGTCTGGTAACCCCAGGAGGGGTCGTAGGGATGCTCGGTGATCGGCAGGAATTCGATATGGGTGAAGCCCATGTCGTCGCAATAGGGGATGAGGCTGGAGGCGAGTTCGTCCCAGGAAAGCATCGTGCCGTCGTCCCGGCGCCGCCAGGAGGCGGCATGCACCTCGTAGATCGAGATCGGCTGGCGGCGCTTGTCGGTCTCGCGCCAGTGCTTCAGATGAGCTTCGTCTTCCCAATCCTGCTCCAGATCGGCGGCTGTGATAGAGGCGGTCTTCGGTCGGAGCTCGCTGCGGCGGGCGAAGGGATCGGCCTTTAGTGGCAGCAGCACGCCGTCCTGGCCGCGGATCTCGAATTTGTAGGCAACGCCGATCGGTACGTCTGGGGCAAAGATTTCCCAGATGCCGCTATCGGAGCGGAAACGCATGACGTGGCGGCGGCCATCCCAATTATTGAAATCACCGACGACAGAGACGCGTTGCGCATTCGGAGCCCAGACGGCGAAATGGATGCCCTGGGCGCCATCATGCTTGATGAGGTGGGCGCCCATCTTGTCGAACAAGCGCAGGTGTGAGCCTTGGCGGGCAAAATAATCGTCCATCGGCCCGAGCACCGGACCGAAGCTGTAGGGATCGGTGACAGCCCATTCTGCATCGCCGCGCCTGGCGCGGTAACGCACCGGCTGGAGCTTGGTGAGGGAAACCGGGCCGGCGAAGACGCCGTCGGCATGGAGCTGTTTCAGTTCGCCGATGACGCCGCCGTCAAGCGTCATGGCGGTCACTTCCTCCGCACCCGGGATGAAACACCGGGCAACGAAGGCATCGCCTGCCTGGTGCACACCCAATACGGCAAAGGGATTGGAATGCGAGCCCGCCAGGATCGCCGCGATTTCATCTGCCGAAATTTCCCAGGAAAGCTTTACTTCAGGGACGGTTTTCGGCGTTTTCATCCGGCTCTCCAGATTTCGGCTGCATATTGTCTGATCGTACGGTCGGAAGAGAACCAGCCCATCCGCGCCGTGTTGTTGATCGTTTTGGTGTACCAGGCGGATTGGTCGGTCCAGATCTGATCGACTTCGCGCTGAGCCTGGGCGTAGGCGTCGAAATCGGCAGCGACCATGAACCAGTCGTGCGAATAGATGCCGTCGATCAGCGCCGTGTAACGGTTGCGGTCATCGGGCGAGAAAACACCGGAACCGATGGCGGCGAGCGCCTGGGCGAGTTCGCGCGAGCCCTCGATGATGGCCCGGGGATTGTGGCCATCACTGCGCACCTTCGAGACCTCATCGGCCTTGAGGCCGAAGATGACGATGTTGTTCTCACCGACATTGTCGCGCATCTCAACGTTGGCGCCATCGAGCGTGCCGATGGTCAGCGCACCATTGAGACCGAACTTCATGTTGCCGGTACCGGATGCTTCCATACCGGCGGTCGAGATCTGTTCGGAAAGGTCGGCGGCCGGAACCATGACTTCGGCGAGCGAGACATTGTAGTTCGGCACGAAGACGACCTTCAACAGGCCGCGCACCGACGGATCGTTGTTGATCGTGCGGGCGACGTCGTTGATCAGCTTGATGATCAGCTTGGCATTATAATAACTCGGCGCCGCCTTGCCGGCGAAGAGTTTGACACGCGGCACCCAGTCGAGCTCGGGATGCGAGCGAATCTGGTCGTAGAGCGCGACGGCTTCGATAATGTTCAGCAACTGGCGCTTGTATTCATGGATGCGTTTGATCTGGATGTCGAACATTGCCGACGGATCGAGCTTCACGCCCATGCGGCTGGCGACCAGATTGGAGAGCGCTACCTTGTTCGCCCGCTTTACCGCTGCGAACTTCTGCTGGAAGCTCGGATCCGAAGCATGCGCCTCAAGCGGGCGCAGCTTCTCGGCGTCGTCGAGGAAATCGTCGCCGATCGCCTCGCGGATCAGGCCGGTGAGACCGGGATTGCACTGCTGCAGCCAGCGGCGCGGTGTGATGCCGTTGGTCTTGTTGTTGATGCGGTCGGGATAAAGTTTGTGCAGGTCGGCAAAGACCGTGACCTTCATCAGGTCGGTGTGCAGGGCGGAGACGCCGTTGATCGAATGCGAGCCGACGAAAGCAAGGTTGCCCATGCGCACGCGGCGGTCGCCACTTTCATCGATCAGCGAGATCGAGCGAATTTCCCCATCGGAGAAGTTTTTGCCCTTGCGGGCGTCAATCAAAATCTTGGCATTGATCGCATAGATGATCTGCATGTGGCGCGGCAGCAGACGCTCGAACAGCGGCACCGCCCAGCTTTCCAGCGCTTCCGGCAGAAGCGTGTGGTTGGTGTAGGAGAAGGTCCGGCGGGTGATTTCCCAGGCCTGGTCGAAATCCATCCCGTGTACATCACAGAGCAGGCGCACGAGTTCGGCGACCGAGACGGCGGGATGGGTGTCGTTCAGCTGGATCGCCACCTTGTCTGGCAGCGAAGTGAAATCGTCATATTGCTGCAGATGACGGCGCAGGATGTCCTGCAGCGAGGCCGACGAGAAGAAGAATTCCTGGCGCAGGCGCAGTTCCTGGCCGGCCGGGGTGGCGTCGGCAGGATAAAGAACCCGGGTTAGGCTTTCGGCCTTGTTGCTTTCGCGCAGCGCCCCAATGTGGTCGCCGGCATTGAAGGCATCGAGCAGGATCGGATCGATCGGCTGCGCCGACCAGAGGCGCAGGGTGTTGACGCGCTTGCCGCGCCAACCGACCGCCGGCGTGTCGAAGGCGGCGGCGATGACGCGTTCGGCCGGTTTCCAGACGTAACGCGGCTGGTCGTCATGGGTTGTGATGAATTCGACGGCGCCGCCGAAGCCGATTTCATAGGCGCTTTCGCGGCGCTCGAACTCCCAGGGATTGCCGTGGGCGAGCCAGTTTTCCGGCAGCTCCACCTGCCAGCCGTCGGCCAGCTGCTGGCGGAAGAGGCCGTGCACATAGCGGATGCCGTAGCCGTAAGCCGGGACGTCGACCGTCGCCATGCTCTCCATGAAACAGGCGGCGAGACGGCCGAGACCGCCATTCCCCAGTGCGGCATCCGGTTCCAGGCCGGCGATGACGTTGACGTCGACCCCGAGCGAGGTAAGCGCATCGCGCACCTCCTCCATCAGCCCGAGATTCGAGACGGCGTCGCGCATCAGGCGGCCGATCAGGAATTCCAGGGAAAGATAATAGACGCGCTTGGCGCCGGTCGCGTAAACTTCGCGGGTGGAGGCCATCCACCTGTCGATGATCCGGTCGCGCACCACCAGGATCGTCGCCGTCAGCCAGTCATGCGGCTTTGCCACCTTAGCATCCTTGCCGATGCGGTAGGTCAGGCGTTCGATGATTTCTTCGGCGAGAATTTCCGGCTTCGAGCTGCGCGGGGCGGGGGAAGGGATAACTGGCTTGGAAATGGTGTTCATTGTCAGGTCTCGCCAATTTTAATTTGGTTTCAGGATGTTATCCCTGATTCAATCAATTTGTCGCTTGTGCCGACGACAGTTTATGCATCGTTACTAAGCACTTGCAACAAAGGATTTAGGCAAACGAAAAAATTGCGAAACCTTCATATTCACGGGGTTTGAGGGGATTGATTTCAATTGCTTTTCCCGATCAGATGGATGGGATAGTGATAACGAAAAGCCGCGCCGGTTTGTTCCGGCGCGGCTTTTCGTTTTCCGTTTCCCGGGCCTTTATCAGTTCGTCAGACGTGTTATCTGAGCAGAGGCCTTCGCTCCGATCGCTTTGAACGCGGCGAGCAGGTCTTCCATTTTTTCCGCCTGGAAATAGTGGGAGTCATCTGAGGCGCAATAATGCAGCAGCGTTTGCCCCCCCGCGGGCGCCATGAAGGCGATCGTATAAATTTCGATGCCCTTGGATTTGGCCGTGTCGCACGTTGCCTTGGTCAGCGTATCGTACGAACGGCCGCCGCGGCTATCGTCATTGTTATCACCATCAGTCATGAAGACGATGTACTTCTTGGGCACCTGCCCGGTCTTGAGTTTATGAGCGGCGTCTTCCGCGTCATTGCCTGCGGCGTTCTTGGCGGTCAGAGACGTATAAGCCGTGTTCACTGCACCGCTTGAATTCGTGCCGCCTCCCGATTCAAGTGCGTTAACGTAGCTCGTGACAGCGGTGATTCCCCAAGCGAGCTTACTCGGCGTATACTCAACGAGATCATAGGATACAGCGCCGGTGCGCACATATTCCGCATTCGGATCGGCGTTGTTGAGCTGGCTGAAAAGATTGCCTGCGGCGATCTTCAGCGCCTCTATTTTGCTGTAATAGTGCGCGCGACTGCCGGTGCAGGTGTCGTAGATTATTTTGGTGCCCTTTTTGTTGAGGTGGGGGTTGCAGTCATAAGTGAAAGATTCCGTCGGATCATCCACGTTGACGGTTGCGGTAGGATCTCCCATCGATCCCGACTTGTCGAGCGCGAGGAACATGGAGATCGAGCCCTGGCTCTGCGAATGTCCGCTGACCGTCGTTCCTGACGTCGAAAGATGCTGCGTCTTGAAGCCGACCGCCTGCATCAGTGGATTGACCGTGAGATCGTAACCCGGTGAAACCGTAACCTGGTAGGATGTCGACTTGCCAGATGTCGTTGTCTTGATATCGACCCCTGTCGCGCTCTTGATGTCGGCGCCGCTCTGCAGGTAATTCGCCATTTGTCCGGCGACGAAATTCCGCGCGAAGGTCTCGGCCTGCGAAGTTTGAATCGTGCCGTTCGCCAGGGCGGTCGCGGTTGCGAGCGCGGCGGAATCGGCGGCTTCCTGCAGTTGCTGTTTGGAGAGCAATATATCGCCCACCTGGATCGCCATGCCGGCTGCGCCGAAAAGAACCGGCAGCAAAATCGCCGTCATCATAGCGAAATTCCCGCCACGGTCGCTCAACATGCGACGCAGGCAGGGATGCAAAAAAGAGGTGCTCATCATGTTCACCCGAAATAGACCCTGTGGATGACATTAGGCACGCTCCTCCTTTCCGTTGTCCTTACGGCGTCAATAGAATTTTAACGAATCGGCGGATTCTTCCAGTTTTGGGATTATTTCAACGGGATGACATCGACCGCCTGGACGGCACGTTGGCCGCCATAGCTTTTCAACACGCCGATGACGGGAACGACGTCGGAATAGTCCCGGCCGTAGGCGACGACGATGTGGTCGGTGCCGGCGGGGATGTCGTTGGTCGGGTCGAGCTCGATCCAACCGATCGTCTCGCCGCACCAGACCCGCACCCAGGCGTGCATGGCGTCGGCCCCTTCCAGCCTTTCCTTGCCGGGCGGCGGGATGGTGCGCAGGAAACCGGAGACGTAGCCGGCCGGAATGCCGAGGCTCCTGAGCGCCAGGATCATGATATGGGTGAAATCCTGACAGACGCCGCGCTTCAACCTGAATGCTTCGAGCGGCGTCGTGTCGACCGTCGTCGCCTCTGGGTCGTAGGTGAAATCCTCGTTGATGCGGGCACAGAGCGCATGGGCGATCTGCATCGCCGTCAGATCAGGCATGGCGCAGCTTCGGGCATAATCGCTGATCTCGCGGGCTTGGGTGAGGCGCGGGCTGTCGCCGAGGAAGTGGTGCGGCGAATCCGGCGCCAACGACCAGATGCCTGATATTTCCTCCGGCAAGTCGGCGAGCAATGGCGAGAAATCGGCGGCGATCGGCTGGCTTTCCACTTGCACACGCGCCTGCATGCGAATGTCGAGCGTCTCGTGCGGTGCGCGCAGCATGAAGGAGGTGGCGGGATGATCGAAGAAATCGACGAAATGCGACTGCTCGTCCGGCGTTGGCGAGATGGTGATCGAGCCGGCGACCAGACGTTGCCGGTTGGTCAGCGACAGCGGCATCAGGCGCATGATGTGGCGGGCGCCGGAGGCCGGCACGTCGTAGCTGTAACCCATGCGAAGGGAAAGATCGTAGAGCATTGACGTCACCCGAGATAAGTCTGGGCGAGCAGATCGGAAAGCTGCTCCAATTCGCGTTCGAGCCGCTGATAGACCTCGACCCCCATGCCCTCCGGTGTCATCACCGCCAGGCCGGAATGGAGCCGCATCGCCTCGCGGTAGAAGGGCGACATCTGGCCGTTGATCAGGGCGTTCGGCAGTTGCTCGACCTCGTGGTGGATCTCGTTCACCTGGAAGAGCACCGAGCGCGGGTTGAGGGGGTCGAGCGCCAAAAGGTCGGTGACGGTCAGCCTTGCCGTGTTGACGTTGTAGCGGCGGCGATGGGTCATGACGCTGTCGCCGATCTCCAGCAGCATGTCGAGCGCGCCGTCGGGCGCTTCCGGGCCGGACATGTGGCCGAGCAGGCGCGTCATGTGCAGGCCGCGCTCGATATAGCGGCCGAGCGAGAGGAAACGCCAGCCCATGAAGCGGTACATGTTTTCGTGCACCAGGCCGGCGAAGCCCGCGAGCTTGCGCAGAAGGATCGTCATCGCGTGGCTGGCGTCATCGCCGGCAGCGACGGCGACATGGAAGCGGCGGGCGGTTTTGGCAAGATCGTTGAGTGCGAGCCAGCCATCCGGCGAGAAGCGGTCGCGGATGTTGCTCGCGGAATAAACCGCGCTGTCGATGTGGCGCAGGAGCGTCTCCGGTACGGCCGCGGCGGTATCGATATCGACGGCGGCGAGATAGTCGGAGACGTCGGCGAGCAGCGGCTGACTCGGATCGGCGGCTTCGGCATAACGGGCATGCCAGGCGCGCAGGATGCGCAGCGCCCCTTCGGCGCGCTCGATATAGCGGCCGAGCCAGAACAGATTGTCGGCCGCGCGGCTTGGCAGGCTGCCCGGCATGTTGCGGGTGAAGCTGCCTTCGGCCGGCAGCAGTGTGTGGCGTTCGACGGGCTTGTCGCTGACGATCCAGACGTCGGCGGCCGCTCCGCCCGACTGCATGGCGATCGCCGCGACATCGGCATCGGAGCCGATGCGCGCAAAACCGCCGGGCATGATCTGCCAGCCATTTGCGGTGCGGGCGGCAAAGACGCGCAGCGACATCGGCCGCGGCACGAGCTTGCCGTCCACCCAGGCGGGCGTCGTCGAGAGCGTGACGACCTCCTGTCCCACAAGTTTCGGTCCGTCCGAACGCAGCCAGTCGGTGATGGAATCCTTGGCGGCCGCACGCAGTGACGAGCCGAGCACGGATTCGCCGCTGTCGTCGAAGAAGGGGGCGCGGGAATAGGCCGGGCCGATCACCATCTTCTCGATGTTCTTTGCGACGTGCTCGCGCTCTTCCTCCTGGCCGCACCACCAGGTGGCGATTGAAGGCAGTTGCAGATCCTGCCCCAGCAGCCGGTGACAGATGGTCGGCATGAAGGCCAGAAGCGCCCGGGTCTCGAGAACACCGGTGCCGAGCGCATTGACGATGGTGACGCTCTCGGCGCGCAGCGCCTCGACGAGGCCTGGCGTGCCGATATGCGAATTCTGGTTCAGCTCCAGCGGGTCGGCAAAGGCCGAATCGAGACGGCGCCAGAGCACGCCGATCGGCTTCAGGCCAGCGACGGTGCGCACCATGACGCGGCCCTTGACGACGGTGAGGTCTTCGCCCTCGAGCAGCATGAAGCCGAGATAGCGGGCGATGTAGGCGTGCTCGTAATAGGTCTCGTTGGCGGGGCCTGGTGTCAGCACGGCGATGCGGTCGTCGCCCGAATGTTTCATGCCCTGCAGCGCGTCGCGGAAGGCGCCGAAGAAGGAGGCGAGGCGGTGGACGGGGGTTTCAGCGTAGATATCCGAGAAGGCCCGGGTCGTCGCGACGCGGCTTTCCAGCGCGAAACCGGCGCCCGATGGCGCCTGCGTCCTATCGGCCAGCACCCACCAGTTGCCATCGGGTCCGCGGCCGATCTCGAAGGCGCAGAAATGCAGATAATGGCCGGATGCCGGCCGGATGCCGGCGAGCGGGCGTTGGAATTCGGGATTGGCGGCCATCAGCGCCGGCGGCAGTACCCCTTCCTGCACCAGCCGGTTGTCGCCATAAATATCGGCAACGATCGCCTCCAGCAGGTCGGCGCGCTGGACGAGGCCGGCCGACAGCGTCTGCCATTCACGCTCGTCGATCAGCACCGGAATATGCGAGATCGGCCAGGCGCGTTCGCCGGTGCCCTTGCTGCTGCCATAGGCACGGTAGAAGACGCCGGCATCCCGGAGATAGCGGTCGGCGCGGGCGAAACGCTCGGCGAGATCCTTTTCCGGCATTGCGCTCAGATGCGAGAGGAAATTCTTCCAGACCGGGCGGACAACACCTTTGTTGTCGACCATCTCGTCGGCGGTGCCAGGAAGCGGCGCATAGTCGAAGGCCGCACGTCTGCTGGCGCGGTTCTCTGCCTCTTCCCTGCGCTCTACTGCCGGCCTCTTACCCATCAAAACCCAAGCCTTAAACCCCCGGCCTTAACCTCAGCTTCACCCCGGCTTCAAATTCCGGCGGGCCGCCGCAGATCCAGCGTCAGCGGGAATTCAAGCGAACCCGTCTCGGCGCGCGGGATATAACCGCCCGCCGTATGTCCCCACGGCTCGAAGCGGGCGAGCCGCCTTGCTTCCGCCTCGTTGCCGTTGACCGGGAAGGTGTCATAGGTCCGGCCGCCCGGATGGGCAACATGATAGATGCAGCCGCCGATCGAACGCTTCGACCATGTATCATAAATGTCAAAAGTCAAAGGCGTGTTGACCGGCAGGACGGGATGCAGGCCGGAGGCCGGCTGCCACGCCTTGTAACGGACGCCGGCGACCGATACGCCGGAGGTGCCGGTCGGCGTCAGCGGCAGGGTGCGGCCATTGCAGGTGACGGTATAACGTGCGGTATTGCTGGTCTCGAGCCGCACTTGAAGGCGCTCGACGGAGCTGTCGACGTAGCGGGCGGTGCCGCCCGGCGCACCTTCCTCGCCCATGACGTGCCAGGGTTCAAGCGCCTGGCGCAGCTCCAGTTTGGAGCCTTCGTATTCGACCTCGCCGCAGAAGGGGAAGCGGAATTCGAGCTGGGCCTTGAACCATTCCGGACTGACGTCGAAGCCGTTTTCGCGAAGGTCGGCTAGCACGTCGATGAAATCGGCCCAGACAAAATGCGGCAGCATGAAACGGTCATGCAAGGTTGTGCCCCAGCGGACGAATTTGCCGTCGACGGGATTGACCCAGAAGCGGGCGATCAGCGCGCGCACCAGCAATTGCTGGGCGAGCGACATGCGGGCGTTCGGCGGCATCTCGAAGCCGCGGAACTCGATGAGGCCGAGCCGTCCGGTCGGACCGTCCGGCGAGAACAGCTTGTCGATACAGATCTCGGCGCGGTGGGTGTTGCCGGTAACGTCGGTCAAAAGGTGGCGGAACAGGCGGTCGACGAGCCAGGGCAGCGGCTGCTGGCCTTGGCCCGGGGCAGCGATCTGCGCCATGGCGATCTCCAGCTCGTAGAGGCTATCGTGACGAGCCTCGTCGATGCGTGGCGCCTGGCTCGTCGGGCCGATGAACATGCCGGAGAAGAGATAGGAGAGCGACGGGTGGCGCTGCCAGTGGAGGACGACGCTCTTCAAGAGATCGGGACGGCGCAGGAAAGGGCTATTGTTCGGATTGGCGCTGCCGACGACGACATGGTTGCCGCCGCCGGTGCCGGTATGACGGCCGTCGATCATGAACTTGTCGGCGCCGAGCCGGGTGTCACGCGCCTCTTCGTAGATCGCCGTGGTGATCGCGACGCATTCCTTCCAGTTCGAGGCTGGATGGATGTTGACCTCGATGACGCCGGGATCCGGGGCGACGCGGATGACGTTGATGCGCTCGTCCTGCGGCGGCGGGTAACCTTCGATATGGACGGGAAGCTTGAGCTCGGCGGCGGCGTTTTCGGCGGCGGCGATCAGTTCGAGATAATCTTCGATGCGCTCGACCGGCGGCATGAAGACGCAGAGCCTGCCATCGCGCGGTTCGACCGACATGGCTGTGCGCACGGCGCCGCCGATTTCACTGAGCGTCTGTCCAATCCGGCTTCCATTCCTCTCGCCGGCCTGGAAGGAGGCTTCAGGCATGGCGCGGCCGGCCGGGACGAAAACGTCAGGCAGCGGTTTGCGCGGGATCGTCGGATCGGCGGGATGGATATAGGGATAACGCGCCGGGGGGACATAGGGCAGGGTGCCGAGCGGCAGGCGATAACCGATAGGGCTGTCGCCTGGGAAGAGAAAGATCTTGCCGCGGCGGGTGCGCCATTTCTCGCTAACCCAGACGCGCCTTTCAGCCGCCTTGGCGTTCCATGCCTGAACCGGCAGGATGTAACCTGTGGGGACGGTGAGGCCACGGGCAAAAACCCGGGCGATGCGGTTGCGTTCCTCGGGATCCTTCAGTTTCGAATTCGCCGGATCGACGTTTTCGGGAAGATTGCCTTCCTTGATGATCCAGTCGGCCGGATCCTCATAGGCCGGCTGCACCATGTCGGGCTTGATCGCGAGTTCCTTTGCGATCGCCGTCAGGAATTTTTCGGCATCCTCTGAAGTGACGCCGGTATCCTTGCCTTCAGCGGCGACCAGATCGAGGTTCTGCCAGACCGGCTTGCCGTCCCGGCGCCAGTAGAGCGAGAAGGTCCAGCGCGGCAGGCTTTCGCCCGGATACCATTTGCCCTGGCCGTAATGGAGAAAGCCGCCGGGGGCGAAGCGTTCGTGCAGCCGACGGATCAGGCTGTCGGCCTTTTCGCGCTTGGTCGGACCGACGGCGGCAGTGTTCCATTCCTCGGACTCGAAATCATCGATCGAAACGAAGGTCGGCTCGCCGCCCATCGTCAGATGCACGTTTTCGGCCTCGAGGATACGGTCGACCTTCTCGCCGAGGTCGTTGAGCTTATCCCAGCTTTCATCGGAGAAGGGCTTGGTGATGCGCGGGTGTTCGGCGACGCGCGAGACCTTCATGTCGAAGGCGAATTCGGTTTCGGCTTCGCCGAAATAACCGCCGGAGATCGGCGCGGCGTTGCGGTAATGCGGCGTGGCGGCAAGCGGGATATGGCTTTCGCCAGTCAGCAGGCCGGAGGTCGGATCGAGACCGACCCAGCCGGCGCCGGGCAGATAGACCTCCACCCAGGCATGCAGGTCGGTGAAATCGACTTCAGTGCCGGAAGGGCCGTCGAGCGCCTTCAGGTCCGGCGTCAGCTGGATGAGGTAACCGGAGACGAAGCGGGCGGCCAGGCCGAGATGACGAAGGATCTGGACGAGCAGCCAGCTGGTATCGCGGCAGGAGCCCTTGGCGCTTTCCAGCGTTTCCTCCGGGGTCTGCACGCCGGTTTCCATGCGGATGACATAGCCGATTTGCCGCTGCAGACGGGCATTCAGGCCGACGATCATATCGACGGTCGGCTGGTCGGGCGACCAGTCGAGCGTCGGCAGCAGCGCCTTCAGGCGCGGGCCGGCCGGCTCCGGCGTCATGTAGATCGACAGATCTTCCTGGATCGTTTCCGGGTAGCCGAAAGGCCACTTGGTCGCCTCTTCCTCGACGAAGAAGTCGAACGGATTGTAGACCGTCATGTCGGCGACCAGATCGACCTCGATCTTGAATTCCGTCACCGGGTCCGGAAAAACGTAGCGGGCAAGGTAATTGCCGTAGGGATCCTGCTGCAGGTTGACGAAATGGTTGGAGGGCGTGACCTTCAGCGAGTGGCTGAGCACCCTTGTCTTCGAATGCGAGGCCGGTTTCAGCCGGATGATCTGTGGGCCGAGGCGGATCGGTTTGTCGTAAGTATAATGCGTCAGATGATAGATACTGGCTTTGATCGACATATTTCTCTTTTATCCGGCGCGCATCGTCGTGCGGCTTGCTGTTCCCAAAATCAGTGTGTGCAATGCAGCGAAAGAAAGCAAGCTGGAAAGGTCACCGGCATAATTCGTCCTTGGCGCGTCTGAAAAGACGCGCGGCGCTGCAGGGGCCGAAGTCGTTTACGCCGCCTTGGCGAAGGTGACCGCCGCCTTCAGGCCCTTGCCATCGGGGCCTGGCTCCAGTGTCAGATCGGCATTGAAAAGATTGGCGATTTCCTCGACGATCGGCAGGCCGAGGCCCGCGCCCGGCGCACCGGAATCATTGCCGCGCGAAAAGCGCCCGCGCACCGCCTCCAGCTTGTTGCGTGGAATGCCGGGGCCGTTATCCTCGACTTCGAGGCGGATCGTTTCCGCTGCTGCGATGATGCGAACGGTGACCTCGGCGCCCTTGCCGGCATAGGCGATGGCATTTCCGGCAAGGTTGCGCAGCATTTCGCCGATCAGCAGCGGTTCGGCGCGGATCATTGCCGGGCTCTCGCCCTCGAAACCGAGATCGATGCCGGCGACGGCGGCCGTCGGAATCTGCTCGCCGGTAATTTCCTGGGCGATGGCGGCAAGATCGATGGCGGAGGCGGTCAGCGCCTCCTTGGCGGTGGCGGCATCGATCTTTGCCATCAGCAGAAGCTGGGCGAGGATGCGTTCGGCATGCGCCACCGCCTGATCCCCCTTCAGCGCTGCCGCCTGCGCCTCTTCAAGCGAGCCGGCGCGGGCGGACAGAGCAAGCTGGGTGCGGATGATCGCCAGCGGCGTGCGCAACTGATGGCTGGCATTGCCGGTGAAATGGCGGAGCGCATCGAGGGCCGATTGCAGACGGACCATGAAGCTATTTACCGTATCGACCAGCGGCTGGACCTCGCTCGGCACGGTCTGCTCGATCGGATGCAGATCATCGGGGCTGCGTTCGCCGATGGCGTCGCCGAGCTTATAGAGCGGACGCAGCGCCACCGTGACCGAGATCCAGACGATGACGGCGGCACCGGCGATCATGAAGGCGAGGCGGAGTGCCGAGCGAACGAGGATTGCTTGCGCCAGCTGCCGGCGGCCGATGGTGGTTTCGGCGACCGTCACCACGAAGGGCACGGAGCGGATGCCCGTCGAGGCGGAGCGTTCGAGAGTGGCGACGCGGATCGGCTCGCCGCGGAAGCTGTCGTCGGCGAAGGCGGCCGCATTGGCGGGCGTCTTCTTCAGGACCGGCAGCGACTGGTAGCCGGTGATGAATTTGCCCGGCGGACCGTCGACGCGGTAGAAGACGCGGTCCTGCGCGGCCGAGGTCAGCATTTCAAGCGCGACATAAGGGATATCGACCTGCAGCGTTCCGTCCTCGGCAACGACGACGCGTTCGGCGATCGCCAGCGCCGAGCCGGCGAGCACGCGGTCGGAGACGATGTTCGAGGTCTGGACCGCCTCGCGATAGGTATCGGCAAGCGCCAGCGTGCCGATGACGGCCGTGGAGACGAGCAGCCAGAAAAGCAGCCGGCGCCTGAGGGAGTAGGCGGCTTTCATGAGGCCTCGGGGAGCTTGTCGAGATAATAGCCGATGCCGCGGGCGGTCTTGACCGTCAGGCCGTGCGGCGAGAGACGTTTCCTCAGGCGGCTGACATATTGCTCGATGGCGTTAGAAGAAATGTCGTCGTCGAAGGCTGTCAGCGACTGAATGATCGCTTCCTTGGCGACGACTTTGCCGGCCCGCATGAAGAGAATTTCGAGCAGTCCCAGTTCGCGGGCGGGAATATCAAGCGGCGTGGCGCCTGCCGAAAAGGCTCGGGAATTGAGATCGAAGGAGATGCCGCCAAAACTGACAGTCGCCGAGCGCAGACCGGCCTGGCGGCGCAGAAGCACGCGCACGCGGGCCTCGAATTCTGATATGTCGAAGGGTTTGATCAGATAGTCGTCGGCGCCGAGATCGAGACCCTTCACCCGTTCTTCCGGCGTGCCGCGCGCGGTCAGGATGAGCACGGCTGCCTGGTTCTGCCGGGCGCGCATGGCGCGCAGCACGTCGAGCCCGTCCATCTCGGGCAGGTTGAGGTCGAGGATCACCAGATCGAAATTTTCAGCGGCGATGACTGCATTGGCGGATGCGCCGTCGTGGACGACATCGACGGCATGGCCCGTGCCGCGCAAGATCGCCGACAGGCCGTCGGCCAGCGCGATATTGTCTTCGGTGAGCAGGATGCGCACGGATCTCCCCCTGTTTTCAAAGGAGATTATAGAGGTGGGAGAGCGATGTCACAGCGATTTTGGAGATTGAAGCGCCGCGCGTCTTTCAGACGCTCAAAGGACGCTGAAACACTTTCAATCCTCGCATCGTGCTTTCCGAAAATCGATTCCGATTTTCCGGCCGATTCGCCAGTGAACGCCGGGAAAGCCCGGCGTCAGCTCCCGGTCCTTTCGACCCGTTCGCGCTGCATCATTGCGGTGGTGAGCAGCCTCTGGAAGCGGGGATCGTCGCGGATGTTGTCGAGATCGGAATCATTGTTGAACCATTTGATATGGTAGACGGAGCTGTGCGGCAGCAGCCTTTCCAGGAGGTCGATGGCCTGGTCGACATCGCCGAGGACGGAATAGACGCAGGCGAGATTATATTGCGCAACAATGTCGTCAGGATCGATAGCGATGGCGCGGGCGGCCCAATCGCGTGCCCTCTTGACATCGCCCATATGCGCAAGCGCCAGCGCGCCGCGATGGGCGGGGCCTGAATTTTCCGGATTGACGTTCAGCGCGCGTTCGGCGCGCAGCAGGCCGAGGCGCGCCCAGTTTTCCGTATCCGACACACGGCCGAGCGAGCGGTAGGCGGACATCAGGTGGATCGGCGAGACGTAGTCGTCAGGGCGGATCGCGGCGGCGCGGGTGAAATATTGAACAGATTCGGCAAAGTTGCCGTGCATGAAGAAGAACCGGGCATAATGGAAATTCGCCTCGAAGAGGTTCGGGTCGAGCGCCAATGCCCGTTCGAAGGCCGCCGCTGCCCTGTCGTCGAAGCCGCTCTGATGCAGGGCCAGACCATGAGAGGCGTGGGCCTCGGGAAGGTCGGGATCAAGCGAAAGCGCGCGGGCGCTCATCTCGAGGATGCGCCTCAGCGGCACGTCGTCAGGTGCCCAATCGCGGATCGCCGCGTCGCAATCGGCGATGCCGGCATAGGCGCGGGCATAGTCAGGGTCGAGTTCGACCGCCTTGCAGAACATGCGCCTTGCAAGTTCGAGATAGGATTTGGTCCAGGTATGGGAGAGCTGGCGGCCCCTGAGATAATAGGTATAGGCCTCGACATTGGCGGTCGGCTCATTGGCGATCGCCTTCTTTTCCTCAGGCAGCAGACGCACCTTCAACTGGCCGACGATCGCATGGGTGATCTCGTCCTGGATGGCGAAGATGTCGGTCAGGTCGCGGTCATAACGCTCGGCCCAGAGATGATCGCCATTGGCGGTGTCGATCAACTGGCCGGAAATGCGCACGCGATTGCCGACGATGCGCACGCTTCCCTCGAGCACGTAGCGCACGCCAAGTTCCTGGGCGAGCCGCTTCACCTTCACCGATATGCCCTTGTAGGTGAAGATGGTATTGCGCGGCACGACGTGCAGGCTGGAGATCTTGGAGAGATCGGTGATGATGTCTTCGGTGATACCGTCGGAGAAATAGTCCTGGTCGGCATCGCCGCTCATATTGGTGAAGGGCAGCACGGCGATGAAGCAGGTATTGCGGTTCTGCGCGACCAATTTCGCCGAGGATGGCGGCGCCAGGGTGACGGTATAGACCTGAACGGGCTGCCGGATGTTCTTCAGCATATGCTCGCCGATGAATTCGAAGCCGAGATTGAGGCGCGAGCCGACCTGATCACGCACCGAGGCCGACACGGCGATGCCGCCCGGCGCCGCGATACGCTCAAGCCTGGCGGCGAGATTGACGCCATCTCCGAAGATATCGTCGTTCTCGACCACGACGTCGCCGAGATTGATGCCGATGCGGAATTCGACGCGTTCGTCCTTGGGCACGTTCTCGTTGCGGGCCGCCATGCTGCGCTGGATTTCGGCGGCGCAGGCGACCGCGTTTACCACGCTCTGGAATTCGGCAAGGATGCCGTCGCCGGTGAGTTTGACGATCCGGCCCTTGTAGTCTGAAATACGAATGTCGACCAGTTCGCAGCGATGGCGGTTCAGCGCCTGCAACGTGCCGGACTCATCGATGCCCATCAGTCGGCTGTAGCCAACGACATCCGCAGCGAGAATAGCGCTCAGTCGTCGTTCCATGACCCCTCCCATGGATCTTCCCAGTTTAGTCTAGCTTTTTATAGAGTTTTTGTCGCGTGGAGTCGTCCACCGAATAGAAATTTGGGTGGTTTCGACGTTTTGACACGGCTGCGCGACCATATAGCGTCGCCGATCTTCATCAATACTCTGAATGGGTGAAGGGCCGCGTTCGGTGCTAATCCTTTGTGATGAAAAGCTGGTTCTAATCGACGGAAGCGAAGTGGTCTGCTTCAGCCGATGCTTTGGTATCGGTATTATGAAAAATGGTCGCCGATCAGTTTGGGGCTTGGGCCGGACCTAGTTCGATCTCCACGGCGCAGCTTGTTCGTGATAAAAGCGATGAGGCAGCGGGAGGTTTGGCAAATGGCGGAACTGACGGTCGAGCTCGCTCAGAGCCAGGCGGAAATGACTGCGGTGCAGGATCTCTGCCGATCGTTCCGGCAATGGCTCTATGACAATTACCCGCGGCATCGACCAGTCATCGATGTCTATTACAATCCGCAGAAATTCGAGGCGCTGCTCGTCGACCTGCCGCAGATTCACAGAGGGCCGAAGGGTGCCATCCTCCTGGCGCGGCTCGATGGAGAGCCTGTCGGCTGTGTCATGCATCACGAGCAGGCGCCGGGCATTGCAGAGATGAAAAGACTTTTCGTCTCTGCAGCGTCACGCGGTCGCGGCATCGCCGCAGCGCTCTGCGAGGCATCGATGGCCCGGGCAAAGGATGACGGCTACCACTCGATGCGGCTCGATACCGGCATTCTGCAGATAGCCGCGCAGGGGCTCTATCGCCGCCTCGGTTTCCGCCAACGGGATGCATATTATCCGGTCCCACCGGAACTCGAGCAGATCCTGCTGTTCTTCGAGCGCGAACTCTGACCCGCAAACGGGCGTCATCGACGGTCTGACCGGCGCCCTTGCTCCTCCCGGCGCGCTCAGGCATTGTCGGGGTATGAGGAGAGTTTTCATCTTGTTGCTGGGGTGTTGGCCGGGCTTTGCGCTCGCCGATCAGGCCTTCTATCCGGCGAAGTCGGGCAATTCAGATGCGCCGGTGCTGACGGTTTATTCCTCGCTCGACGAGCCGTTGGCGCAGCCGATGATCCGGGGTTTCCAGGAAGCCAATCCCGACGTCTCGGTCAAATACGAAGACATGCTGACCGGCGATATCTACGACCGGATCGTCAGAGAGACGGATGCCGGCAAGAAGACGGCGGACTTTGCCTTTTCCTCGGCGATGGACCTGCAGGTGAAGCTCTCCAATGACGGATATGCGCAAGTCAGCAACCTGCCGATGAGTGCCGCCTGGCCGAAATGGGCGAACTGGCGCAACACCGCCTATGCGCTGACCTTCGAGCCGGCGGTGTTCGTCTATCACAAGCCGAGCTTTGCGCATGAGCCGGTGCCGAGCTCGCGGGCGGAATTCGTCGATTACTTGAACCGCAAGGGCAACGACGTCTATGGACGGATCGGCACCTACGATATCGAGCGCTCCGGCGTCGGTTTTCTGTTCATGGCGCGCGACCAGGAGCAGTTCGGCGATATCTGGTCGGTGATCGGCGCGATGGGGGCAGCCGGCGTCAAACTCTATTCGACGAGTTCGGCGATCCTCGAACGTGTTGCCGACGGGCGCTTCGTGCTCGGCTACAATATTCTCGGCTCCTATGCGGCCGACTGGGCCTCGCGCTATCCGGATGTCGGCATTGTGCTGCCGAAGGACTATACCGTGGTAATGTCGCGGATCGGGCTGGTGCCGCAGGCGGCCGCCGAGCCGGCGCTCGGCCGGCGCTATCTCACCTTCTTCATGTCGAGGGAAGGGCAGACGATCATGGCGCGCGAACTGCAGATTCCGGCCGTCAGTCCCGAAGTGGCCGGCGAGAACACCGCCAATACGCTGCAGGAACTGCTCGGCGCCCAACTTCGGCCCGTGCCGGTCAGTCCCGGGCTGATGGTCTATCTCGACCAGGTCAAACGGGCACGGCTGATCGCGCACTGGAACGAGGTTTTGCGGGCGCAGTGAAGAGCCTCACGTTTCGGCTACTTCGCCCTTTCCGTAAGGGTCGGCGTAAAGCCAGTATTCGTAGAACATGGGCTTCTTAACCGTGAAGGGGTCTTCGCCCTGCCAGGCGCCGACAGTGTAATCCGCGCAGCCGACCGCCTGCGTGCGTCCGTCGGGAAGCTGCATCAGGAAAGCGATTGCCGGAACCTTTGTGGTCAGCTTCAGCCCCTCAGGCATGCCGAGGTCGGGCGAGCGGAAAGGAACCGGCCCGGGATGGGCGTCCACGCCGATCGCATATCCCGCCTGGCGCAGCAGGCCGGGGAAATATTTGTGATCGATCAGATCGCCGTCGAAGCGGATGTCGAGGTCCTGCCAAAGCCTGGTGAAATGCTCGCCTTCGAGTGAGCTTTCATCCTGCCCCTCCTTCGGCACGCTCTGCCAGCCCGCGCCAAAGGGGACGGAATCCTGCGGCGTCGAGAGGCTGGCCGCGCGGTAATAGCCGATCGCATTGTTCAGATGGTGAAACCGGCGGAAGCGATTGCGCTTGCTGATCGGCCCTCTCAGCATCCATGAATTGTTGAAGACATAGTGCGGGCCGACCGCTTCGTGCTCTTTGGGAAATTTGAAAAGCTGGCCGAAATTGCGATCGTCGTCATCCGGGCCAGGCCGGTGTTGGTTCCAGCCGAGATTGCCGTAGATGTAGAAATAGCCGGATCGTCGCATCTCCAGTGAAAAAGGCATGTAGCAGTCGACGAAGCGGTTGCCGCTCACGGTCCAATTCCAGGCATAGTCCTCCGCCTCGACGGCGTTGTCACGAATGCGGACGAACCAATTGTTTTCGATGACGATGTTGCGGCAGAAATCCTCTACCGTCGAATCGGACGCATCGTTGAAAAAATGGATGCCGTTGAAGGCATCGAGAATGACGTTGTCGCGCAGCACGACATAACCGGCGATGGTCCAAGCGCGGAAGAAGTCGCCGTCAAAACCGCGCTCGTCCTTTTCGACGTTCACGCGGCTCCCGGTGTCCTCGATATTGCCGTGAACCTGGCCCCAGTAGGTTTTTCGCCAGAGCCTGCAATGCTCGGGATCGAGCGCGGCATCGACCGCGCCGGCTTTCCGGATCGCGGCAAGGTCGGCCTCGCCGTGCGACCGCAGATCCTGAATCCAGTCGCAACCTTCGATCAGCAGGTGGCGCGTATAGGCTCCGGCCGCGCCGATGGCGATCGTGCTGCCGCGAATATGCAGGCGGCGCAGAGTGATGTGTTGGCAGTTGTCGAGATAGATCGCGGTCGGCCAGCAGCCTTCGAAGGTGAGATCCTCAATGACGACCCATTGGCAATTACGCAGTATGAGCGCGGCGTTGTCGGCAAGGTAGTAGATGCCGGGGAAGCGGCCATTGGCTTCCTGCACGGCGGAGAGCCGGTTGGCCGTGTCGCGATAATCGTCATAGCTTCTGCCGCCGTCGATGACGGCACCGGCGCCCCCGATCACCACCGGCTGCTGTTGGGAGCCGCTGACCGAGGAGAGGACGAGCGGCGTTGCATATCGTCCGCCCTCCAGTGTCAGTGTCGCGTCGGCACGCAACGATCGCAGGTCGTCATAAATCCGGTCGGGATCTGTGTGCAGGCAGCGCGACATATCGTTTCCTAACGGGCCGGCGAAATAAAAGTCTGCAGAAATCGAAATAGTGGAAACAAAACCCTGAATTGTGAAAGATGTAATTGACTTAAGGTGGTGCCGACAAGGGTTAAGCCGCAGGTAGCTGCCAAGAATCCAGAGACTGCGAGCCAATGGGCCTTTCCCAGATAGTGTCCGATAACGGTGCATTGGCCCGGATGACCTGCCTGGTACGGCGGAGAGGAGCGAGATTGGACCCGGGTATGGGAATTGCGGCTAAAAAGTGGCCTTTGCTCCTGGATATCTCGCCGGTGTCAGCTAAATGACAGCTTGTTGTGGTGGCTTTGGCTACTTCTTCTCCGTGGAGGCGGAGAGCTGAAGCTTTGGGAGGTATTCCGCTCGTCATCAGGACACTTGCGTCCGCTGGCCGGCCATTCCTTCCGATTCCCTGGAGAATAACAGGCGGTTCGCTCGGCCGCCGACGGAGGAAACATCGTGAAGCATACGTTCATCGCAACCCTTTTTGCCGCGACCATTGCGCTGCCGGCCTATGCGGCCGACTACACCATCATCGCGCCGGCGGCTCCCGGCGGCGGCTGGGACCAGACGGCCCGTTCGCTGCAGACCGCGTTGCAGCAGGAGAAGATCTCCGGCAACGTGCAGGTCCAGAACGTTCCGGGCGCCGGCGGCACCATCGGCCTTGCGCAGTTCAGCAGCCAGGCTGCCGGCAATCCGAGCTCGCTGATCGTCGGCGGCTATGTCATGGTCGGCGCCATCCTCACCAACAAGTCGCCGGTGACGCTCAAGGACGTTACGCCGATCGCCCGGCTGACCGGTGAATATGAAGCCGTCGTCGTTCCTGCTGCGTCCGAGATCAAGACCATGGCCGATCTGGTTGCGGCGCTGAAGAAGGATCCGGGCGCGGTTTCCTGGGGTGGCGGTTCGGCTGGCGGTACCGACCACATCGCGGTCGGCCTGATTGCCAAGGCCTCCGGCGTCGATCCGACGAAGATCAACTATGTCGCCTTCTCCGGCGGCGGCGAAGCGCTCGCCGCCATTCTCGGTGGCCAGGTCACGGCGGGCGTCTCGAGCTACAGCGAGTTCGAATCGCAGGTGAAATCCGGCACGCTGCGTCTTCTCGCCGTCTCCAGCGACAAGCGCATCGACGGCGTTGATGCGCCGACGCTGAAGGAAGCCGGCACTGACGTGGTCATCCAGAACTGGCGCATGGTTGCCGCAGCTCCCGGCCTGTCGGCAGAGCAGGTGGCAAGTGTCACTGCCGATTTCGAGAAGCTGCACAGCTCGGCCACCTGGCAGGAAACGCTGAAGACCAAGGGCTGGGCCGACACCTATCTGTCCGGCGATGCCTTCAAGGCGCAGCTCGAGAAGGATGTCTCCGCCACCGAAGGCATTCTCAAAGATATCGGGCTTGTTCAATGAGCGAGGATAACACCTCCTCGGCAACGACACGCCGCCCTGATTGGGCGGCGTTCATCATTGCCGTTTTCCTCTTCGTCGTCGCCGGTGTGATGGCCTGGGATGCCTCGCATCTGAAGACGATCGCGCAATACGACCGCATCGGCCCGGCGACAGTGCCTCAAGTGGTGGCGTTCGGCCTCTTCTGTCTCGGGGTCTGGACCGTCGCCGAAGCCTGGCGCGGCGAGTTTCCGGAGCGCGAGCGGCAGGAAGTGGCGCCCGTCATCTGGATCGTTGCGGGTCTTGCCGGCCAAATGCTGCTTCTGCGCGTCGCCGGCTTTTCGATTGCGACTGGCATCCTCTTTGCGCTGACGGCACGCGGCTTCGGCAAACGCAAGCTCTGGATCTCGCTGCCGCTTGGCATCGTCCTCAGCTTCGTCGTCTGGGCGATCTTCTCGCAGCTGCTGCAGCTGACGCTGCCGGCCGGCCCGCTCGAACATCTGTTCTTCTGACCGCGCGGGACGCGCTGTCAGCTCTTTTGATTTTACGCGGCGCCTGACCTCGAAATCGCATGGTCGGGAAGGCTGCTTGGGACACCAAGATGAGCACATTCGAATTTCTATGGCAGGGTATCCTGGTTGCGATGCAGCCGATGAACCTGGTTTATGCGCTGGTCGGCGTGACGCTCGGCACCGCCGTCGGCGTGCTGCCCGGCATCGGCCCGGCGCTTACCGTGGCGCTGCTATTGCCCGTCACCTACAAGCTCGATCCCGGCGGCTCGCTGATCATGTTCGCCGGCATCTATTATGGTGGCATGTATGGCGGCTCGACGACCTCGATCTTGCTCAACACGCCGGGCGAAAGCGCCTCGATCGTCACGGCGCTCGAGGGCAACAAGATGGCGCGCGCCGGGCGCGGCGGACCGGCGTTGGCGACGGCGGCGATCGGCTCCTTCGTCGCCGGCCTGATTGCCACGCTCGGGCTTGCCTTCATCGCGCCCTATATCGTCAAGCTGGCGCTGGTCTTCGGGCCGCGCGAATATTTCGCGCTGATGGTGCTTGCCTTCGTCACCGTCTCCTCGGCCTTCGGCGATTCAGCCCTTAGGGGTCTGACGGCGCTGTTTATCGGCTTCGCGCTCGCCATGGTCGGCATCGACCAGCAGACGGGACAGGCGCGGTTGTCCTTCGGCATTCCCGACCTGCTCGACGGTGTCGAGGTGACGACGCTTGCGGTGGCGATGTTTGCGATCGGCGAGACGCTTTATATCGCCGCGCAGGGCAACCGCATTGCCGAGAAGGTCGAGGCGGTCAAGGGTTCGCTGTGGATGACGGCAGAGGACTGGGCGCGTTCGTGGAAGCCGTGGTTGCGTGGCACCTTGATCGGCTTTCCGATCGGCGCAATGCCGGCGGGCGGCGCCGAGATCGGCACCTTCCTGTCCTACGCCACCGAAAAGCGGCTGGCGAAGAACCCGGAGGAGTTCGGCCATGGCGCGATCGAAGGCGTGGCCGGCCCTGAGGCGGCCAACAACGCATCGGCCGCCGGCACGCTGGTGCCGCTTCTGACACTCGGCCTGCCGACGACGGCAACCGCGGCCATCATGCTTGCCGGCTTCCAGCAATACGGCTTGCAGCCGGGGCCGCTGCTGTTTGCCACCAATCCCCAGCTCGTCTGGGGCCTGATCGCCAGTCTTCTCATCGCCAATGCAATGCTGCTGGTCTTGAACCTGCCGATGATCGGGCTCTGGGTAAAGCTACTGACGATCCCGAAGCCGTGGCTCTATGCGGGCATCCTGCTGTTTGCGACGCTCGGGACGATCGGCGCCAACCCGTCGGTGTTCGAGCTTGGCATGCTGCTCGCCTTCGGCGTTCTCGGCTATCTCATGCGGCTCTTCGGCTATCCGATCGCGCCTGCGGTCGTCGGTCTGATCCTTGGGCCGCTGGCCGAGCAGCAGCTGCGCCGGGCGCTGGCGATCAGCCAGGGCGACGTCACGACGCTGGTGATGTCGCCGATCGCGGCGGGCCTGCTTATCGTGGCGGCGGCGGCATTTCTCATCCCGCTGATCCTGCGGCTTCGTGGCCGCGGCCAGGTGCTGGCGCAGTTGGCGGCAAACGAAGACTAGAACGAAGAAGGCTAGAAGAAAAAGACGACATTACCCCTCCCTCGAGGCCGGCCACGGAAACGTGTGCCGGCCTCCTGTTTCTGCATGGCTGAGGTGATTTTCTGAGGATTGTTGCGGCGGGTGCGGGTGCACAGCTATGACTGGTCAATCATAGAGAGAGAGGAAGAGACAATGTCCGCTATCCGCAGTTCAATCCATACCGGTTTCCTTGGCCGCGCATTCGCTGCGCTCGGTGCTGCAAACGCCGTCAGCGCCGCTGTTGAAGCAGGCCGCCGTCCGCGTGCCCGCGATCTGAGGGAACTCGGCATCGACCCGGTCTCCTTTGGTCAGGTCATCCGCTAAAACCTTCAAGGCATGCATGCATGAAATAGCCCGCAACCGGTTGGTCGCGGGCTTTATTTTTGTCCAATGGGGATGTCTTGTTTATGCATGTCGCCCGGGACGGCTGCACACTTCCAAGCGACATGCATTGTAATCGTCAGGCGTGAAGCTCTTCTTGCTTGGCGGTGTGACCCTCTAGCCGCTCACGCTTGTTGTGGCGGATGGACGACCAGAGCGACAGGCCGATGAGGGCTGCGCCGCCGAGACCGGTGATCACCTCGGGGATGTGCACCAAGGTCTGTGCATACATGATCACCGCGAGGATCAGGATGGCGTAAAAAGCGCCATGTTCGAGATAGCGGTATTCGGCAAGCGTTCCCTTCTCCACCAGCATGATCGTCATCGATCGCACATACATGGCGCCGATGCCGAGGCCGATCGCGATGACGAAGAGGTTCTGCGTCAAAGCGAAGGCGCCGATGACGCCGTCGAAGGAGAAGCTGGCATCCAGCACCTCCAGATAGATGAACGCGCCGAGGCCGCCCTTGGCGGCAGCGCTCATTGTCTGCTGCGAGGCATCAAGCAGCCCGCCGACCACTTCGACCGCGAGGAAGGTGAGCAGGCCATAGATGGCGCAATGGACGAAGACGGTGGCGTCCTCGCCGCCGATCAGCCAGGAGAAAACGAGCATCAGCGTCAGCACGAAGGCGATCTCGATGCCCTTGATGGTCGCCGAGCGGGCCATCATCCTTTCCAGGCCCGGAAGCCAGTGGATCTCCTTCTTGTGGTCGAAGAAGTAGTTGAGGCCGACCATCATCAGGAAGGTGCCGCCGAAGGCTGCGATCGGCAGATGCGCGTCATTCATGATGCGGGCGTATTCGGCAGGCTCGCGGGCGGCTAGCACGAGAGCATCCCAAGGGCCGATCTGTGCGGCGATCGCGACAATTGCCAGCGGAAAGACGATGCGCATGCCGAAGACGGCAATGATGATGCCCCAGGTGAGGAAGCGCTTCTGCCAGACCGGCGTCATCTCCTTCAGCTTGTTGGCATTAACGATGGCATTGTCGAAGGACAGCGAGATCTCAAGGACCGCAAGCACGGTACAGACAAAGAAGACGGTCGCCATACCGCCGATCGTGCCGGTCGTCTGCCAGCCGAGCACGGCGCCGAGAACGAGGCCGAGAGCGGTGACGATGAAGGCCCAGCGGAAATAGCTGAGCGAGGATTTGTGGGTCACGGACTGGATCATGGCCGCACCTCGCGGCCGCAAATCGCGTTGGAAAGGGTGGCTATATTGGAAAGAGGAGGCATGCCACAACGGGCATGCGGGTCAGGCATGGTGAGCTTGTTCATCGATGAAACATCCGCCGGCTAAGCTGCAGGCGGTACCGACATCACGAGAGCGCCGTTAAAAACTCTCGCCAGAGGGGCCCGGCACCAAAGTTTCCCGTCGGCCGATGTCTGGAAGGCTGCGGGATAGGCCCTAGGTAATGAACTTCCTCGGCCTGTCAAGACCGGTCGCCGTATGGATTTCACGTGTTTTTTGGGAACCATCCCGATGCCCGCCCGTTAGCCACCGGTTGAGCTTAAAAGGAGGCCGATGATGCACACTTCGACCCATGTCCCCGACAAACGCGCAGAGGCTGCCGACCGCATGAAGCGGGCAAAGCCGAACCGCATGCAGAAGGCACAGGTGTTGCCGCCGCATCAGGTCGATCTGACGCTGACGCCCGGCGTCTATCACGACATTCACGTGCCGGCCCATGTTACCGGTGCGGATCTTTCCAAGGGTGGTCCCGACATCAAAGGCCCCGAGATCAAGGGCAATGCGGAGACCAAGACGTGACCGGCATTCCGGAAGGCTCTTTTGCGCACTAACGGCAGATTTGAAACAGGGTGAGAACAATATGACGATCAACTTTGTGCCCCGCGAGATCTTCATCCGGCACGAGAATGAATGGCAGGCCGTACGCGAGGCGGCGGACGAGCGCATCAATATCGGCAAACGCCAAAAGCTACTGGCCGCGTCTATCGGCGGAACGGCACCGATTGAGAAAAACGGTCCTTCAGCTGCCCGCTGCGAATGAGCGACACACAGTTACGGAGATACTGGCGCCCGGCATGATGCCGGGCGCGTCTCGCTTTCTCTCGGTCCTTATTCCGATCGATATGCCCGGCGGAATTGCAGCCGAACCGTTCTTTTCCTCACAACATCCGAAATTTTTCGCTGGCTAACGAATGAACGCTAGATTTGTTCGACTTTTTCCCCTCAGGCGTTTCAGTTCTCAACAGGCTTCTCCAACACAGCCCAGCGGCTATGGATCATTCGAGCTAGAGATCGGCCGATCAGGCATCATCCTGTCGCCGCGCCAACCTTTCCGAAAGGATTGGGCGGCGATAATCCCGGCCTCACGGGAATCGGACAGATGGCCAAGACAGCGACACGCGGCCGCCGCAGGGCGCCGGCGAGGGGAAAGAGCAAAGCGCGCAGCAGCGGTGGCGGATTGTTGCCCTGGGCGGTGATCGGCATCGCCGCGATCGGCGGCATTGTCGCCCACGACCATTGGAAGAGCATTCAGCCGATGCTTGCACGGCAATCAGCTGCGATCACGCGGGAAGCGGCGGAGCCGAAACCCGCCGTCGGGAAGGACGTGCCGCCAAAGCAGGTTGCGCTTGCCACACCCACGCCGAAAGCCGTACCGCCGACGCCACAATCGCAGCAGCTGCCGCCGGCGCCGATCCCGACGCCGGCCATCCAGCCGGTCAAGGCGGTGCCGGCCCCGCTTACCCCTGCCATTCCGGAAACCGGGACGATCGCCTTCGGCTATTGCGGGCAGGGCGCCCATATCAACTGCGTCGGCGATGGCGGCGTCTTCTGGTACAAGGGTGAGAAGATCGTGATCGCCGATATGGCAAGCCCTGTCGTCGATCAGGCGCGGTGCGATGGCGAACGCAGGGTGGCCTTTGCCGCCAAGTCGCGGCTGCTGGCGCTTTTGAACGCCGGTCCCTTCACCATGAATGCCGCGGGCAAAGCCGAGCCCTCAGGCACGCCGCGCGTCGTCTCGCGCGACGGACGCTCTTTCGGCGCGCAGTTGATCAATGAAGGGCTGGCGCGCAAGCCGGGAACTGCCGGCGGCGCCTGGTGTGCCTGACGGCCAGAGCGTTTCCGTTTTTCTTCGAATCACGGAAACGTTCTGTCTCTTTGTTTTCACGCAATCTCGGGTTTTCACGTAGTCCCGAACGCAAAACCGCCGCGCACTTTTGCTGGAATTGCTCTACTTTCCCTTTTTCACCAGCTTGCCGCCGGTGCGGAAGCTGCCGGTAAACGAGGAATCCTTGCTTTCGGCAGTGCATTCGATCGCGATCGGCTTGCCGGCATAGGGATTGCCGAAGGTGCAGAAGCCGGCGACCTTGACCTCGCCGGTCATCTTGTTACCGACACCCGTGGTGACGAGGCTGAGCGGCAGGCGGGCATTCCCGTTGGAAGCGGGCTTGATGCCGCTGCCATCGCCCTGGAACCCAAGCGCCTTGCCATCCGACGTGAAGATGAAGGTCACCACGCCATTGGCGAGGGTGACGCTGGCAAGCTCGTTCTTGCAGCCCTTGGTGGCATCGAACTTGGCGACAACAAGCTTGGCGCATTTGCCGGAAAGCGTAATGACGCCGGGAGCGCCCGGAAACGTCTCCACAGGAGCTTGCGCGGCAGACGCCGGCAAGGCCAGGGCGGCGGAAAAAATGGCGGCGGCAACAAACGCAGATAACTTCATTTCGATCTCAAACCCCATGTCCCGGCGAGGCGAATCACGCCTCTCAGCCTCGATTCGCCATGGCATGGCTCTGTGTCCGAATTTGGTTCCATTGTCCCTGCGGCATAAAGATACCGTCGGGCGCCGGGCCTGCCGGCGATCGATTACAAGGTCAAGCAACGGGGATTGGTGGTGAGACATCGACAAAGGACCGATGTGACACGACGGTGGCAAGGCGCTCATCGAGCGCCTGCCGTATTGGACGCACTTCTGGTCAAGGGGAATGGGCCCAGGCAGGGAAGTCCAGGCCCATTCTTTCCCGATCGGAGGTCAGTCAGATCAGGAATTTCTAGCTGCCGGTTTACAGTGCCTTTGCGCGTCTTTTAAGACGCGCAAAGGACGCTGCAGCACTTTGAAGTGCTGCAGCCTTTTATTAGAACGCGCGCTGCAGGCGGAAGAAGCCCGAGGTTACGTCGTCAGCATTGTCGGCATCGAGGTACTGAACCGAGACCTTGGCTGCGAGATTGTCGACGATCTGATAGTCGATCGTGACGCCGGCCTTCCAGGCGCTGACGTCGTCGTTGAACTCGCCAGCAGTGATACCGTAGTTGTCGTAGTACTGGACAGCCGGGGTGATCTTGAGCTTGTCGGTCGCCTTGATGGCGTATTCGGCAGCGATCGCCCATTCAGCCTTGTTGTAATAGGCGTTCGGGTTGGTGGAGTAGACAACTGCGAGGCCGAGCGTGCCCGGACCGACAGCAACCGTACCCATGGCGCGAACGGCGCCTTCTTCGTCGTCGGTGTCGTAGCCAGCAGTGATCTGGTAGCTGAATGCACCAGCCTTGCCGCCGAGACCGACGGCAACGCCGACGTTGTTGGCGGTTTCGCCATCATAGAACGGGCTGTCTTCCAGCTCGTCGACGCTGACGCCTGCGTAGAAGGCATCGGTTTCGTACTGATAACGGATGGAGTTATGCAGCGTTACCGGCGAGCCGATATCGTCGGTTTCGCCCGAGAGGCCGTCATCCCACCACGAGTAGAAGAGACCAGCGCGGAAGCCAGCGATGTCGATGTAAGCGGAGTCGAGCTGGGCCTTCTGAGCCGTTGCGTTGTCAGCATTGAACTGCATGACGATGACGCCGGTCAGCGGACCGTATTCGGTGTCGCTCTTGGCGGTGAACTGAACCTGGCCACGCGTACGGGCGTCCCAATCCGAATCGTTGGCGACGGAACCGCCGCCGCTGGCGCCGATCGAGCTGGCGTTCGGAGCAACGTCAACCTGGAAACGGATGTAGCCGTTGATCTTGAGGCAAGTTTCGGTGCCCGGGATATAGAAGTAGCCGGTGCCGTAAGCGTCGCAGACGCGAACGTATTCAACCGGTTCCGGCTCGGCAGCAACGATAGCGTCAGCGGCCTGAGCGCCGGATACTACTGCAAGTGCAGCAGCGGAGCCGAGAAGAAGGCTCTTAATGTTCATGGAATAACCTCCAGTTCAGATGCAAGAGGATGAAGACCGTTGCCATCGGCAGTCCCTACGTATCTTCATCCCGTGTGACCGAAGCGGCACCCTTTAGCTTGGCGCCTGCCTCGCCGCGGAAATTACATAGGCCATGCTGCGCTGCAACGAGATTGTCGATCATGACAGTAGGCCATGTTAGCTATGTTGCTGAAATAGCACGTATTTTGTCACAAACCTGTCATCTCTCCGTCACAAAATTGGGCTGCCGGATACTTGAGCAACGAGGGGCTGAACCTTGAGCCGGCCGTGTGCAATTGATGATCGTGTGAGCACGTCCTCATATGCGAGCGCACCAAGACGGCAATCTGCACGAACCGGCCAAAGTCCGGCAACCGCCATGGTTTGCCAGGCGGGCCAAAGTCGCGCCACAGGTTCTAACTGACGGTGATCCGTGACCGACGAGACGTCGCCTACGGCCTAATTCCTTAAAGAGGATCGATTTAACGCCTTTGCGCGTCTGAAAAGCCGCGCGGCGCTGTAGGGCGTCGAACGGGCGTTAGGGGCTTTTGAAGTCATCCCAGAGGATCGCTACCCCAGCCGCGAATATCGTGATCGGAATCAGCCAAAACTTGATGCTGATGGGTTCGACGACATGGAGCTGCAGATAACCGAAACCGAGGAGGCCAGCCCCCGCCAGGGTAAGGCCGAGGATTATGGATATCGCTTTGCGTGTCCGCGTCCTTTGCGTCATACGTCGCTCTATTTCCCACGTGCATGGGGTCATCCCATCGTCGACTGAACCCGACCCGGGCCCTGGTCCGAGCCAATCATGCGCAAGCCCACAGTGCCGGATTTGGATTGCTTCCGGTCTGGGCAAACCGAAAAATCCCCAGGTGGGTATCTGTCAACGATGTCAGGGGGATCGGATGGTGGGCGTGACAGGGATTGAACCTGTGACCCCTACGATGTCAACGTAGTGCTCTCCCGCTGAGCTACACGCCCATCCGATGGCGGCGGATAAATCACAAAACCTTTGGAGCCGTCAATAGGCTTTTTTCAGTTTTGTGACGAACCGCCCGGCAAGCCTTACGCGGCAAGCATCTTGTTGACCTCGTCGACGAGGTCGCGCAGGTGGAAAGGCTTGGAAAGCACCTTGGCATCCTTCGGCGCCTTCGAATCAGGGTTCAGCGCCACCGCCGCAAAACCGGTGATGAACATCACCTTCAGGTCGGGGTCGAGCTCGGTGGCACGGCGCGCCAGCTCGATGCCGTCCATTTCGGGCATGACGATATCGGTCAACAGCAGGGAAAACGGTTCCTCGCGCAGCCGGTCATAGGCGCTGGCGCCATTGTCATAGGAAAGGACCTTGTAACCGGCCTTTTCGAGCGCTTTCACTAGGAAGCGGCGCATGTCGTTGTCGTCTTCTGCGAGAAGTATCTTCTGAGTCATCAATCCAGACCGCTGATCAATAAGTTTTCGGTGGGCTGCCAAGCGTTTACACTAGACTTTACCCGGTAAACAACCGGTGAATTGCCCGTGCCCGACCGTCATCCCTGCTACATAGTATGGACTTGCGGCCGGGCAACTGGCAACATGGGCAAAGCAGTCAGTTCATGACATGGTAAAGAGGGCCGAAAGTGCCGGAAATACGCGAATACGAGCTTTTTGAGGTTCATGAGCCCGTGTCGCAGACCATCCCCTTCGTCTACAACTCCCCCCATAGCGGCCGTATTTATCCACCGGAATTTATCGCGCAGTCCAGGCTTGAGGGCATCGCCATCCGCCGTTCCGAGGATCACTATGTCGACGAGTTGTTCGGCTCGGCCGTCGCACTCGGCGCCCCGCTGCTGGCGGCCAACTTTCCGCGCGCCTATCTCGACGTCAATCGTGAGCCCTACGAACTCGATCCGCGGATGTTCGACGGGCTGCTGCCACCCTATGCCAATGTCAATTCGCTCCGGGTCGCCGGCGGGCTCGGCACCATTCCGCGTATCGTCGCCGAGAACATGGAGATCTATGCGCGGCGCCTGCCGGTGCAGGAGGGGCTCGACCGGGTCGAGGCGGTCTACAAGCCCTATCATGCGGCGCTCCGCCGGCTGATCGCGAGGACGCATGTGCAGTTCGGCTTCGGCGTGCTGATCGACTGCCACTCGATGCCCGGCAATGTGCGCGTCGCCGGCAGCACCGCGCGGCCTGATTTCATCATCGGCGATCGTTATGGCACCAGCGCTTCGGCCGAGCTTTCGCGCGCGGCCATCGCCATTCTCGAGGAAATGGGCTTTGCGGCGATCCGCAACAAGCCTTATGCTGGCGGCTTCATCACCGAACATTACGGCCGGCCTTCGCGCGGATTGCACGCGCTGCAGATCGAAGTAAACCGGGCGATCTATGTCGATGAGGTGACGCTGGAGAAGCGCGCCGACTTCGCCGCGGTGGCTGAGGCGGTCACGGGTTTCATGCAGCAGATGGCGGATTATGTCGAGAAATTCGCCGGCGATCGGGCGCTGGCTGCCGAATAATCTCTGTCGATTATACCGACGTCTTTAGGCCTGGTCTTCCCGGTCAAAAAAAACCGCGCTTGTAAGCGCGGCTAAGTCTAGGGAGGAAACACCCAAGGAGGGTATTTACAGTCAGAAGACTGTACCAAGGACGCTACTATTGCATTGCACAAATGTCAAGCAATATATTGCGCTGCGACATCTTTGGGCAGTGGGCGTGCAATGGAAGCGATTGGAGGGTTCGTCGCAACCCTATCGAACTGCCTGCTGTGTTTGCATTCCCGCTGCTTTTCGTTATGAAAAGCGTCACTCCCGCCAGCCAAACGGATCCCTCATGCTTCCTGACCGTTCGTTCTTCAACCGCCTTGCGGAAGCCGCCCGAGCCGAGACGCTGCCGCGCTTCCGCTCCGGCCTCGATGTCACGAACAAGCTTTCCTCCGGTTTCGATCCGGTAACAGAGGGCGACCGGGCGGCCGAACTCGCCATCCGGGCGCTGATCGAGGAGAATTTCCCCGGCCACGGCATTCTCGGCGAGGAACACGGCAATGTCGGGCTGGACCGGGAATATGTCTGGGTGATCGATCCGATCGACGGCACGCGTGCGTTCATTTCAGGCGTGCCGGTATGGGGAACGCTGATCGGCCTGCAGAAAGACGGCCGGGCGATCATGGGGATGATCGAACAGCCCTTTACCGGCGAACGTTATTTCGCCGACCAGAACGGCTCGCTCTATACCGGGCCGGAGGGCGAACGGCGGCTGGCGACGCGGCAGTGCGACAAGCTTTCGAACGCCATCCTATTCACCACCTCCCCTCATCTCTTCGCCGGCGACGAGATGGAGAAATACCGCGAGATCGAGAGCCAGGTCCGGCTCTTCCGCTACGGCTGCGACTGCTACGCCTATGCGCTGCTTGCCGCCGGCCATATCGATCTCGTCATCGAAAACAGCCTGAAACCCTATGACGTCGGCGGCATCATTCCCGTCATCGAGGAGGCGGGCGGCATCATCACCACCTGGGACGGCGGCCGGCCTGAGAACGGCGGCTCGATCATCGCCGCCGGCAGCCGGGCGGTCTACGAGCAGGCGATCGCTGTCCTGCAGCGTTGATCCCCCGGTTGTAGAATCCTGTCACGTGCCGAGGGCGGCGACGTCCTGGTTTTCTTCGGCATCGCTGCCGGGAATGAAGGCGTGGAAGGCGGCAAGGGCGGCGGCGCGGTAGGTATCGCGTTCCTGGAAGATCTCGTGGCGGGCGCCGTTGATCGGCACCAGCTGACCGGCGCGGAAATACCGCGAGAGCCGCTCCTGCGCCGTGTAGGGCACGACGCCGTCACGCGTCGGGGCGATGACGATGGTCGGGATGGTGATCGAAAAGAGATGGTAGGGTGAGGTCACCCGGTCCATGGTGCGAAAAGCCTCGGTCAGCCAGCGGGCCGTCGGCGGCCCGAGCGTCAGCTCCGGATGGGCTTTCATCATCGCGACATTGCGCTCGAAACGATGTTCGTCCGAGGTCAACGGATTGTCGCGGAAATCCGGTTCCTTCAGTTTCGACGTCAGCGGCAGGGAACCAAGACCGATTGCGGTCAGCGTGCCGGCAAGCGTTCGGATGACGCGGGGCGAGGCCGACTGGCCGGTCAGGCCGATGAAGGGAGCCGACAGCACCATGCGATCGATACGGGTGGTGAGATAGGGGGCGGCCGAGAGCGCGATCAGCCCGCCGGTGGAATGGGCGAGCAGGTAAAAGGGCAGACGGGTATCCGGCAGCACCACCTTTTCGAGGAAGGTGTCCAGATCACGCTCGTAATCGACGAAGCGGCGGATGTGGCCGTGATTGCGGCGCTTCAGCAGCCGCGGCGAACCGCCTTGGCCGCGCATGTCGAAGGTAGCGACCCAGAGGCCTTTGGCCGTCAGGTCGCGGATCGTCTCGAAATATTTTTCGATATATTCGTTGCGGCCATGCAGGATGACGACCGTGCCCTTGGCGACCTGGGCACTGGCGCGGAAGACGGCATAACGCAGCCGGTGGCCGTCATGGGTTTCGAAGAACCCCTCCGTGCGGTTTTCCGGGGCGGGATTGTCGGGCGTCGAATAGAGAACCTGATCCATGACTTTGCCAATGCGCCGCTGCTGACTGCTTCGTGTTCAGGGATAACGCATGGCATCCGGCTTGGAAAGCGTTGGGGCCGCCAAGCCGCGGCTCTAAAAGGGCCGGCAGGAGCATGAGGTGCCCACAGCCGGCCGAGTTTGAGGCTGAAGAAGAAGGGACGATGCACTTCAGCCGCCGGGACCAGATTCACCCGACGTTGCGATCTCTAGTCTCTCGCGTGTGAATGCGCTCCGAACCGACCGTTCATGCGGGGTTCACGGGCCGATCGAGGCGATTCCGAAAGGGTCTTGAACTCGTCAAATCCCATCACCATCTCCTCTCTGCGGGTGCCGAAGAGGGCCCGCGCAACCGTCCCGAGGCCGCCAATGATGGGGTTTCAGGGGCTTTCATCGCAACACGTCGCTTCCACAGGAGGACATCATGCGTCACGTAGACTTCTCTCCCCTTTATCGCTCGACCGTCGGTTTCGACCGGCTTTTCACCATGCTCGACAGCCTTGCCCAGCCGGAGCAGGCCCAGACCTATCCGCCCTACAATATCGAGCGCACCGGTGAAAACACCTATCGCATCACCATGGCAGTTGCCGGTTTCGACGAGACCGAACTTTCGATCGAAGCTCACGCCCATGTGCTGTCGGTGAAGGGTGAAAAGGCCGAGGAACCCGCCGAAAGCGGCGAATTCCTTTACCGCGGCATTGCCAAGCGCGCCTTCGAGCGGCGCTTCCAGCTTGCCGACCATGTCGAGGTGACTGCCGCATCGCTGAAGAACGGCCTGCTGCACATCGACCTTCTGCGCAACATTCCCGAGGCCATGAAGCCGCGCAAGATTGCGATTGCCGCAGAACCGGTCGAGGCTCCGAAGGCCATCGAAGCGCAGATCATCAACGGCTGATCGTTCCCCTTTCGGGTAAAAGAGACGGCGCTCCCATCGGGGCGCCGTTTTTATTATGGCATTCCGGTTACGCCGGGCTTGCAGCTTCGTCTATTTCTTTATCCGTCGCCCGGCGGGCCGCGGCGGCCGCGTATTTCTGAGCGATGACGGCGCAGACCATCAACTGGATTTGGTGGAACAGCATCAGCGGCAATACGATCGCACCGATCGACTGGCCGGCGAAGATGACGTTGGCCATCGGCACGCCGCTTGCGAGGCTCTTCTTCGAGCCGCAAAAAGTGATGGTAATCTGGTCGGGTTTGTTGAAGCCCAGGCCGCGGCTGCCGAACATCGTCAAAACAAGGACAATTGCCAGCAGAACCATATCGGCAACGATGACGACGGCAATGTCGGCGATCGAGAAGGTGTGCCACAGCCCCTCGACGACAGCCGTGCTGAAGGCGAGATAGACGACCATCAGGATCGAGCCGCGATCGACCGGCATCAGGATCTTTTTCTTGGCGCGGATCCAGTCGCCGATCCAGGGCTGCAGGATCTGGCCGACGATGAAGGGGGCAAGCAGTTGCAGCAGGATCTGCTGCAAGGCGTCGAAGGAGAAGCTGCCGTGGCCGCCGACGGAAAACAGCAGGCCGACGAGCAGCGGTGTCAGGAACATGCCGAAGATGTTGGATGCCGAGGCCGAGCAGATGGCGGCTGGCACATTGCCACCGGCCATCGAGGTGAAGGCGATCGACGACTGTACGGTCGACGGCAGCACGCAGAGGAAGAGAATGCCGAGATATAGCGGCTGCGGCAGGATGGTGTCGGGGATCAATCCGAGCGCCAGGCCCAGCAAGGGGAAGATGCCGAAGGTGGTCAGCAGAATGACGAGGTGCAGGCGCCAATGCAGCAGCCCGGCAATGACGATATCGCGCGAGAGGCGGGCGCCGTGCAGTAAGAACAGCAGCGCGATAGCAAGATCGGTGGCGATGCCGAAATAACCCGCGAATGTGCCGCGCGCCGGAAACAGCGAGGCGAGGATGACGGTGCAGACCAGCAGGATGGTGAACGTATCGGGCAGAAAGCGGCGCATGGCGATCTCGCGGCGTGACAAAACATTCATTGTTTTCTCGCCCATTGTGATCCAGGATGCAAGGAATAACAGTTATCGAGAAACTGGATTTCAATGCTCGACCTTTCGCAATTGCGCAGTTTCGTCGCCGTCGAACAGATGGGCAGTTTCACGCTTGCTGCAGACAGGTTGGGGCTCGGCCAGTCGACGGTCAGCCAGCATATCCAGCGGCTCGAGGCGGCGCTGGGGCGCAAGCTGCTCGTCCGTGACACCCATAAGGTGATGCTGACCGGCGACGGTGAAGCGCTACTGTCGCATGCGCGCGCGCTGCTTTCGATCGAGGGGCAGGTGCAGTCGCTGTTTCAGAACAACAGTTTGCGTGGCAGCCTGCGGCTCGGAGTGTCGGAGGATTTCGTCACCAGCCAGTTGCCGGCGGTGCTTGAGGATTTCGTTCGTTCGCATCCGTCCGTCGACCTGGAACTGACGGTCGCACTCTCAGGCGTCCTCTACGAGATGCAAGACAATGGCGAGATCGATCTGGTGCTCGCCAAGCGCCGGCTCGGCGATGACCGCGGAAAGCTGGTCTATCGCGAGCCGCTTGTCTGGCTGGCGCGTGATCCGGAGCGAGTGCTGGCCTCCGGCCCTTTGCCGCTGATCGCCTTTCCGCCGCCGAGCGTCACACGGGTAATCGCGCTGGAGGCGCTGGCACGAAACGGCGTCGCGTGGCGGATCGTTTGCACCTGCGGGAGCCTCAGCGGATTGACGGCGGCGGCGCGGGCCGGGATGGGCGTGCTGGTGCAGCCGCGCAGCATGGCGCCTTCGGGCCTGAAGGAGATCGCCGCGGGTAAACTTCCAGTGCTGGAGGATGTGGAATTCGTGCTGGTGCCGCGCAAAGGGGCGGATCAGGCACTGGTCTCGGCGCTGTCGGACGATATTCTGCAAAAGGTGAGGGGGCTGAGGTCGGTGTGAGTCACTGCCCTGGAAAGGCCCGCTGGACAGGCAAGCCTTTCCGGCGGGCGATCAGGCGGCCAGGCACTTGAGGAAACCGTCCACGTCGGCTTCCGTCGTCGCGAAGCTGGTGACCAGGCGGATCAGAGTTTCACTGTCGGAAACGAGTTCGGGCGTTGCGGTGGGGGTCGGCCATTCGTAGAATTTCGCCCCCTTTTCCTCGGCGGTTTTTGCCGCATGCTTGCTGACGACGGCAAAGACTTCGTTGGAGGCGGTCGGCCAGGCGAGGCGCGCGGCGTTGCTTATGGCTATGCCGGCGCGCAGTCGATCGGCCATGCTGTTCGAGTGGCGAGCGAGATCGAGCCAGAGGCCATTTTCGAAGTAGGCATCGAACTGAGCGGCGATGAAACGCGACTTGGAGAAGAGCTGGGCGGCGCGCTTACGGATGAACGGCATTTCCCGGGCTTGATCCCGATTGAAGAAGACGATCGCCTCAGCGCACCAGCAGCCGTTCTTGGTGCCGCCGAAGGACAGCATGTCGACGCCGCGTTTCCAGGTCATTTCGGCCGGCGTCGTGCCGAGGGCGACCAGCGCGTTGGCAAAGCGGGCGCCGTCCATGTGGAGCGGCAGGTTGCGTTTCCTTGCTATGGCGGCGATCTCTCCGATCTCGGGAAGGGAATAGACGGTGCCGATCTCGGTCGCCTGGGTGATGGTCACCGCGCTGGCGCGGCCTTGACGGACGGCATCCTCCGGAAAGCCTGCGATTTTGGCGACGAGCTTTGCCGGGTCGATCTTGCCGGCTTCGCCGTCGACGGCAACGAGGCGGGCGGAGCCGGAGAAAAATTCCGGAGCCCCGCATTCATCCTCGATCACATGCGCCTGCGAATGGCAGAAGGTGATGCCGCCGGGGCGCTGCACGCTTGCCAGTGACAGCGAGTTGGCGGCCGTGCCGGTGGCGACGAAGAAGACCGAAACGTCGCGCTCGAAGATCTCGGAAAAGCGAGCCTCGATCTTCTTGTCGAGATCGCCGGCGCCGTAGGCGGCGGCAAAACCGGTCGATTCCGCCAGCAGACGTTCGGCAATGGATCGATGGGCGCCGGCCCAATTATCGGAAGCAAAGAACATGAGGGGAAACCGTTGGAAGGGAAAGGTTGGCAAGTCGCAGCGGAGATTACGCCAAAGCTTCGCGGGATCAAGGTTGCCACTCGAGACACATCATGGAAATTGAACTACGCAATCAATAAAAAGAATAATTACAAATATTGTAATTTTATTTCGCTGCAGCCATTTCCCGGGCAATCTTCCGTCGCAAATTAATGTTTTTTGGCGGCGCGCTCTTGCGGAGCGAAATGCTTTCTGGCATAGAACTAATGAATTAGGACAGTGTTGCTGTCCTATTTTGGCCTTCACGGCCGAAGAGGCGCTGAAAACTCTGGAAGAGATGGGCTTTCACGCTATAGTTCCTCCGAGCGTCAAGCCCCAAGGGGCGGCGCGCGGAGGCGAATGGCAGGCGCGGAACGCGACGGTTTGCTTTCCTTCAAAGCAGATGTCTGCGACCGATCTTCACCATGCAACAGCGCTGTCATGAGCCGAACCTATGTTCGGGTTGCGGCGCGGGACGAAAAGCCGCCCGCGGCCCCGCGGGCTTCGACAGGAGGAAAGATGATGACGAAGACGCCATCCATGGAATTTGACCGGTTCGCTGCTGCAGAAGTGCGCCCCACGGCCAATACGTCCAAATCCGCCTCCGGCCTGCCGAAGAAGCAGGGCCTCTACGATCCCCGCAACGAACACGACGCCTGCGGCGTCGGCTTCGTCGCGCATATGAAGGGCCAGAAGTCGCACCAGATCGTCAAGGACGGCCTGTTTATCCTCGAAAACCTGACGCATCGCGGCGCCGTCGGCGCCGATCCGCTGATGGGCGACGGTGCCGGCATCCTGGTGCAGATTCCCGACCGTTTCTTCCGCGAGGAAATGGCCGCGCAGGGCATCACGCTGCCGCCAGTCGGCGAATATGGCGTCGGCCATATCTTCATGCCGCGCGATGAAAAGCAGATCGAGCACTTCAAGAAGGTGATCAAGGACGTCATCACCGAGGAAGGGCAGGTCTTCATCGGCTTTCGCGACGTGCCTGTTGATAATTCCTCGCTCTCCAAGGCGCCGGCCATTGCTGCAACCGAACCGCATCACGTGCAGGTCTTCATCGGCGCCGGCGAGGATGCCGAAAACAACGACGAGTTCGAGCGTCGGCTGTTCACGCTGCGCAAGGTGATCTCCAACCGCATCTATGACGAGTTCGACGGCGAGGAGAGCAATTTCTATCCGGTGTCGCTGTCGTCGGCGACGGTGGTCTACAAGGGCATGTTCCTGGCCTACCAGGTCGGCGTCTATTACAAGGACCTGTCGGACCCGCGTTTCGAAAGCGCGGTCGCCCTGGTGCACCAGCGCTTCTCGACCAACACCTTCCCGTCGTGGAAGCTGGCGCATCCCTACCGCATGGTCGCCCACAACGGCGAGATCAACACGCTGCGCGGCAACGTCAACTGGATGGCGGCGCGCCAGGCGTCGGTGTCCTCGCCGCTGTTCGGTGAGGATATCTCCAAGCTCTGGCCGATTTCCTACGAGGGTCAGTCGGACACGGCCTGCTTCGACAATGCGCTCGAATTCCTGGTGCGCGGCGGTTATTCGATGGCGCATGCGGTGATGATGCTGATCCCGGAAGCCTGGGCCGGCAACCAGTCGATGGCTCCAGAACGCAAGGCCTTTTACGAATATCATGCCGCCCTGATGGAACCCTGGGACGGGCCGGCTGCTGTCGCTTTCACTGACGGCAAGCAGATCGGTGCGACGCTCGACCGCAACGGCCTGCGGCCGGCGCGCTACCTCGTTACCGATGACGACCGCGTCATCATGGCGTCGGAAGCCGGCGTGCTGCCGGTTCCGGAGGAGAGGATCATTCAGAAGTGGCGCCTGCAGCCGGGCAAGATGCTGCTGATCGATATGGAAGAAGGCCGCATCATCTCCGACGACGAGGTGAAGTCGCAGCTGGCGACGGCGCATCCCTATCGCAGCTGGCTCGGCCGCACCCAGCTTATCCTGGAAGAGCTGAAACCGGTGGAGCCGCGGGCGCTGCGCCGCGACGTGTCGCTGCTCGACCGTCAGCAGGCCTTCGGTTACACGCTCGAAGACACCCGCATCCTGATGTCTCCGATGGCGACGACGGGCCAGGAGGCGATCGGCTCGATGGGCACGGACACGCCGATCTCGGCAATGTCGGAAAAGCCGAAGCTGCTCTATACCTATTTCAAGCAGAACTTCGCGCAGGTGACGAACCCGCCGATCGACCCGATCCGCGAGGAACTGGTCATGAGCCTCGTCTCCTTCATCGGGCCGCGGCCGAACATTCTCGACCACGAGGGGGCGGCGAATGCCAAGCGTCTCGAAGTGCGGCAACCGATTCTGACCAACGGCGATCTCGAGAAGATCCGCTCGATCGGCCATACGGAAGACCGTTTCGACACCAAGACGCTCGATTTCACCTATGATATCGAGCGCGGTGCTGCCGGCATGCCCGAAATGCTCGACCGGCTCTGCGAGCGCGCGGAAGCCGCCGTCAAGGGCGGCTACAACATCATCGTGCTCTCCGACCGCCAGATCGGGCCGGACCGGATCGCTATTCCTGCGTTGCTTGCCACAGCGGCCGTGCACCATCACCTGATCCGCAAGGGGCTTCGCACCTCGGTCGGTCTCGTCGTCGAGACCGGCGAACCGCGCGAGGTCCATCATTTCTGCCTGCTCGCCGGCTATGGCGCCGAGGCGATCAATCCCTATCTTGCCTTCGACACGCTGCTCGACATGCATGCCAAGGGCGAATTCCCGAAAGAAGTGGATGCTTCCGAAGTCGTCTACCGCTACATCAAGGCGGTCGGCAAAGGCATCCTCAAGGTGATGTCGAAGATGGGCATCTCGACCTATCAGTCCTATTGCGGCGCGCAGATCTTCGATGCGATCGGCCTGCAGTCGGAACTGGTCGACAAGTATTTCTTCGGCACGGCGACGATGATCGAAGGCGTCGGCCTCGAGGCGATCGCCGCCGAGACCGTCGACCGCCATAACGCGGCCTTCGGCACGGATCCGCTGCTTGCCACGACGCTCGACATTGGCGGCGAATATGCTTACCGCATGCGCGGCGAAAGTCATGCCTGGACGCCCGACGCAGTTGCCGCCCTTCAGCATGCCGTGCGCGGCAATGCCGAGGACCGCTACCGCGAATTCGCCGATATGGTCAACAATTCGGCGCTGCGCATGAACACGATCCGCGGGCTCTTCAGCGTCAAGAGTGCCGAGGCGCTCGGCCGCAAACCGGTTTCGATCGACGAGGTCGAGCCGGCGGCCGATATCGTCAGGCGGTTCTCGACCGGGGCGATGTCCTTCGGCTCGATCTCCAGAGAGGCGCATACGACGCTGGCGATCGCCATGAACCGGATCGGCGGCAAGTCGAACACCGGCGAGGGCGGCGAAGAATCCGACCGCTACATGCCGCTCTCCGACGGTTCGATGAACCCGGAACGTTCGGCGATCAAGCAGATCGCGTCGGGCCGCTTCGGCGTCACCACCGAATATCTCGTCAATGCCGACGTGCTGCAGATCAAGGTGGCGCAAGGCGCAAAGCCCGGCGAAGGCGGCCAGCTGCCGGGTCACAAGGTCGACGCGACGGTTGCCAAGACCCGCCACTCGACCCCGGGTGTCGGCCTGATTTCGCCGCCGCCGCACCACGACATCTATTCGATCGAGGATCTGGCGCAGCTGATCTACGATCTGAAGAACGTCAACCCGACCGCGGATGTCTCGGTCAAGCTGGTCTCCGAAGTCGGTGTCGGCACGGTCGCCGCCGGCGTCGCCAAGGCGCGCGCCGATCATATCACCGTCTCCGGTTTCGACGGCGGCACGGGTGCGTCGCCGCTGACCTCGCTGAAACATGCCGGCAGCCCCTGGGAGATCGGCCTTGCCGAGACCCAGCAGACGCTGGTGCTGAATGGCCTGCGTTCGCGCGTCGCGCTGCAGGTGGATGGCGGCCTGAAGACCGGCCGCGACGTCATCATCGGGGCGCTGCTCGGCGCTGACGAGTTCGGTTTCGCCACCGCGCCGCTGATTGCGGCAGGCTGCATCATGATGCGCAAGTGCCATCTCAACACCTGTCCGGTGGGTGTGGCGACACAGGATCCGGTGCTGCGCAAGCGCTTCAAGGGCGCGCCGGAACACGTCATCAACTACTTTTTCTTCGTCGCCAACGAAGTGCGCGAGATCCTCGCCTCGCTCGGGTTTACCCGGCTCGACCAGATCATCGGCGCCTCCGAGCTTCTGGAGAAGGACGAGATGCTGGCGCACTGGAAAGCGAACGGCCTCGACTTCAGCCGCATCTTCCACAAGGTCGACGCTGCCAAGGAAGAGACGTTCTGGACGAGCCGGCAGCAGCACCCGATCGACGATATTCTCGACCGTGTGCTGATTGCGCAGGCTGAGCCGGCGCTGACCGCCAAGACACCCGTTGCCTTCGAAGTAGGCATCAAGAATGTCGACCGTTCGGCGGGCGCGATGCTTTCCGGCGAAGTCGCCAAGCGCTTCCGCCATCGCGGGCTGAAGGAAGACACGATCAATGTGACGCTTCGCGGCACGGCCGGCCAGAGCTTCGGCGCCTTCCTGGCGCGGGGCATCACCTTCAACCTGATCGGCGATGGCAACGATTATGTCGGCAAGGGGCTTTCGGGCGGCAAGATCATCATCCGGCCGCCGGAGAATTCGCGGATCGTCGCGGAAAACTCGATCATCGTCGGCAACACCGTGCTGTACGGCGCGACCGAAGGTGAATGCTACTTCCGCGGTGTGGCGGGCGAGCGGTTCGCCGTGCGCAATTCGGGTGCGATCGCGATCGTCGAGGGTGTCGGCGACCATGGCTGCGAATACATGACCGGTGGCGTCGTCGTTGTGCTCGGCGCCACGGGCCGCAACTTCGCGGCCGGCATGTCCGGCGGTGTCGCCTACGTGCTCGATGAGACCGGCGATTTCGCCAGCCGCTGCAACATGGCGATGGTCGAGCTCGAGCCGGTGCCCGAGGAGGACGACATGCTGGAGAAGCTGCATCATCACGGCGGCGACCTTATGCACAAGGGACGTGTCGACGTCTCCGGCGACATGACGCGCCATGACGAGGAGCGCCTTTACCAGCTGATCTCCAACCATCTGCATTATACGGGCTCCACCCGCGCCAAGCAGATCCTCGATAGCTGGGCCGATTACCGTCCGAAGTTCCGCAAGGTCATGCCGGTCGAATACCGTCGTGCGCTCGAGGAAATGGAGCGCAGCCGGATGGGCATCGCCGCGGAATGATTTGTACCGGGTCATCTGTCACCTGCTGATTGAGGTGACGGATGACGAATATCTCGACGACCTGTGAGGAACCGACGGCGAAGGCTGTCTCGACCGCACGGATGTTTGCAAGGGATATGATCCATGACGGTCAAGACAAGCAACTCGCTCGGGCTACCGGGACTGACGATAGACAGATTGGCTGCGGTGAGGCGGTCATGAGGGTAAGGGACGAAGATATGGGTAAGGTAACAGGGTTTCTGGAAATCGACCGGCAGGTGGCGAAGTATCAGCCGGCGTCGGATCGTATTCGTCATTTCCGTGAGTTCACGATCCCGATGTCGGACCCGGAAGTGCAGAAACAGGCTGCGCGCTGCATGGACTGTGGCATTCCCTATTGCCATGGCCCTACCGGTTGCCCGGTTCATAACCAGATCCCCGACTGGAACGACCTCGTCTACAATAACAACTGGGAAGCGGCGATCCAGAACCTGCATTCGACCAACAACTTCCCTGAATTTACCGGGCGCGTCTGCCCGGCGCCTTGCGAGGAAGCCTGTACTTTGAATCTCGAGGATGCGCCTGTTGCCATCAAAACCGTCGAACAGGCGATCGCCGACAAGGCCTATGAACTCGGCTTCATCCGACCGCAGCCGGCCACGGTGCATACCGGCAAGAAGGTCGCCGTCATCGGCTCCGGCCCTGCCGGCATGGCGGCGGCCCAGCAGCTCGGCCGCGCCGGCCACGAGGTGCATGTCTATGAGCGCGAGACCAAGCCCGGCGGCTTGCTGCGTTACGGCATCCCCGATTTCAAGATGGAGAAGAACTTCATCGATCGCCGCGTCGAGCAGATGAAGGGCGAGGGCGTCACCTTCCATTGCGGCGCCAATGTCGGCGTCGACGTCAAGGTCGAGCAGCTGTTGGCCGATCACGACGCCGTTCTCTACTGCGGCGGCTCCGAAACCCCGCGTGAGGCTGGCATTCCGGGCGCCGACCTTGCCGGCGTGCATGATGCCATGCCCTATCTCGTGCAGCAGAACCGCCGCGTCGGGCGCGAAAATATCGACAGCGTCGGCTGGCCGTCGGACCCGATCCTTGCCGGCGCCAAACATATCGTCGTCGTCGGCGGTGGCGATACGGCTTCGGACTGTGTCGGCACCGCGTTCCGCCAGGGAGCCGTCAAGGTCACCCAGCTCGACATCCGGCCGCAGCCGCCGGAGAAGGAAGACAAGCTTGCCGTCTGGCCCTTCTGGGCGACAAAAATGCGCACCTCCTCCTCGCAGGCCGAGGGCGCGGTGCGTGAATTCCAGGTGGCCACACTTGAATTCGTCGGCGAAGACGGGGTGCTGATCGGTGTCAAGTGCTGTGAGGTCGACGAGCGCCGGCGGCCCGTTCCCGGCACCGAATTCGTCATTCGGGCCGATCTCGCCTTCATCGCCATCGGTTTCCGCGGCCCGTTTACGACAAGCGTGCTGAAGGAGCTCGAGGGCAAGCTGACGCTCAACACCGACAAGCGCGGCTCGACCAATGTCGTCGCCAACGACAGCAACTACAAGACGTCGGTCGACAAGTTCTGGACGGCGGGCGATGTGCGCCGCGGCCAGTCGCTGGTAGTCTGGGCGATCCGCGAAGGCCGCCAGGCGGCGCGCGCTATCGACGAGGAATTGATGGGCTCGACCGTCCTGCCGAACTGACCGCCGGCAGCACACAGCTCACAAGACAAGAACTCCGCCCTCCGGCGGAGTTTTTTCGTAGAGCGCTGCGCGTCCTGTCGGCACGCGAGGACGCGCTTTAGCTCTTTGCTATGATGCATGCCGTTGTCCCGGAACCGCTGCATACTTCCGGGCGACATGCATTATCGCTTTGGATTATACCCGGGTGCGACCGCTTGACGCGCCGGCATTCGGCGCAAGCCTCAGGCAATGCCGGGAAGCGAGATTTTCGCCGGACGCGGGCTCGGGAAGAGCCGGCGGCGACCGGAAGGGAGGTGCCATACCGTTTCGGTCAAGGCATTTCACCATCGGCCGCGGGCGTTAGGGACATCGACCGCCGCGAATGATCGACAAGGATTTTTCAAATGGTTTCTGCACTTGACAGCACGCGGCTGGTTTCTGCCCAATATGCGCTGAAAAACCTTCGCAGCTCCGATGACAGTTCGCAGGATACGCAGAGTTCGTCGGCTGCCGGTATCTTGAGCAACTATGGGCTCGATCCGAGCTCCGCCTCGCTGCTTTCCAACCAGGCCCTGTCAGGGCTGCTCGACACGCTTTCATCCCAGAACGACACGCCCGATGCGACCGACACGACTGGCGGCAGCGCCGACGTGACCAGCGCTTCCTTCATGTCGATGCTGAAGAAGCAGCTGCAGGATGCGGCTGCGGCCGAAGGCGAGAGCGGCAAGGCCCACGACATGTTAGCCGCCCTCGAAGCGGGCATGCTCATCATCTCCGACCCGACGCAGGGCGTATCGATTGCCGCCTGGGACGTCGACGATGCCGATGAGGCGGACACTCAGAGCAAGGACGGCAAGGAGATCGATGTCAGCGGCTGGAGCGACTTCCTCGATGCGCATTTGGAGCGCGGCTCCGACGGCGCTTTCGTCAAGGAAAACGGCAGCTATGTCGACCAGACGAACGACAGCAATGCCTTCTTCGGCCTGATCGGCTCGAACTACTATTATCTGAGCTGGCCGCAGGCGACGGCGACGTAAACGGAACGACGAGCAAGGCTGGCGCACGCGGCCTTTTCATTTGACCGAGACTTCGGCCGCCGTCTTTGCCACCGGCAGGCGGTAATCATCGACGCGGCCAGGAGGCGCGGGCGTCATTTCGCCCTGCTCGACCAGAAGGTCGCGGGGCGACCGCGTCAAAGCCATCGGCGGCGGCCTGGCCCCGAGAAGCTCGGCGCCGCCGTCGAGATTGGGGTCGGAGAGGCTGATCGGCACGGTATGTTCGACCGGATTGGCGGGGAGGCCGAGACCGGGCAGATTGCTGGAGTCGAGGCGGACCAGATCGGGGCTTGCCTGCGTGCCGAGAAGTCGCCGCGCCGGTTTTTCTACATAGAAGGCGAGCTTGCGCCGGCCGGCCTGGGTCAGATTGATGCCATCGGAGGTGCGCAGTCTGACCTGCTGGCCGTTTACATCCGAGCCGGTGACGATGAAGTTGCTGTTTTCATCGACGAAACCATCCCAGATATCGACGAATTCACCACCGATGCTTTCGACCTGATTACGGTAGAGCTGATTCATCTGGACGGCATCGGCCGTCATCTGATCGGATTCGAAGGCGGGAAGGCCGACCCAGAGCAGCGGGATCTTGCGGTCGGTAACTTGCCTGCCGAAGGAGAGAACACGGCGGCGGTATTCGGTAAACCAGCTATCGGTGCGGAATTTTTCCTTGGCCGTATCGGTCACCATCTGCTGGCGATCGTTGGCGCCGATCATCACGACGACCATTGCCGGCTTCAGCTCGTCGATCATCTTCGGCAGCTGTTCCGGCCAGTCGTAATAATCGTCGCGGACGAGACCCGATGAGACATTGCCGCGAGCTTCGACGACGACCCCCGGCGAGGTCTCGAAGGCGGCAGTGAGGCCGTCGCCGAGGCCGCTGGCCAGGAAATCGCCGACGATCAGAATCTTCTTGGCGTCGCCGAGCTTCTGCACCACCGGCTCTTCCTGCACGGGCGCGCGGAGCGGCGGCGCGGTGCGGGTGTTGACGATGGCTTTCTGTGACGGCGGGCGCTTGCGCTGCTGGCGCCTCGGCTGCTGGACATCAGGGGCTTGCGGGGCGTCGTCGAGATAGCGGCGGCCGAGGAAGAAATCGAGGATCGAACGCCGCTGATAGCGCTGCTCCTGGGCTTGCGCCATAGGCACCGGCGCAAGCGTGCCAAGACATAGCGAGGCCGCCGCCAGGGCGAGCACAAGCCAACGGATGGGGGTTCGATCGGTTTTCTTCGTCATGGGCAGTTCCGCATCTGCCGGCATCTTGCACGTGGGGTAGGCCAGCGTCCACTCCCGCTGCTATCTAGGTCACGGTTCTGGCAGTTGTAGAGCATCATGCCGAAAAGTCTGTGTGGGTTTCGGGCGGCATCATGCCCTATTTCCTTGATTCAAAGGCGGATTCAGATTCCGGCCGATCTGGCCGGATCAACAGGGTCTAGCGGCGCAGCGCGTTCAGAAGCGGCAGCGACGGCTCGCCGTCCGGCTGCATGCCGATGCGCGACTGCACGGCTGAGATCGCCGCCTTCGAACCCGAGCCGAAATTGCCGTCGACCTCACCATTGTAATAGCCCAGCGTCTTCAAGCGGGTCTGCAGCTCGAATTTTTCGGTGACGTCAAGGGCGCCGTCCGGGCGCGGCCAACGCTGCTGCATGCCGCCGTAGCCGGCGATCTGGTCGGCGAGCAGGCCGACGGCAAGCGCATAGCTATCCGACGCATTGTAGTTCTTGATGGTGAAGAAGTTGGCGGTCATCAGGAAGCCGGGGCCACTGGGCCCAGCCGGCATTTTCAGCATGGCCTTGGTGGCGCTCTCGCGGAAGGCCTTGCCATTTGGTCGTGCCAGGCCGAGTGCCGCCCATTGGGCCAATGTGTGGGTCTTGCCGACCTGCTTGGCGACTGCGGCGGGAACGACAACCTCGTAGCCCCAGGTCTTGCCGGCGTCCCAGCCGTTCTTCATCAGAAGATTGGCCGAGGTTGCCAGTGCATCGGGCACCGAGTTCCAGATGTCGCGATGGCCGTTACCGTCGGCATCGACGGCGTAAAGCAGGTAGCTTGTCGGAATGAACTGGGTGTGGCCCATGGCGCCGGCCCAGGAGCCGGTCATCTCGCGTGCCGGCACATCGCCGTTCTGCAGGATCTTCAGCGCGGCGACCAGCTGCTTCTTGGCGAATTTGGCGCGGCTCGGATCGGCATAGCCAAGTGTTGCCAGCGCCCGCGGCACGTAGTGCAGCCGGTCGTCCTTGTCGAGGATGGCGCCGTAATTCGATTCCATCGACCAGATGGCGAGCAGAATGGTCTTGTCGACGCCGAATCGCTGTTCGATCGCAGCGAGCGTTCTTGCGTGTTTGACAGCCATCTCGCGGCCGATCTTGACCGTATAGGGATTGACGCGGGAATCGACGTAGTCCCAGATTTTCGATGTGAATTCCGGCTGATAGGCCGCCTTTTCGAGCACGGTTGGATCGGGCTCGGTCACCCCGGAAAAGGCCTTTTGATAAGTTGCCTTACTGATGCCACTCTGCGCGGCAGTCTGGTAAAAATCCGCGATCCATTTCTGGAACCGGGAATCGGCTTTCGCGTTGTCAGGAACCAGCCCGACCTGGGCGGCGACAACGAGGGCAAGAGCAAGACCACGAAGGGAGTATTTGTGATTCTGGGCCATCGACAATCGTATCCGTCATCTTCAGTTTCCGGTGCAGCGGGGCATCATGTCCGCCCAGACCCGAGACTACAGGAACGGAGTCAACAAATTCTTTACCATAGCGATCCGCTGCGGTCACCGTTTGCAAAACAGTAGCAATTCTATACTAGTTAAAGCTAAAAAGCTCCATTTCAAAAGCGATATGATCGAAGCAGGAGGCCGGGTGTGGCTCAACACAATAAAGTTCGTAAAGCAGTATTTCCGGTTGCCGGGCTAGGGACGCGATTCCTGCCGGCAACCAAGGCTGTTCCGAAGGAAATGTTGACCGTCGTCGACAAGCCAATCATTCAATATGTCGTCGATGAGGCGATCGAGGCCGGGATCGAACATCTGGTTTTCGTCACCGGACGCAACAAGCACGTCATCGAAGACTATTTCGACATCCATTTCGAGTTGGAGCAGACGCTGCGCGAGCGCTCCAAGAAGGCCGAGATAACCCTTCTCGCCCAGCAATTGCCGAAGGCCGGCACGGTGAGCTTTACCCGCCAGCAGGAGCCGCTCGGCCTCGGCCACGCGGTTTGGTGCGCCCGCGAGATCGTCGGTGACGAGCCATTCGCACTGTTGCTGCCCGATATGATCATGAAGGGCGACAAGGGCTGCATGAAGGGCATGATCGACCTCTACGGCCAGAGCGGCGGCAATATCATCGCCGTCGAGGAATGCGCACCCGACCAGGCCCATAAATACGGCATCGTCGGCGTCGGCGAGGCGATCGGCGACGGCTTCCGAATCACCGGCATGGTGGAAAAGCCTGCCAAGGGGACGGCGCCTTCCAACTTCTTCATCAACGGCCGATACATCCTGCAGCCGGAGATCTTCAAGATCCTCGAAACCCAGGAGCGTGGCGCCGGCAATGAGATCCAGCTCACCGACGGCATGCTGAAGCTGCTGAAGGAACAGGATTTCGCCGGTTACCACTTCCGCGGCGCGACCTACGACTGCGGCGCCAAGGACGGCTTCATCCTGGCAAACGTCGCCTTCGCCCTTGAACGCGACGATATCCGCCCCACCGTCGAAGGCGGCTTCAAGGAATTGCTTGCCGGTCTGAAGTAAGCTTCCGCACAGCATATAAATGATAGAGCGCCGCGTATCCTCTCAGATGCGCGGCGTTTTTGCATGACTAGCGCTTCAACTTGAGACCGACGCCGGCGCGCCATTGCTGCGAATCGGTGCCTTCCTTGCGCGTTGTCAGCTCGTAGCCGAGCGTGCTGGTCAAATCGAGATAGCGGTTGATGTTCCAGGTCAGGCCGGTCGCTGCGGTATAAACGAGCTCGTCATTGATGGTGCTATCGGTGGGATAATCGCGCCACGTTACCCCGCCGATCATCGTGCCCACCAGATTGTCGCGCAGCTGGTGGGTGACAGTCGTCGTCAGCGCGTGCGAGACGTAGCCGCTTTCGCCGGCCGTGGTCGACGGCTGGATGCTCGTCTGCAGGTCGAAATTCACGTCGGTGCCGCGGATCGGCGACCAGAGAAGGCTTGCATCGAGCGTGGCCGTGTCGATCGAGGACAGGCGGCTGTCTTCGAAATTCGCCATCTCGTAGCCGACACCGACTTCGCCCTTCAGCTTTTCGCCGAGGTCGACCTCGACGCCTGCCTTGGCGCCGTAGCTATGGCCGGAACGCTCGTAACCGGCGGAATCGCGCGTCTCGTCATAGACACTCCGGCCGATCGTCGCCTCGATGAAGGGGATGAGCGCCGGAGACAGCTCGTAGCCGACGCGGCCGCGCAGCGTGCCGGCCGTCTGGTCGCGGTCGCTCAGCGCAACGGTCGTGCCGTTCGCAAGCGTGGCATCCGAATAGATCGAGCGGGTCAGTGCCAGTGCCGTCGTGCCGCGCAGGATGCCGAAATCGCGTTGGACGGAGGCGCCTGCGCTAAACTCCTGCACATCAGACTGCTGTGTCGCATTGGCGACCGCATCCGGATCATCCGTGTCCTCGCGGTAGAAATTGTAACCGGCGGTGAGATGCGCGACAGTATCGTCGGGAAGATCCAGCCTGAGGTCGCCGTTGACCTTGAAGGAAGGCTGTTCCTCGCCCTCGCCGCTGATATTCTTCTGCCAGGCGCCTTCCGAGGTGACGGTCAGCTGATGCCGGCCCCAGTCGGAGGTCAGGGTCGCGGCTGCATCCGTTTCGAGGAAGGCGCGCTGTTGCCTGGTGTTGCCGTCCTTGGTGGTTTCGGTGTTGATGCTCTGGGTGACGCTCGGGCGGAGCACGAAGGTGCCGATCGGAATGCCCGGCGTTTCGGCGGCCGATGCACTTTCGGCGGTTCTGCGGCGCGGCAGCGTTTCATCGATCGGTGCTTCGCGGGTGTTCAGCCGGCGGATGTCGTCGTCGAGGATGGAGCCGGTAATGTCGTCGCCGGTTTGCGCTTCCGGTATGGCCGGCCGCTGCGCGGCATCATCGGGGTTAGTGGTCGTGCCGTTTGCCGCAGGCGTGGCGGTATCGTCGGTGCCGTCATCGAAGGCGGCGGCTGTGTTCGTGGTGCTATTGTCCTGAGAGACGGTGGAGCGGCTATTTGCCGTCGTTGCCGGCTGTTGCGAGGCGGACTGCGCCAGGGCTGCCGTCTGGCTGAGAAGCAGGCCACCGAACGCGGCAAAAGAGACGGCACGGCTCATGGCGCGGAGCGGCGTCACACTGCTCGTCTGTTTTGGCTGGCCCATGCAATTCGCGCCTGACATGCTTTCGGTTCTTACCCAAAGGTAAAGCCTCGTGGTTAATCATTCGTTGCCGGCGGCGGGCGCTGTTCACATTTCGGAAAGAGTGCGGGGTGGACTTGGAAAGTGAAAAGGTCTAACGCAATTTCATGAACAGAAGAGCGATAAACCTCGTTGAAAACAGCGTGCTCGAATCGGCAAAACGCACGATAGAGACCGAAAGACGCGGTCTTGAAGCGCTCGAGCAGGCCTTTGACAACGGATTGGCCGGTCCATTCACGCGCGCCATCGAAGTGATCGGCGACATCTCCGGGCGGGTCATCGTCACCGGCGTCGGCAAAAGCGGGCATATTGGCGCCAAGCTCGCGGCGACATTCGCGTCAACGGGAACACCTGCCTTTTTCGTGCATGCGGCGGAGGCCAATCACGGCGATCTCGGGATGATCGCGCGCGACGACGTCGTGCTGGCGATTTCCAAGGGCGGTGAGAGTGCTGAACTCAAGAGCATAATTTCCTTCACGCGGCGATTCTCCATACCGCTGATCGCGATCACTTGCAGCGACAGTTCCTCGCTTGCAACCGCCGCCGATATCGTCCTTCTCGTGCCGAACGAGCAGGAGGCCTGCCCGAATGGGCTGGCGCCGACGACCTCGACGCTGATGCAGCTCGCGATGGGTGATGCGCTGGCGGTGGCGCTATTGGAAGCGCGCGGCTTTACCGCCACGGATTTCCACGTGTTCCATCCCGGCGGTAAATTGGGCGCAAGTCTGATGCATGTCGCCGATATCATGCATACCGGCGAGCGGTTGCCGCTCGTTGCCAAGGGCACACCGATGCCGGAGGCGATCACGGTGCTATCGCGCAAGCATTTCGGCTGCGTCGGCGTGCTTGATGAGGATGGGCGGCTGTGCGGCATCGTCACTGAAGGCGACATGGCGCGCAACCTGACCCGCAATCTCTCCGAACTTGCTGTCGATGACATCATGACGCGGACGCCGAAGACGGTGAAGTCGACGGTGCTGGCGACCGCTGCCCTGGCGCTGCTCAACCAGCATCACATCGGCGCGCTGATCGTCACCGACGACGACCGCCGGCCGGTCGGACTGGTGCATTTCCACGACCTGCTGCGGATCGGCGTCGCCTGATCAGATTCTTTCTATCAGACTGGCTCGACCGTCAGGTCGCGGCCGTTGCTCGAAACCACCTTCACCTGCGTTCCGACGGGCAGGTCGGGTCCCATCACCTGCCATAGCGTATCGTCGAGACGGATGCGGCCGCGGCCCTCGCGGATCGGTTCGTGCAGCGTCGCGGTGCGGCCGACGAGGCTCGCGCCGCGCTGATTGAGGAAGGGCTCGTCGGTCGTGGAATTGCGCAGCGTCAGCCGACGGCCGGCGAAGGTCGTGGCGACGGCAAGCAGCGCAAAAAGGATCGCCTGCAGCTCCCAGATCCAGAAGGCGCTGTCCCAGAAGATGAGCGACAGCGCGCCGACGATCAAGGCGGCAAGGCCGATCCAGACCAGGAAGAAGCCGGGTACGATCATTTCCGCGGCGAGCAGGACGAGGCCTGCGACCCACCAGCTCCACGGACCAAGTTCGGCGACGATCTTCGCCAGCATGGCTTATCGCTCCTGATCCGGATTGAAAGGATTGGGGGTCGACGGATTGATCGGCGGCGTCGAGCGCGCCGGCGCGGGGCGCGGACGCGGCAAAGGTGGCGGCGTTGCCGGGTTGTTGCCGGCATCCCCGAAGACTTCGCGGGCAATGGCGCCAATGCCGCCGAGCGAGCTGAGGATGGACGAGGCTTCCATCGGCATCATCACGATCTTGGAATTGGGTGCCGAACCGATCGAGGTGAGCGCCTCGGTGTATTTCTGCGCGACGAAATAATTGATCGCCTGAATGTCGCCGGCGGCGATCGCTTCGGAGACCATCTTGGTCGCCTTGGCTTCAGCCTCGGCCAGGCGTTCGCGGGCTTCAGCATTGCGGAAGGCGGCCTCGCGCTGGCCTTCGGCCTGGAGAATGGCCGATTGCTTGGCGCCTTCGGCCCTGAGGATCTGCGCGTTGCGCGAGCCTTCGGCTTCCAGCACCTGGGCGCGCTTCTCGCGCTCGGCCTTCATCTGGCGGGCCATCGCATCGACGAGGTCGCGCGGCGGCTGGATGTCCTTGATCTCGACACGGGTGACCTTGATGCCCCAGGGATGCACGGCCTCGTCGACGACGCGCAGCAGCCGGTCGTTGATTGCATCGCGGTTGGAAAGCAGCTCGTCGAGATCCATCGAGCCCATGACCGAGCGGATGTTGGTCATGGTGAGATTGAGGATGGCGTTTTCGAGATTGGCAACCTGATAGGCGGCCTGGGCGGCGTTCAGCACCTGATAGAAGGAGACGGCATCGGCCGAGACCGAGGCATTGTCCTTGGTAATCACCTCCTGGGTCGGCACGCTCAGCACCTGCTCCATCACGTTCAACCGGGCGCCGACACGCTCGATGAAGGGAGTGATCAGGTTAAGTCCGGGCTCCAGCGTGCGGGTATAACGCCCGAAGCGCTCGATCGTATAGCGGTAGCCCTGCGGCACGGTTTTGATCCCGGCAAAGAGCACCAGAATGACGAAAATGACCAGCACGATCACGACGATATCGAAGCCGCCGAACAGCATGAAAAATTCCTCTCATCCGCGCATGCGCGCGCGTGCACACCATAGATGTGGTGAGTTAGCATGTTCTTTGCGAGGAGGAAATCACACACACATGCCCACCTCCCATCCAAGTGAAAAGAAGGTTTGGTCTTGCAATGCCCATTCGGGCTGGCGCCGGCTAACCGTGCAATGCTGCCTTCTGAAAACGGGTTCTCAGACCCAGCCCTGCAATTCGCGGCGGACGACCTTTTCCAGCACCGTCATACCGTCCTCGCCGTCGTTGAGGCAGGGGATATGCGCGAACTTCTCGCCGCCGTTCTCATGGAAGGAATGGGCAGCCTGTTCGGCGATCTCCTCCAGCGTCTCCAGGCAGTCGGAGACGAAGCCGGGATTGATGACGGCGATGCGCTTGACGCCGTCCTTGGCGAGCTTCTCCACTGTCTTGTCTGTATAGGGCTGCAGCCATTCCTCCGGCCCGAATCGGGACTGGAAGGTGACCATGAAGTTTTCCTTGGTGAGCCCGAGCCGCTCGCGCAGCAGCCGGCCGGTCTTCTGGCATTGGCAGTGGTAGGGATCGCCCTGCTTGAAATAGGACATCGGAATGCCGTGGAAGGAGGCGAGCAGCATTTCGGGCTTCCAGTCGAGCGTCGAAAGATGCTGTTCGACGGACTTTGCGAGCGCCTCGATATAGGTCTCGTCGTCGTGATAGGCGGGCACGGTGCGCAGCGCCGGCTGCCAACGCATCGAGAGCAGCTTCTGGAAGGCCTTGTCGTTGACAGTGGCGGTCGTTGCCGCCGCATATTGCGGATAGAGCGGGAAGAGCAGGATGCGGTCGCAACCCTCCTGCTTCAGCGCCTCCATGCGCGAGGCGATCGACGGCGTGCCGTAGCGCATTGCCCAGTCGACCTTGACGTTATCAAGATCCTTCAGGCGCCCGGTCATCAGCTCCGACTGGTTGCGGGTATAGGTGCGGAGATAGCTTTCGTTCTTCTCCCTGTTCCAGATCAGCTCGTAGGCCTTGCCGACTTTCTGCGGGCGGGTGTTGAGCACGATGCCGAACAGGATCGGATACCACTTCCAGGGCGACCATTCGATGACGCGGCGATCGGTCAGGAATTCCCTGAGATAGCGGCGCATTGACGTGTAATCGGTGCCATCGGGCGTGCCGAGATTGACCAGCAAAACACCGACCTTGCCTGATTTGACGGACGGATGGTCCGCCGGGCGGTGTGAAAGATCTGTTGTCATTTGGCCCCAACGCTCTCTTTTCCGTCTCGTCGGCTCATACGCAGCCTGGAGATCATGGTTCACCCTATAGAAAGAAAAACCGGCCCGGGAAACCCCGGACCGGTCGTGGCAATCGGGACAAATTGTCTTATTTTGCCGGAACTTCGATCTGTTTGCCGACCGTCAGGTGGCGTGGGTTCGGACTGCCGTTGGCCTCCGAAAGCTTCCGCCACAGCGTGCCGTCGCCATAGAAGGTCACGGCGAGATCCCAGAAGGTGTCGCCCGCGGCGATCACGTGGGTGGATGGCGTCGTTGCGGCGGGTGTGGAGGCTGCCGGCGCCGGTGTCGGTTCCCCGGTGGGGGCAGGCGTTGCTGGTGCTGCCGGAGCTGGTGCTGCCGGTGCCGCAGGGGCAGGCGCGGGCGTTGCCGGTGCAGCAGGCGCGGGGGCAGGTTCTGTGGTTGGTGTAGGGGCTGCCGGTGTTGCTGGTGCGGGAGCGGCCGGTTCGGCAGCCGGTGCCTGTGCCACTGCCGCGCCGTTTTCGGTGACGCGGCCGTCGGTATAGGGCTTATAGGGTGAGTGGGCGGCCAGATATTCGGCGGTCACGTCGGCAAGATCCGGGCCAAAGTCGTAGGCGTTCTTGCCTTCCTTGAAGATCGAATAGCCGTCGCCGCCGGCCCGCATGAAGTTGTTGGTGGCGACTTTGTAAGTCTTGGCTTGGTCGATCGGAGCGAAGTTGCCGCCGTCCTTCACCTGAACATCGCTGACGCGGCTGCCGACGGGCTTCGACTGGTCGAAGGAGAATTTCAGGCCGGCGACCTGCGGGAAGCGGCCGGCGCCCTGATCGATCTGGCTGACGCCGTTTTCAAGCGCCTTGACGACATCTGCGCCGGTGGCCTCGAAGGTGGCCAGCGTATTCTGGAAAGGCAGGACGGTGATGACCTCGCCCTGGGTGACCTCACCGCCATCGATCGAAGCACGCAGGCCGCCGCCATTCTGGACGGCGATGGCAACACCCTGGTTCTTCGTGCGGTCGAGCATGGCGTCGGCCACCAGATTGCCCATCGAGCATTCCTTGACGCGGCAGACCTTGCGGTCGCCCTCGATCGGGGCCTCGGAGGAACCGATGACCTTCTTGCGCAATTCTTCGATCGGTTTGGCCAGTTCGGCGATGCGGGCAACGACGGCCGGATCGGGGGTAAAGGTGGAATCGATCAGGATCGGATCGCCCGTGGCATCCTTGACGACGCCGCTATCGTCGAAATTGACAACGAGATCGCCGAGATATTTGCTGTAGGAGGCGGCCTGAACGACCGGCACCTTGTAGCCACCGGGATTGTCGACCATCGTCGGATAGGGACCCTCAGCCTTGGGATCGGTATTGGAGAGCAGGCTATGGGAGTGACCGCCGACAACGACATCGACATCCGGGATCTTGGCGATCAAAGCGAGATCGCGGGGGTAACCGACATGGGTCAGCGCGATGATCTTGTTGACACCCTGGCCCTTCAGATCCTGAACGGCTGAGGTGATCGCCTGGACGTCATCAGCGATCGTGACATTCGGGCCGGGGGAGGAAAGTTCGGGTGTATCATTGGTGACCGCGCCGACGATACCGATCTTCTGGCCGCCGACATCGAGCACCAGCGACGGCTTGATGCGGTCGCCGAGCTTGGAGGCGGCTGTCGCCTTGACGTTCGCCGTCACGACAGGGAACTGCACCTTGTCGAGGAAGGTCGCAAGCCCGTCCTCGCTGTCGTCGAATTCATGGTTGCCGACGGTCATGGCGTCGAACTTCATCAGGTTCAGGAATTCGGCTTCGGCAGCGCCCTTATAGGTCGTGTAGAAGAGCGAGCCCTGGAAATTGTCGCCGGCATTCAGCAGGAGGACATTCTTGCCGGAAAGCGCCTGACGGCGCTGGTCGATCACGGTCTTAAGGCGGGCAGCACCCCCGAAGCATTCCTTCTTGCCTTCTTCCTCGGCCGAGCAGGTGGAGTCGAATTTGTTGATCGATTCGATGCGCGAATGGAAATCGTTAATATGAAGAATATTGAGTTCGTAATCCGCAAAAGCGGCGCCCGCGCTCAGCGCCAGCATGGACGCGGTCAAAAGACCGAAGCTGAAAGACTTCGTCATCCTTGTTCTCCTGATTAAGGCGAGAGATCCCCCTGATCCTCGCCGATCCCTTCATAGTCCGCCGGGGGCGGTCCCGGCCTGCGGATGTTCCATCAGACGATGGGCGACCGCAAGTGAAAGCTGGGCCGGGCTGGGCGCTTTCCAAGGGGGCAGGGCAAAAAAGCCGGGTGGTTATCCCAGGCATTCGCCGGCGGCGGCGTTTCGATAGAGTTCGTGCACGGCCTCCGCAATATTCGGAACCGTAGCGAGCGCGATGCTCAAACAGAGAAGGAAAACGAGGCGATGAAAGCGCCGGCCGGCCCGATAGGCAAAGAGCGCGCCGGCGCCATAGATCAGGATTGCCGGCACGGCAAGGATCCACCTGCAGCGGCCCATCGCAATCGGGAGCGGCGACACCCTGGGCACGATAGACGTTGGCCGGCAAAACGACGGCAAGTGCTGCAAGCGGCAGCGCGAGCAGCAGGACGAGGTAAACGGCGAGGGCGCGCATGGCGTGCTTAGCCCATCACCTCATCTTCAGCCTCGGCGGGAAAGCGTGAATTGTGCGCCGGAATCGGAGGTGCAATTGAGCTGGCTCTGATTGACAAGGGCGCAATTCACCTTGGACTGGGTCTTACGCACCAGCGAGGTCATGTTGATCTCCACCAAGGTCGGCGAGGTGTTGATGTAGGTGCCCGAGGCAAGAAGCTGATTGCTGTCGGTCGTGCGGGTGGTGAAACTACCGCCCTGGAAGGTGGAAACGATGCCGTTCGGATCGCTCCAGTTGCCTTCGACGCCGGTGGCTGCCGGCGTCATTGCAACCGGCAGGCGGCGCGGCTCTGATGAAACGCAGGCGGCAAGAGCAGCCGCTGCACCGACAAGAACGAGACCAGTTCTGATTTTCATAAAGCTTCTCCCGGCGAATCGGCGCGGCGGAACACCCGCCAAGTTCGGGCAAAACATGGCGCGCGCCCGGCGTGAAGGCAAGCCTTGGCGGGGCGCCGGGCGGCATTTAGACAGCCGGCGTTACAAAAATGCCCGCCTTGCGGCGGGCATCTTCAGGGCCGCGTAAGCGATCTCAGCGAACGAGAATGTTCTTGAACTGCCACGGATCCTTGGTGTCGATATCTTCCGGGAAGAGGCCTGGGCGGCCATCGAGCGGGGTCCAGTCGGTGTAGTGTCCCTCGACCGGGCCGAGATAGGGCATCTGCACTTCGAGGCAGCGCTTGTAATCGATCTCGTCGGCCTCGACGATGCCGGCATTCGGGTTCTCAAGCGCCCAGACCATACCGGCGAGAACGGCTGAAGTGACCTGCAGGCCGGTGGCGTTCTGATAGGGCGCGATGCGGCGCGTTTCTTCCAGCGACAGGCGCGAGCCATACCAGTAGGCGTTCTTCTCATGGCCGTAGAGCAGGACGCCAAGTTCATCGATGCCGTCCTCCAGCTCGTCCTCGTCGAGAACGTGGTGGACGGGCTGCGCCGTGCCGCCATTGCCGAACATCTCATGAAGCGAGAGCACGGCATCGTTGGCCGGGTGGTAGGCATAGTGGCAGGTCGGGCGGAAGGTCACTTCGCCGTCCTTGTCGCGAACGGTGAAATAGTCGGCGATCGAGATCGACTCGTTGTGGGTGACGAGGAAGCCATATTGCGGGCCGGGCGTCGGGCACCAGGTGCGTACGCGGGTGTTGGCGCCGGGCTGCTCCAGGTAGATCGCCGCCTTGTTGCCCTTCTTGTGCTTCTTGGCGTTCTTCGGCATCCACTCTTCATGCGTGCCCCAGCCGAGTTCGGCCGGCTGCAGGCCTTCGGAGATGAAGCCTTCGACGGACCAGGTGTTCCAGAAGACGTTGAGCGGCTTCGGATGCTTGGTGCGCTGGGTGTCGCGCTCGGCGATGTGGACGCCCTTGACGCCGAGCTTCTTCATCAGCTTTGCCCAGCCTTCGCGATCGTGCTGGTCCGGTTCCTCGAATTTGAGGCCGGTGTCATTGGCGAGGTTGACAAGCGCCTGCTTGACGAACCAGGAGACCATGCCCGGATTGGCGCCGCAGGTGGAGACGGCAGTGGCGCCCCCCGGGTTCTTTGCCTTTTCCTTGCGCATGGTTTCGCGCAGCGCATAGTTGGTGCGGTCAGCATTGCTCATGCCCTTGTCGAAATAGAAGCCGAGCCAGGGTTCGACGACGGTGTCGACGTAGGGCACGTCATGCTTGCGGCAGAGCTTGATAATGTCGAGCGAGGACGTGTCGACCGAGAGGTTGACGCAGAAACCCTGGCCTTCGCCTTCGGTCAGCAGCGGCTTCAGCAGTTCCTTGTAATTTTCCTTGGTGACATATTCCTTGATGTGGCGAACGCCGTGCTTCTTCAGAATCTCCATGTCGGAGGGCTCTTCGCGCGGGTCGATGACGACCATCCGGCTCTTGTCGAATTTGAAGTGGCGCTCGATCAGGGGCAGGGTGCCGCGGCCGATCGAGCCAAAGCCGATCATGACGATCGGACCGGTGATTTCGGCATATACCGGATAGTTCTGTTCCGTCATTCTTTTCTCCTATGGAAGGGGACGAAGGCGTTCAGCCCGAAGAATTCTTTTGCAATTGCCGCAGAGATGCGAAGTGACCGGCTCTAACCATAAAACGGCGTCACAATAAAGAGCGTTGAGGGGGAAACAGCAAATATCGGGCCGGCGAGAGGTCAGCGAGGCCATCTGACCGGTCTCCTGCAAAATCAGCGTTTCAGGATTTCCAATCCTTCGACCGTCGTCGTCACGGCGAGCTCGGTGATGTCGTATTCGGCGACCCCTTTGGATTGTGAAGGGATCGGCGGCAACATAGGCCTCGATCATGGCGCGGTCGCCGACCGCCAGGATCGCGCCGCCGGTGCGCGGCACCTTGCGGCCGGAGGCGAGGAACCAGCCCTTCGCATATCCCTCCTTCACCCAGGCCATGTGCGGCTCCATATGCCGGTCGGCTTCGTCATTGGATTTGATATAGGTGAGGGAGAGAATGAACATGGTCAGTTCCTCAGAAGGTTTGCGCGGATCAGGCCGCGCAGCGAGTTGCCGATATAAAGCGTGCCGGCATCGAGATCGGTAAGGGTGAGGCGGCCGACGCGAGCCTTGCGGGCGCAGATCAGCTCAGTGCGCAGCACGCCGGCGAGCAGGCCGCAGGAGATGGGCGGGGTGCGCAGAATGCCGGTCCCGTCGTCCAGGAAGATCGAGGTGATAGTGCCCTCGCAGACGTCGCCGCGTTCGTTCAAAAGAATGACTTCGTCGGCCTCGTCGAGCCTGTATTCGGCGCGTGCGCGCTCGTAGACGGCGCGGCGGGTGGTTTTGACGCGCAGCAGCCTGTCGGTGGAGTTCAGACGAGTTTCGGCAAGGCGGACGGTCCAGGTTGCGTCGGACGCCAGCGGCACGAACGCGGCGCTTGTCACCTCGATGCGGCCTTGGGCGTCGAAAGTCAGGCGGACACGCAGCGGACCGGCAGCACCGGCTACGGCTGCGTCAAGCCTTGCCGCCGCGTCGATCGGTTGCGGGAAGCCAAGGCGACGGGCGGAGCGGGAAAGCCTGGCGAGATGCAGGCGCAGGCGGATAAAACCCTCGCCAGGCTGCCAACGCAGCGTCTCGATCAACGAAAAATCGATCATCGCGCAATCCATTGGTCGCCGACGGCGAAGCGGGCTTTGAGCAGGCATTCCTCATATTCGGCCTCGGCTGTGGAATCGAAGACGATGCCGCCGCCGACATTGAAGACGGCTCTGCCGCCGTCAAATAGCGTGATGGTGCGGATGGCGACGGAAAAGCGCATGGCGCCCCTCGGCGAAATCATCCCGATCGCGCCGCAATAGGCGTCGCGGGGCGTATCTTCGAGCGCATGCAGAATTTCCATCGACCGCATCTTCGGCGCGCCGGTGATCGAGCCGCAGGGAAAAAGCGCGGAGAAGACGTCGCGGATCGAAAGGCCGGGGCGGAGCCTTGCCTGCACATGGCTGACCATCTGGTGGACGGTCGGATAGGTCTCGATGTCGAAAAGCTTGGGCACGTCGAGCGTGCCGACCTCGGTGATGCGGGAAATATCGTTGCGCAGCAGATCGACGATCATGCGGTTTTCCGCCTGCGTCTTGATATCGCGGCGCATGGCCTCGACGATTTCGGTATCCTCAGTAGCGGTGGCGCCGCGTTTGGCGGTGCCTTTCATCGGATGGGTTTCGATCCAGCCTTCTTCATCGGTGCGGAAGAACAGTTCCGGCGATCGCGAAAGGATGACCGGACCGCCGAGATCGACCAGCGCGCCGTATTTGACCGGCTGGCGTTCGATCAGCGACCAGAAGGCGGCACGGGGATCGCCGCTCCAGCGGGCCTCGACCGGCATGGTGAGGTTTGCCTGATAGGCGTCGCCAAGCTGCAGGTGCCGGTGCAGGCGGTCGAAGCGCTCTTTATATAAGGGGAAATCCCAGGCGGCTTTCGGGGCGGTTAGGAATTCTTCGTTTTCGAGGCGCTGTTTCGACTGGGCAAGCGGGTGTGTGTCCGGCTGCGGCGCGTCGAAGACGCCGAAACAGAGTAGCGGCGTTTCGCGGTCTTCCCCGGCAAAAGACGCGAGTTTTTCTTCGAAGAGATATCCGGCCTCGTAGCTCATATGCCCGGCAAGCCATTTGCCGTCAGCCTTGGCCTGTTCCATTCGGATAAGGCCGGCAAAAAACTCAGCGCGCGTCCGGGCGAGGATGATTTCTGCCGGTTCGGCGAAAAGCATCACCTGGCCTGATGTGTCGTCGCGGAAGAGGATATAGGGTTGATCGGCCACGCTACGCTTTCAGTTTTGTTGGGCTTCCGAGGGTGAGCGACGGTTCCACCGTTTCGCCCTGTCATCCGCCTGGCGGTCCCTTCTGCCCGGGGAGAAGGGACTCGCTCTCTCAGCCCCTATCCAAAGCCTCCAACTCGTCGATCAGCCCTTCGATCATCGACAGGCCCTGGCTCCAGAACGACGGATCGGTGGCGTCGAGGCCGAAAGGCTTCAGCAGTTCCGAATGATGCTTGGTGCCGCCAGCCTTCAGCAGTTCGAAATACTTTTCCTGAAAGCCGGTCTCGGCCTTCTGGTAGACGGCATAGAGCGAATTCACCAGGCAATCGCCGAAAGCATAGGCGTAGACGTAGAAGGGCGAGTGGATGAAGTGGGGGATATAGGCCCAATAGGTCTCGTATCCTTCAGAAATGTTGATCGCCGGCCCGAGGCTTTCCGACTGGACGGAGAGCCAGAGTTCGCCGATGTCGTCGGCGGTGAGTTCACCAGCCTTGCGGGCGGTGTGCAGCTTGCGCTCGAATTCGTAAAAGGCGATCTGGCGCACGACCGTGTTGATCATGTCCTCGACCTTCTGAGCGAGCATCGCCTTGCGCTCGCGCATGTCGCCGGTTTTTTCCAGGAGCGCGCGGAAAGTCAGCATCTCGCCGAAGACGGAAGCTGTTTCGGCAAGCGTCAGCGGCGTCTGGCACATCAGTGCCCCTTGCGCGCCGGCCAGAACCTGGTGCACACCGTGCCCGAGCTCATGGGCAAGCGTCATCACGTCGCGCGGCTTGCCCATGTAGTTGACGAGCACATAGGGGTGGGCCGAGGGAACCGTCGGATGGGCGAAGGCGCCGGGCGCCTTGCCGGGGCGGACCGGGGCATCGATCCACTGCTCGTCGAAGAACCGCCTGGCGATCGCCTCCATCTCGGGGGCGAAATTGCCGTAGGCCGAAAGTACCGTGTCCTTTGCTTCGGGCCAGGAGATGACGGCACTGGAGGTTTCCGGAAGCGGCGCGTTGCGGTCCCAGAAATTCATCTGCTCCATGCCGAGCCATTTCGCCTTCATCTTATAATAGCGGTGCGAAAGGCGGGGATAGGCTTCGCGGACGGCGGCGGCCAGCGCATCGACGACCTCGCGCTCGACGCGGTTTGCCAGATGCCTGGAGTCGGCGATGTCCTCGAAGCCGCGCCAGCGGTCAGCGATCTCCTTGTCCTTGGCAAGCGTATTGGTGATCAGCGTGAAGGTGCGGATATTCGCCTTGAATGTTTCGGCGAGCGCCATGGCGGCCTTGCGGCGGGCTTCGGGATCCTTTTCCTGCAGCCTGTTCAGCGCCACTTCGAGCGGCACTTTCTCGCCATCGATCTCATAGCGAAGCTCTGCCATGGTTTCGTCGAAGAGGCGGTTGAAGGCAGCGGCCGATGTCATCGACTTCTCGAGGAAGAGCTGTTCCAGCCTGTCGTCGAGCTGGTAGGGCTTGTCCTTCCTGAGGTCGATGAGCCAGGGGCGATAGTGTCCGGCGGCGGTATCTCTCGCCATGCAGGCGTCGATCACCGCGTCGTCGATGCGGTTCAGTTCCAGCGCGAAGAACAGGAGATGACCTGAAAATTCGGTGATCTTGGTCTGCACGTCGCCATAGAGCTTGCCGTTTGCCGGGTTGGTGGTGTCGGAGAAATAGGTGAGGCCGGCAAAAGAGCCGAGGCGGCCGATGATGTCGTCCAGCGCCTCATATTCCTTCAGCGCCGCGCCGATGCCCTCAGTGCCGGTCTTGGTTGCCGCCGCGGCCAGTTTGCCCTTCCACTTTTCTTCGAAGGCGATCGCGGCCTTGCCGGCCTTTTCCATGTCGGCGACGAAGGCGGTCGAGGTGGCGGAGGGATAAAGATCCTGCAGCTTCCAGACCGGCAGATCGCCGAGCGCCGGATCGGTCGCCCCAGCTGGCGCTGCTGCCGAGAAAAGAAGGCTGGCGTGCGGGAGCTTGATTTTCATGGGGCAATTCCTCTCCACTTTCATAACAGGTCTGCTTGAATAAGCGCGAGAAGGCCCGGCATCAAGGGCCTTTCGGCGCAAGAAAGGCGTCGGTTCGGCACGAAAATGACCCGTTCCAATCGTTAAAATGCAATTATTTCTCAAAACTGGATGTTCAAGCCTTCCTGTCAGAGTGCGCTTCATGGTTTCGCATGAAGTGAGGCGACAATGACCGGTTACAATGAGCTCAAGGGAGCAGGGCAAATCCTCGTGGTCGAGGACGACCCCGTGCAGCGCCGCCTGCTCAAGAACGCAATCGAGCGACACGGCCATGTCGTGCACCAGGCGGAAAACGGTCGCATCGGCTTGGAAATGGTCAAACGCGACAGCGGCCTTTTCAACGTCATCGTGCTCGATCTGATGATGCCGGAGATGACCGGCCTCGAGTTCCTCGACGCGCTTCACGAATTTGGTACGCAGATCCCGGTCATCGTTCAGACCGGGCAGGGCGGCATCGAAACGGTGGTGCAGGCGATGCGGGCCGGCGCCTTCGATTTCGTCGTCAAGCCGGTCTCGCCCGAACGTATCGCCACGTCGATCTCGAATGCGATGAGGCTCGATCAGCGCGAGGTGAAGGCGCGGGCCGGCCGTCGGTCGCGCTCAGGCTCGGTGGGCTTCGACGACATCGTATCGGCAAGCCCGGCGATGCTGCGCGTCATCGATCTCGCCCAGCGGGCGGCTCAGTCCAATATTCCCGTCGTGCTCGAAGGCGAATCCGGCGTCGGCAAGGAGCTGGTGGCACGTGCCATCCAGTCCGGCGGCGACCGCTCGAACAAGCCCTTTGTCACGGTCAATTGCGGGGCGATCCCCCATAATCTCGTCGAGAGCATTCTCTTCGGCCACGAGAAGGGTGCGTTTACCGGCGCGACCGAGCGCCACATCGGCAAATTCATGGAAGCCGACGGCGGCACCATCTTCCTCGACGAGATCGGCGACCTGCCGCTCGAGGTGCAGGTGAAGCTGTTGCGCGCCGTGCAGCAGGGCGAAATCGAGACCGTCGGTGCGCGCACCGCCCACAAGGTCAATGTCAGGCTGATCTCGGCGACCAACAAGGATCTGATCGAGGAGGTCAAGAACGGCCATTTCCGCGAGGATCTCTATTATCGCCTCAACGTCTTTCCGATCACCATTCCGGCACTGCGCAAACGCAAGGAGGACATTCCGCATCTGGTGCGGGTCTTTGCCGAGCGCTTCTCCAGCGAGCAGAAGAGTGGTCGCCGCATGACGGTGAATTCAGGCGCGCTGGCATTGCTGACTGCCTATGACTGGCCGGGCAATATCCGCCAGCTTGAAAATGCGATCTTTCGCGCGGTCGTTCTCGCCGAAGGGCCGGAGCTGACCGAGGGGGACTTCCCGCAGATCGCCGCCCAGCTTCCGGAATACGAAGTCGTGGACCATCTGGCGCTCGTTGCCGACAATACCGGCCTCGATCCCGACGACAGCTATGGTGAAGATTTCAGGGCATCGATTTCGGGAGAGGTGCATCACCGTCTGTCCGAAGCCTCCGAAAACGCGATCGCCAGCGTCAATCCCGCCGGCGACGTGCGCAGGCTTGCCGATGTCGAGGAAGAGCTCATCCGATTCGCGCTCAAATTCTATCGCGGACAGATGAGTCAAGTGGCGCGTAAACTTGGCATTGGCCGGTCCACACTTTATCGTAAGCTCAAGGACTACGGCATAGACCCCGATAATCCCCAGAAAGATGCGGCTTAAGGGCTTTTTGTTAAGACTCAGGCAACCACGATTTGTTACTTGTCATAAACCACTTGTTAGTGGCTCGTTCACTATGTAAAGAAAAGGTTGATCATGTGTGGCATTTTTGCCATCGTGTGACCGCATTTGACAGTCATCTGAGACAGTACGGGACATTGTCTGTCTGACGGGGATCGAGTTGCCGAATCTGAATGGGAATTCCAAGCCTTCGCGCTTGAGCTGGCGCTTGTTGTGCGCCGACCTTTGCGGAAAGGCAGTAAGGACGGCAGCGGCCGCCCTTATTGTGCTCGCGGTTTCCTCACCGGTATTCGTCAGTACACCTTCGCAGGCAGCGGGCGACACCCGCAGCCTCAAGCTCTATTTCATTCATACTGGCGAAAAGGCCGTCATCACCTACAAGCGCAACGGCAAGTTCGACCCGAAGGGCCTGGAGCAGCTGAACCGCTTCCTGCGCGACTGGCGCAAGAACCAGCCGACGAAGATGGATCCGCGCCTGTTCGACCTGATCTGGGACGTCTATCGCCAGAGCGGTTCGAAGGACTACATCAACGTCGTCTGCGGTTTCCGCTCGCCGGGAACCAACGAGATGCTGCGCGGCCGCTCGCGCAATTCAGGCGTCGCCGAAAAGAGCCAGCATATGCTCGGCAAGGCGATGGACTTCTTCATTCCCGACGTCAAACTCGCGACGTTGCGCGGGATCGGCATGAAGATGCAGGTCGGCGGCGTCGGCTTCTATCCGAAATCCGGCTCGCCCTTCGTGCATATGGATGTGGGCGGCGTTCGCGCCTGGCCGCGCATGAGCCGCGACGAGCTGGTCCGGCTTTTCCCGAACGGCAATACCATTCATATTCCGGCTGACGGCAAGCCGCTGCCGGGCTACCAGCAGGCAATGGCCGACTACAAGCGCCGCGTCAGCGGCACGCAGATCGAGATCGCCAGCGCCTCCGAATCGGCGCCGAAGCACAAGACGCTGTTTGCCGCGCTGTTTGGCGGTGGAGCGGATGAACAGGAAGACGATACGGACGATTCGACCCCTGTTGCCGTCGCCAAGGCGACGCCGCCGAAGGCCGAGCCAGCCCCTGTCGAGCCGCAGCAGACCGAAGTCGCCGATCTGAACGCGCCAGTGCCGCAGGTTCGCCCGGCATTCAGCAACCAGCCGGCCGGCAGCGACGTGGCGAGCGCGCTCGTCGCACCGTCTTCGGGTAATGCGGCGCAACAGGCTCTTGCAGCGGCCCTCCCGGCCGATCAGGCCCAACCGCAGCAGTTTGCCGATCTCAGCGCCTATAGTATTCCGGTCCCCTCGCTTCTCGGCCCCCGCCGTGCGCCTGGCGACGCCGAGCTTGCGTCGCTGACGGGCGCCAATGCCCTGCCGGTTCCGACGCCGGTCGAACGCCCCGCCGTTGCCGAGAACCTGCTTGCTGCGGCCGATGCCGATCCAGAAGCGGAGGCCGACGAAGCCGATCAGGACGCGTTATCTCCCGCCGTCGCCGATGCGCTCGACCAGCAGCGGAACGAGGGGGAAAGTCAGGTCGCGTCGAAGGCGCCTGAGATGACGGTAGAGCAGGCGATCAACGCCGCGATGACGCAAAAAGCGCCTGTTGCAAAGCCGCCGCTCGAACTCGCGGCTTTGGCGCCGACGACCAAATCGGCAAGCTTTGGCGACGGCTTCGACGAACCGGCCGCCGAAAGTGCTGTGGCTCAGGGACTTCCCGCCAAGGGCGGCCGCCCGACGCACAAGGAAGCCGCCGCAGCCGATGCCAGCCGCGCGGCAGTGCGCACCGAGCCGAAGCTGACGGAAAAGATGATTTCGCAATGGGCGCTGACCAATGCCCGCCTCGAAATGGCCTCCAAGCAGGTCAAGGCGCCGCGTTTCGTCAGCCAGACGATGCGTGCCCAGCCGACCGCCGTTTATGCCGAGGGCTTCAATGTCAAGACCGCTTCGGTCGACCCCGCCCGCTTTAGCGGCACTGCGGTGAATTTCATGCAAGTGCGCAAGTTCAATACGAACTGAGCCGGCCGATCCTGAAAATATCGAAAACCGTCGGAGAAATACCGGCGGTTTTTCCTTGATCGCTTCCATCGAGGCGAGGTGACCGTTTGGTCAAGCGTGTTCCAGAGCACGATGCCGAAACGTGTGAGCGGGTTTCTTATGACATTCTGTTCTAAAGCGCGCCGCATCAAACTTGGTTTATGCGACGCGCTTTAGGCCTTTGTTTTATGCATGTCGTTGTCGCTGCGCACTTCCGGGCGACATGCATTGGGCAAAAGAAAAGCCGCCGGAAGGCCCGGCGGCTTGTCGGCATCCGTGATGCGCGGCGGATCAGCCTTCCGGCGGCGACTCGATCATACCAAGCGCGAGCAGGTAGGTGTCGAGGATGGCTTCCTCCTCCATCCGCTCCTGCTCGTCCTTCTTGCGCAGCGCCACGACCTTTTTCAGGATCTTGGTATCGAAGCCCGTTCCCTTGGCTTCGCCATAGACGTCCTTGATATCGTCGGCGATGGTCTTCTTTTCTTCTTCCAGCCGTTCAATGCGCTCGATGAAAGCGCGAAGCTGATCGCGGGCGACGCCATGAGCATCAGACATCGTGTTCTCCTGATTTTTCGGATGATCGATTTTGGATGCACGTGACTGCCGCGAAGCGGCGTCACGGTCAAGCCTGTTGTCGGCGGCTTCAGCTATTTCTGCGGGTTGTTCAGTTCAAAAGCAGCCTTTTGCACAGGCGAGGCCTCGTTCTGGTGAAGATTCTTCCAGTCTTCATACGGCATGCCATAGACCATTTCGCGCGATTCGTCCTTGGTCATTGGGACACCATCGCCCTCGGCGGCTTCGCGATACCAGTTCGACAGGCAGTTGCGGCAGAAGCCGGCCAAGTTCATCAGGTCGATGTTCTGAACGTCGCTGCGTTCGCGAAGATGTGCGAGGAGGCGGCGGAAGGCTGCGGCCTCGAATTCGGTCTGCTGTGTTTTGCTGAGCGCGGTCATCTCGCTTTCCTTTCTTCACCAGGGCCCTTCTTGAACGGGGCCTTTCACTTAATAGGGGCCTGTACGCGACAGGTGGACGTCGTATTCGTGCACGGCCGGATCGGCATTCATCGCCGCAAAGATCGGCGCCAGGCGTTCGGCCCATGCCGATATTCCGGCCTCGTCTGCGATCAGGTCCTGGCGCACCTCGAGCAGCGCGTGCGGAATGCCGGTGATCATGCAGTGCCGGTACATGGTATCGCCCTTCAGCGCGCCGTCATAGGGCTCGTTGTCGCCGACGACAAGATCGGGGTCGGCGCGCAACCTCTGGAGCAGCGGGCCGACGGCGCGATGGTCGCTATCCCAAAGCACGGCGGCGTGCCAAGGGCGGGCAATGCCCTTCCAGGCCGGGGTGAAGGAGTGCAGCGACAGCACCAGCGGCGCTCTGCCGGTGGCGTTGGCCACCTTGTCGATCGTTGCGGCGACGGCACCCTGATAGGGTCGATGGAAGGTTTCGATGCGGCCATTCCACTCCTGCGGCGTGATCGGATGATTGCCTGGTATGACGGCGCCGTCGGAGATCTTCATGATCAGCGTCGGATCGTCTTCGCCACGGTTCGGGTCGATCAGCAGTCGCGAAAAGCCGCCGAGCACCGCGGGCACGCCGAGGCTCGCCGAAAGCTGCCGCGTCAGCCCCTCAATGCCGATGTCATAGGCGATGTGGCGGGCGAAGGCGGCGTCCGGCAGGCCGAGCCGGCCATATCGCGCGGGGAGGCGGTTCATCGCATGATCTGCGAGGATCACCATGCCTTTGTCATGTTTGCCGGGTAGGATTTCGAAGGGCTGGAAGTCGTCCATCGGTAATTGCCATTCGTCATTGCGAAGTCGGTGGCAGTGATCGCATGCGTCTGCGCCACGTTCAAGCGCCGCAGGCGGACAGAGGTTGAGCCGGACCCTCGACGGGTGGTTTGTGAAAGGAAATATAATCGATTAGCATTGCGTTGACTTTCGCTTGACGGCGGCGCAAGAAGACACGGATACGAATAACCGTGGAGCTATTTGGGAGCCGTGTTGATCCAAGCCGCACCAAGTTTCCTCACGCGGTCCGGACCGCTGGTCCGTCTCGCTTTGTTCGCTCTTGCAGCCATCATGCCGTTTTTCATTGCAGATGCCGCACGCGCCGATTTTCGCGTCTGCAACGGAACGCAAAATCTCGTCGGCGTCGCGATCGGCTATCGGGCCAAGGACGGCTGGATGACCGAGGGCTGGTGGCAAGTGCCGGCAACGACCTGCGCCACGTTGATCGAGGGAGAGTTGCAGTCGCGTTATTATTACCTCTACGCAGAGGACGCCGCCCGGGGAGGACGATGGACGGGTGACGTGCAGATGTGCGTGGCGGAAAACGAGTTCAAGATTACGGGTGTGCAAGATTGTTATGCCCGCGGTTACCAGAAGATGGGATTCAAGGAATATGATACGGGCCGCCAGGGTAGCTGGATGGTCCAACTCTCCGACACCCCAGGGACGCAAGAAAGCCAGAATTGATGAAGCGTAATCGCAAAATTAAAATCCTCGCCACCCTCGGGCCTGCCTCCGCCGAGGAATCGATGATCGAGAAGCTGCACCAGGCCGGTGCCGATGTCTTCCGCATCAATATGAGCCATGCAAGCCACGACCTGATGCGTACGCTGATCCAGCGCATCCGCTCGGTTGAAGCGCGCTGCGGCCGGCCGATCGGCATTCTCGCCGACCTGCAGGGACCGAAACTGCGCGTCGGCAAGTTCGTCGACAGCAAGGTCGACCTGAAGCCCGGCCAGACCTTCACGCTCGACAACAACGAAGCGCTCGGCGATCAGAACCGCGTCTTTCTGCCGCATCCTGAAATCCTGGAATCAGTGCAGCCCGGCCACCGCCTGCTGATCGATGATGGCAAGCTCGCGCTGCGCGCCGAAAAATGCGACGGCAAGAGCATCGTCACCACCGTTATTTCGGGCACGCGCATCTCCGACCGCAAGGGCGTCAGCCTTCCCGACACGCTGCTCGGCGTCGGCGCACTGACAGACAAGGACCGCGCCGACCTCGACGCCGTGCTCGCCACCGACGACGTCGATTGGGTGGCGCTGTCCTTCGTCCAGCGTCCCGATGACCTTGCCGAAGTGCGCAAGATCGCTCGTGGCCGTGTCGGCCTGATGTCGAAGATCGAAAAGCCGCAGGCGCTTGAGCGGATCGAAGAAATCATTGAGCTTTCCGACGCATTGATGGTCGCCCGCGGCGATCTCGGCGTCGAAATGCCGCTCGAATCGGTTCCCGGTATCCAGAAGCAGCTGATCCGCGCCTGCCGCCGTTCGGGCAAGCCGGTGGTCGTCGCCACGCAGATGCTGGAATCGATGATCTCCTCGCCGGTGCCGACGCGCGCCGAAGTTTCCGACGTCGCGACCGCCGTCTTCGAAGGTGCGGATGCCGTCATGCTCTCGGCCGAATCGGCCTCTGGCGACTATCCGGTCGAAGCCGTGTCGACCATGGCGTCGATTGCCACCGCCATCGAGCGCGAGCCGCATTATCCGGGCATCATCTATGCCCAGCGCGCCCAGCCGGAAGCGACCGGTGCGGATGCGATCTCGCTCGCTGCGCGCCAGATCGCCGAGACGCTGAAGCTGTCGGCGATTGTCTGTTACACCTCGTCGGGCACGACAGGCCTTCGCGCCTCGCGTGAGCGTCCGCAGGTGCCGATCCTGGCGCTGTCGCCGATCATCAAGACGGCACGCCGCCTTGCCGTCGTCTGGGGCCTGCATTGCGTCGTCACCCATGACGCGACCGATCTCGACGATATGGTCAACCGCGCCTGCCGCATCGTCGCCGACGAAGGTTTTGGCAAGCCGGGCGACCGCATCATCATCTCGGCCGGCGTGCCGCTCGGCACGCCCGGCGCCACCAATATGATCCGCATCGCCTATATCGGCTCCGACGGTCAAAGCGGCGTCTGATCCGACCGCGCCTGTTCGAAAGCCCGCTGCCTCAGTGAACTGACCCCCGAAGGTTGATGTCCAACTTTCGGGGGTCAGTTCACAGGAGGTGGCGGGCTTTTTCGTTGACGGGACGGCATTGCCAAGGGCTGCTATGCGTGCAAGTTTCGATCCTTGGATTGGGAGGGGATCATCATGGATATCGTCACGCTTCTGGCTTTTGCAGCCGTTTCCTTCGTCGGCATCGCCACACCGGGGCCGACCGTGTTGCTGGCGCTGACCAATGGTTCGAGGCATGGACTGCGCCGGGCGATTGCCGGCATGATCGGCGCGGTGCTTTCCGATTTCGTGTTGATCGGCGCCGTCGCGATCGGCCTCGGCGCCTTGCTGGCGGCATCGGAATTCTGGTTTTCAATGCTGAAATGGGCTGGTGTCGCCTATCTCGCCTTTCTCGGCATCATGCTGCTGCGCTCGAAGGGCACGATCGATGCGGCGCTGAAGTCCGGGGCGTCTTCGGGGGCAGCGTCGCCCTTTGCGATCGGGCTGAAGAGCTTCATGGTCGCGGCGACCAATCCGAAGGGGTATTTGTTCTTCTCGGCCTTCCTGCCGCAGTTCATCGATCCGACCCTGCCACAGGCAACGCAATATGCGCTGCTCGCGCTCACCTTTGCCGCGCTCGATTTTCTCATCATGTTCGGCTACGCCTTCTTCGGCTCGCAGGCGGTGCGTTTCCTGAAAACCTCAAGCGCCCTCTGGCTGGAGCGCGCCTGCGGCGGCGCGCTGTTGGCGCTTGCCGGCTCGCTTGCCTTCTATCGCCGGGCAACCGCTTGAGCTCAGGCTCGAGCCTGGGATAGGTGACCGACGCGATAGGCCTGCGTGTGCGCGTCAATTTCAGGAATTTCTCGCCATAGCCTGAAGCGCACCCGCGTCCATGTCGTCGGTTCGAAGCCGGAGACCGAGGCGAGCGCGCTGCCGGTCACGACGTCGGCTGCAGCTTGTACGCCGTCGGCACGGCGGATTTCGGCAAGCGGCGCGTAGGGCTCGATAGGCAGTATATCGCGGGTGGCAAATCTCGCTGCGGCGATATCCGGCGAGATTTCTGCCTGCCAGACGATCCAGGTCTTCACCTGCGGCCAGCCGAAGGCGCCGGTGAGCGTTTGGAAAGCCGGGCTGCAGAGGAAGTCGCTTGCACCTTCCGGCTCTTGCCAGAGGTAAAAGGGCGCATAGAGATTGTCGCGGCGGGCGAATTCTCCCTTCAAGGCACTGAGATAGGCCTTGAAGCCGAGATTGGGAAAGCCGTCGAGCAGCGGACCTTTTTCGCGGATGCGCCGGTCGATAATCGACATGTCGTAATCGGCGGGCAGGGTGAAGCTGTACTGCATGGCGATCATGACCGTGCCTCCACCGCCTGCAGCCATTCGACGGTGCTGCCGTTTTCGGCTGCCTGGATGCTGATATAGCTGAAAGGGCTGTCATCGGCTGCGCCATGCCAGTGGCGCTCGCCGGCGGCAAACCAGACAGCATCACCGGCACGCAAATCCTCGACGGGGCCGCCCTCGTTCTGCGCCAACCCATGCCCCGAAAGCACGTAGAGCAACTGACCCCTGGGGTGCGTGTGCCAGCGGGTGATCGTACCGGGATCGAGTGTGGCGCGCATGGCGGTGTTCTCACGGTCGGCCCCGCCTTCGAGCAACATCTCGACCCAGAAAGGCGCCGTTGCAACGCCTTCCGGCGAGCGCACCGCCCTGCCGGGGCGGCGAAGGGTCATCGTCGTCGGGTTCGAAGCGCTCATTGCTGGCCTCCTGCTATCCGCGAGCGCCAGTCGGGATTAGCCATCTGGGCGACGCCGTCGCCAAAGGACCAATCATCAGGGGCGCTGGTGCTGATGACGATCATCACATCCTCGGGCCGGAGGCCCGGCGATTGTGCCAGAAGTTCGGCGAGCCGCCGATAGAGCGCCGCCTTCATCTCGGCTGTCCGAGGCCTGCCGATGGTGATCGAGATGTAAACAAAATCACCAGAGCGCGGACCGGCGAGATAGTTGCGGTCGAAGATCAGCTCGTTCTCGTCATGCTGATGGATGGCCTGGAAGCGGTCGTGTTCGGGCACGTCGAAGGTTTCGACCAGGGCGCGCTGGATGTTGTCGACCAGCGCGGTGAGATAGTCCGGCGACTTGCCTTTGCGAAGCGAAATTCGAACGAAGGGCATCTGGATCTCCATGGTTCAGGCCGTTCGTCGGCCTTGACAGCAGAAGCATCGCACGGCACGATAATGCTGAAAATCAGAAATTTATGGATCAATGATCCTGGAAAATGGGATTATAAGATGCGGCGGACAATTTTCGATCTCGATGTGCTCCGTACCTTTTCGACCGGCATGGAGCTCGGCAACTTCGCCAAAGCGGCGGAAAGGCTCGGGCGTTCCACGTCGGCGGTCAGCGCACAGCTGAAGAAGCTGGAGGAGCAGGCCGGCACGCCGATCTTCCGCAAAGTGGGACGCGGCCTGGCTCTGACCGACGCCGGCGAGACGATGCTCGCTTATGCCAGGCGGTTGCTGGAACTCAACGACGAGGCGGCTGCGGCCGTGCACAGCGTCGAGCTGGAGGGCTGGGTGCGGCTCGGCCTGCAGGAGGATTTCGGCGAAAACCTGCTGCCGGAGGTGCTCGGCCGCTTCGCGCGCGCCCATCCGAAGGTTCGAATCGAGGCGCGGGTGGTGCGCAATGCCGAACTGCTCGAGCGCGTCACCTCGGGCAAGCTCGATCTGGCGCTTGCCTGGAGGGATGGCACACTGACGGCCCATTGCGAGCAGATTGGTGAGGTCCCGATGCGTTGGATCGGACCTGTCGAGGGAGCCACCGGCTGGCATGCGGCGAGCGGTGAGCCGATGCCGCTCGCCTCGCTGGAGGCGCCGTGCCTGTTGCGAAGTGCTGCGACCCGGGCACTTGATGAGGCGGGCATTTCATGGCGTCTCGCCTTTGTCAGCCCCAGCCTCGGCGGTCTCTGGGCGGCGGCGGCGGCGGGCCTCGGCATCACCATCCGTACACCGATCGGCCTGCCGGCGAAGGTCCAGCCGCTGGCGCCGGAGACGATCGGCCTGCCTGACTTGCCGAAGCTCGGCCTGGTCCTGCATCGGGCCGAAGCCGAACAGCAACCGGTTGCGGCCCGGCTCGCCGAGCTCGTGTTGCAGTCGGTGCACGGTGCGCTACGCGGAACAATGGCCTGACATCTGCGCATTGACCCGTCTGTCGCGTGGCTATAGCTTCGGATTGCTATGAAGATGATCACTCTCAATATCGCTACAGCCTTCTTCTTGAGTCTTTAAAGCTCCGCCTTCGGGCATTGGAAGACGCGGCCGCTTACCAGCCTTCGCGGCTGGCGCGTTGCCGTAGACTGGAACGATCCTGCATTTGGCCAAGGCAAGAGCCGGCAGGATTAGCGGTAGAGAGATATTTCATGACATCAACTGTTTACCCGCCGGCGCTGAGCGCCGCGCAGATCGAGCAATTCATCGAGGATGGCTTCATCCGGATCGAAGATGCTTTTCCCGGCGAACTGGCCGAGGAAGCTCGTGCCATCATGTGGCGCGATATTCCCTTCGATGCGGCTGACCCGAGGACGTGGACACAGCCAGTCGTGCGACTTGCCGGTTATGGCGGAGGGCCATTCGAGAAAGCCGCCAATACGCCGGTATTGCATTCGGCGTTCGACCAGCTCATCGGCAAGGGGCGCTGGGAGCCACGCAATGGGCTTGGCAGTTTTCCGGTGCGCTTTCCCCATCCGGACGATCCCGGCGATGCCGGCTGGCATGTCGATCTGAGCTTTCCCGGTGTGGATTCCGATGATCCGAACGAGCAACGGGACTTTTCCGCCTGGCGGGTGAATATCACCTCGCGCGGGTGGGCGCTGTTGATGCTGTTTCTGTTTTCGGATGTCGGGGAGGAGGATGCACCGACTCGCATTCGGGTCGGCTCGCACAAGGACATCGCACGCCTCCTGGCACCCGCGGGCGAGGCGGGAGTGGCGCACCTCTGGCTGGAGCATGTGGGGGAGGACCGGCCGCTGGCGTTGGCGACGGGTCCGGCAGGTACGGTGTATCTGTGCCACCCGTTCCTCATCCATGCGGCGCAGATACACCGCGGCAAGGAGCGGCGCTTCATGGCGCAGCCCGGCCTTGCGCCTTCCGAACCTCTGCGGCTCGATCGGGAGGACGGTTCCTGTTCACCGGTCGAGATGGCGATCCGACGAGCGCTTCAGGAGCGGTAGCAGAAATATGATGCATCCGACCGTAGCAGGTCGGATGCATCATACCCGCAGTTGCTGCAAGGCCGCACCCGATTGCCGGCGGGTGTCCGGACCCGAAGATGCGGTCTTCTTCTGCTCAGCCGAAGCGTTCGAGCGCCATGGCAAAGATATCGGCATCGACATTGCCGCCAGAGGTAACGGCGACGACGGTGTCGCTTTCCAGAGCCTCGCCATGGAAGAGGGCGGCAGCAAGCGCCACCGCCCCGCCGGGCTCGACGACGATCTTCAGCCTGACGAAAGCGAGTGCAATGGCACGCAGCGCTTCTTCGTCGGTGACGACGATGCCGGCGCCGGTGAGGCGCTTCAAGATCGGGAAAGTGATATTGCCAGGCTGCGGCGTAAGGATCGCGTCGCAGATCGAGCCCGACATCGAAGCGTTGCGCTCGATCCTGCCCGAAGCGAGCGAGCGGGTGGTATCGTCGAAATCCTTGGGCTCGCAGGGGCGGACGCGAAAGCCGGGGGCGCTGGCTTCGAGGGCGAGCGCGATGCCGGAGGTCAATCCGCCGCCGCCGCAGGGAACGAGGACTTCGGCTGACGTCACGCCTTCCTCTTCGGCCTGCTCTGAAATCTCCAGACCGGTCGTGCCCTGACCGGCGATGACAAGCGGTTCGTCGAAGGGCTTGATCAGCGTCAGGCTGCGCTCAGCTGAAAGTCTCGCGCCGATCTCGTCGCGATCCTCATTGACGCGGTCGTAGAGGACGACGTCGGCGCCGAATGCGCGGGTATTGGCGATTTTCAGTTTCGGCGCATCACTCGGCATGATGATGACCGAGGGCACATTGTGCAGCTTGGCAGCAAGCGCGACACCCTGGGCATGGTTGCCGGAGGAAAAGGCGATGACGCCCTTCGAGCGGACAGTCGGATCAAGGCCGGAGACGGCCGACCAGCCGCCGCGAAACTTGAACGAGCCGGAATGCTGCAAGCATTCGGCCTTCACGAACAGGCGCCGGCCGGCGATCTCGTTCAGGAAGGGAGAGGAGAGAAGCGGCGTGCGCCTCGCGTGACCGCGTAGACGGGCGCGGGCGGCGACAATCATTTCAATGCTGGCCATTCGGGAATCGTCCTGCTTGCGGGTTCGCTCATGCTTAGGGCGCGGCCAGCCATTTGTGAACGGCGACTTTGTCACCGTGACATGAATGGGGCGCCGCGTTTGCCGGCCGCTGCGATCTGCGGACGTCAGTAGCCGTTCGCCGACCCCTCCTCCGCGCGGCTGTCCATCGCCCCATTATACCGCGCACCGCCACCCTTTTCGATGGCGGCGAGGCTTTTGCCACCGACGAGGATGCCGGCGGCCTGGCCCCAGAGCGGTGCGTCATTGCCGCCATCGAAGCTGTAGCCCATGGCGGCGAGAGTCTTTTCCGTATCGGGCGAAATTGCATAGGGTTCGAGATAGACCTTGTCGGGCTGCCATTGATGGTGGATACGCGGCGCATTCACCGCCTGGCTGATATCCATGCCGAAATCGACGACGTTGAGGATCGCCTCCAACGTGATGGTGATGATGCGCGAGCCGCCGGGGCTGCCGATCACCATGAAGGGCTTGCCGTCCTTGGTGACGATCGTCGGGCTCATCGAGGAGAGCGGTGTCTTCTTCGGTGCGATGGCATTCGCCTCGCCCTGGACGAGGCCATAGAGGTTCGGCACGCCGGGCTTGGAGGTGAAATCGTCCATCTCGTTGTTGAGCAGGACGCCTGTGCCCGGCGCCACGACGGCGGCGCCGAAGGACCCGTTCAGCGTATAGGTGACGGCAACCGCATTGCCCTCGTCATCGATGATCGAATAATGCGTCGTCTCTGTGCTTTCCTTGCCGCCGAGCGGTTTGAGGTTGGCCGACGTGCCGGCCTTGTAGGGATCGATCTTGGCGACGATCTCCTTGGCATAGGCCTTGTCGATGAGCTTTGCGACCGGGTTCTCGACGAAATCGGGGTCGCCGAGCGCAGCATTGCGATCGACATAGGCATAGCGCATGGCCTCGACCATGACATGGACGGTGTCGGCTGAACCGTAGCCCAGGTAGGAAAGCGGATAACCTTCGAGAACGTTGAGGATCTCGCAGATGATGACGCCGCCGGAGGAAGGCGGCGGCGAGGAGATGATGTCGTAGCCGCGGTAATTGCACTCGACCGGCTTCAACTCCCGCACGGCATATTGCTCGAAATCTTGCCTGGCGAGGATGCCGCCCTTGGCCTGGCTTGCCTTGACGATTGCCTCGGCGGGCACGGCCTTGTAGAAGGCGTCAGGACCTTTTTCCGAAATGGCTGTCAGGACCGCGGCAAGGTCGGGCTGCTGGAGTTTTTCGCCGGATGCATAGGCTTTGCCATCGGGCTTCAGGAAGATCTTCGCCGCTGCCTCGTCCTTGGCAAGCCGCTTGGCGCTGCCGGCGAGGCTTGCAGCGTCGCCCTGTTCCAGCGTGAAGCCCTCCGTGGCGAAGCGGAGTGCCGGTGCGATCAGATCCTGGCGCGGCTTCGTGCCGTATTTCTCGCGTGCGGTCTCGAAGCCCATGACGGAGCCAGGAACGCCGACGGCAAGATAACCGTCAAGGCTGGCGCGCGGCACGATATCGCCCTTGGCATCGAGGTACATGGTCTTCGTGGCGGCGAGTGGCGCACGTTCGCGAAAATCGAGGAAGGTCTTCGTGCCGTCCTTCAGGCGGATGGTCATGAAACCGCCGCCGCCGAGATTGCCGGCCGAAGGATAGACGACCGCCAGCGCATAACCGACGGCGACCGCTGCATCGACGGCATTGCCACCGCCCTTCAGCACCTCGACGCCGACATCGGTGGCCAGATGCTGGGCGGTAACGACCATGCCGTGCTCGGCTTCGACAGGGGCGGGCGAGGCGGCGAGTGCGGAACTCAGGCTCAGCGAAAGGGCTGATATGACGGAGATCGTCCCGATATGCAGGCGGCCCATAATTTCCCCTCCTATGGACAATGATGGGAAGCATATGGGGCTGGGACGGCCCGAGGCAATGCAAGGATTTGGCTTTATGTGAGGAGTTCCGAAGCCGGCTGAGTCATGCGCCGTGAAGGGCGCCAGATCTCAACGAAGGTACGGTTCCAAGCGGTTGATCGCGTGATGCGGCGGCGAGCCTCTCCTCGGCCCTGCGGGCGATTGCCTGCAGGTCGCGTGGCTTGCCGGCGATCTTCTCGATGGCGGCGATGGCGACATCGGTTGCGAGGTAATCCGGCTTGTGGCCGACACCGCGAACGGTAATGAGCTCGGAGCCTGTGATATCGCGGGCCAGGCCGCGCGAATGCAAGTGCTCCCAGACGATCTCGTCGCTGTCGCCTGTTATGATGACGGTCGGAGCGGTGATCCGCGAATAGAGCGGCGACTGTTCCTTCACATAGGCAATCAATCTTTTCAAATCGGCGGCGTTGTTGTGGAAGGCCCTCGGCCGCAGCACCAGCGACGGACCGGTCTTTTCGATGTAGTCGGCCGGGCGTGGATTGGGGCGGAAAATATTCAGCGTGCCGCGTTCCAGCCGGCGGAGCCCGAGGGGTACGACGATTGCGTGGTTGAAGAGCCAGCCGAGGATTGGCACGGTTGCCACGTGATAGTACCAGTCGATGCCGCCTGGCCAGGGATGGGTGGCGGGTGCGAGGAAGAGCAGACCGGCGGCCTTATCGGGATGACGAAGGCCGAAGGCAGCGGTGATCGCGCCGCCGAAGGAATGGCCGACGATGACAGCTTTTTCGATGCCGCGCTTTTCCATCAGCCTGGCGATCGCATCGGCCTGACCGGAGGGAGCCGCGTTATCAGGACCGCCGCGTTCGGAATAGCCGTGGCCGGGACGATCGACGAACAGCATCTCCGCCCGGCCTTCGAGAGCAGCGCGGAAGGCAACGATTTGGTCGAGCAGATTGCCGCTGGCGCCGTGAATGAAGACGAGGGCCGGCAGATCCGCATTTTCGGGACGCTCGATGTGGACGGCGTTCATGCGGTAGCCGCCGACATCCGTCAGTTCGCCGATATTCGGATAGGCATATTCGAATTGCCGCGCCTTATAGGAGGAGTAGCCGATGGCGGCTGCGAGCGGGGCGAGAAGAGCGGAAACTTCTGCAAACATGATCTTAACGGTCGATAGTTGCGGCGGTTTTGCCGAGAGCGGACGCGCTGGGTCGTTTCCGGTCTACAGTTCTAAATTGCGCGGCTTGGCTGGAGGTCAAGATCGGCGAGCCGAGATCAGGTGCGGTTGCCGGCGAGTTTTTCCGCAAGCGTGTTGACCTGTTCCTGGGCGGTGCGCTCGGCGGGATAGACATCGAGGAAACGCTCCCAAGCCTTCAAGGTCAACTGGTCGTTGCCGGAGTTGCTGAGGATCGCCGCCATGCCGGAGAGCGCACCGAAATGGCGCGGCTCGAGATCGAGCACGTGTTCGATGTCCGACATTGATTTGCGATAATTGCCCATGACGAAGTTCAGCGTGGCGCGGCGGTTCCAGCTTTCGGCATAATCGGGCTTCAGCGCGATCGCCTCGTCGAGAAAATCGAGGGCGGCGGGATTGCGCTTTTCCTCGATTGCCTTGTCGGCCCACTGCATCAGCAGATTGACAGTGGCGCTGCCGGAATCGTTCCATTCCATGCGGATTTCATTGGCGATGCCGTTGGCCTTGTCAGGGTCGCGCTCGCGTTTCAGCTGGCTGAAGAGTTGGTCGAGGTGTTGCTTCGGCGAATTGGCGACAGCCGACTTCTCGACGATAACGTCCTTCTCCGCCGCAGCGGTCGGAAAGGCGGAAGTGAGGAGGATGAGGGCGAGCGGCAGCGCCGCTGACGTCAAAGCAAAAAAGCGCATGGCGGACATATTAGCCCGCCAACGCCGAAGATCAAACAAATTTGACGTGATCACCGCAGCGACCCACCGGATATATCTGCCGAGGCAACTGCGCGGCAAGGCGATCCGGGCGCGCGAAATCAGCCCTGACGAGCCTTAAAGCGCGGGTTCAGCTTGTTGATGATATAGATGCGGCCCTTGCGGCGAACCAGACGGTTGTCACGGTGACGAGCCTTGAGCGACTTGAGCGAATTCTTGATCTTCATTTTTCTGATCCGCGATCTCTATGGGGGAATTCACATTCGCCCGTATCTTTTAACAATCAAAAGCGCGCCATCGGGCGCGCTGTTTAGGTGGGGGAGCAGATACCCCGTCACCTTTTCCGTGTCAACCGCATGACGGTGTTTTTCCCAAAGCGTAAGGGTGTTTTCTCAGGCCAAAACCGGCGATTTCGGCGTCAGGGTGGTGACGTGCCCCATCTTGCGGCCGGGGCGCCACTCGGTCTTGCCGTAGAGATGAACCAGCGTATCCGGACGCTGCAGCCAGTTGGGAACGGCCAGGATATCGTCGCCGATCAGGTTCTGCATGATGCAGTCGGAATGACGTCCAGCGTCTCCCAAAGGCATTCCGGCAACGGCGCGGATGTGCTGCTCGAACTGGCTGACGACACAGGCGGCTTCCGTCCAGTGGCCGGAGTTGTGGACACGCGGCGCCATCTCGTTGGCAATCAGGCCACCATCGGCAAGCACGAAGAATTCGATGCCGATGACGCCGACATAGTTCAATGCTGCGAGGATCTTTTCGGCCGATCGGCGCGCGGCATCCGCCGCCGTCGGCGAGATCGTAGCGGGAACCGTCGAGGTGTGGAGGATGCCGCTGCGATGGACATTCTCGGCGGGATCGAAGCAGACGACCGTGCCGTCCGTGGCGCGCGCAGCGATGATCGAGATCTCGCGCTGGAAGGCGACGAAGCTTTCCAGGATGAGCGGCACGGCCCCGAGCGCTGCATAGGCGCCATCAGGGCTGTCTGCCACTGAGCGAAAAACCTTCTGGCCCTTGCCGTCATAACCGAGACGGCGGGTCTTCAGCACGCCTTGGCCGCCGAAATCCTCAAGCGCCATTTCGAGATCGGCCTGACTGTCGATCGCGTGGAAGCGGGCTGTGGTTATGCCGCAGCCGTTGAGAAAACGCTTTTCGACGAGGCGGTCCTGGGCGGCTTCCAGCGCTTTCGGCGGCGGATAGACGGCCACGCTGGCCGAGAGTGTCTCGGCAGCTTTAACGGGCACGTTCTCGAACTCGTAGGTAACGACATCGCAGACCTCGGCGAGTTCGGCGAGTGCCGCCGGATCGTCATAGGCCGCGGTAATCTGCCGGTTGGCCAGCTGGGCGGCCGGGCAGTCCGCCTGCGGCTCGAGAATGACCGTGCGAAAATTCAACCGGGCGGCGGCAATGGCCAGCATGCGGCCGAGCTGGCCGCCGCCGATAATGCCGATCGTTCTTGCCGTCATAGGTCGTCCATCGGGTATTCGGCGACCGCAGCACTCTGGCGCTCGCGCCACTCGTCGAGCCGGTCGGCGATTTCTTCGTCGGAAAGGGCAAGTACGGCGGCGGCGAGAAGGGCAGCGTTAACCGCGCCGGCTTTGCCGATGGCGAGCGTTCCGACAGGAATGCCGGCCGGCATCTGAACGATGGAAAGAAGGCTGTCCTGGCCCGACATGGTTTTGGACTGGACCGGCACGCCGAAAACCGGCAGCGGCGTCATCGATGCGGCCATGCCAGGCAGGTGGGCTGCGCCGCCGGCGCCGGCGATGATGACCTTGAAGCCCTCCGTGCGGGCGCCCTTGGCAAAATTGAACAGCCGGTCGGGTGTGCGGTGCGCCGAAATGATGCGCGCGTCATAAGGGATTTCCAGCGCCTCCAGTGTGTCGGCGGCGTTTTTCATGGTCTCCCAGTCGGACTGGCTGCCCATGATGATGGCGACGGACGGTCTGTCTGTCATCATTGCTGCTATCCCCCTCAGGCGATGATGTCAGGGATGATCTGATCTTCCAGCTTGGAGAGCCTGTCCTTGATGACGAGCTTCTTCTTCTTCATGCGCTGGACCCGCAGAGCATCGCATCCGATCTGGATCATGGCGTTGATCGCGGCGTCGAAATCCTCGTGCTCCTGGCGCAGACGCGCCACTATGAGCCTGATTTCCGCCTGTTCCTGATCGGCCATATGCATTCCCCGTTATCGTCCTCGGACCTTGTCCGACCTGCCGATGATTTCCGCAAGCTCCTATCACCAAATACAGGTAACGGCTAGTTAGTCTTGATCATGAAATTGCCATCCAGTCTCCATCTTTTGGCCTTCGACAAGCCTTCAAAAATATGTCACAGTCCGCCGCGTTGACACCTTGATCCCCGACGATGTTGGCCGGGGAGGGTAAGAGGAAGGAAGGGTCAAATGACAGTTCAAGCTCATCTTGAATCACTCCAGAAAAAGCATGTCGCTCTTGAGGAGGAGTTGCATACTCTCAGAACAGCTCCCTCTATCTCCGATACGGAAATTGCCGAATGCAAGCGCCGCAAGTTGCGCATCAAGGACGAGATTATGCGTCTCAAGTCATCCGTCCACTGATCTTCCCAAGGGTCGCCGGTCGACCATCTTGCGAACGAAAAGGTAAATCCATCCATTCCGCCTGAAATCAGCAAGAACCGGTGATTTTACACCAGATTTGCGCCAGCCCGATGCCTGCAGCATCGCGGCTGGCGCTTTTGGGTCGTAGGCTTTGAGCGGCGGTGCATCATAAGCATCGTGTCCCACAGTCTCGCGGGAGCAGGCATCAAGCCCAGAACTGATCGAGCCACAAATTAAGCTTGTCGAAGCCGCGATTGTTGACCGTGTAAATGCGCTTCGTGCCTTCAGAGGTCACTGAGACGAGGTTGCTTTCGAGCAGCGCCTTCAGGTGTTGCGACACGGCAGGGCGGCTGATCGGCAGACCCTCGGCGAGTTCGTTGACCGTCCGTGGCGCGCGACGCAGTTCCTCCAGCAGAAACCGCCGGTTCGGATCGGCAATCGCAGAGAAAGGGTCCGTGTTCGACATGGCGGGAACGCTACGGCAAACCGACCGGTCCAGCAAGGAAATTGTGCATTGCAGCGTACTGCAGCGCCGCTGTTACGCTTGGAATTGCCGACTCTACCAGCCAAGACCCTCGCGCACGATCAGGAAGGCGGCGATCAGGGCCATCGCATACATGAACGGATAAAAGATCGCCGGCTTCATGCGGCGCACGCACCAGGCGCCGGCAATGGTGGCGATCGGAGCGAAGGGCAGAAGCGTTGCGGAGGTCGCAAGGTTTTGGGTGTCGAGCTGGCCGAGCGCGAAATAGGGGATCAGCTTGATGGCGTTGAGGATCGCGAAGAAGCGCACGCTTGTGCCGGTATATTCGCGCGGCTGTAGCTTGAGCGGCAGGGCATAGATCTGGAAGGGCGCACCGCCGGCATGGGCGACGAAGCTGCCGTAACCGGAAAATGTGCCCCAGAGGCCGGCGGCCACCGGTCGCTGGCCGCGCGGCGGGATTATCTTGCCGGCGCCCGGGCCGTAATTGTTCCAGAAATAGCGCAGGCAGAAGAGAATGGTCACCGCGCCGATGACGATGCGCAGAATATTGCCCGGAACGAGCGCCGAAGTCGCCCAGCCGAGCGCGATGCCGAAGATTGCCCCCGGCAGCATGATCTTCAGCGTCGCCCAGTCGCCATGTCTGCGCCAGATGACGAGCGAGATCATGTCCATGAAGACCAAGATCGGCAGCAGGATCGCCGCCGCCTCGACGGGCGAGACGACGAGGGCAAGGAAGGGTAGGCCGATCAGCGACAAAGCGTCGCCCATACCACCCTTTGCGAGGCCTACCAGCAGAACGGCGGGCACGGCGGCGTAGTAGAATGACAAATCCTGCGGCATGCTTTCGGCGTCCTCCTCTTGCAAGCCTCGTCTAACGGAACTACTCACACAAAACGAGTGCGGATCCCTCCTTTCGAAGGGGAATCCGCAGGAAACGGAAAGATCCCATGACTGAACCGGAAAACCGCTGCCGCCTTGTGCTCATCACAGCTGATATCGCCGATGCCGATGAACAGGCAAGGATCGTTGCCGACGCGCTGCGGGGCGGCGATGTCGCCTCGGTGATCGTGCCGCAATACGGGCTGGACGATGGCACCTTCCAGAAACATGCGGAAAAACTGGTGCCGCTGATCCAGATTGCCGGAGCGGCCGCGCTGATTTCAGGCGACAGCCGGGTGGCAGGGCGAGTGAAGGCCGATGGTCTGCACCTTTCCGGCAATGCCGAGGCGCTTTCGGAAGCGATCGAAAAACATGCGCCGAAGCTGATCGTCGGCGGCGGTAACGCAGCCGACCGCCACAATGCACTGCAGATCGGCGAAGTCAGGCCCGACTATATCTTTTTTGGTAAGCTCGACGGCGATATCAAGCCGGAGGCCCATCCGAAGAACCTTGCGCTTGGCGAATGGTGGGCCTCGATGATCGAGATTCCTTGCATCGTCATGGGCGGCACCGATCCTGCTTCGGCGCTTGCCGTCGCCGAGACCGGAGCGGAGTTCGTGGCACTGCGGCTGGCAGTCTTCGGCGAACCCACCCGGGCGCCATCGATCGTCGCCGAGGTCAACGCGCTGCTTGACGAAAAAGCGCCACGGTTTGAGGATTGAAATCGCGCTCATGCCGATCCCGACCGCCCCCCTGTTGAAATTTATCCTTGCCAGCATGGCCGCCCTCGTTGCGGCCGGGCCGGATGTCGCCTTGGCGCAGGCCAGCGACAGCGTCATCAGCCAGCCGGGCTCAGCGCCGGCTTCGACTTTCCGCACCGACCGGCCCTCCGGCCCGGTTGTGAAGCCTTCCGATGGTGTCGGCGTGTTCGAGCGCATGGGTGCGAAGCTGCCTGACCTGCCGCCGGAGAAGGATTACAAGGGGCCGGTCGACGAGGCTTACGGTGCGTTCCAGCGCGGTTATTATCTGACGGCAATGGACAAGGCACTGCCGCGCGCCCAGCTCGGCGATGCGGCGGCGCAGACGCTGATTGGCGAGATCCTCTCGCAGGGCCTCGGCGTCAAGAAGGACGTGAAGAATGCGGCCTTCTGGTACGGCAAGGCGGCCGAAGGCGGCGATGCGGCGGCAATGTTTAAGTATGCGCTGATCCTCATGGAAGGCGAAGGCGTGCCGCGCGACAAGGTCAAGGCCGACGACTACATGCGCAAGGCGGCAGAGGCCGGCAATCCTTCGGCGGAATTCAACTGGGCGCAGCTTCTCATCGCCGACAATCCCGGCGAGAAGGGGTTGAGGCTTGCGCTGCCGTTCTACGAGAAATCTGCCGAGCAGGGCATCGCCGATTCGCAATATGCCGTGGCGCAGATCTATGCGACCCTGAAGGACCTGCCGGAGGAAAAGAAACAGCTTGCCCGCGAGTGGATGGCGCGTGCGGCGCGTGCCGGCTTCGACACGGCCCAGCTCGATCTCGGCATCTGGCTCGTCAACGGCGTCGGCGGGCCGAAGGATTACGTCAAGGGCTTCGAATGGCTGAAACTTGCCGCCATTGGCGGCAACGTCGCCGCACAAAACAAGCTTGCCCACCTTTATATCAACGCCATCGGCACGGCGCCCGATCCGGTCGAGGCGGCGAAATGGTACGTCCTGTCGCGCCGGGCCGGGCTCGCCGATCCGTCGCTTGAGGATTTCTATCTCGGCATCGAGGACTATCAGCAGAAAGCGGCGATCGAGGCCGCCAACAAGTTCCGGCGGCGATAGCAGGCGCACGTCCAACTGAAGCGCGTCGCGATCTTTAGATTCGCTTGTCGCGCTTTAGCTTATTGTTTTACGGATGTCGTTATCCCAGAGCCACCGCGCACTTTGTTTGAGCTTGCTCTAGAAAAGCGCGTCGGCGAACAGATCCTCGTCGTTTTCGGCTTTGACGGTCTCGACGGGAGCGAGGACGCTGTCTTCGCTCGCGGGGATGATGTCGCGATGAACGTTGCGCTCCTGGGCCATCGTGTAGTGCTTGAAGATTTTGCGATCGAGCGGCGCGATCGCCTCAGCGAGGTCCGAGATATCGGCGATATCGGTGCCGGCAGCGCCCTCGAGCAGATCAGCGCAGCGGGCAAGCACTTCGCCGAGATCATGCTGGAAATCGAGCTTGCCGATCAGCAGGCTGATCTTGGTGGCGACTTCGCGGCCGTTCTCGGCGAGTACCTTCAGCTCGTTTTCCATCGCGTTGGCTGCGGAGCGAATGTTGCCGACGGCCGATGTCAGGCTTTCTCCCAGGCCGCCAGGCCCGGCGTCCGTGGCGGGGGCGACCCGCCCGGCCGCGGCTTCGAGCGCCGGCAGGCCGTTGACAATGGCGTCGGCGGAATCGTCAAGCTTGCCGGCGAAGATGCGCAGTTCGGCGGTGACGACGTTGATCGACTTGCCTTCCTCGCCAAGGCGGCTGCAGCGCAGGTTGGTATTCAGAGCCATATAGTGAATGTCGGTCTTGACGGCGCGGATGTTGCCGATCGCCTCGAAGAGCTTGGCGGCCGTGCCGATCGTCGACTGGCTCACTTGGTCGGCCTGGCGGCTTGCCGTATCGACCTGCTTGACGATTTCGTGGGCGGCCGAAACGCTGGATTCCAGCGCGCGCATGAAGTTGCCGCCGGCCTCGCCGCTCTCGCCGCTCATCCGATCGCGCAGCTTGAGGATCTCCCGCATGTCGTGGTCGAAACTTGCTATCGTCTTGACGACGTTCTCCGAATCCCGCTGGAAATTTACGCACATGTCGCTCATCTGCGCTGCGGTCAAATGGTGAATGACGTTCTGGAGGCGCTGGCGCGCGCCGGCGTCGAGTCTTGCGCCATCCTCCCCGGCAAAGAAATCGTCAAGCAGCGAAAAGGTGGCCTGCACATGCTCGATGCGCTGGCGGGTGATGTCGCCGATCTGCAGGGCCGATAGCGTCGAGGCGACTTTGCTCTGGACGGCGCGGGCAATTGCGCCGACGTCGCGGGCGATGACGCCGAGATCTTTGCGGTGCTCGGCGATCTTGGCTGCATCATCGCGCAGGGCTCCGGCAACCGCCGGAACGGTATCGGCATAACCCTTGGAAACGCTGGCGCCGAAAGAGGCTGCGAGCTTCACCTCCTTGTCGAGGCTGTCGAGATGGGTGGCGAAGCGGTTGACCTCATCGGTGCCGGAATAGATGCGCTCCAGGATCTCCTGGGCGAAGCCGGCGAATTCGGCAAGGCCGGCACCGGTGATCTTCACGGTCACGGCGAAGGTCCTGAGATAGCGCATCGTCTCCTGCATGTCGGAGACATGCTTGCGCAGCTCCCTGCCGGTATGCGCCAGTGAGATGAGTGCCTGCTGGCGGTTTTCCTCGGTAACCGGCAGCGCCGTCAGGCTCTCCACTGTTGCGCGGAGATCGGCGCTGGTGTCGCTCGCCTCCTTGTTGTCGAGCGTCGTGGTGACGCTCTCGAGCGAGTTCAGCAAACGGTTGAGCACTTCCATCACCGACAGCAGCACGGTGCCGCCTTCGAGGAAACGTTCCTCGACCTGGCTGCGGGCGGATTCCAGGGTCTGGCTGATGTCCCGCCCTGACGTGTAGGTTGCAGCGTTCGATGTTGCCAGAGCGTGTGCCACTTTTATACCTTTTCTTAGAATGCAGGCGATTTGACTCTATTTTTACGGGCAGGATGGAAACGTCCGGTAAACGCGCCGGACTCGCCAGCGTTGTGATTAACGAAAGATGTGGATGGTGGCATCGGTCGAAGCGCCACGGCCCAGAGATCAATTCAAATTGCTGTTTTTACTTTATTTTTCTCTAAATTCTGAGGAAAAAATACAACTTTTCCCGGATGAGAATTGGGAGTCGCGGGGTGCCCTATACGGCAGTTTCCTACAACCGCCGTTTACCGCGCATTAACGCTGCCGTGAGAGTCCTTTTAGGGCCGTAAAGTATTTCCCTGGCCCAGGAGGCTGCATTGGATACTCCGAAACAATATTACGAATCTATAAATTTGCCGGAGGTGCTCAGTATTCGCACCGTGTCCGAACTACATTCCAAGCTTACCGGTGAATTTCACGGCAGAGATACGATCATCATCAGCATTCCTGAAGGCGCGGAAGCAGATTTGAGTTTCGTTCAACTCATCGAATCCTCGCGCCGCCAGGCAAAATCCAAAGGAAAGACCTTCAAGCTTTCTTCCCCGGCCAGCGGCTCGGTTCTCAAGGTACTTGAGCGCGCAGGTTTCATCGAATCCTTCGATCAAGAAGACGAAAATTTCTGGTTGCATAAAGAGGTGACGTTATGAGTGCAAATATCCTGACTGTCGACGATTCCGCCAGCATTCGTCTGACAACCAAAGTCACGCTGACCAATGCCGGCTACAGCGTCACCGAGGCGGTCAATGGGGCAGAGGGCCTGGCGACGGCCAAGGGCAGCAGCTTCGATCTGATCGTCACCGATCTGAATATGCCTGTCATGGATGGGCTGACGATGATCGAAGAACTGCGCAAGTTGCCGGCCCAGGCCGGCGTCCCGATCATCTTCCTGACGACGGAATCGGACGCCGATCTCAAGGCGCGCGCCAAGGCCGCCGGCGCGACGGGCTGGCTGACCAAGCCGTTCGACCCGGAAAATCTCGTGAAGATCGTGAAGAAGGTTCTCGGACAATGACGACGCTCGATCCCGTTGCCGTATTCCGCACGGAGGCCGCCGAATGCCTCGAAGCGATCGAGGCCGGTCTTCTCGACCTGACCCACCAGCTCGACAATAAGGATCTCGTCGACGCCGTCTTTCGCGGACTGCACACCCTCAAGGGCTCCGGCGCGATGTTCGGCTTCGAGGCGCTCGCCGCCTTCACCCATCATTGCGAAACCGCCTTCGACCGCGTCCGCAAGGGCGAGGTCGCAGCGACCAGCGAACTCGTCGCCGCCGTTCTTGCCGCCCAGGACCATATGCGTGCCCTCGTCGACCAGCCGGACGCCGATCACGGCGATACCGGGCAAAAGCTTCTGGCTCAGTTGCAGGCTGCCGTCGGCGGCAAGGAGGCATCGCCTGCTGCAGCGCCGGCCGCTGCTACCGCACCCTCTGCTATCCGCGAGGCGCCGGCGAAGAAGAAAAACAGCTGGCGCATTCGCTTCAGCCTGCCCGCCAATTCGATGGCCAACGGCACCAACCCGCTCGGGCTGCTCGACGAGCTGCGCGATCTCGGCGAATGCATCGTGCGCGCCAACACCTCGGCCATACCGCCGCTCGACGAGCTCACGCCGACAGAACTCCACATTTCCTGGGACGTGACGCTGACCAGCGAGCAGGATCGCTCGGCGATCGACGACGTCTTCATCTTCGTGCTCGACGATATGGAGCTCAGCGTCGAGGACATCGCCGGACCGGCAGCCGCAGTTGCTGCAGTGTCCGCGGCGCCGGTTCCACCGGCCGCCATCCCGGAATTCCGTGCTGTCGAGGCAGTTCCGGCCAGGCGCGAGGCACCCGTCGCCGTCAGCCAGGCAAAGGCAGCTGAGAACGTCCGCGTTCCGGCCGAACGTCTCGACGAATTGATGGACCGCGTCGGCGAGCTCGTCATCGCTCAATCGCGTCTCAGCCAGCTCGCCAGTGCCAGCAGCGATATCGCGCTGCGCTCCGTCTCGGAAGAAATCGAACGTCTCTCCGGTGAATTGCGCGACACGATGATGGTGCTGCGCATGGTGCCGGTCGCCACCCTGTTCTCCCGTTTTCGCCGCCTCGTCCACGATCTTGCCCGCGAGACCGGCAAGGTGATCGAGCTGGTGACGGAGGGCGAGAGCACCGAGGTCGATAAGACGGTCATCGAACGTCTGGCCGATCCTTTGGTGCATCTGGTGCGCAACTCGATCGATCATGGCCTCGAAACGCCCGCCGACCGCCTTGCCGCCGGCAAGTCCGAAGCCGGCACGGTGACGCTTTTGGCCCGTCAGGCCGGCGGCGAAGTGATCATCTCGATCAAGGATGACGGTCGCGGCATCAATCGCGAAAGGGTTCGCGCCAAGGCCGAATCTTCCAGCCTCATCCAGCCCGGCCAGCTGCTTTCCGACTCTGAGCTGCTGCAATTGATCTTCGCACCCGGCTTCTCGACGGCCGCGGCGATCACCAATCTGTCCGGCCGTGGGGTCGGCATGGACGTGGTCAAGAAGACGGTCGAAGCGCTTCGCGGCGCGATCGACATCGTCAGCGTGCCGGGGCAGGGTTCGGAAGTGTCGCTGCGCATCCCGCTGACGCTCGCCATTATCGATGGCCTGCTGGTGCGCGTCGGTTCCGGCCGCTACGTCATCCCGCTCTCGGCGGTCGAGGAATGCCTCGAGCTATCGCTCGAAGAAGATCTCCGCTCGCGCGGCCGCAGCTTCATCTCGCTGCGGGACAGCCTGGTACCGTTCCTGCGCCTGCGCGATCTCTTCCGCACCGGCACCAAGCCCGACGTACATCAAAAGGTCGTCGTCATCTCGACCGGCACGGAGCGTGTCGGCCTGGTCGTCGACCAGATCATCGGCGACCACCAGACGGTCATCAAGTCGATGTCGAAACTGCACAATAACGTCGCGACATTCTCGGGCGCCACCATTCTCGGCGACGGCAGCGTCGCCCTCATTCTCGACGTCGGGCACCTGGTTGCCGCGGGTCAGCAACAGGAGGCGCAATTGCGTGTAGCAGGATGAGTGCAACAGCAGCAGCCGGACGATTTGACAATCACTGGAGCTATGCCGAGGAAGTCGAGGTTCTGACCTTCGATCTCAACGGCGAAACCTTCGCGCTGGAAGCGGTCATCGTCCAGGAGATCCTGGACCTGCTTCCCGAGACTGCGGTGCCAGGCAGCCAGCCCTTCGTTGCCAGCGTCATCAACTTTCGCGGCAAGGTCATTCCGCTCGCCGATCTGCGTCTCGCCTTCGGCATGGAAGCAGCAGAGGCGACGATCGACAGCCGCATCATCGTCATCGAGATCGATCTGCAAGGCGAGCAGACGCTCGTCGGCCTCAGGACCGACAAGGTGAACGAGGTGACGACGCTTGCAAAGACCGCGAGCGAAGCGCCGCCGAGCATCGGCATGCGCTGGCGCGCCGACTATATCAACTGCCTGGTGAAGAGGGGCGGAGAATTCATCATTCTCCCGAATCTGCAGGCGATTTTTTCATCGAGGCGCGATGCGGCGGGAGCCGCCAGCTGATGTCGGCTGAGTTCAGGTTGGGGTTAAACCGATGCGATTGACCATCAAGACAAAACTGGTGACCGCGTTCACCTTCATCATCCTCATGCTGATGGGCACCGCTGCCTACGGCATCGTCAGCCTTGGATCGCTGAACGACACGATCGGCAATCTCATCGCCGGTCCGGCAGCCCGTCTCGACCTGGCGCAGCAAATCAACATCGCCCAGCTCGAGGCCATTCGCCAGCAGAAGAACCTGCTCACCGCCCGCACTGCCGACGAGACGGCCGGTGCGATTGCAAAGGGCAATCAGGCCCGCAAAGAATTCACCGATGCCTTCAGCCAGGTGCTGGCGCTGGCAACGGAAGAAGGCAAGGTTCGCTGGGCGCGCATCGCCGAACTTTCCAAGACATTCAATGCAGCCGACGACCAGATCCGCGACTATGTGAAGGCCGGTAACGCCGAAGGCGCTAATACCATCTCCGTCACGGCGGCCCGGGCCGCCGCCAATGATATCGACTCGACGCTCGGCGAAATCCTGGCACTCGAAAAGCAGCGCATGAAGGCTGCGGACGATAGCGCCGACGCGCAGTATGCGACCACACGCACGATGATGATGGCGGTGGCTGCTTTTGCTCTGTTGATTGCGGCCATTACCGCCTTCTGGATCGCCAGCACGATCAGTAAGGGCCTTAGCCGGGCCAATACCGTGGTTCGCGAAGTGTCGGAAGGCGATCTGACGAAGATGGCCGATATCACCAGCCGCGACGAAATCGGCGAGCTTCTCGGCAACGTCAACATTATGATCGAACGGCTGCGCGGCGTCGTGGCCGATGCCCTGTCGGCCGCCGACAACGTCTCTTCGGGCAGCCAGGAACTTTCGGCGAGCTCCGAGCAGGTTTCGCAAGGGGCCAGCGAACAGGCCGCTTCGGCAGAAGAGGCCTCCGCCTCGATGGAGCAGATGGCCGCCAACATCAAGCAGAACGCCGACAACGCGGCGCAGACCGAAAAGATCGCCCGTCAGTCGGCAAAGGATGCCGAGATGAGCGGGGAAGCGGTGACGCGTGCGGTCGACGCCATGCGCACGATCGCCCATAAGATCGGCATCGTCCAGGAGATTGCCCGCCAGACCGATCTTCTCGCTCTCAACGCTGCTGTGGAAGCAGCACGTGCCGGCGAGCACGGCAAGGGTTTTGCGGTGGTCGCCTCGGAGGTGCGCAAACTTGCCGAACGCAGCCAGTCGGCTGCTGCCGAAATCAGCTCGATGTCGAGCGATACGGTCAAGGCTGCCGCCGATGCCGGCGACATGCTCGGCCGTCTGGTGCCGGACATCCGCAAGACGGCGGAGCTGGTCTCCGAGATCAGTGCCGCTTGCCGCGAACAGGATATCGGCGCTTCGCAGATCAACGAGGCGATCCAGCAGCTCGACAAGGTGACGCAGCAGAATGCCGGCGCCTCCGAGCAAATGTCGGCAACCTCCGAGGAGCTCGCCTCCCAGGCCGAAGAACTGCAGGCCTCGATCGCCTTCTTCAAGGTCGATATGGCGGGCAGTGCGCGGTCCGGCGCCCACAAGGCGCAGCCAAAAACCGCGACCAAGGGCCTCCAGCCCTCCGCCGCTGTCCGCAGGCCCGCCCCGCAGACCCATAACCATGGCCGCGGCCAGACGGTTTCGGCTCAGCAGCAGCGCCTCAAGGGCTTTGCCCTCGATATGTCGATGGGCGGTCCAGACGCCAGCGACGACGACTTTAGGGAGAGCGCATAAGCGCTCCCCTGGGAAGAGCGCGTAAAGCGCTTCGCCTATGTGATCCCTCGGGTTGCTCCTGCGGCCCGAGGCGGGAATATCCCCCAACGCGTGTAGGCGTTGGCGCTGCGATCGATAGATGTCCGACTGCCGGGAAGCGAATGAAGTCGGTTCCCCTTTTCAGACACATCCTTCCAAGCTCGACGTCCCGCCAAGGGGACATGTCTCTCTCCATTCGTTTTGACCGCAAATTGGGGTATCACATGCGTTTCACCATTAAACTCAAACTGGGTCTTGCCTTCGGCATCATGACGCTGCTGCTGATCGGCATCGCCGTTTACGGAAGCATGAGCCTCGGAACTTTGAATGACGCGAGCGCCCAGATGATCAACGGCTCAGTCCGTCGTCTGGAGCTGGCACTGACCGCCAATGTTGCCGAAGTCAACGCCATCCGTTCCCAAAAGAACGCACTGCTCTCCACGGATCCCGAAACTGCTGCCGGTTTCTACAAGGACGCCGACCAGTACCTGCAGGATATGTTCAACGCCGTCGATAGCGGTCTTGCCATCGCCTTGCCGGAGGGAAAGCCATATTGGGAGAAGTTGCAAACGATCGGCGCGAAGTTCCGCGAAAGATCCGCCGAACTGCAGCAACTTGACGCAAGAGGTGACCAGGCCGGCGCGCTGGCGCTTTCACTGGGTGACCTCAGGACGATGACCGATGACATGGGCACTGCGATCGCGGCCCTCGTCGAAATCCAGCGCAAGGGAATGAAGGCGACCGCCGCGTCGAACACCGATCTCTATGGCTCGACGAAGCTGATCCTCGGCAGCGCTTCCGGCATTGCAGTCCTCATCGCGCTCGGCGCCGCCTTGTGGATCACCCTTGGAATCAACAATGGCTTGCGAAAGATCACGATGGTCGCAAACGCCGTGGCGATCGGCGACCTCAACCAGAAGGTCGATGTCAAGACCAATGACGAGATCAAGGATCTCATCAATACGGTCAACGCCATGACCGCCAATCTGCGCGCCACGGCGGCCCTTGCCGACCAGATCGCCATGGGTGACCTCAGCACCGATGCAAAGCCGCTCTCGGACAAGGATGCGCTCGGCATCGCGATGCAGAGCATGATCTCCAACCTCAGGACCACCGCCGGCATCGCCGATCAGATTGCAAATGGCGACCTGACGGTGTCTCCGAAGCCGCTCTCCGACAAGGATGCGCTGGGCATCGCCCTGGAGCAGATGGTCGAGCGCCTGCGCGGCGTCGTTGCCGATGCGATCTCCGCGGCGGAAAATGTCTCTTCCGGCAGCCAGGAACTGTCGGCGAGCTCCGAGCAGGTATCGCAAGGCGCTACCGAACAGGCTGCATCGGCCGAAGAGGCTTCCGCCTCGATGGAGGAGATGGCGTCCAACATCAAGCAGAACGCCGACAACGCCGCTCAGACCGAGAAGATTGCCCGTCAATCGGCCAAGGACGCGGAAGCCAGCGGTGAAGCCGTCTCCCGCGCCGTCGAAGCCATGCGCACGATCGCCCAGAAAATCGGCATCGTCCAGGAAATCGCCCGCCAGACTGACCTTCTCGCCCTTAATGCTGCTGTGGAAGCAGCACGCGCCGGCGAGCACGGAAAGGGCTTTGCGGTCGTCGCCTCCGAGGTGCGCAAGCTCGCCGAACGCAGCCAATCGGCCGCTGCCGAAATCAGCGCCATGTCGGGCAATACCGTGACGGCCGCCCAGGAAGCCGGCGAAATGCTCGGCCGGCTGGTGCCCGACATCCGTAAGACGGCCGAGTTGGTCTCCGAGATCAGTGCCGCCTGTCGCGAACAGGATATTGGCGCTGCCCAGATCAACGAGGCGATCCAGCAGCTCGACAAGGTGACGCAGCAGAATGCCGGCGCCTCCGAGCAGATGTCGGCAACTTCCGAGGAACTGGCCTCGCAGGCCGAAGAGCTGCAGACGTCGATCGCCTTCTTCAAGGTCGACATGGTGGGTGGGCGCCGTGAGCGCGCGCCAGCTGCAAAAGCCGTGGTCCGCAGCCGGCCTCAGCCCGCACCGCGCAAGCCGGGCACCAAGTCACCCGCCAATACGGTCGCCGGCCAGCAGGCCCGTGTGAAAGGGTTTGCTCTCGACATGTCGATGGGCGGTCCCGACACGACCGATGACGAGTTCCGGGAAAGCGCATAACCGCGTCCCGTTCGCAGCAGTCGCGGGCCAACCAGCACGGCCCGCGACGGATGCTCCGGGCGTTTATGAGCACCGGCACGGGAGCCCGCCGATCTCTCCGTGATCTGGCTTCGCATACCAGAATTTCTTTGCCGCATGATGCCGCCCCGTCGATCCAGATTTATTGCTTCGCTCCCAAAGGATATTGAGATGCGTATTACGATTAAACTTAAACTCGCAGCCGCGTTCGGCTTTGTCATATTGTTGCTGGTGGGCAGCGCGGTCTATGGGATCATCAGTCTCAGTTCACTGAACGATGCCGTTGGCAACCTCATTTCGGGTCCCGCAAAACGGTTGGAATTGGCTCTGGAAGCAAAGACTGCCGAGCTTAATGCCGTTCGCTGGCAGAAGAATGCGCTTCTGGAAATGGATCCTGAAGTGGCAAGGAAGGATTACCAGAATTCGGCAAAGAGCCTGGATGAAATGGTGGTCTTCGCCACCAGCGGCCAACAGCTCGCCACTGCGGAAGGCAAGCCCACCTGGGACAGACTGGTCGAGCTGGCCAAACGCTTCGGTGAAGGCTCCAACAAGGTTGCCTCCATTCAGGAAGGCGGCGACAGGGCAGCGGCTGCGGCACTTTCGTCGGGAGATGTTCGCGGCCTCGTCATGGAATTGGAAGAGGTTTTCGAGACGCTCGTCACGCTTCAGCAGAAGTCGATGGCACAAGCCGATGACGACACCGACATTCTTTATAGTTCGACGAAGAACATGCTGATTGGTATCGCTATCGGGGCTTCCGTCATCGCGTTCGCCGCGGCGCTGTGGATCGCGCTCGGGGTCAATAGGGGCCTGCGCAAGATCATGAACGTTGCCAGCGCCGTCGCCATCGGTGACCTCAGCCAGAAGGTCGAGATCAGAAGCAACGACGAGATCAAGGATCTGGTCAACACGATCAATGTCATGACGGATAATCTTCGCAACACCGCTGAGATCGCCAACCAGATCTCGAACGGCGACCTGACGGTGTCGCCCAAACCGCTGTCCGACAAGGATATGCTCGGCATAGCGCTCGAACAGATGGTCGAGCGCCTGCGCGGCGTGGTCTCCGATGCGGCCGCGGCCGCGGAAAATGTCTCTGCCGGCAGCCAGGAACTGTCGTCGAGCTCCGAGCAGGTTTCGCAGGGCGCCAGCGAACAGGCCGCTTCGGCCGAAGAGGCTTCCGCTTCGATGGAGGAGATGGCCGCCAACATCAAGCAGAATGCCGACAACGCCGCCCAGACCGAAAAGATCGCCCGCCAGTCGGCCAAGGATGCCGAGATGAGCGGCGAAGCGGTGACGCGCGCCGTACAGGCGATGCGGACCATCGCCGAGAAGATCGGCATCGTCCAGGAGATCGCCCGCCAGACCGACCTGCTGGCTCTGAATGCCGCGGTCGAAGCAGCGCGTGCCGGCGAGCACGGCAAGGGTTTTGCGGTGGTTGCCTCCGAGGTGCGCAAGCTTGCCGAACGCAGCCAGTCGGCTGCTGCCGAAATCAGCTCGATGTCGGGCGATACGGTCAAGGCCGCTCAGGAGGCCGGCGACATGCTCGGCCGCCTGGTGCCGGACATCCGTAAGACGGCGGAGCTGGTCTCCGAGATCAGCGCGGCCTGCCGCGAACAGGATGTCGGCGCCTCGCAGATCAATGAAGCGATCCAGCAGCTCGACAAGGTAACCCAGCAGAATGCCGGCGCCTCAGAGCAGATGTCTGCGACTTCGGAAGAACTTGCCACCCAAGCCGAGGAACTGCAGGCGTCGATCGCCTTCTTCAAGGTCGATGCCGCCGGCACCCGTCCGTCCCGCGCGCCGGCTGCCAGGATGACGGTGCGCAGCCCCGCTCCGGCCGCCGGCCGCAAGCCTGCAGCCAAGAAACCGGCCGCCAATGCCGTCGCGGCTCAACAGGCGCGTGTGAAAGGTTTCGCTCTCGATCTCTCCATGGGCGGTCCCGATGATGGGGACGCCGAATTCAAGGAAAGCGCATGATCATGGCCACGACATCTCTGGAAGCGCAATTCGTGACCTTCAGCCTCGGCGAGGAGATCTTCGCCGTGCCGGTAGAGGTGGTCCGAGAAATCCTCGACTATGCGGAAGCGTTCAAGATTCCGAATGGTCCCGACTATCTGCTCGGTCTGCGCGACGTGCGCGGGCAGGGTGTGCCGACGATCGATCTGCGATTGAAGCTCGGCATGACGAAGACTGTGCCGACGCCGCACACGCGCGTGCTTGTCCTCGACGTGCCGATGGAAAGCCGGCTGCTGACGCTTGGCCTTGTCGCCGACCGCGTCTTCGAGGTCACGCCGTTCCGGCGCGAGCAGATCGAGGCGGCCCCCGATATCGGCGTGCGGTGGCGCTCGGACTATATTGCCGGTGTCGTTCGCCGTGAAAACGGCTTCGTCGTCATCATCGATCTTGCACGGTTGCTGTCGCGCGAGGACGCCTCGGCACTGCAATCGGCCGCCTGACCGCGTTATCAACTTGGAGTACGGCGTTCTATGAGTATGGCAGCAGCGGTGGAAACCCAATTGCCGGGCGACCGGATCAGCAAGCGCAATTTCGACAAGCTTGCCCGGTTCATTTACGACTATAGCGGCATCAAGATGCCGCCGACCAAGCTAACGATGCTCGAAGGGCGGCTGAGGCGCCGCCTTCGTGCGACCAACCATTCGACCTTCGACGATTATTGCGACTTCCTGTTCGATCATGACGGCCTCGCCCAGGAAGCCGTCTACCTGATCGATGTGGTCACCACCAACAAGACCGACTTCTTCCGCGAAGCCAAGCATTTCGACTATCTGCAGACAGTGGCGTTGCCGGCGATCGCCAATAGCGGCGTGCGAACCATCCGCACCTGGAGTTCTGCCTGTTCGACGGGGGCGGAGCCCTATACGATGGCGATGGTGTTGGCCGAATTCGCCGAAAGCCGCAGCGACGTCTCCTACAACGTGCTTGCCACCGACCTTTCCACAGACGTGCTGCAGACGGCGCGCCGAGGCATTTATCCGGAGGATTTGATCGCGCCAGTGCCGCGCGACCTGCAGCGCAAATACGTGCTGACAGCTAAGCAGCCGAACCGGCGGGAGGTGCGCATCACGCCGAAACTGCGCAGCAGGGTGGGTTTTGCCCGCATGAACCTGATGGACGAGAAATACCCGATCGGCGAAGCGATGAACATTATCTTCTGCCGCAACGTGTTAATCTATTTCGACAAGCAGACTCAGGCCGGCGTGCTCAACCGGCTCTGCAACTGCTTGGCGAAGGGCGGCTACATGTTCATCGGTCATTCCGAATCGATCACCGGCTTCGACCTGCCGTTGAAGCAGGTCTCGAACACGGTATTTCAGCGTATCTAGAGGCTTCATGGCTAAGAAAATCCGCGTACTGATTATCGACGATTCCGCCAGTATCCGCCAGACGCTGGCGCATGTGCTGGAGCAGGATCCCGATATCGAGATCATGGCGGTGGCATCCGACCCGTTCATGGCGGCGCGGAAGCTGCAGGAGGAGATCCCCGATGTCATCACGCTCGATGTGGAGATGCCGCGCATGGACGGCATCACTTTCCTGCGCAAGCTGATGGCGCAGCGGCCGATCCCGGTGGTGATGTGCTCGTCGCTGACGGAAGCGGGCTCGGAAACGCTGATCCAGGCGCTGGAGGCCGGTGCCGTCGACGTCATTCTGAAATCGAAGATCGGTGCCGCCGACGGCCTCGCTGATGATGCCATGCGTATTCGCGAAGTCGTCAAGAGTGCTTCGCATGCGCGGCTTTCCAACGTGCGGAGGGCCGCCGGAACCATCCGTTCGGCTGCCGCGGAGGGGCCGGCCAAGAAGCTGACGGCTGATGTGATGCTGCCGCCGCCGACGGGGCGGGCCATGGCGAAGACGACGGAAATGGTGGTCTGCGTCGGCGCCTCCACCGGCGGCACCGAAGCGCTGCGCGAATTCCTGGAGGAACTGCCGGCCAATGCGCCCGGCATGGTAATCGTCCAGCATATGCCGGAGAAATTTACCGCGGCCTTCGCCAAACGGCTGAACGGTCTCTGCGAAGTCGAGGTCAAGGAAGCCGTCGATGGCGATCCGGTGCTGCGCGGCCATGTGCTGATTGCGCCAGGCGACAAGCACATGCTGCTCGAACGCCAGGGTGCGCGTTATTATGTGAGCGTGAAGACCGGGCCGCTGGTGTCGCGGCACCGGCCTTCCGTCGATGTGCTCTTTCGTTCGGCAGCGCGCTCGGCCGGCTCGAACGCCATGGGGATCATCATGACCGGCATGGGCGACGATGGTGCGCGCGGCATGCTGGAAATGCATCAGGCCGGCGCCTACACGGTGGCCCAGGATGAGGCGAGCTCCGTTGTTTTCGGCATGCCGAAGGAGGCGATTGCCAAGGGTGGCGTTGACCGTATCCTGCCGCTCGATCAGATCGCCCGCGAAGTGTTGATGACGCAGCAGAAGTTCTGAGATCGGTTTCGACAGAACGAGGAGAATCCGGCGATATCGCGATACCGCCGGATTTTGTGTGTTTTATCCGGGATTAGGCGAGATAGCCGCCGTCGATCGTCAGGCTCGCGCCTGTGACGAAGCCAGCTTCGGCACTCGCGAGATAGGCGGCCAGACCGGCGATCTCGCGGTCTTCGCCCAGTCGGCCGAGGGCCATCAGTGGCTTGAGGCGCTCGTGATCGTCTTTGTGAGGGTTCATATCGGTTGCGGTCGGGCCGGGCTGGATATTGTTGACAGTGATGCCGCGCGAGCCCAGATCGCGGGCAAGGCCGCGGGTCATCGAGGCGATCGCGCCCTTTGTCATGCTGTAGACCGACGATGTGGGAAAGCCGCTGCGATCGGCGGTGACGCTGCCAATGGTGATGACGCGACCGCCGTCCTTCATGTGCTTGGCCGCTGCCTGGATGCCGACGAAAGCCGCGCGGACATTAACCGCGAACATGCGATCGAAATCGTCGATCGAATATTGGTCCAACGAGTTGAGGATGAGAATGCCGGCATTGCTGACGAAAATGTCGAGCCCGCCAAAATGCTCGGCCGTCAGCGTGACTGCGTCCTGCACGGCTTTCGCATCGGCACTGTCGGCGCGGATCGAGAGCGCTCTGTGGCCGGCAGCCTCCAGTTCGGCGACGATCGCCTTCGCCTTGTGCTCGGAACTCGAATAGGTGAAGGCGACGGCAGCGCCATCAGCGGCGAGCCTTCGGACGATGGCCGCACCGATGCCGCGTGCGCCACCGGTGACGAGGGCGACCTTGGTCGAAAGAGATTGAGACATGTGGTTTCCTTTTTTTCGGATCGATCAGTCTAGAATTGCCGATGGAAAATCATCTCCATGCTTACCTTCGGTCAGCGGAGGCTTCTGATTGCCATGCGTGCGATACCGCGAAGCGTCTCCGGCGGGGCGCCGTTTCGGGCGCTGACTTTCATGCCCGACAGAGCAGCGCCGAGAAATGGAATGGCATCGGCGATATCGATATCGGTCGCGAGTTCTCCGGCCCCTCGAGCCTCGCCGAGAAGGCTCTCGATCGCCGAGTGAAGCGCGCGGCCGGCGCTGTCGGTAAGAGCCGCGACCTCGGCATCGGTGCGGCCGAATTCGCAGATGGCGCTAACCCCGAGGCACCCGCGCCGCGCCTCGGCTGCGGGACGCGAGGCGAAGGCGACAAGTGCGCCTTCCAGTGCTTCGATCGGTCGGCCGTTGCGGTGAAGATCGGCCATGATCTTGCCGATGCTTTCGGTATTGTAGCGCTTCAGTGCTTCCAGATAGAGTCCGCGTTTATCGCCGAAGGTATCGTACATGCTTTGTCGGCTGATATTCATCGCCGTCAGCAGGTCCGCGGTTGAGGTGCCTTCATAGCCGTGCTCGGAAAATACGCTGATGGCGGCTTGAAGGGCGATGTCGCGATCGAATTCCTTGTGTCGTGCCATGTCAAAGCTTCTATCGATATTGGACTTATCTGTCCAGAATAAAATTAATGGTGTTTGGCGCTGCAGGGCAGCCATGCGCGCCTCCTCTTGAAATTTCCCTGATTTTGTGGTCTTGAGGCCGCCAATCTTTGCAGCGCTGCCTGTCATGCAAGTTCAGGGACACTTCCCGCCCCTGGCAGCGCGCACCCCGTATCAGTCCCAAGGAAATGCGCCGATGGCCCGTTCAGCTCTTCTCAATGTCATGGTTCAGGCTGCCCTCAAGGCAGGAAAATCACTGGGGCGTGATTTTGGCGAAGTGCAGAACCTGCAGGTTTCGGTGAAGGGACCGGGCGACTTTGTTTCCACCGCCGACCGCAAGGCCGAAAAGATCGTCAGGGAAGAGTTGCTCAAGGCGCGTCCGACCTATGGTTTCCTCGGCGAGGAAAGCGAAGAGATCAAGGGCACGGATGGCGCGCATCGCTGGATCGTCGACCCGCTCGACGGGACGACCAACTTCCTGCACGGCATCCCGGCCTTCGCTGTTTCGATTGCGCTCGAACGCAACGGCGAGATCGTTGCCGCTGTCGTCTTCAATCCGGCAACCGACGAGCTCTACACCGCCGAGCGCGGCGGCGGCGCCTTCCTCAACGACCGGCGCCTGCGTGTCGCCGCGCGCCGCGCGCTGTCGGATTGCGTCATCGGTTGCGGCGTGCCGGCGCTGGGCAAGCGCAATCACGGCAAGTTTCTGGTCGAGCTTCGCCACGTGATGGGCGAAGTGGCGGGCATCCGCCGTTTGGGATCGCCGACGCTCGACCTTGCCTATGTCGCCGCTGGGCGTTTTGACGGTTTCTGGGAAGCGGAGCTTGCGCCCTGGGACATGGCGGCCGGCATCCTGCTCATCCGCGAAGCCGGCGGATTTGCCACCGATTGGGACGGCGGAACGGCCATGCTGGAGAGCGGCGCGATCATCGCCGGCAACGAAGCCATCCACAAGGCGTTGATCGAAGTCGTCAGGCGGCCAATTCCTGCCAAGTAAGCGAACGAAAATCCGGCTGTTGTAAAGTCAGGGTTTTCGCCTCGGCATACTTCAATTCGGCACAATGTTGCTCTAGGCTCCGCCAGCAATGACTCCGGAGGCAGCGGACCCTATGGAAAATGTGAATGTGGCGGAGATCGGCTCCACCGAAAAGACGGCAGGCGGTTATGCCTACAGGCTTTCGAGCCCGATGCCCTTCCTCTGGACGATGCTGCTTTTCCTCGTCATCGTCGGCTTTATCGCCGCCATCCTCTTCCGCCAGACGCAGACCGCCTTCATGCATAATCCGGGCCTCAACGGCCTGATCGTCGGCGTTCTCGGGGTCGGAATCATTCTTGTTTTCAACCATGTACTGGCGCTTCGCCCCGAAGTGCGCTGGTTCAACTCGTTTCGTGCAGCGGGCAGCGCCGACAAGGTCAACCGCAATCCGCGGCTGCTTGCGCCGATGCGGGCGCTGATCGGCAGCCGCAAGACCGCAGTGGCGCTGTCGACGACGGCGCTGCGCTCGATCCTCGATTCGATCGCCACCCGCCTCGACGAATCGCGCGATGTCTCGCGCTACTTGATCGGCCTGCTTGTCTTCCTCGGCCTGCTCGGCACCTTCTGGGGCCTCATCGGCACGATCGGTTCGATCAGCATCGTCATTCAGTCGCTCGACGCCGGCTCGAACGGCACGGGGGACGTGCTCTCGGCGCTGAAGGAAGGGCTTTCCACGCCGCTTTCGGGCATGGGCCAGGCCTTCTCGTCCTCACTGCTCGGCCTCTCCGGCTCGCTCATCCTCGGCTTTCTCGACCTGCAGGCCGGCCGCGCGCAGAACCGCTTCTACATGGAGCTGGAAAACTGGCTCTCCTCGGTCACCGATGTCGGTTCCGATCTGGCACCCGCCCTCGAGGCCGTTTCCGGCGCTTCCTCCGAGGACATGCGCGCTCTCTCCGATTATCTGCGTAAGGTCTCCGAAGAGGGCGGGGCCGGCAGCCAGCGTTCCGTCGCTGCCATGGCGAGCCTTGCCGAAGGCATTCAGGGTCTCGTCAAGAACATGCGTAACGAGCAGCAAATGCTGCGCGACTGGATCGAGGCACAGCAGGACGAGGCGAAGGCGATGCGCCGCACGCTCGACCGACTGGCCGAACGCATCGGCGTGCAGGAGCGCGCAGGCGACCGGGGCGAGCGGGTGCGCGACCGCGCCACCCAGGCAGAAAAGAGCGAGGGCAAATAAGCCATGGCTCTTGCCCGCAACCGGCGCCGTGAACGCACGGTGGATTACTGGCCGGGCTTCGTCGACGCGTTGTCGACGCTGCTCATCTCAATCATGTTCCTATTGACGGTGTTCGTCGTCGGACAGTTCATCCTCAGCCGCGAGATCACCGGACGTGATGAGGCGCTCAATCGCCTCAACAGTCAGATCAACGAGCTGACGCAGCTTCTCGCGCTCGAAAAGGGCAGCAACCAGGACCTCCTGGATTCGGTCGCCAATCTGCAGGCCTCGCTTGCCAGTGCCGAGGGCGATCGTTCGCGGCTACAGGCATTGCTGAGTGCCGGGTCGGGGGGGCAGGATGCGGCGCAGAAGCGGATCGGCTCGATGACCCAGGAGCTCGACGAGCAGAAGCAGGTGAGCGAGCGGGCGCTGAGCCAGGTCGAACTGCTGAACCAGCAGATCTCAGCGCTTCGCAGCCAGATCGCCGCCGTCGAAGCAGCCCTCCAGGCGTCGGAGGATAAAGACCGGGTCTCGCAGACCAAGATCGCCGATCTCGGCAGCCGCCTCAATGTTGCGCTTGCCGCGCGCGTGCAGGAACTGAACCGCTACCGTTCCGACTTCTTCGGCCGCCTGCGCGAGATCCTTTCCGACCGTGAGAATATCCGCATCGTCGGCGACCGCTTTGTCTTCCAGTCGGAAGTGCTGTTTCCCTCGGGCGGCGCCGATCTCAACCCGGAGGGGCAGACCGAGATGGCAAAGCTTGCCGCCGCCCTTCTCGATGTCGCCAAGGAAATTCCGCCGGAGATCAACTGGGTGCTGCGCGTCGACGGCCATACCGATAATGTGCCGCTTGGCGGAACAGGCCGCTATCGCGACAATTGGGAACTCTCTTCGGCCCGCGCGATTTCGGTCGTGAAGTTCCTGATCGCGCAGGGCGTGCCGGCCGACCGGCTGGTTGCTGCCGGCTTCGGCGAGTTCCAACCGATCGCGCCAGGCGAAACACCGGATGCGCGCGCCACCAACCGCCGCATCGAGCTGAAGCTGACCGAGAAATAATCAGCCTGAGATTGATTGCCGCGCCTCCTTCAGCCGGTCGGCGAGAAAATCGCGCACTGCGGGGCTGTCGCTGAGGCCGATCGCCGCCATATAGGCGTCCGCTGCGGCGGCATTGTCGCCGGTCTGTGCCAGAAGAAAGGCCCGCACGGCCCAATAGGGCTGGTATGCCGCAACGTCGCGCGGGTCGAACTTGTCGAGCTGTTCCAGGCCGGCGGCGGCGTTCGAGGCCCTGCCGATCACCGCAGCCTGGCTGACGCGTGCGCCGAGCGTCGGTTTCATCATCACCAGCGCCGCGTAGAGTGTCGTCAGCGCCTGCCAGTCGGTCGTCCCCGAAAGCCGGCGCGCCGCATGTGCGGACTGGATCGCCGCCTGGCACTGAAAGGGGCCGAACCGGTCGAAACCTCCGGCCTTGCGCAGCAGGGTATCCGCCTCGGCTATCATGATCGCGTTCCACGCAACGGTATCCTGCTCGTCGAGCGGCACATATCGGCCATTGCTGTCGCGCCGGGCGTTGTGGCGGGCCTCGCAGTGAAGCATCAGCGACAGAAGGCCGATCGCCTCCGGTTCGTCCGGCAGCATCGCCAGAAGTGCGCGGCCGAGCGAGATCGCTTCACCGGCAAGCGAATGGTGTCCTTCTATGCCGTCGAGACCGTCCCATCCGAGACCGTAGGCGGCGTAGATTGCCGACAGCACGGTGGCGAGCCGCCCTGCCAGGGCCGGGCGGGGCGGGATGGCGAAGGGAATGCCGGCATCGCGGATCTTCACCTTGGCCCGCACCAGCCGCTGGCTCATCGCCTCCGGCGAAACGACGAAGGCCCGTGCAATGGTTCTCGCCTCGATGCCGAGAACGGTCTGCAGCATCAGCGCCGTATGCACGGAACTGTCGATGGCGGGATGGGTGCAGGCAAACAGCAGCTTCAGTCGCTCATCGGGGAAGACGGCGTGGCCGGCTTCGTTCATGCGTTCCTCCGCCTCCTCGAAGGCGACCGATATCGTCGTTTGCGCATTGGTCTCGACGATGCGATGGCGGGCGGCCTGCATGAGGTTGCGGCGTGCAGCCACCAGCAGCCAGGCTTCCGGGTTGCCGGGCACGCCGCGCTCCGGCCAGACACGAAGGGCCGAAGCCAGCGCTTCCGACAGTGCGTCTTCCGCCGCCGGCACGTCGCGCGAGCGGGCGGCAAGGAAGGCGATGAGCTTGCCGTAGGACTGTCGCGCTACCTTTTCGGCAGCGCGGGCGGCATCGGGCGGCATTGCCGCCTCACATCTGCAGGCGCGGGCGCACCTCGACCGACCCCTTGTCGGAGATAGGCACGCGGGTCGCCCATTCGAGTGCGGTGTCGATGTCGGGAACATCGATCAGATAAAAGCCGCCAAGTTGTTCCTTGCCTTCTGGATAGGGGCCGTCCTGAACGTCGTGCTCATCGCCTTTGCGCCGCACGACCGTGCCGGTCTCCGGGGCCGTCAGCCCGGCGCCACCGGTCATGATCCCCGCCTGGGCGAGCGCCTTGCTGTAGGCGACCCAGCCGTCGCGATAGGCGGGATCGCTGCGGTTGGCGAAATCCTCGGCGGCTTCGCGAATGATAAGAGCATATTGCATGGAAAACTCCTGATCTTGTTGTGGCGTTGATCCGGACATCCGATATCGGGAATATCCCGACAGCCGTGACTCCCGGCGGAGCGGTTCAGCCGTTCCGAGACAATGAGGCGCGGCCGCCGGCCATTTCGACATGGCTTTCAAAAAATATGCGAAAAATAAATGTCGCCGAAAATGACAAGCAACCAGGCCGGGCGGGCTCAAGGGTACCGGCGCTGCTCAGGGCGCGCGGAAGGGCAGGGACGGCATTTAAGCCGCCGCTGCCGATCTGATCAGGATTCAGCCTTCGTCTGATCGACGACGTCGGCAGTAGGCGTGTTCTTCTTGATGGATTCGATGGCACTCATGGCGGACGCCTTCGCCTTGTAGCCCTCGGACGAGAACATGGCTTCCCCGTTCGATGCCTTGAAGCGGAAGCGGAACTCGCCTGATTTATCCTTATAAACTTCGAATTTATACATGGATGTCTCCCGAAACGCTGAATTGCAACCATCAGCGTCAATGAGGCTAGATCAAAATGGCGAGCTTTTCCACTACCTTAATTAGAATTGGCTGCTTAGAGCATGATGCCGAAAAGTGTGCGCGGTTTTCGGACGACATCATGCTCTAATCTTTGCTGTAGAACAGGATTCAGATTTTAGGCCAACGGGCCTAAAATCATCCTGTTCTAGCGTCCAATTGCCACGATTTCCATCGGACGCAAGCGAAAGCGTCTGCGCCGCCGTCACTCCATCTGGATGTTCGCGCCCTTGACTACCGGTCCCCATTTGGCAAGCTCGGCCTTCACATGGGCGGCGAGTTCCTCCGGCGTCGAGCCGACGATGGTGGCGCTGAATTCCTTCATCCGTTCGGCAACGGCGGGGTCTTTCAGCGCCTTGTTGGCCGAGGCATTGAGGCGCATCACGACCTCGTTCGGCGTCATGGCTGGGGCGAAAAGCGCATTCCAGGTATAGGTCTCGTAACCTGCTATGCCTGACTCGGCGATCGTCGGCACATCGGGGAAGGAGGGCGCGCGCTCGGCCGTGGTCACTGCCAGCGCCCGCAAAGTGCCGGCCTTGATGTGGCTCGACGAAGAGGGCAGGTTGTCGAACATGATCGGCACCTGATTGCCGATGACGTCGTTCAATGCCGGGCCGGCGCCCTTATAGGGAATGTGCTGCATGCTGACGCCAGCCATGGCTTTGAAGAGTTCGCCGGAAAGATGCAGCGGCGTGCCGTTGCCCGACGAAGCATAGCTGTATTTGTCGGGCTCGGCCTTCAGCAACGCGATCAGCTCCGGCACGGTCTTGGCCGGCAATTCCGGATTGACGACCAGCACGTTCGGCACGACGACAAGCAGTGAGACCGGCGCGAAGTCCTTCTCGGGATCATAGGGGGTCGACTTGAGGATCAGCGGATTGAGCGCGTGGGTCGCGACAGTGCCCATCAGAATGGTATAGCCGTCAGGTTCGGCGCGGGCGACGTTATCGGCGCCGAGATTGCCGCCTGCGCCGGCGACGTTTTGGACGATCACCTGCTGGCCGAGATCCTCCGACATCTTCTGCGCGACGATGCGGGCAACGACATCGGTCGAGCCGCCGGCCGCGAAGGGCACGACCATGGTGATCGCGCGATCGGGAAAATCGGCAGCAATGGCAGGCGCGCCGAAGACACAGGCCGCAAGCACGCCGAAACCGAGCGCAAGGCCCGCACGTCGCGTCATATCGAAAGGCGCCATTCCTATCTCCTCCCCAAATTTCGATAGCGATATTCCCCAACCCGGGGCATGGAGAGGGTAGGGCAGGAGACTCGAATGACAACCGCAGGAAGGTGCGGAGGAAGTCAGACTTTAGTCGCTGTCGGCGGAGATAGGGGATGACGGCCTATTTCGTGGCAGCGAGCACATCCTCGTTGGCGGCGTCGAATTGCAGCCGCGCCAGCCGCGCATAGATGCCGCCTTGGCGGATCAGGCTCTGGTGGGTGCCCTCCTCGACGATGCGGCCCTGATCCATGACGAGGATGCGGTCGGCCTTCAACACGGTTGCCAGGCGATGGGCGATGACGAGCGTCGTGCGGCCGTCCACCAGGCCATCGAGCGCCTTTTGCACCAGCGTCTCGCTTTCGGCGTCAAGTGCTGAGGTCGCCTCGTCGAGCAGCAGCACCGGCGCGTTCTTCAGGATGGCGCGAGCGATGGCGATGCGCTGGCGTTGGCCGCCGGAGAGCGTAATGCCACGTTCACCGACTTCGGTCTGGTAACCCTGATCCAGCCGCGCGATGAATTCATCGGCCTGGGCCGCAAGGGCTGCGGCGCGGATCTCGTCAGGCGAGGCTCCGGGACGGCCGAAGGCGATGTTGTCCTGGATCGAGGCGGCAAAGATGGTGACATCCTGCGGCACGATGGCAAGGCGCTGGCGCAGCTCGTCCGGCGTTGTCAGCTGAGCGTCGACACCATCGATTTTCACGCTGCCCCGCTGCGGGTCGTAGAAGCGAAGCAGCAGCGAGAAGACGGTGCTCTTGCCGGCACCGGAAGGGCCGACGATGGCGACCGTCTCGCCCGGCGCAATAGCGAAGCTCAACCCATGCAGCGCCGATTTTCCGGGGCGCGAGGGATAGGCAAAGTGTACATCGGCAAATTCGACGCGGCCACGGCCGGGCGAAGGAAGAGCCTGCGGGCTGGCGGGGGCGGCGATCGGCGAGACTTCGTCGAGAAGCTCGGTCAGCCGGTCGGCAGCACCGGCTGCCTGCGAAAGTTCGCCCCAAACCTCCGACAGCGCACCGAGCGAGCCGGCGGAGATGACGGCATAGAGCAGGAACTGGCCGAGCGTGCCGGCCGAAAGCGTGCCGGCGAGTACGCTGTGGGCGCCGACCCAGAGCACGGCGACGACGCTGCCGAAGATCAGCGTGATGGCGATCCCGGTCAGCAGGGCGCGCGAGCGGATGGCGGCGCGGGCCGCTTCATAGGCGGATTCGACGGCGGTGCCGTAGCGCGTCGCTGCGGCATCCTCGCCGTTGAAGGCCTGGACAGTGCGGGTCGCGGCGATCGTCTCGTTGGCGAAGGCGGAGGCGCCGGCGAGCGTATCCTGGGCGGCGCGTGAGCGCTTGCGCACCGAGCGGCCGAAGGCGACGAGCGGGAAGACGATCAGCGGGATCGCCCCGATGACAAGGCTGGAAAGTTTCGGCGAGGTGACGATCATCATGCCCATCGCGCCGAGACAGAGGATAAGGTTTCTGAGCGCCACCGAGGCTGTGGCGCCGACGGCGGATTTGATCTGCGTCGTATCGGCGGTCAGGCGCGAAACGATCTCGCCGGATTGGTTGACGTCGAAGAAGGAGGGCGACAGCCTCGTCACATGGGAAAAGACATCGCGGCGAAGATCGGCGACAATGCGCTCACCGATGGTGATGACGAAATAATAGCGCAACGCGCTTGCGACCGCGAGCACGACAGCCATGATCATCAGCATGGCGAAGTAGCTGTTGATGAAGCGGCCGTCGGACTGGGTGAAGCCGTGGTCGATCATGCGACGCACGGCGAGGGGCAGCGCCAGCGAGGTGATGGCGGCAAGCGCCAAGGACATCAATGCGCCCGCCACTAGGCCGCGATAGCGCATGACGTAGGGCGTCAGCCTGCCGAGCGGCCGTAGCGACCGCCTCTTGTTTTCCTCAGCCCGTGCCTGCTCTGCCAACTCGTCTCCGATCGCCCGCAGGACCCGCTCAATGCGGCCTGTTGGCTCTTGTTATCTAGACGTCCTTCATGTATAGGCACCGCATCCTAATGGGAAGCCGTAGCCATCATGACTGCGGCTTCATTTATTCAATCGGTTCGTTGGCCGCAACTGCATGCGGCAAATTGAACTCCGGTAGCGCAGGAAGATTGTTATGAAGGCAGGCATCCATCCCGAATATCACATGATCAAGGTGGTCATGACCGATGGCACCGAATACGAAACCCGCTCGACCTGGGGTTCGGAGGGTGCTGTCATGAACCTCGAAATCGATTCCAAGTCGCATCCGGCCTGGACCGGCGGCAACCAGCAGCTCATGGACCGCGGTGGCCGCGTCTCCAAGTTCAACAAGCGTTTCGGCGGCCTCGGCCTCTAAAGCGCGCTTCTCGCGCTTTAGCTCTTGTTTTTGCGCATGTCGTTGCCGCAAAACCGCTGCACATTTTTGTGCGACATGCTTTAGTCGCTTCTGCTCGACGGAATTGAAGAGAGCCCGGTTTTGCCGGGCTTTTTTGCGTTCTCGATGTTCGGAGATACGTGAGTTAGCAAACAAATAAAAACCGGCCGCGTCAGACGCGGCCGGTTTCAAATCGGATTCTCTCAGATACGGTCAGTTGTTGCCGAAGGCGGTCTGCAGCAGGGAAAGCTGGGCCTGGACGCTGTTCTGATTGTCGTGAACGATCACAGCTTCGGACGGGCGATAGATCTCGCGGTCGAGCAAAGCGATGCGGTTCTGCAGACGCAGCGAGCGCTCGACGAGGTCGCGGAAGGATTCCGGCAGGTCGCCCCAGCCCGGCGCGGCGCGGTCGACGTTGAAGCCGTCGAGACGAACCTTGTTCTTCTCGGCCAGCACCTGGTCGCGAGACATTTCGCCATTGTTGACGGCGCGCTGCAACAGCAGCCATGAGGCCATCTGCATGAGGCGGGTGGTGAGACGCATCGATTCTGCGGCGTAGAGGACCGAAGCCATCCGCGGCAGAACCTTGGAAGCGGCGCGGCCCTGGCCATCCAGATAGGCGGCAGTCTCTTCGACCAGCGACATGCCTTCCGCATAAAGTGCCTTGAACTGCGAGGATGCAGCGGCGCGACCTGCAAAACTGATCGTGTTCAATCCAACTTCCGACATCGCAATAGTCCCTGTTGCACGCAGCTACATATATTCAGGTAACGCGGGCACCGACGGAAAAGTTTCCGAGCCCGGTCTTTATGACTTTAAGATGGTATCATTAGCCCAAATGCGCAAGCCGTTTCTTAAGAAAGGGTTAATCTCCACAGTTTCGTGGAGAAGCGCTGGCCAGAGGAAAAAGAAGAGCCGCAAAAGCGGCTCTCAAGGTAAAACAGGGAGAAAAATCAGACCAATTCACCGCTTGGAAAACTGTCTGAGATCCAGAAAAAATCCGGATGAGTACAGTAATACCTTATAAAGCTTAATAATTTATTAACATTGTGCCGAAGTAAGACTTGAGGCGAACTGGTTTATCCGCCTACAGCCTTGATTTTAGGGTTTTTATCGGACTATGAGCGGAAGAAGTTTTCCGCTGCCTGCCGCCCGGAAGCCTTGCGGGCCGCTTCGGCCTCGAGACGGGCGATCTCCGCCTTCAGCAAATCCACTCGCGCGTTCAGTTCGTCCACCGAAAGCATAGAAAGATCGGCGCCGATCTCGTGGGCGGTCTTCTTCTGCGGCCGGTCGTCATCGATGAAGCTCATGGGTTCTCCTCCGTTGCTGCCTGGAGCATCCTACCGAAAGTTACGGAATCGGAATTTAGGCCGATCCGGCCTGAATTCATCCTCAACTTTGTTTTTATGCATGTCGCCATGCCGGAACCGCAGCACCCTTCCGAACGACCTGCATTAGCCGAACTTTACAGCGGGATCACCGCTTTCTGGAGACTTCCCGGTTTCAGGCGGTTTGCCAGTGCCGCGATCGGCCAGCGACATGCTTTGCGGCGTCAGCATCGGCGAGGTGCCGGTCGGGATCGTCGTATAGGCGTCACGATCGCTGGCCGGGACGGCGGCGCGGATGCGGCTCCTGATGATCGCGTAAACGGTGATCAGCACGTGGGCGATGGCGGTGACGAGGAAAAGCGCATGCGGCGTGATCACCGACATGACGGGACCGCCGATCGTCGGGCCGATCATCGTGCCGATGCCGTAGAGCAGCAACAGGCCGCCGGAGACCTTGACGAAATCCTCCGATGCCGCGAAGTCGTTCGCGTGGGCGACGGCGATCGGATAGAGCGTATTGGCCACCGCGCCGTAGAGGACCACGAGCCCAATCAGCAAGGCGGGTGACGTTGGGTGGAGCAAAAAGATCAGCAAGCCGGCGAGGGCGGCGACCCCGGACATGGCAGCGAGCACATAGCGCCGGTCGATGCGATCGGAGAGCCGGCCGGCCGGTAGCTGCATCACGGCGCCGGCGAAGATCGTGGAGCTCATCATGATGGCGATGCTGGTGTCGGAGAGCCCGGCGCCTGCGCCGAAGACGGCGCCGAGCGTACCGTAGGCGCCGTTGGCGATGCCGACGAGCAGAATGCCGAGGCAGGAGACCGGCGAATTGCGATAGAGTGCCGGCAGGTCGAGGCGCACCGCCTTCAGCGGCTGCGGCGAAGCGGCGGTCGAAAGCGTCGTCGGCAGCATGGCGATGCAATAGAAGATGCCGCAGATCATGAACAGCACCGGCGTGCGCACGTCCTCGAGCGGGATCATCATCTGGCCGCCGACAACGCCGAGCAGCGTGATGCCGATATAGAGCGAGAAGATCGCGCCGCGGCTCTCATTGCTGGCACGCTCGTTCAGCCAGCTTTCGATGATCATCGAGGTGCCGGCGGTGGAGAAGCCGGTAACGGCGCGCAGGACCACCCACCAGACCGGATGGATGATGATGCCGCTGACCAGGGCGATGATGGCGATGATCGAGATGAAGCCGGAGAAGGCGCGCACATGGCCGACGCGGCGCACCAGTTTCGGCGCCACCAGGCAGCCGATAACGAAGCCTCCGGCCCATGAGGTGCCGAGCAGGCCAAGTGTCGTGGTGGCGTAGCCTTCGAGATTGCCGCGCACGGGAAGCAGGATGCCCTGCAGGCCGTTGCCCATGAAAAGGAAGAGCGTGCCAAAAAGCAGCGCGGCGACGGACAGAAGGTTTCTCTTCATTTCCCCAGACTCGGTCTCAGTGATTTTGAAATAGACATAAGGCAGGACCTGCGTCAGCCAGCCTCAAGATGATTGATTGTGCCCCGGAATGTCTTTACGGCGTGTGGAGATCCTGTGTTCGCGCGGAAAAATGTCCGTCCTGTGACATTCCGAAAAATGGAAAAAATAAAGCATGACAAAGCTGATAGCCTTGCTGCTCATCCTTGCCATGGCGATACAGGTGATCAAGCCGCTCGGGTTTCCCGGCCTCAGGCGGCGGATGGATTTCTGGAAGATCGCGTTGATCGCTTTCGGGATCTGGGCGCTGGACCTGCTGTTGCGCGATTTCCTGATGTAGGCCTGTCGTCGGCCTGCGATCGTCAGTCCTGCAGGATGATCTCCCCGCGCATGACGGGAACACAGCTGCCCGAGATGACGACATCGGTGACGGTGCCCCCGGATTTCACGACATCGAGGGCGATGACGCTGCGCCGGCCCATTTCGACGCCCTGTTCGACGGTGATGCGGACGTTCATATCGGCCTCCGACGCAAGCGAGGCGAGATAGGCGCCGAGTGCGGCCGAAGCGCTGCCGGTTGCCGGGTCTTCGGGCACATTGTCGAGCGGTGCGAACATGCGGGCGCGGATAGTCCACGGATCGTCGGGTGCGCGAACATAAAGGAACAGCGAGAAGTCATGGCCGCTCGTCGTCTGGCGGCCGGCAGCCGCCTGGAAACCGGCAAGGTTCGGACGGGCCGCGGCCAGCGCTTCGAGCCCGCTCAGCTCTGCGACGGCGAAGTTCAGCCCGACGGACGCAAAGACCGGGGCATGGACGGTGCTGACGATCACGCCCGGCTCGAGGGTGACGCAGCGGGCGATGGTTTCTTCGGCAATGGTCTCGCCGGTCACCAACGGCTGCGGCGCGCGGATGGCGGTGGCCTCGAGCCGTCCGTTGTTGCGTTTCAGGCTGACTTCGACGATGCCGGCCTTTTCCTCGAAGCGCAGCTTCTCGCCGACCGGCTTGCCGAAGATCTCCGTCCGCTGGCCGAGCACATAAGCGGTGCCGACATTCGGATGGCCGGCGAAAGGAATTTCCATCGTCGGGGTGAAGATGCGTACACGGGCGGAATTCTCAGGGTCTTCAGGCGGCAGGACGAAGGTGACTTCGGAATAGTTGAACTCGGTGGCGATCTTCTGCATCGCCGCGTCGGTCAGGCCGCGCGCATCGGAGATCACGGCAAGCGGATTGCCCTCGAAGCGGGTAGAGGTGAAGACATCGACGGTGACGTAGGAGAGGGTGTCCATGGGGGCTCCTGTTGCAGTTGCCGCTATGGATAAGCACGATTTTCCGGCGAGGCGAGCCGGTTTCTTGTCGCCGTGACAATGCAAGAAGGGGCGGCAACATGGTGTTGCCGCCCCTTCTTTATCGGAGTTAAGGCTGCTGAAAAAATCAAGCCGCCTTTTCGAGGTCTTTCTTCCAGCTGCCCTTGGCCGCGAGGCTGTTCATCTCGGCGCGGTGAGTGAATTCGCGCTGGCCGGCGGCGACGTTCTCAGGCTTGCCGTTCCAGGCCTTGAGGGCGCTGTCCTGCAGGGCGCGGCCGTAGGAGAAGGTGACGAGCCAAGGCAGGTCGGCGCTGGAATTGATGGCGGAAAGATGCGCCGTCGCTTCTTCGGTCGTCTGGCCTCCCGACAGGAAGGCGATGCCAGGGACGGCGGGCGGAACAGTCGCCTTCAGAACCTTGACCGTGCGCTCGGCAACTTCCGCGACCGAGGCCTTGCGGGCGTTCTTGCCATCGATGACCATATTTGGCTTCAGGATCATGCCTTCGAGGTTGACGCGGGCATCGGCCAGTTCCTCAAAAACGATGCGCAGCGTCGATTCGGTGACTTCGGAGCAGCGGTCGATCGTATGGTCGCCCGGTTTGCCGTCCATCAGGCATTCCGGCTCGACGATCGGAACAATCCCGGCCTCCTGGCAGAGTGCGGCATAACGAGCAAGCGCCTGAGCGTTGGCGCGGACGGAACCGCGGGTCGGCAATGTCGACGAGATGGCGATGACACCGCGCCACTTGGCGAAGCGGGCGCCGGCTTCATAATAGCGGGCAAGGCGTTCGCCGAGGCCATCGAGGCCTTCGGTGATGGTTTCCGCAGGATATTTCGCCATCGGCTTGGCGCCGGTGTCGACCTTGATGCCGGGAATGGAACCTGCAGCGCGAATGATGTCGACGAAAGGCGTGCCGTCCGCGGCCTTCTGGGAAAGGGTCTCTTCGAAGAGAATGACGCCGGAGATATATTTCTTCATCGCATCGTCGGAGCGGAAGAGCATCTCCCGATAGTCACGACGGCTGGTTTCGGTCGATTCCAGGTTGATCGTGTCGAAACGCTTCTTGATGGTGGAGGTCGATTCATCTGCCGCAAGCAGTCCCCGGCCGCCTGCAACCATCTGCACTGCAATGTCTTCCAGTCGTTCGCTCATCTCGTTCTCTCCACAGCATTAAACATCGGCAATTTCAGAATATAGGACGGCGATAACAGAAGTTGATAGAGAGGAAAATGGAAGGCTAAGTCATTGAAACGATTGAAATCAATTCAATCGTTTGAAAATCTGGGTTTTTTTCCATCGGCTGAGCAAAAGACCGCGGAGAGCGCTCTCGCCGCCGCGGTCTATCCACATGTAAAACCAGTCGAATCGGCTTGCGGCTATCTGGCGGCGTTGAGGACGGCGACGCCTGGAAGCTCCTTGCCTTCCATCCATTCGAGGAAAGCGCCGCCGGCGGTGGAGACATAGGTGAATGCGTCGGCAACGCCGGCATGGTTCAGCGCCGAAACCGTGTCGCCGCCGCCGGCAACGGAGGTGAGCTTGCCGGCTGCCGTGCGCTCCGCGGCGTATTTCGCGGCAGCGACCGTGGCGGCATCGAAGGGCTCGATCTCGAAGGCGCCAAGCGGGCCGTTCCAGACGAGAGTCGAAGCGCGCTCGATCCAGGCATTGATGGCTTCGACGGATTTCGGCCCGACATCGAGCACCATGGCATCGGCGGGAATGGCGTTGATATCGACGGTCTCATTGGCGGCACCCGCCTTGAACTCGCGGGCAATCACGCCGTCTTCCGGCAGGATGATGGCGCAGCCTGATGTCGCGGCCTCGATCATGATCTGCTTGGCGGTTTCGGCGAGATCATGCTCGCAGAGCGACTTGCCGACATTGGTGCCGCGCGCGGCGATGAAGGTATTGGCCATGCCACCGCCGATGACGAGCGCATCGACCTTCTTCACGAGGTTCATCAAGAGATCGATCTTGGTCGAGACCTTGGCGCCGCCGACGATCGCGACGACAGGGCGGGCGGGATCACCCAGACCCTTTTCCAGCGCCACCAGTTCGGCCTGCATGGTGCGGCCGGCATAGGCCGGCAGGTGGTGCGCAAGGCCCTCGGTCGAGGCATGGGCGCGATGGGCGGCGGAGAAGGCGTCGTTGACATAGATGTCGCCGTTGGCAGCAAGCGACTTGGTGAAGTCGGGGTCGTTCTTTTCTTCGCCCTTGTGGAAGCGGGTGTTTTCCAGAAGCAGGATATCGCCGTCATTCATCGCCGCGACGGCGGAGGCGGCGGCCTCGCCGATGCAATCGGACGCCGTCAGCACGGCATGATCGAGTACTTCCTCGACCGAAGGGGCGATCAGCGACAGCGACAGATCAGGCGAAGGGCCGTCCTTCGGTCGCCCGAAATGGGCAAGCAGGATCACCTTGGCGCCCTTCTCGGACAGTTCGAGGATCGTCGGCGCCACACGCTCGATGCGCGTCGTATCGGTGACCTTGCCGTCCTTGACCGGGACATTGAGGTCGACGCGGACGAGAACGCGCTTGCCGCGGATGTCGGAAAGATCGTCGAGGGTCTTGAAAGAAGGCATGGGGAAATCCAGTCTTGGTTGGCGGAAGTTGCGGCGACCATAGCAAGGATCATTTGAGACGCAAGGCGTTCAACGGCCGTTTTCGCGTGTGCCTTCGTCACGTCCGGACGGTGCTTTCGCCGCGGTTTCGGAGGCTGCGGTTTCGCGGCTTCGGCGCCCTTTGAGCCGGTCGCGGATGCGCTGGATAATGTCCTTGAGATTAAGGAAGATCGGCAGCGTGATCGCCGGCTCGACCGCTTCCAGCGACATTCCGACGGAGCTGACGTGATCGCGCTCGTCGAGATCGCGGACGATGAGAATGATCGAGCCGAGACGAACGCGGTCGGCATAGTCGGCCTTGCCGCCGAGGCGCTGCCGCATCAATTCGGCGATCGTCAGGCCCTTTTCGGATTCGTTGAGCAAGCCGGGGCCATAGGCGGCGTCGAGATCGGCGGCCGGGCGGGCAGGTGAGAGCGCGAAGGCTCCGAAAAAATCGGCATCGTCCTCATCCACCGGCGCACGGCTGGCGAAGAGCCGGTCGAGCAGGCGGGAGTAGCTCGGGACGATGAAGAGGTAGACGAGATCGTTCTCGCGCAGCCGGCCGGCATATTGGTAGCGCATCGACTTGCCGTCGCGGATGACAAGCGAAGGCGTCGCCCAACGCGGGATGCGCTCGCCGCGCAGCACTGGACTATCCTTGATGACGCGGTAGGAGAGCAGTTCGTGGTTGGCAGCACCCGGTAGGTCGACCTCGACCTTGTCGACGGCACCGATACGCGGCGGAATGATCAGGCCGAGCTTCTTGGCGACGGGCTTGATCGTCCAGCCCTGGAGGAGCAGCGAGACCAGCACGATGATGAAGGCCGTGTTGAAATAGATCTGGCCGTTCTCAAGCCCGCCGAGGATTGGCATGATGGCAAGCAGAATGGAGACGGCGCCGCGCAGGCCGACCCAGGCAACGAAGCCGATTTCCTGCTGCGTGTAATCAAACGGGAGCAGCGACAGCCAGACCGCCAACGGCCGGGCGACAAAGATCAGGAAGAGGGCAAGCAGAATGGCGGGCACAATGATGACCGGGAATTGCGACGGCGTCGCAAGCAGGCCGAGCACCAGGAACATGATGATCTGCGCCAGCCACGTCATGCCGTCCTGGAAGCGTTTGATGGTGCCGATCGCCCGCATCTTGCGGTTTCCGGCGTAAATCCCGGCAACATAGACGGCGAGGAAGCCGCTGCCGCCGACCGCGCCGGTGAAGGAGAAGACGAGAAGGGCGAGCGCCAGCACGAAGATCGGCGTCAGGCCGCGATCGGTGTCCAGCTTACTGACGACCAGCACGATCATCATGCCGCCGAGCAGGCCGAGGATGACGCCGAGGCCCATCTGCTGGACGAACATAGCGAGCATGCCGATATTGATGCCGGCCGAACGCTCGCCGCTCGCCAGCACCTCGACGAGGGCGATGGTGAGGAAGATCGCCATCGGGTCGTTTGTGCCGGATTCGACCTCCAGCGTCGAGCGCACCTTGTCGCGGATATTGATGCCGCCGATGCGTAGCAGGAAGAAGACGGCGGCGGCATCCGTCGATGCGACGATCGAGCCGAGCAGCAGGCCTTCCAGCCAGGTGAAGTTCAAAAGCCACATGGCGGCGAAGGCAAAGAGCGAGGCGGTAATCAGCACGCCGACCGAGGCGAGTGCCAGAGAGGGAACGGCCGCCAGCCGGAAGGCATGCATCGGGGTGCCGAAGCCGGAATCAAACAGGATGACGGCCAGTGCGATGGAGCCGAGAATATAGGCGAGGTAGTTGTTACTGAACTCGATGCCGAGCCCGTCGACGCCGGCGGCAAGGCCGATCATGAGGAAAAGCAGCAGCAGGGGAGCGCCGAAGCGGAAGGCAAGCAGGCTCGAAAAAGCGGCAAGAAGCACGAGCGCCGTCGAGACCAGCACCACGATATAAAACGCTTCCATGCCCACCCCTTTCCATCGACTGCTTGACGAATACAGCCGCCCCGGCCGATCCGCCTTACTCCAACCCCTCCTGACGCGCGGCGGTCCACCAGTAAACGGCAAAACGTCAGAGAAGGGTAGGCCTTGCGGCTTAACCTCGTCGCGACGCTGCATCATGCTGCTGAACGGCTGCCGGACGGCCAACCGACACGGAATGCTACGGGAGAAATTGTCTATAAGGAATGTATAGGAAAATCAGGCGAGAGCAGGGCAAAAGAGACAGGCAGGGATTTTTCCTGCCGGTCGGCCGCTGCTCTGCGATCACAACACTGCCTGAAATATGACGATGGCGAGAAACGTGAGGCCAATGAACGCGGCAACCGAGAGGACCAGACGGTTAGCCTTTGCCAGCACGGCAGGTCTGACGTCCCTCTTGGGGTGAAACCGCTGCCGCCGCTTGAGGGTGGTGGGGGACGAGCGTTTTTGTGCCTCTGCCATTTATCGCCTCCACTTGGATCATTTCAGCCATTGTGCAGCGCCGTGCATATCCTCAATCTATCACGCTTGGTCGGCGGATTACCAATCCGTCATCGCGAGCGGCAACGCCACACCGAAGCTGTCGCTTCGGTGTAGCTGTCGAAGCCGGAGTCAGTCGTCGGTGTCCCCGCCCTCGTCGGTCAGATCCGCGACCGGCACGAGGAAAACGACGAACTCGTCCTCGATGGTTCTTTCGGGGTCGTCGTCGAATTCATAGGCGTGCTCGACTTCGCTGGCCTCCTCGGCGGTTGCCTTGCGCAGGCTGAGCACCGCTTTACGGTCCCACAGGGGTTTGCCCTCCGACTCCAGGATGGTCAGGTCGTCGCGAAAGTCTTCCGCCTCGAAGAAATGCGTCGCATCCTCGCTATTTTCGGAGCGAAAGCTGGCAACGGCGCGGCCGGCGATTTCTACGGTAAAATAATCCATCCATCTCTCTCATATTGGCGACAGCGCTGCCGCACGGTATTGGCGTTCCGCGCCTAGCCGGTGGCCGATGCGGCGCGAGGAACTGGGCATTGTGGAATGTCCAGGTGAACTATCCTAACAGATCTCATCCCGGCCATGGACGAAAAGATATTAGTGCAGGGTAGACTGGTTTCGTTTGCGACATGGCAACAAAAAACGGCCCGGTTTCCCGGGCCGCTTGTCTGTTGATGCTTTAACAGCGCTCAGATGAGCTTGGCGAAAGCGACGGCCGTGTCGGACATGCGGCTGGAGAAGCCCCACTCGTTGTCGTACCAGGACAGGACGCGCACGAAGTTGCCTTCCATGACCTTGGTCTGATCGGTTGCGAAGATCGAGGAGTGGCTGTCGTGGTTGAAGTCACGGGAGACCAGCGGTTCGTCCGTGTAGCCGAGGACGCCCTTCAGCTTGCCGTTTGCGGCAGCCATGATGGCCTCGTTGATTTCGCCAACGCTGGTGGCCTTCTTGGCGACGAACTTGAAGTCGACGACGGAAACGTTCGGGGTCGGAACGCGGATCGAGGTGCCGTCGAGCTTGCCCTTCAGATGCGGCAGAACGAGGCCGACTGCCTTGGCGGCGCCGGTCGAGGTCGGGATCATCGAAAGAGCGGCGGCGCGGGCGCGATACAGGTCCTTGTGCATCGTGTCGAGCGTCGGCTGGTCGCCGGTGTAGGAGTGGATCGTCGTCATGAAGCCGTGGTCGATGCCGACGGCGTCGTCGAGGATCTTCACAACCGGCACCAGGCAGTTTGTCGTGCAGGACGCGTTGGAGATGACCATGTGCTCCTTGGTGAGCTGGTCATGATTGACGCCGAAGACGACAGTCAAATCGGCACCGTCTGCAGGTGCCGAAACGATGACGCGCTTGGCGCCGGCCGTCAGGTGGGCGGCAGCCTTGTCACGGGAGGTGAAGATGCCGGTGCATTCCATCGCGATGTCGACGCCGAGTTCGCGGTGCGGAAGCGTCGCCGGATCCTTGATGGCGGTGACCTTGATCGGCTTGCCGTTGCCGACGATGATCGAGTCACCCTCGACTTTCACGGTGGCCGGGAAGCGGCCGTGGATCGAGTCGTAGCGCAACAGGTGGGCATTGGTTTCGACGGGGCCGAGGTCGTTGATGGCGACGACTTCGATGTCGGTACGGCCGGATTCGACGATGGCGCGAAGGACGTTGCGGCCAATGCGGCCGAAGCCGTTGATGGCAACCTTGACTGTCATGTTCATTCACTCCCGATAGAGTAGGGCCCGATACAGCCGGGCCTGGAATTGAGGAGATGGAGAGCGCCTCAAGGCGCCCTCATTAAAGCTTTGCTTCCGCGGCCGCAACGACGGCGTCGGTGGTGATGCCGAAATGCTTGTAAACGTCCTTCACCGGGCCGGAAGCGCCGAAGCCCTTCATGCCGACGAACGTGCCTTCCGGTCCGATAAAGGCGTCCCAGCCTTCGCGGACGGCGGCTTCGACGGCAATCTTGACCGGCGAGTTGCCGAGGATTTCCTTGCGATAGGCGTCCGGCTGCTCGAAGAACAGTTCCGTGCAGGGAACCGATACGACGCGCACGGTGACACCCTTGGCTTCAAGGGCTGCGCGGGCGGCGACGGCGATTTCGACTTCCGAACCGGAGGCGAAGATCGTCACCTTGGCGTCGGTATTGCCGGCCAGCGTATAAGCGCCCTGTTCGCAGAGGTTCTTTTCGCTGTATTCGGTGCGGGACGCAGTGAGGTTCTGGCGCGTCAGAGCAAGGCCCGAAGGACGGTTGTGCGTCTTGATGGCGATCTGCCAGCATTCCGCCGTTTCCGTGGCGTCGGCCGGACGGAAGATCATCAGGTTCGGGATGGCGCGCAGACCGGCGAGCTGTTCGACCGGCTGGTGCGTCGGGCCGTCTTCGCCGACACCGATCGAGTCATGCGTCAGCACATGGATGACACGGATGCCCATCAGCGAAGCAAGGCGGATCGGCGGGCGGCAATAATCCGAGAAGATCAGGAAGCCGCCGCTATACGGGATCAGTCCGCCGTGCAGTGCAATGCCGTTCATCGCAGAGGCCATGCCGTGCTCGCGGATGCCCCAATGCATGTAACGGCCGGCGAAATCCGTCGGCGTGATCGAGTGCATCTGGCTGGTTTTGGTGTTGTTCGACGGCGTCAGGTCGGCGGAACCGCCGAGCGTTTCCGGCAGGAAGCCGTTGATGACCTCGAGCGCGTCCTCCGAAGCCTTGCGGGTGGCGACCGTCGGCTTGGTCTCGGCGAGCTTCTTCTTGAAGGCGCTGATTGCGGCATCGAAGCCTTCCGGCAGCTCGCCTGCCATACGGCGGGTGAATTCGGCCTTGGCCGGAGCCTTGGCCAGACCCTGTTCCCACGCGTTGACGAGATCGACGGAGCGGGCGCCGGCTGCACGCCAGGTGTCCAAGACGTCCGACGGGATGACGAAGGGCTCAGATTCCCAGTTCAGCGCCTTGCGCGTGGCGGCGATTTCCTCGGCGCCGAGCGGGTTGCCGTGGACCTTATGGGTGCCCTGCTTGTTCGGCGCGCCGAAGCCGATGATCGTCTTGCAGGCGATGAAGGTCGGGCGGTCGGACTTGTGAGCAGCTTCGATCGCTTCGGCGATAGCGGCCTGATCGTGACCGTCGATCTCGATCGTGTTCCAATGAACGGCCTTGAAACGGGCGATCTGATCGGTGGAATCAGAGAGAGATACGGCGCCGTCGATGGTGATCGAGTTGTTGTCCCAGAACAGAACGAGCTTGTTGAGTTTCAGGTGGCCGGCGAGGGCGATTGCTTCGTGGCTGATGCCCTCCATCAGGCAGCCGTCGCCGCAGATCGCATAGGTATAGTGATCCTGAAGATCGGCGCCGAATTCCTCGCGCAGCTTGCGTTCGGCAATTGCCATGCCGACGGAATTGGCAATACCCTGACCGAGCGGACCGGTCGTCGTTTCGATGCCGGTGGCGTGACCGTATTCCGGATGACCGGCAGTCTTCGAGCCGAGCTGACGGAACTGCTTCAGATCTTCGATCGTCATGTCAGGATAGCCGGTCAGATACAGCAGCGAATAGAGCAGCATCGAGCCATGGCCGGCCGAGAGTACGAAGCGGTCGCGGTTCGGCCAGTGCGGCTTCTTCGGATCGAACTTCAGATATTTGGTGAACAGGACCGTTGCCACATCAGCCATGCCCATCGGCATGCCGGGGTGGCCGGAGTTCGCCTTTTCAACGGCGTCCATGGCGAGAAAACGGATTGCATTCGCCATCCGGTCGTGTTGTTCGGGAGAGGTCATGGCTTTTCCGCAAGTTCCGGGTGTCGGGGGATGGCCTCGAGCCTCCAAGACCATCGAGTGAAAGCGGCAGAGACATAGCAGTTGGGGCGGGCAAGTCAATAAATGGCAAGCCAAATCCGGGCAGGCGATGGCGATTTTTGACATTTGATCGCGCGATTGTACAAATGACAAATCGCCTATCGTCGGCATGTGTAAAACGCTCATCCACAGGATAGGCCGGTAGGCAAGTGACAGGATTTATTGACGGGCCGTCGGCGAGCTGCATATCCTTTTCAAATCGCAGGATCGGCGCGGCGTGCCGATTCGCGGATCCTGCGCGGGAATCGGGAAGACATGATGCCCACAGGCAAAACCATGGAAGCAGCGCTCAACGAATTGAGACAGGCAATTTCGGGCCTCGAAAATGCCGTCGACATGCGCGTCGAGCGGCAGCGCGAGCAGGGCGAGATCGAGGGCGAGGTGCGGCGCGTGCATGCCGACCGTTCGCGGCTGGCGCAGGAGCTCGACCAGGCCGAATTCCGCGCCAACCGGCTTGAGGAAGTCAATCGCGAGGTATCGCGGCGGCTGGTGACGGCCATGGAAACGATCCGCGCGGTTCTGGATCGCTAGAACAGGATGATTTTAGGCCAGGTTGGCCCAAAATCTGAATCCTGTTCTCATTTGAGCGTTAAGCATGATGTCGTCCGAAAACCGTTCACACCTTTCGGCATCATGCTCTCGTAGAAAGAGTTTGGCATGGCGCAGGTGACGGTAACGATCGACGGCAAGGCCTATCGCATGGCCTGCGAGGAAGGGCAGGAGGATCACCTGACCGATCTCGCGACCAGTTTCGACCGCTATGTTGGCCATCTCAAAGGGCAGTTCGGGGAAATCGGCGATCTCAGGATCACCGTCATGGCCGGTATCATGATCATGGACGAGATTTCCGAGTTGACGCGCCGCGTCGCCGGGCTCGAATCCGAGCTCGAGTCGCTGCGCGGTAACCGCGACACGGTGCTTGCGGCCACTGCCCGCACCGAAGAAAATCTCGCGGCGGCACTCAGTGAGGTTTCAAGCCGTATTCGCGGCATCACCGACAAGCTGAACGGCCGGTCTGCACCCGAACTCAATTGATCTCAATTAAATAGCGACGACGTGCCGCCGCCACTGGCGCGCTGGCGCAAACGACCTTATATACCGCATTGCGGTCTGCGCCTCTCGACAGGAACCACAATCCCTGGGGCCATACTCGATCCAAAGGGAGCTGTCCCTGGCCAGGCCCGTGGGCCTGGACACACGGCGCCCACCTACGTTTGTAGGCACCCAGGATCGTAAACATCCATCGGTTGTCGTGGATCGCACCTTTCCTTTCCATCCCGAGGGACGGACCGGGCGAACGCGGTTTAAGCGTCCGCCGGGTTCAGCGCGTCCGCTATTTTTTCAGGCCTGGAAGGGTGACCTGGAAGACCTGGAACAGCGTGTCGACATCCGCGCCGCCGTCCGCTTTGTAGGCCGCACCAACCTGGAAACCATCCTGTGTCAAGAAGTCGTTGTCATTGGCGAGGAACAGGAAGTAGTCGTCCGGCAGGTTCGGGTCGAGAACGCTTGCAAGACCCATGGCTTCCCATTTTTCCGACAGATCGTTCTTGTCGTTCGGCGCGCCGTTGTGCAGGCCGAAGCGAGCAAGGTCGGCCTTGTCGTTGATGTCGATGAAGGGCGTCAGCGTCGCTGGCGTCAGCGAGGGATCGACGACGCCCTTCGGCGCGATCGGCTTGTCGGCATCGAAATCGCTGCCGGCGATATCGGTCGCATCGGAGAGGTCGACGATGTTGATCTTGCGGTAGAGCGAGGTGTCGCCCTTCAAGCCCTGGCCGTTACCGCTGTCGCGGGCGAGCATCAGGAAGGTCTTGTCGGAAAGGGCGACGATTTCGCTCTCTGCAGCGATCACCGTCTTGTCCTTGGCATCCTTGAAGACCGGCAGCGGCACGACATATTCGTGGACCAGCTTCAGGTGATCGGGATCGGCGGCGTCATAGATCATGGCGCGGGTATTCTGACGGGTCGAGCTTGAATCGCCGCCGTCCTGGCGGGCCGCCGACTGCAGCACCGATATGATGAACTTGCCGTCCGGCGTCATCGCCATGCCTTCGAGACCCTGGTTGTTCTGGCGTCCGGTCTCCGGATCCTTCGGATCAGGAGCGGAGGCGCCGGGGCCGGGATTGTTGGAGGCGAAGCTCAGCGCGCCCTTGCGCATCGGCAAAAGCGCATTCGGCGGCTGGGTCGCCGAGAGCAGGTGGCCGTCGGCTGCGAAGCGGTAGATATACGGGCCGTATTCGTCGCTGACGAACATGGTGCCGTCGGCCATGCGGATGATGGCTTCATTGTCGAGCGCGATCTTGCCGTTTGCAGCCTGCGGCAGCGGCGGAAAATTGCCGGCAGCGGCGCGCACGCCGGATTCCGGGTCGAGACCGGTCATGTCAGCGCCCTTGTCATCGAAAAAGAGCGTCGAATCGACCAGCTTTGCGTCGACGCCGGACTGCTCCTTGCCGGCTTCGGGTGCCGCACCCGGAGCGGTCGGCGTCAGGCCGATTGCGATGGTGTTAAGGCGCGGGCGATAGTCGACTGTGCCGGAGACATTGTAACCCCGGTCGGGCAGCAGGTAGAGCGTGCCCTTGTAGCCGGTGCCGTCGCGGCTCCAGGCGGCGGGATCGATCGCCATGCCGGAGCCGGAACCGAAGGTCTCGCCGAATTTGTCGCGCTGATTGGCCGGGATGCGGCCGATGCCGACCAGGCCTTTGTTGATGAAGGTGATGCCGCCGGCGGTGGCGGAATTCTCGGCCATTGCGACGGCCGGAATGGCGGCGGATGCGGCAAGAACCACGGCCAAAAGCCGCAATGCACATGATCTGACGTTCTTCATGAAAATACCCCTCGGTCAAAAGCGCTCTCGAAACGGCTTTCGCCGACAGGCCGGTCTATGACGGGATCATGATATCTGGATGACGCTTTGCAGCGAAAAGGCCATGCCGAGAGAATGTCGGGCTTCTGCGTGTCCGCATTCCAGCTTGCTGCCTACCCGGCCGGATAAGGCCCTTCGGCAAAGGCTTCGTCGTGGTAGAATTTCGAGCCGACGTCCAGCGCCAAGGGGCTGCGCCATTCCCTGTTGTCGCGCAGGCAATCGAGTACTCGCTGGAAATCATATCGGGGCTGCCAGCCGAGTTCCCGCCTTGCGCGGTCGTTGACATAGACACGGTCGAGCGTCGGGGACATCGTCCACCCGCGTGATGCATAGAGGGCGCCTGCACCCGGGAACAGCCGTTCGACGACAAGAGACGCCTCGTGCCGGATCGCGGCAAGATCGGTCTCCGAAAACGGCGTCGTCGCGGAGACGATGTAGCGGCCGAAGCCGATTGCCGGCGCCTTATCGAGCGCCAGCAGATGGGCGCCGACCACATCGGCGATATCGACGCGGCGGTGAAGAAGTTCGTTGGCTTGGGCATTCTCTGCCGAATGGCCGCCGCGAATGGGAGGATCGTCGTCGATTTCGGGAAAGAAGCGCGATGTCCTGAGAATGACGACCGGCAGGCCGGAGTTGCGGGCGAAGAGTTCGCATAGGCCTTCGGCGGCTAGCTTGGTGACGCCGTAGATGTTTTTTGCGACTGCAAGCAAGTCCTCGGTCACCCATACCGCCGGTTCCCCCACAGCCGGCGTCAATGCCGCACCGAAGGTGCTGGTGGTGCTGGTGAAGACGAAGCTGGCAACACCCGCGGCGACCGACTCTTCGAGCAGGTTCAGCGTGCCGGCGACATTGGTGTCGAGGAAATCCCGATTGCCGCGGGTCGCGACATGCGGCTTATGCAGCGTCGCGGCATGGATGACTTGGCTGATGCCCGACATCGCCTGCCGGATGAAGGCCCCGTCACCGATCGAACCGACCATATCGGTGAAGGCCGAGGGTTTTATATCGATGCCGCGTGTCGACCGGTCTTGCGCTCGCAGACTGCGCATCAGCGCCTCGCCGAGGTGCCCGGCACTTCCCGTCACCAGTATCGTCATCGCATCCTCTCCTTCGGCGGCGGAGGCTATAAAGGCTGACGGTTGCGGACAACGCATAAATTGTGCATGAGCATGGAGGAAAGCTGCAGGCCCAACTGATGCTTGTGATGAGGCGGCCGGGGAGCAAGCGGTTCGACCGCCCGATCATTGGCCTTCGAGATCGTTTTTCAACTGGTCGAGGATCGATAGAGCGTGGCCGGCATAGGCGCTGATCCAGCGGTCATGAATGTGCTTGATCGGCAGGCTGTTGAGGTGGTTCCAACGTTCGCGGCCCTCCTTCCTGGCGATGACCAGATCGGCTTCCTCCAGCACTTTCAGATGCTGCATCACCGTGCAGCGGTCCATCTGCGGAAACATCTCGCAGAGCGTCCCTGTGGTGCGGGGGGCATCCTTCAGCAGGTCGAGGATTTCGCGGCGGCGATGATGCGCCAGGGCCTTGAAAACGGGGTCATCGGTCGATTCGCTTGACATGTTATGTTTTTATAACATAATGGACCCGAGTTCAATGGAATACAAAAGCAATGGAGAAGAGGAGAAGTGCCATGTCTCTCGGAATCCGTGTTTCCGGCCGCATCGGCCGTCCCGTCGCGGAGGTATTCGACGCCGTCGTCAACCCGAAAAAGCTCAGCAGCTATTTCACCACGATCGGCGGGGCGAGCGCGCCGCTCGCGAAAGGTACGATCGTGACCTGGTGGAAGGACGCCCAAGTCGAGGTCGTCGAACTCGTTCCGGAAAGCCGCATCGTGCTCCGCTGGGATGGCGGCACCGGCGACGACAAGACGACCTATAAGACGTCGGTGGAGATGAATTTCAAGCCGCTGGAGGATGGCGGCACCTTGGTGGCCATCGCCGAGACCGGCTGGCGCGAGGACGATGCCGGCCGGCGCGGCACCTATCTCAATTGCGAGGGCTGGACGCAGATGCTCTGCTGTATGAAGGCTTTCGTCGAATATGGCATCAATCTGCGCGAGGGCATGTTCCTCAGCGAAATGAAAGGAGAGCCGGCCAGCGCGCCGGATGTCTGACGAACCTCAAGGAGATCAGCGGCGCAATCGTCCCATTCGCCAATAAGAGCGAGACTTCGCTTGCCTGTCACACTGCGGGTGCTAATTTCCGGATTCGATACATCAGTTTGATTTCCAGGAGATTCATTATGCAGCTTGGCATGGTTGGTTTGGGCCGCATGGGCAATTACATGGTCCAGCGGTTGATGCGGGGCGGTCACGAATGCGTCGTCTACGACGCCAGGCCGGAAAGCGTGGCCGAACTCGCGGGCCTCGGTGCAACCGGCAGTGCTTCGCTCGAAGAGTTCGTCTCGAAGCTCACCCATCCCAGGGCGATCTGGCTGATGCTGCCGGCGGCGATCGTCGACAAGGTGCTGGCGAGCCTGGTGCCGCTGCTTGAGAACGGCGATATCGTCATCGACGGTGGCAACTCCTATTACCACGACGATATCCGCCGCGGCGCCGAACTCATCACCAAGGGCATCCATTATGTCGATGTCGGCACCAGCGGCGGCGTCTTCGGCCTGGAGCGCGGTTATTGCCTAATGATCGGCGGCGAAAAGGGCACCGTCCAGCATCTCTCCCCAATCTTCGCGACGCTGGCGCCCGGCGCCGGCACGACGGAAGCCTCGCCGAACCGCACCACCGAAGCGGCTGCGGCCAGCACCGCGGAACAGGGCTACCTGCATTGCGGCCCGCATGGCGCCGGCCATTTCGTCAAGATGGTGCATAATGGCATCGAATACGGCCTGATGGCCGCCTATGCCGAGGGAATCAACATCCTGAAACACGCCAATATCGGCGCCGCCTCGCATGAGGCCGACGCGGAAACCGCGCCGCTCGCCCATCCCGAACATTTCCAATATGACTTCAATCTGCAGGACGTCGCCGAAGTCTGGCGTCGCGGCAGCGTCATCACCTCCTGGCTGCTCGATCTGACGGCCGATGCGCTGCATGCCGATCCGGCGCTGTCGAAATATGCCGGCCGCGTCTCCGACAGCGGCGAAGGCCGCTGGACGATCATGGCGGCAATCGACGAAAGTGTGCCGACCCCGGTGCTGAGTGCCGCGCTCTACGGCCGCTTCTCCTCACGCGACAACGACGAATTCGCCAACAAGGTGCTGTCGGCAATGCGGGCGGGCTTCGGCGGCCACGTGGAAAAGCCGGCTCCGAAATCCTGAAGGCCAGAGGCTTTCGGCGCCTTCAGGACAAGGAGGCGCCCTAGCCATCGGTATGGGGTTCCTACCGCTTGCTGGCGGCGGCGGTCGCGAGTATCCATTGCCGAAAGGGAAATGTCGGGCTGCTTCGTCCAAGCGGCCGGCACTCCATTGGAGGCGGTCATGGCGCGTGGCAGGGCAGTGGGCTTGAAGGCCGCCTTATCGGGTGTGCTGGTTTTCATTGCGCTTTTGGGGGCGGTTTCACCGGGCTTTGCCCAGACACCACCCACTCAAGCGCCAGTCGCGACGACCCCGCCGGCCCAGGTGCGTGAGATGATGCAACTCATGCAGACGCCCGAGGTCAAGCAGTGGATGTCGACGCAGATGGCGGCGACGCCGGCGGGAAACGCGGCGACTGAAGACCAGATGTCAGTCCTTTCGGGCCTGCTGCAGCATGCCCGCCGGCACGTCTCTATGGTCTCCGATGCTGCGATGACGCTGCCCCTTCAGATCGGCAATGCGTCCTCGCTGTTTTTCGGTGAGATCGCCGCCAATGGCTGGCCCCGCATGGTGGCGCAGTTTCTGGCTATCTTCCTGCTCGGCGCGATTGTCGAGAGCATTGCCCGTTATGCCTTCCGCCGCCGCCGTCGTCGCCTGGCCGAGATGGCCGGCATGCATTTGGCGCCGCGGGTCATCCCGGCGCTGATCTTCGCGGCGGCAACCATGCTTGCGCTTCTCAGCCTCAGCTGGCCACCTCTCAGCCAGAGCATCGCGATCGTCTGCGTCGTCGCGCTCATCGTGCAACGCTTTACGATCTGCCTCGGCGGCGTGCTGGTCGATCTCATCGGGCTGGCGCGGGACGAAGAAGAACGGCAGGGCGTCACCGCCCCGACCATGCCGGGGCGTATCGTGGCGCTCTTCTGGTACCGCCGTTGCGCGACCTTCGTCATCTATTTTATGCTTGGCTGGGCGGCGATCCAGTCGATGGAGCCGCTCGGCTATTCTCCGAGCGCGCGGCTTCTTGTCGGCTACGTCCTCGGTATCGGCCTGCTGTTGATTGCGATCGAAGCAGTCTGGTCGCGGCCGTACAAGGACGAGAAGCGCGGTCACGGGACCTCCTGGGCGCTCACCGTCTATTTCCTGTTGCTCTGGAGCCTCTGGGTCGCAGGCTTCAACTGGCTGCTCTGGCTCGGCATCTATGTGCTGCTGCTGCCGCGCGTGCTTGCCGTCTCGACGCTTGCGGTAAAATCGCTGCAGCAGACCGAAGCAAGCTTCCTCGCCACGCGCCGCATTGCCGCCGTGCTGCTCGACCGTGGTGTGCGGGCGTTGATCATTGGCGTTGCCGCCATCTGGCTCGGGCATATGCTCGGCGTCGGTGCCGATACGATGGCCGCCGGCGACACCATGGTCGACAAGATCGCGCGCGGCGTCATCGGCGGCATCGTCATCCTGCTTGCCGCCGATCTGCTCTGGCATGTCATCAAAGCCTATATCGACGGCAAGCTGCTCGATTCATCCGTGGATGGCGGGGCCACGGACGAGGAGAAGGCCAAACGTGCACGGATACAGACGCTGCTGCCGATCTTCCGCAATATCCTTGCCGTCGTCATCGCCGTCATCGCCGCTTTGATGGTGCTCTCCGGCCTCGGCATCGAGATCGGGCCGCTGATTGCCGGCGCCGGCGTCGTCGGCGTCGCGGTCGGCTTCGGTGCGCAGACGATCGTCAAGGACGTCATCAGCGGCATGTTTTATCTCTGGGACGATGCCTTCCGTATCGGCGAATATATCGAAAGCGGCAGCCACAAGGGCGTGGTCGAGGCTTTCAGCCTGCGCTCGGTGAAGCTCAGACATCATCGCGGGCCGCTGACGACGGTGCCGTTCGGCGAACTCGGCGCGGTGAAGAACCTCAACCGCGACTGGACGATCGACAAGATCAGCCTCAACGTCAAATACGACACCGATCTCGTCAAGGCGAAGAAGGTGATCAAGCAGATCGGCCAGACGCTGCTCGAAAATCCGGAATTCGGCCCTCATATCATCGAGACGCTGAAGATGAAGGGTGTCGAGCAGTTCGGCGAATTCGCGATCGAAATCCGGCTGTCGATGATGACGAAACCCGGCGAGCAATTCGTCATCCGCCGCAATGCGCTGGCAATGATCCGCAATGCCTTCAAGGAAAACGGCATCGAATTCGCCGTGCCGACGGTGCAGGTGGCGGGTGATCGCGATGCGGAGGTCGATGCTGCCGTCGCCCGCTACGCCGCCCATGCGCGGGCGAATGGCGAGCCGGCGGCATAACCGCCTCACATCGCACCGGCCGCAGTAATCAGTAGACCGCCGATGATCGCCATGTTGGTTTTCCAGGTGTTGATCGCGCTTTCGCGGGCCGTTCCCTGCATATCCCAGAAATTCAGCAGCATGATCGTGGCGGCAAGAGTGAAGAGGATGAGACCGAATGCCGCTGCCGTGACGAAGAGGCCCAACATCAGCAGCATGCCGGCAACGATCTGGAACATGCTGCCCGAGAGCAGAACCCATTTCGCAAAAGGGACGCCGCGGGCCTCGATCGCGTCGGTCAGCGGCACGATGACGAAAAAATGATGAATGCCGCCAGCGACATAGAGTCCGCCCAGCAACAGACGGCCGAGGACGATCATCATCAGCGCCGGGCCATCCTGCATATCGAGCTTTTCTCCCGCATCTCAAATCTCCGGCAAGGGTCAAGCTCGTCCGAAACTTACGAAAATGCAATGTGCCGTTACGCTCGCCTGCGCAAATTCGCCCCAATTGAGAGTGATGGAGGCCAAGGCGGCGGGGCTGGGGTAGCGGCGGCATGGCTTCATGGAGCTTATATGCCTGTCGTGTTACGTCTTTCAAAAATGATTCCCGCCGAGCTGGCAATTGCAGCAGGATAAGAGATGTCGGGTCACGACAATTTGAAAGAGATGGAAGACGCGGACGGATTTTCTTTTCGCGGATTGTTCAGGCGTTACAGAACACCGCTGACGGCAGCGGCGACACTCGTGGTCTTCTGCCTCGTCGGTTATGCGATCATGCAGCTCACCAACGAGGTGCGCTATGACGACGTTGTCGATGCGCTGGCGGCGACCAGACCGAGCGCTATCCTGCTTGCGTTGTTCTTCACCGCTCTAAGCTTCCTCTCGCTGATCTTCTACGATCTCAACGCGATAGAATATATCGGCAAAAAGCTGCCGTTCCCGCATGTGGCGCTGACGGCGTTCAGTGCCTATGCCGTCGGCAATACCGCCGGCTTCGGCGCACTTTCCGGCGGTGCGATCCGCTATCGCGCCTATACGCGGCTCGGGCTTTCTCCCGAAGATATCGGCCGCATCATCGCCTTCGTCACGCTCTCCTTCGGTCTCGGGCTTGCCGGCGTCGGGGCGATCGCCCTCATCATCATCGCCGATGAGATCGGTCCGCTCATCGGTGTCAGCCCCTTCCTGCTGCGGTTGGCCGCCGGTTCGATCGTCGCCATTCTGGGCGCGGTGATGATCATCGGCCGTGACGGGCGCGTGCTCGACCTCGGCCCCGTGGCAATCCGCCTGCCGGATTCGCGCACCTGGTCGCGGCAGTTCCTGGTCACCGCCTTCGATATCGCCGCTTCGGCGTCGGTGCTCTACGTGCTGCTGCCGCAGACGGCAATCGGCTGGCCCGTCTTCCTTGCCGTCTATGCGATCGCCGTCGGTCTCGGGGTGCTCAGCCACGTTCCGGCCGGGCTCGGCGTGTTCGAGACCGTGATCATCGCGTCTCTCGGCAGCGCGGTGAACATCGATGCCGTGCTCGGATCGCTGGTGCTCTACCGGCTGGTGTACCATGTGCTGCCGCTGCTGATCGCCGTGCTCGCGGTCTCGGCGACGGAGCTGCGCCGTTTCGTCGACCATCCGGCCGCCTCCAGCGTGCGCCGCATCGGCGGAAGGCTGATGCCACAGCTGCTGTCGGCTCTCGCCCTGCTGCTCGGCGTCATGCTGATCTTTTCGAGCGTCACGCCGACGCCGGACCAGAACCTCGAATTCCTTTCCAACTATCTGCCGCTGCCGATGGTAGAAGGGGCGCATTTCCTTTCCAGCCTTCTGGGGCTCGCGCTCGTCGTCGCTGCTCGCGGCCTCGGCCAGCGGCTCGACGGCGCCTGGTGGGTCGCGGTGTTCTCCGCGCTTGCCGCATTGACCTTGTCGCTGCTGAAGGCGATCGCGCTGGTCGAAGCCGCGTTTCTCGCCTTTCTCATCTTCGGGCTGTTCGTCAGCCGGCGGCTTTTTACCCGCCATGCCTCGCTGCTCAACCAGGCGCTGACGGCGTCCTGGCTGATGGCGATTGCCGTCATTGTCGTCGGCGCCGTGGTCATTCTGCTCTTCGTCTATCGCGATGTCGAATACAGCAACCAGCTCTGGTGGCAGTTCGAATTCACCGCCGAAGCGCCGCGGGGCTTACGCGCCGTGCTCGGCATTACCATCATCTCGTCGGCGATCGCCGTCTTCAGCCTGCTTCGGCCGGCGACCTTCCGGCCGGAACCGGCGACGGAGGAGGCGCTGGTGCGTGCCGTCGAGATTGTCGGCAAGCAGGGCAATGCCGACGCCAATCTGGTGCGCATGGGCGATAAGAGCATCATGTTCTCGGAAAAGGGTGACGCCTTCATCATGTATGGCCGGCAGGGCCGGTCCTGGATTGCGCTGTTCGACCCGGTCGGCGAACATCGCGCCGTGCAGGAACTCGTCTGGCGTTTCGTCGAAGCGGCGCGCGCCGCTGGCTGCCGGGCCGTGTTCTATCAGATTTCGCCGTCACTGCTTTCTCATTGCGCCGATGCCGGTCTTCGTGCCTTCAAGCTCGGCGAACTGGCAGTGACCGATCTGAGGGCCTTCGAGATGAAGGGCGGCAAATGGGCGAATCTGCGCCAGACGGCAAGCCGCGCCCAGCGCGACGGGCTGGAATTTGCCGTCGTCGTCCCTGAGGATGTGCCCTCGGTCATCGATGAACTCTCCGCCGTTTCCACCGCCTGGCTCGAGCATCACAACGCCAAGGAAAAGGGTTTTTCGCTTGGCGCCTTCGATCCTGACTACGTCTCCTCCCAGCCGGTCGGCATCCTGAAAAAGGACGGCAGGATCGTCGCTTTCGCCAATATCCTCGTCACGGAATCCAGGCAGGAAGGCACGATCGATCTCATGCGCTTCTCGCCGGATGCGCCGAAGGGCTCGATGGACTTTCTCTTCGTGCAGATCATGGAATATCTGCGCGGCGAGGGTTTCACCCACTTCAATCTTGGCATGGCGCCTCTCTCCGGCATGTCGAAACGCGAGGCGGCGCCCGTCTGGGACCGCATCGGCAGCACCGTCTTCGAACACGGCGAGCGCTTCTACAACTTCAAAGGCCTTCGGGCATTCAAATCAAAGTTTCATCCGCACTGGCAACCGCGCTATCTTGCGGTATCCGGAGGGGGCAATCCGATGATCGCGTTGATGGACGCGACATTTCTGATCGGGGGCGGATTGAAAGGGGTAGTGAGAAAATGATCAGGACATTCCTTCTTGCCGCAGCATGCGCCTGCATGCTCGCGGCCGCGCCGGCTGATGCTGCCGAGGAGACCACGCAGAGCTTTGAAACCGGGCTCATCCCGTCGCCGCACATCTTCCTCCCGGAAGGGGAGGTAAAGGGCACGGTGATGCTGATTTCGGATGCCGCCGGCTGGGGCGACTATGAGAAAGCGGAGGCCGACAGGCTGGTCGCCGAAGGCGCCGTCGTCATCGGCGTCGACTTTCCCTCCTATATCCAGGCGCTCAACCAATATGACGTCAGCCTCAACGACGGCTGCGTCTACATGGTTTCGGACATCGAATCTCTGAGCCAGCAGGTCCAGCGCGCGACCGGCAACAATGCCTATCACCTGCCAATCGTCGCCGGCATCGGCGAGGGCGGGGCCTTGGCGCTGGCGATCGCCGCGCAGACGCCGGATGCGACGATCGGCCAGACACTTGCCGTCGATCCGGTCGCCGGCATTCCGCTTACCAAGGAACTTTGCACACCGGCTCCCAAGCAGGTCGTCGGCCAGCGCACCATGTATGGCCTCAGCGTCGGTGCCCTGCCGGATCCGATCGTCACCGTCTTCACGCCCAATGCCGACAAGGATGGCAAGGCGCATGCCGAAGCGTTGAAGAAGCTCCATGCCGCGATCGAGATCCGCGATTCCACCGACGATGCACAGACAGTGTTTGCCGATACGCTCGACGATCTCGTCACCGCTTCCGGTGCCTTCGGTAATCCGCTCGGCCTGCCGCTGGCGGTCCTTGAGGCGACGCCCGCCCTCGATACGATGGCAGTGATCTATTCTGGCGACGGCGGCTGGCGCGACATCGACAAGGAGGTCGGCGGCACGCTGCAGAAGGAAGGCATTCCGGTCGTCGGCATCGATTCGCTTCACTATTTCTGGTCGGAACGCAAGCCGGATGAGACCGCCGCCGATCTTTCGAAGATCATCGATTTCTACCGCAAGCAGTGGAAGGTGAAGCATGTGCTGCTCGTTGGATATTCCTTCGGCGCCGATGTCGTGCCGGCGACCTACCAGCTTCTCAAACCCGCCGAAAAATCGGCGGTGGCGCAATTATCGCTGCTGTCGCTCTCGCACCAGGTCGACTACGTCATCTCCGTTCTCGGCTGGCTCGGCCAGAAAACGGACGGTGCCGGAGGCGATCCCATCAGCGATCTGAAGAACGTCGATCCAAAGCTCGTGCAATGCATCTATGGCAAGGACGACGATGACGATGTCGCCTGTCCGGCATTGAAGGATAGCGGCGCCGAGGTCATCGAACTGCCCGGCGACCACCATTTCGACGAGAATTACGACCTTCTTACCAAGACGATCATCGACGGTCTGAAAAGACGCCTGCAGGATTAACGCATCAGCTTCGCTTCGGTCCAGCCGAGTTCGGCGAGTTCGAGCCCGCGAAACCGGGCATCGTCGGCGACGATGAATTCGTCGAGCTGTGGCGGAGCAACGCTGGTGCCGGAGAGCATCGCATGCACCTGTCCGCGATGATGCGTCTGGTGCTGGAAGAGGTGAGCGAGCACGTCTTCCATCCGCTCTTCCTGGATGCGGGCGCCGCGATGGAGGCTGATGGTCGAGGTGAGCCTCTCCGGCGTCAGAGCCTCGCAAAGTGCGGTGAGGCGCTGATCAACCTTGGCCTGCGCTTCGGTCAATGACGAAACGTCGCCGAAGGGTTCGTCGATCTCGAAGGCCTGGTAGCCGAGCGTGCCGCCTTCCAAGCCATCGACATAGAACCAGTCGACCGTGATATTGTGGTTCAAGGTTTCCCTGATCGAGGGGAAGAAGCTCGTGCGCGGCGCTTCGAATTCGCCGGGTTTCAGCGCCGCGCAGGCTTGAAGCAGACGGTGGTTGGCAAGGGCGTTGTTGTAGCCAAGTTTGCGGAATGCCCTGACGGGATCGAAGGTCGGCATCGGCAGCTTTCCTCTTCAAGCGCTTCTGGAACGGGATGATTTTAGGCCCGGTCGGCCATATGCTCTAGAACGGTTGCCTCAGTCTCAGTCATCGAGATTGCCGTCGCGCCAGACGAGATGACGGGGTGCTAGGGGCAGGTTCTCGATTTCATTGGCGATGAAATAGGGCGGAATGTCGAGCGCGGTCAGGGCCGTGCGCGTTGCCGCCACCCATTTGAATTCGAGATGATTGTCGCCGTCTTCGACGCGATGAATCACTTCGTGTGGCTGAAATGGGAATTCCGGCGGGATGTGCATCAGATAATAGAAGCCGAGTTCATGCCAGTCGCGCTGTTCGTAGTGGAAGAAGTTCTCGACGATCCAGAGCAGGCGGGAAATTGTGACTTCGACGCCCAGCTCCTCCACCATCTCCCGTTTCAGCGTTTCTTCCGAGGTCTCGCCGATTTCCGCCCTGCCGCCCGGAAAGGTCCAGAAGGGCTCATGCACGGCGCGATGGACGAGCACGTGGCCATCGCGGAAGCCGAGGCCGGCGATGCGATAATTGAATCGCTCGGCGCCCGCATTCAGGCGGATGAGAGTGCGCTTGGTCATGCTGTTCTTATCCGAGATCGATTACGACAATTTCCGGCGGGACGCCGAAGCGCACCGGTGCGATGGAGCAGCCGAGGCCACCGGACACGATGATATTACGACCCTCCTCGACCATATGGCCATAGGCGTAACGATTGCCGTAACCCGAGGGGACGATCGGCGAACGGCCGAGGAAACGGATCTGTCCGCCATGCGTGTGGCCCGATAGCGTCAGCGAGACCCGCTCGGGCACGCGCGGAAAGATATCGGGCTCATGGGCGAGCAGGATGACGGGTGCATCGTCGGTCACCTGCGCCATCGTTCCATCGAGGTCGTCGAGGCCGAGCATATGGGTGCGGCCCCATTTCCTGCCGGGCAGCAGCGCCAGTTGATCTTCGAGGCCTGCCAGCCAGAAGCCGCGGCCATCCCTTTCGAGCCGGATGGCGCGGTTGCCGTAGACCGGGATTCCGACGTCGGCAAGCGCCCGGTGCCCGAACGTTTCTATGCCGCCGTTTTTCTGGGCGGTCTTGTCTTCCCACCAATCGTGGTTGCCCATGATCGCATGGACGCCAAGAGGGGCCTGCAAAGTGGCGAGCGCCTTCGACCATTGGCTCGAATGCACATATTGGGTCACCATGTTCATGCCGGCAGCATAATCGCCGAGCAGCACGGTGACATCGCCTTCGAGTTCATTGGCTCTCTGACAGATCGCGGTGATGCGGCTTGCCGACATCCACGGTTCGCAGGCATGAAGATCGGCGAGTGCGACGATGCGGAGCTTGGGCCCCGGCGTCCGTCCGGGCGGGGTCAGCCGGTAGCGGGCGATGGCAAGCCTTGCCAGCGGTTCATAGGCAAATGCGTAACCGCCGAGGGACATGACGCCTGCGACACCGCCGCCAAGAACCTTGAAAAATCCGCGGCGGGTAATCACTCAGTTGTCCTCCTGGAACAGCCGGAACTGCGCAGCCTCCATATCCTTGGGCGGTTGCAATCCCAGATGTCTCCACGCGATTGCGGTCAGAACACGGCCGCGTGGCGTGCGCTGAATGAAACCCTGCTGGATCATGTAGGGCTCGATGATGTCTTCGATCGCGTCGCGCGGCTCGGAAAGCCCGGCGGCGATGGTCTCGATGCCGACCGGGCCGCCGCCGAAATTGACAGCGATCATGTTGAGGTAACGTTTGTCGAGCTGATCGAAGCCGACATTGTCGACCAGCAGGCGGGTCAGCGCCTCGTCGGCAATCTCGCGGGTGACGGATTCGGCCCTTGCCACCTCGGCGAAGTCGCGCACACGCCGCAGCAGCCGGCCGGCGATGCGCGGCGTGCCGCGGGCGCGTCTTGCAATCTCGCGGGCGCCTTCCTCGGTAATCGGCAGGTTCATCAGCCGCGCGCCGCGACGCACGATCAGTTCCAGCTCCTCGACGGTGTAGAAGCTCAGGCGCACTGGAATGCCGAAGCGGTCGCGGAGCGGCGTCGTCAACAGGCCGAGGCGGGTGGTGGCCGCCACCAGGGTGAATTTCGAGAGATCGATTTTCACCGAGCGAGCGGCAGGGCCTTCGCCGATGATGAGGTCGAGCTGGAAATCTTCCATGGCCGGATAGAGGATTTCCTCGACGGCGGGATTGAGGCGATGGATCTCGTCGATGAAGAGCACGTCGCGCTCTTCGAGATTGGTGAGCAGGGCGGCGAGATCGCCGGCCTTGGCGATTACTGGACCGGATGTCGAACGGAAATTGACGCCGAGTTCCTTCGCCATGATCTGCGCCAGCGTCGTCTTGCCGAGGCCGGGCGGGCCGACGAAGAGCACATGGTCCAGCGCCTCGCCGCGGTTCTTCGCCGCCTCGATGAAGACTTTCAGATTGGCGCGCGCTTCGGCCTGGCCGGTGAATTCGTCCAGCGATTGCGGGCGCAGGGTGATGTCGAGATCTTCGCCCCGCTTTTCCGGCGATATCAGGCGGGCGGGTTCGCTCATGCTCTCATTCCGTTTTGAAACTGTCACAGCAATACACCAAAAATCGGCTGCCTCGACATCCAATCATCGGTTTTCCTGGCTTCACCGCGCCAGTTCTTTCAAGCCCAACCTGATCAGCTTGGCGCTATCGGCGTCGTCGCCTGCCGTCTTCATCGCCGCCGCAATGGCATTTGCCGCCTGGTCTCTGCTGTAGCCGAGGTTCGTCAGTGCGGAAACCGCGTCGGCAACCGGTGCGGCCGCGACACCTTCGCCGAGTTCCTGTTTGAGCGCGATATTGATCGCTTCCCCGGCAAAGGCCGGCGCCCGGTTCTTGAGTTCGGTGACGAGGCGCATCGCCACTTTCGGGCCGACCCCCGGCGCGCGGGAGACGGCGGTGCGGTCCTGCAGGGCTATTGCGTTGGCCAGTTCGCCCGGCGTCAGGGTCGAAAGCACGGCAAGCGCCACCTTGGCGCCGACGCCCTGGACGCTCTGGAGCAGGTTGAACCATTCCCGCTCCAACGCGGTCATGAAGCCGAAGAGCTTCAATTGATCCTCGCGCACATAGGTCTCGATGAACAGCACACAGGCCTCGCCGGCCGAGCCGAGCTTGGACAGGGTGCGGGCCGAGCAATGGGCGACGTAGCAGACGCCGTGCACATCGACGAGCACATAGTCTTCGCCGATCTCGTCTATAGTGCCTTTCAGCTTGCCGATCATGGGGCGCGGTCTCTCAAGGGTGCGTTTCGGGCGTGATAAGTTCAACGGAGGGGAAATAAGACCGGTATCCGCCGGGATCGCGGGTCAAAATTCTATAGCCTCTGACTGCCGCATGGGCGCCGATGAGGAAGTCGGGCAATATCCGTTCGCGTCCTCCGCCGGCGCGACGGTAAAGCCGGAAGGCTTGAGCCGCGGCAAAAGCTGCCGGCCAAGGCAGGTTTTCGCGGCGAAATTCATCCTGCGGAAGCAGTTGCTCAACTTCATCCATATCGTCGTAGCGAACGGAAAATTCGGAATAGATGATCGGATTTATGAGGACCGGACCATCTCTGAAGACGTCAAGTATTTTCCGACGCGACCAACCGTGCCAATCCGAACCGGCCATAGCCAAATCGACAAGGATGTTTGTATCGACAAGCGTCGCCATCAGCGATCACGGGTCATCGACATGAGGTCTTCGGCATCGATCTCCTGATCGCCGGTTCCTTCGAGACGACGGATCGTTTGCAGGAAGCGGTCCAGCCGACCTCGATCCTCGATTTCTTGCTTGCCATTCTTCGGCGAGAGAACGAGCTTGCCGCCCTCGATCGAGAAGATGACCTCGCTGTTGGCTTCGATGCCGGCAAGCTCCCGGAGATCGCGAGGGATGGTGACCTGGCCTTTGGAGGTGACGCGCATCTTGTTGCTCCTTCAAAGTAAGAATTATCCTTACCGTCGGAACAAGTCAAGAACAGATTAGCCGGCCAATGCCTGCCGCATCCGGTTGCTGCCGCGATTATGCGCATGGCAGATGGCGATCGCCAGGGCGTCGGCGGCGTCATCGCCCTTGAATTCAACTTTCGGCATCAGGATTTTCAACATCATATGGATCTGGCGCTTTTCGCCATGACCGACGCCGATGACCGCCTTTTTCACGGCATTCGGAGCATATTCGGAGACCTGCAGTCCGGCGCGGGCCGGCACCAGCATGGCGATGCCGCGGGCCTGGCCAAGCTTCAGGGTCGCCACCGCATCCTTGTTGACGAAGGTCTGTTCGACGGCGGCTTCATCCGGCTTATATGCGTGGACGACCTCCGCCAGGCCGTCATGCAACTGGCAAAGGCGGGAGGCGAGATCCATGTCTCCATCGGAGGTCACGGTTCCGGAGGCCACAAACCGCAGGGAATTGCCCAGCGTGTCGATGATTCCCCAACCGGTGCGGCGAAGCCCGGGATCGATGCCGACGATGCGAATCGTGTTTTGCATGGTTCAACCTATAGCGACTGCGAAATAACTGCCATCGATATGTGAACAAAACAAAAACATTCTCGGATTTAAGCCGCTCCATTTACCGCGAATTAAAACAGATGCCTGAATTCTAGTCATCAAATACCAGAGGGGCATCTTTTTGCGAAGATTAAGCCCCCGATGTTCTGTTTAGAGGTCAGTCGATCAGGCATGCGCTGCCTGCTGAGGCTGGCAGGCGCGTTCAGAAGGGGTTCGTTGTACATGGCACAGAGATTTCAGTCCCTGTCCTTCAAGGTCATTGCCACATTCATTCTGCTGACCGTGCTGTCGATCGCCGTGATCGACGTGCTTGCCTATTTCGCCAGCAGCCGGATCTCCGACGAGCAAGCGCTGAAGGCCAAGGAAAGCGTGCTGATCTTTCGCGGCGACATGCTGCAGGACCAGCTGACGCAGCTTGAAAACCAGGCGAATTCCATTGCGCGCATCGAAGCGTTGCAGATGTCGATCACCAGCCTGAAGAGCGGCTGGAAGACGATCGAGAAGACTTCGGGCGATGCCCGCGCCGAATTGAAGAAGGTTTTCATTGCGGGCAATCCCAACCCGGCAGACCAGCGCGAGAAGCTGATGAAGCCAGAAGGACCGAGCGGCTTTTATTATTCGAACCACGAGAAGACGCAGGGCGAAGTTGCCCGCGATCTCGAGGATACCGACTTTAGCGATCTGCTGATTGCCGATCTCGACGGCACGGTACTCTATTCCTACAAGAAGCAAGACGATTTCGCCGAGAACCTGAAGTCGGACGCGTGGAAGACCACTGGCGCCGGTATCGCCTTCGCCAAGGCGATCGAGAATACCGCCAAGGCGACCGATGACGCCGCTCCGACAGGTTTTTCCGGTCTTCGCGTCGATACCGCCAGCGGCAAATCGGCGATCTTCTATGCCGTACCGATCATCAAACTCGGGGCAGCCAAGGGCATCATCCTCTTCAAGGTGCGCGACGACATCGTCACCGGTATCCTTGGCAAGGGCATCGTCCAGGGCAGCACGGCGCAGGCAGCTATCGTCTCCAGCGATGGCTCCGCCGTCGGTCTCGATGCGAGCGGCAAGCTTGCGACGCTCGATGCGGCTCCTTTCACCTTCATGAAGAATGCCCTTGCCAGTGCGGCGATGACGGTGGCCGACTTCAGCCGAGCGGACGGCACGGCCCGCGCCTATGTCGGCGGCATCGACTATCGCGGCGACCGCTTCCTCGTTGTCGAGAGCGTGCTTTTGAGCGAGCTTAATGCCGGCTCGATCGAAATCGCCACGCTGCTGACGATGATCGGCATCGGCGTGCTCGTCGTCATGGCGGTCGCGACCGGACTTGTCACCAATTTCCTGTTTTCGCCGCTTGCGCGGCTTGCCGGCATTACCCGAGATGTTGCCGACGGCAAGCTCGACAGCGAGATCGGCAGCCTGAACCGCAAGGACGAGATCGGCACGATGGCGAATGCGCTCGCCCGCTTCCGGCAGTCACTGATCGAAAGCCGCGAACTCGAAGCCGCCAGCGAGGAAACGCGCCTGCAGGCCGATCACGACCGCCAGAAGAACCTCGCCGAGCGCGAAGCCGAGGCGAAAAGCCTGCAGCATGTCGTCGAAGCGATCGATGACGGTCTGCATCATCTGGCGGCTGGCGATCTCGCCTACCAGATCGATACCCGTTTCCCGAACGAGCTCGAAAGCCTGCGCGTCAATTTCAACGAGGCGCTGGCGACGCTGAGTGAAACAATGACGGCCATCGGCGGTAACTCGATGGCGGTGCGCGCCGGCTCAGAGGAGATGCGCACCGGCGCCGACGAGCTTGCAGGGCGCACCGAGCGTCAGGCCGGTTCGATCACCGAGACGGCGAATGCGATCAGCGCCATCACCCAGTCCGTCCGCCGGCAGATCGAGCGAGCCGAACAGGCCGAGCGCATCGCCCGCGACGCCAAGAAGGAGACGACCGGCTCCGGCCAGATCATGCGCGAGACGATTGCAGCGATGGAGGCAATTCAGGCGTCTTCGCGTCAGATCAACACGATCATCTCGGTCATCGACGACATCGCTTTCCAGACCAACCTTTTGGCGCTCAATGCCGGTGTCGAGGCGGCGCGCGCCGGTGAATCGGGCAAGGGCTTCGCCGTCGTCGCCATGGAAGTGCGCGAGCTGGCACAGCGCTCATCGAGTGCGGCAAAGGAAATCTCCAGCCTGCTGCAGAAATCGACGCATGAAGTCGAAAGCGGCGTGGCGCTAGTGGAAAAGGCTGGCGTTGCGTTGACCGGCATCGGCGCCCATGTCGAGGCGATCAACGGACAGATCAACGAGATCATGGATGCGACCCGCGAGGAAGCCAATACGCTGCGCGAGATCAACAGTGCCGTCGCCGAACTCGACGCGATGACGCAGCAGAACGCGTCGATGGTCGAGGAGACGACGGCGGCGATCCACAGGCTGGCGACGGAAGCCCTGGAAATGGATCGCCAGCTTGGTAATTTCACGCTGCCGCACGCAAACCACCACCCAAGCGCCGAGGTGCATGTGCTGCGCCGTCACCGGTAAGCCGTGGCTTCTGAGAGCCGACACGGGGTCGCGCTCGCGCGGCCCTTTTGTTTGGGTGCATGGTTTGGAATGGCTGGGGCGGCAACCTACATAGACGGCATCGTTCAACTGCCCGGCAGGTTTCCCATGGTTCCCTTCTCCATACTCGACCTTTCCCCCGTTGCTGAAGGCAGCAGTATCCGCCAGTCTCTCGAGAGCTCGGCGCGGATGGCCGGGAAGGCCGAGCAACTCGGCTATAAGCGCTTTTGGCTCGCCGAGCATCACGGCATGCCGGGGATTGCCAGCGCCGCCACGGCCGTCGTCATCGGCCATGTCGGAGCCGCAACAACGCGCATCCGTATCGGCTCCGGCGGCATCATGCTGCCCAATCATTCGCCGCTCGTCATTGCCGAGCAGTTCGGCACGCTCGAGGCGCTCTTCCCCGGCCGCATCGATCTCGGCCTCGGGCGCGCGCCCGGAACGGACATGCGCACGGCACAGGCGCTGCGGCGCAATCTCGAGGCCGGTGCCAACAGTTTCCCGAACGACGTGGTGGAACTGCAGCAACTCCTCGATACGCCAGTCGAAAACCAGGCGATCCTTGCGGTTCCCGGCAATTCATCGCATATCCCGATCTGGCTGCTTGGCTCCAGCCTTTACAGTGCCCAGCTTGCCGCCATGCTCGGACTTCCCTATGCCTTCGCTTCGCATTTTGCGCCGGACATGCTGCTTGATGCGATTGCGATCTACCGCGACCGCTTCCAGCCGTCGGCAACGCTCGACAAACCTTATGTGATGGTCGGCGTCATGGGCGCGGTGGCTGTGACCGACGAAGAGGCGCGGTACCATTTCACCTCCGCTGAGCAGCAATTCGTCAACCTGCGCCGCAATGTCCGCGGCCCGTTCCCGCGCCCGTTGGCCGATATGGAAAATTTCTGGTCGCCGATGGAGAAGATGAACGTCGAACACACGCTGCGTTACGCCGTGGTCGGATCGCCGACGACGGCGGAGGCGAAACTGACGGAGTTTCTCAAGGAAACGCAGGCCGACGAGGTGATTATCTCGATGCCGATCCACGACATCGAAGCGCGGTTGACGTCGGTGGAACTGTTTGCGGGCTTGGGAAATTTCATGCGGGCGGCCGCGTAGGGGCAGCGAGCGCCTTAAAAGCGGAACATCCTATGCGAGGAGGAGGCTACCTGTCAGAAAAGCCGGGCGTTACAGCCAGGTTCAGACTGCTGGCAAAGGCGGCCAACACCTCTTTCGTCATGCTCGGGCTTGTCCCGAGCATCTGCCGTGGCTGCAGCAGATCCTCGGTACAAGGCCTGGGATGACGGCGAGTAAAGAGCAAGGTTTGTCAACAAACCGAACCCGGCACCGCGGCCGGGTTTTCTATCGGGATGTCTGAAACTCAGGCCGAGAGTTTCGCCAGCACTTCTTCCGAGACCTCGAAGTTTGAATAGACGTTCTGCACGTCGTCATCGTCTTCCAGGCTGTCGATGAGCTTCATCAGCGACTGGGCCTTTTCCTCGTCCACTGGCACATTGTTCTGGGCGCGCCAGACGGCTTTGACAGTTTCGGCGTCGCCGAGGCTCGTTTCCAGCGCTTTTGCCACCTCTCCGAGGGCTTCGAAGCCGCAGGTAATGTAGTGGCCGTCTTCGTCGGTCTCGACATCGTCGGCGCCGGCTTCGATCGCGGCTTCCATCACCTTGTCGGCATCGCCGACGGCAAGCTTGTAGGTGATTTCGCCGACATGGTCGAAGGAGAAGGAAACGGAACCGGTTTCGCCAAGCGCTCCGCCAGCCTTGGTGAAGATCGAGCGGACGTTGGAGGCGGTGCGGTTGCGGTTGTCGGTCAGGGCTTCGACGATGATCGCCGTGCCGCCGGGGCCATAACCCTCATAGCGGACCTCATCGTAGTTCTCGCCGTCGGCGCCGGCTGCCTTCTTGATGGCGCGGTCGATATTGTCCTTCGGCATGGACTGGGCCTTGGCGTTCTGGATCGCCAGGCGAAGGCGGGCGTTCATCGTCGGGTCGGGCAGGCCGGCCTTGGCCGCAACGGTGATTTCGCGTGCAAGCTTGGAGAACATTTTCGACCGCACGGAATCCTGACGACCCTTGCGGTGCATGATGTTTTTAAACTGTGAATGGCCAGCCATGGCACCCCTATCCACGTCATATTGTTCGGAATGGGCCGCCTTATAAGAGCGAAACGGTACCCGTTCAAGGAAAAAGCAGTTTGGAACAAAGGCGGGGGGATGACGTTTCAAGAACTCCATCCAACGGAAAGGAACGGTCATGGCAAGTCTCAGCGATGCGCAGGAACAGCCAGCACGTCAGCTCTGGGATCAGGTCAACGATGTTCATGCCGGCATGCTCGGGATTTCCGGGCTGGACATGCACATGCAGCCGATGGCGCCGCATGCCGATCCCACCACCAACACCATTTGGTTCTATACCAAGACCGATGCCGACATCGTGCGCGCCATAAAGCCCGGCAGCCGCGCGCATTTCTGCGTCATCGGCAAGGATCACGACTATCACGCCTGTCTTGCCGGTGTGATCGACGTGCGTCCTGACCCTTCCAAGATCGAGGAGTATTGGAGTTCAGTCGTCGCGGCCTGGTATGATGGCGGCAAGAAAGACCCCAAGCTCACCATGCTTTCTCTCCATGTCGACGATGCCGAGATCTGGGTTTCCACAGGCAACAAGCTGAAATTCGGCTGGGAGATCGCCAAGGCCAATCTTGACGACGACAAGATGCCGGATGTCGGCATCAAGCGCCATCTGCAGTTCGCTTGATGTTTTGAAGAGCGTCGCTTTAGGCCCGGGGAGGAAATCGCCGGGCTTTTTACTGCACACCCTTCAGGACATAGATCAACGGCTTGTTCGGCAGAGTGCGCATGGAGACGGTGATACTGTCATCGGGCGCATTGACGACGTCGAAATCCTTGCCGAACATCGAGACGAAGGCTTCGACCGGCGGGCCGCGCCGGTGCATCGGCAGAATCAACGACGAGCGCAGCCGCTTGATGACGCGGCTCATGCTGTCGGCGCCCATAGTCAGGCCACCATCGACCGGGACCATGACGATATCGAGGCGGCCGATCTCGGTGTAATGGGCATCCGTCAGCTCGTAGTGCAGGTGGCCGAGATGGCCGATGCAGAGACCGGCAATTTCGAAGATGAAGATGGAATTGCCGTTTTCCTGCGAGCCGCCAAGGCCATAGCTGAAGCGGATATCCGTCGGGACGTTGCGGATATAGGCATCGCCAATGACGAGATTGATGTTGGCCTTCTCGCCCGGAACATCGCTCCACCCATGCAGCACATGCTTGATGCCGGGATCGGGCGTCAGGGTGAAGTGGGTCGGGTGGGCCTTGTTCATGGTCACGACATCGGGTGTCGTCGCAGGCCTGTACCAGCCATTGTAGTCCGTCGCGATGACGATGCCGCCGGGCGTTTCGATCTCGAAGGTGGAATGGCCGAGGAAGGTGAATTTGACGTCTTCGCCCTCGGAGACGGCAGGTGTCGGCGGTGCGGCGCCGGAAAAACTTGCGAAGGTTGCCTGTGGGACATTCAGTGCGATCGCCTGACAGTGGCTGACGGGCGCTCGTTCATCCTGTGCCCCGGCAGGCGCTGGCGCGGCGGAGGCCGCAAGGCATGCGATAGCGAGGACAAGATATTGCGGCTTCATGCAACCCCTCCGGCGCTGTCACCGAGAGCGCCGCGCGTCCGAAGGGCGCGCCAAGGACGCTCGATCACTTTGAATAGGCGGCCCGAGGATGCGACATGAGGTCGCGGTGGTCCAGACTAAGGATGCTCACAATTGCGTGTTGATGTGCGCGATGGCTTACCGCCAGAACTCCGGCACCGTCTCGGCCAGCCGCGGCCCGAGCCGAAGCGGGGCAATCTTTTCGGCCAGGCCGGTTCTATCGGAAATCTCCACGCCGACGCCGCAGATCGTCGCCGGGCCGTTCGCGGCTTCCATGCGGCCCTTCGGCATCTTGGAGATGAAGCGGTTGAGCGGCTCTTCCTTATCCATGCCGAGGGAGGAGTCGTAGTCGCCGCACATGCCGGCATCCGACATATAGGCAGTTCCGCCGTTCAGGATCTGTGTGTCGGCGGTCGGCACATGCGTGTGGGTGCCGACGACGAAACTGGCGCGGCCGTCGACGAAATGGCCGAAGCATTGCTTCTCGCTGGTCGCCTCCGCATGGAAATCGAAGATGATCGCATCGGCCTGCTCCTTCAGCGGGCAGGCGGCGAGGATCACTTCCGCCGATTTGAACGGGTCGTCGAGTTCCGGATGCATGAAGACCCGGCCCATGACGTTGGCGACGAGCACGCGCGCGCCATTCCTGGCATAGAACAGGCCGGAGCCGCGGCCGGGCGTGCCTTGCGGATAGTTGGCCGGCCGCAGAAATTGATCGTGCCGCCCGGCAAAGGCCACAGCTTCCTTCTGGTCCCAAACGTGATTGCCCGTCGTCACCACATCGGCGCCGGCATTGATCGTCTCCAGAAAGATATCCTCGGTGATGCCGAAGCCGCCGGCGGCATTCTCGCCGTTGACGACGACGAAATCGAGCTTGAGGTCGGAGATCAGGCCGGGTAGGCGCTCCCAGACCGCCGTGCGTCCCGTCTTGCCGACCATGTCACCCAAAAAAAGCAGCCGCATTCCCTATCCAATCCAAGAGGCAAAAAAGCGAAGGCCGCTTTCTGTCAGGATGGCATCCAGGCTTATGTCGTGCGGCTCAGCGGGCACATGTGCCACTTCCTGGCAGTCGAATGCAATGCCGATCAGCTTCGGATGCAGGCCTTTTTGCCTCAGCCGGCTGATGGCGCGGTCATAGTGGCCGGCGCCATAGCCGATGCGGTGGCCGCGGGCATCGAAGGCGGAAAGCGGTACCAGCATGATTTCCGGGTCAAGAATGGCGGCATCGGCGCCAGGGCCGACCGTGCCGAAACCGGTATCGACAAGCGGCGCACCCTCCGCCAGCTCGCGAAAGACGATGGTCTGCCGATCGAGGATCGCCGGCACGCAGAGGCGCGCACCGCGCACGGCAAAGCGCGCCATCAGCGGCCTGAGATCCGCTTCCGAACGGATGGGCAGGAAGCCGGAGACAATCGTGCCCAGCGCAAAACCAACCGCTTCGCCTGCATGTTCAGCCATTGCGAGACTTTTGGAGGCGCGTTTCTCGCCGGGGATGGCGTCGCGTGCGGACAGCCGTTCGTTACGCAGCTGTGCTTTCAGTTCTTTCGCGGTCATTCGATCTACCGGTATGAGGGTTTGACCGAGCATAGACGCCTGGATGTCCGATGCAAATGCCGGATGCGACAGTGCTGCGCCCGTTTCACGCCCTGTCGGCGGGATGCGGCCGGGGGTCAGATGACGACGCTTGTCGGTATTGTCGGGGTGCCGGTGGATAAGCCTGCCATATCAGGAACGGCGTTGGCACCGTAATGCGGGTTCTGCTGCCGCAGGTCATGCATCGCCTTTTCGAGCAATTGCTTGAGTTCGCGCACGACCGCCTTGAACGCTTCCATCGTTTCTCGGTCATCGGACGAGATGCCCGAGGATTTTGGCGCGTCCTCGGCTGTGCTCTGATAGGCCTCGCGGGCCTGGGCGGCGTCGACCGGTTCCTGCGATCCGGCCGCGGTTTTTTCTGAGGCATCCGTCAGTGCAACCTCAGTCCCGCTCGTCGCGGCGGCCGTTGCATCCGTGGTTGCGTCCACCGGAGCGACTGCTGCCGGGCTGCCGGTCGCGGCTGATGATGCGAATTCAGAAGCGGCGGTGCCGACCTTGCGCGCCAGTTCGGCGGCCAGCCGGGCGACTACCTCGGGCGGCATGTTGGAGTTCTTCAGCATTTCCAGCTGCTGCTTCGCCTCGTCGAGCTTGCGTTGCGCCTTCGTCTTGGCTTCTTCTTCGGAATTCGCCAAGGTCTGCCGCATCTGCTGCAGCGTCTGGGTGCTGCGCTGCAGCTTCAGCACTCCCTGATCGGTCTCGTTTCCGGCGGCAGACATTGCTGCAGCAGAAGGTTTGCCGCGCAAGATGATGGAGGCAGACGTAGTTGCGACCTGCATGAACAATCCCCCGACAGCCCGATAGCAATTCGGCGCATCCTGCAACGTCAGACTTGCGTGGACCTGTGTTCTGGGGCTGCCGTCAGAGCCGCGGCGAGCCGTTGCATCGTTTCTTCAAACAGCGTCGCTCCGCCCGGCAACCAGCCGAGCGCGCGGATTTTCTCCGTGCTCATGGGATTGAGCGCCACCCTGTCGGCGGGGGCCGGCAGCGCGTGCCGACAGCCGGTCACGCGCCGGATAGGCGAAAGAATATCGCGCGTCTCTACTGATATGTCCGAGACGTTGAAGACCTCGCCGGAGATGCGGGTGCTTTCCGTCTCCAGCATCAGCCGCACCGCACGCCCGAGGTCGCGGCCGTGAACTTCCGTTCCTGCGCGCGAAACAACCGGCCGGCCGGCGAGGTAATCGGCGATGAGGCCGTCCCATTTGTTCGGCGAGAGATCGCCGTAGATGCCTGTCGCCCTCAGGCTCACGCCGGCAAAACCCGGCGTGGAGAGGTGGGCAAGCGCGCGTTCGGCATCAAGCTTGACCTGGCCGTAGAGTGTTTCGGGCTTGGCCAGCATCGTTTCCGTAAGCTCGGTTCCTTCGGGATGGTCGCCATAGGCGGCGCGGCTGGACAGGAAGATGCAGCGGCGTGTACCGGCGCGTTTGGCAGCTTCGAAAAGCCGGACGGTGCCATCAAGGTTCAGCCTGTGGAAACTCTTCGGATCGTCGCCCTCGCCGCCGCGATATTTGCCCGTGATATGGCTGAAGGCGGCGTGGACGAAGAAATAGGCATCGTCGAAGACGTCGATTTGATCCTTGTTGGGATCGAGCGAAAGCGCCGCGAACTCGACCGGGCGGGAGAAGAGGCGGGGCAGCGGCGCACGGCGCCCGCCGACGATCACCTGATATCCGGCAGCCAGCAGTTCCTCGACAACATACCGGCCGACGAGACCCGTTCCGCCAGATACCAGTACCTTCATGCTGCCCCTTCCGGATTATCCAGCGCCGTGATCTCCGGCACATCGCCGTCATCGTGGAAACGGTGCCACAAATCGATCAAGGGTTGTAGTCGCGCTGCCTTGGGATGATCCTTTTCCCACGGTTTTTCATATTGGTAATGCATGATCGAAATGCTCTTCCAGTCCCAAAGCTCGGGCATGGTGAACCATACATATTGCAGCATGTTGAAATAAACCGGCAGGCCGTGCCAATCCGGGAAGAAAGTCTCGAGAAACGTCTGATCGGTGCGCTGCCAGAAAACGTCTGCCGTGTCGAGCTTTTCGAGCATGTGCCGGAATGTGTCATGCGACGGCGTGGCGACGAAGACGCCGGAATTCATGCGGCGAAAGTCGGCGAGGTTTTCATAGACATTCGGGGCGGCGGAGAATTCCGGATAGAGGAAGAGCCTGTCGACGTTCTTCAGCACGAGGGCATCGGCGTCGATGAAGACGCAGCGCTCATATTCGACAAGCTGCCACAGCCTGAGCTTGCAGAAATTGTCGAGCGGCGAATGAAAATCCGGCTTGCGGCCCTTGGTGAAGGGAGCTGCCGAATGGAGTTGGCCGCGGGCGTGGCGCTCGTTGAAGGCAGCTGACAGCGGCAAATGCTCGACCTGGATCAGGCGGCAGCCGAGGGTCGTGAGCGGGGCGAGCGCGGCTGTATCGATACCGCCGGTGTGGAGGATGACGATGTCGGCGGTGGTGCCGGTGCGCCTCAGGGAGTGGACGAGGGCGGTCGCACCCATGGCGTAGTCGGCATTGGTGACGAGTGTGACGTATGCGAGGTTCGGGGTAGAGATCATCCGCGCCGGTCGCTTCCACACCTACCCTCATTCCTGTGCTTGTCACAGGAATCCAGCCACGGCGCGTCCGCGCCGTGAATGACCCTCCTGCGCCCAAAGACTTGGGCGCGCTGGATTCCTGTGACAAGAACAGGAATGAGGGGGAGATCGTTGGGCTGGCGGCGATTCAACAACAAACCCTCGCTCATGACACCGACTTCAGCCGCTTGCCTTCCGGATCGTGGTTGATCGTTGCGGCGATGTCCTTAGTCCAGGCGGAGACGGCCGGCACGCGCGAGCGGTCGACGCGATAAGCGAATTTCTTCGCGACATCGACGATCTCGCCGAGCAGGCCCGCTTCCAGCGTGATTGGTTCGAGGCCGAGATCACGGAATTTTTCGTTCCGGACGATCAGCTCGTTCTCGGCGGCTTCCTTGCGCGGGTTCGGCAGCCAGGCGATGTCGGCGCCGCTTATCCCCGCGATCATCTCTGCGAGGTCGCGCACCCGGTGGGTTTCCGTCATCTGGTTGAAGATGTCGACGCGCGCGCCGCGGGCGGGCGGATTCTTGAGCGCCAGCTCGATGCAGCGCACCGAATCCTGGATGTGGATGAAGGCGCGGGTCTGGCCGCCGGTGCCGTGTACCGTCAAGGGATAGCCGATCGCCGCCTGGATCAGGAAGCGGTTCAGCACCGTGCCATAATCGCCGTCGTAATCGAAACGGTTGATCAGCTGCGCATGGCGGCGCGTCTGTTCGGTATGCGTGCCCCAGACGATGCCCTGGTGCAGGTCGGTGATCCTCAAACCGTCGTTCTTGGCGTAGAACTGGAAGAGAAGCTGATCCAGGCACTTGGTCATGTGGTAGATCGAGCCGGGATTGGAGGGATAGAGGATCTCCTGGCTCACCGTCTCGCCGCCTGGAGTTTCGATGCCGACCGGCAGGTAGCCCTCTGGGATGGCAGCGCCGACCGTCGAATAGCCGTAGACGCCCATGGTGCCGAGATGGATGAGATGGGTATCGAGATTGAGTTCGGTCAGCGCGTTCAGCAGGTTGTGCGTGGCGCTGACGTTGTTATTAACCGTGTAGTTCTTATGGCGGTCGCTCTTCATCGAATAGGGTGCGGCCCGCTGCTCGGCGAAATGGATGACGGCATCCGGGCGGTGTTCGGAAAGCCAGTTCTTCAGCAGTTCGTAGTCCTTGGCGAGATCGATCAGATTGAAGTGGATGCGGCGTCCGGTTTCGGCATGCCAAATGCGGGTGCGCTCCTGGATCGAGTCCATCGGTGTCAGTGACTGAACGCCAAGCTCCGTGTCGATCCAGCGGCGTGAGAGATTGTCGAGGATATGAATGTCATGCCCGGCATCGGAGAGATGCAGCGACGTTGGCCAACCAATGAAACCGTCTCCGCCCATAACCGCAATCTTCATCACATCGTCTCCTGATCAGTCGCTCAATATCGGGAATAGTTAGGAATTATGACAATCATTCAATGCCTACCAGCTGGGCATTCAATGCCTACCTGCCGGTCATTCAATGCTTGCCTGTGGGCAAGCGTTGCGCCAAAGAGGGCACCGCAGTTTGGAGAAAATTATGACGGAGCGCCCTTTTTCCATTTCGGGAGAGCTGACGGAGGCCGGGCACCGCCTCGTCCAACGGGTCTACTATGAGGATACCGACTTCTCCGGTCTGGTCTACCACGCCCGCTACCTGCATTTCCTCGAGCGCGGCCGCACCGATTATCTGCGTTGCCTCGGCGTCGAGCAGCGCGAGCTCGTCAGCGCTGACGAGGAGGGCCTCGTCTTCGTCGTCCACCGCATGGAGATCGACTTCAAAAGCCCGGCGCGCATGGACGATGTGCTGACGATCCTGACGCACACGGAAAAGGCCGGCGGGGCCAAGATGGTGCTCAATCAGCAGATCCAATCGGGCGAGACGCTGCTGATATCAGCCAAGGTGATCATCGCCGTCATCAGCGCCAAGGGGCGGCCGCGGCGGCTGCCGGAAACGTTGGCGGCGAAATTCCTGGAAGGCAGTACGCCGCTATAGGCGCGAATCGCACGGAATTCAGGCTTGTCAAAACCTGAGCTTTATGTGAAGGAATTCCGGCGCCGCAGGATGAGCGTTCTTTCGGCAGCCGGATCTTGCTCCGGTCAAGTAATCCATCGAACGAAATCTTCCAAACACAGGCTTACCGTCACAGTCCGGCACTAACGATCTATTAACCATAATAGTGTCTTACTGGGAAAGTCGGAGTTTGTGCGGTGCACGCCTTCCTTTGACCAAATTTGACGGCAAGAAGGCGGAAGATGAGCTTGGAAGTTTGACCAGGGCTTTGGGCGGCGGCCGCCGGACACTTCTTGCGAGATCACTTTGTGCCGCCCGGTCCAGCACCGGGCGTTTGGATTCGGGGATTTTGGATCAATGGAACAAGTAGGATTGGCAGCAGCAACGACGGACGTCAGCCTCTGGTCGCTTTTCATGCAGGCCGGCATCGTCGTCAAGCTGGTTATGCTCGGACTTATCGCGGCTTCGGTGTGGACCTGGGCGATCGTCATCGACAAATACCTGGCCTATGGCCGCGCACGGCGCCAGTTCGACAAGTTCGAGCAGGTGTTCTGGTCGGGCCAGTCGCTGGAAGAGCTCTACCGCTCGCTGTCGGAACGCAACAATACCGGGCTGGCGGCGATCTTCGTGGCCGCCATGCGCGAATGGAAAAAATCCTTCGAGCGCGGCGCCCGTTCGCCGATCGGCCTGCAGATGCGTATCGACCGGGCAATGGACGTGACGCTGTCACGCGAATCGGAATTTCTCGGCGCCCGTCTCGGGTCGCTGGCAACAATCGGTTCGGCCGGTCCGTTCATCGGTCTCTTCGGCACGGTCGTCGGTATCATGACCTCGTTCCAGGCGATTGCCGGTTCGAAGTCGACCAACCTCGCGGTCGTCGCGCCCGGTATCGCCGAAGCGCTGCTTGCGACCGCCATCGGTCTCGTCGCGGCTATTCCGGCGGTTATCGCCTACAACAAGTTCTCTGCCGATGCCGGCAAGCTCTCGGGCCGCATGGAAGGTTTCGCGGATGAATTCTCCGCCATACTTTCGCGCCAGATCGACGAGAAGCTGCAGCCGCGCGCTGCAGCTCAGTAACCAACGGAGTATACTGACATGGGTATGGCTGTTGGAGGCAATGACGGCGGGGGCGGCAGACGTCGCCGTCGCGGCGGTCGGAACAGGGCCGTGATTTCCGAAATCAACGTGACGCCGCTCGTCGACGTCATGCTCGTGCTTTTGATCATCTTCATGGTCGCGGCACCGATGATGACTGTCGGCGTGCCGATCGACCTGCCGGAAACGCAGGCCAAGGCGCTGAATTCCGAGACGCAGCCGATTACCATCTCCGTCAAGAACGACGGTGAAGTGTTCCTGCAGGAAACGCCGATCCCGGCCGCCGAGATTGCCGCCAAGCTCGAGGCGATTGCCACCACCGGCTATAACGAACGTATCTTCGTGCGCGGCGACGCGACGGCGCCCTACGGCGTCATCGCCGACGTCATGGCCCGTATTCAGGGCGCAGGCTTCAAGAATATCGGCCTCGTGACGCAGCAGAAGAAGGACCAATAGCGTTCAAGATGAAGACCAGCGTCGTCACATCTGCTGTTCTGCACTGCCTGGTACTCACCTGGGCGATGGTGTCGCTCAGCGCGCCGGAATCCTTCAAGGTGGAGGATTTCGAGGCGATGCCGGTCGATCTGGTGCCGGTGGAGTCCATTACCCAGATGCAGCAGGGCGACAAGAAGGCTCCGAAGAAGGAGACTTCCGCACCCGTGCCGACGACGCGGCCGCCGATCGCGCAGCCGGCCGAGAACGCCGGCGACAACAATGTCGATCTGAAGACGCCGCCCGTTCCGAACGCCAAGCCCAGCAATAGCGAGGCCGCCGCGGCAAATTCCAGCGACAAGCCGCTGCCGAAGATCGATCCTAAGCCGAATGACGTCAAGGACATCGTCAAGGAGGAAACTGAGGTCGAGCAGCCGAAGGAGGTCGCTTCCATTCCGCCGCCGAAGCCTGTCGAAGTGACACCGCCGAAGCCCGAGGAAAAACCGCCGGAAGAACAGGCCAAGCCGGAGGAGCCGCCGAAGCCCGATGCCGAGGCGCTGCCGGACAATGTGCCGACGCCTGTCGCCAAGCCGCAGGTGAAGCCGCCGGAACCGCAGAAGCCTGCCGAAAAGCCGCCGGAAAAGACCCCGGATCAGCCGAAGACCGCGGACACGCCGACCGACAAAAAGAAGGCGGACAAAAAGCAAGAAACGGCGAAGTCCGCTTCATCGATGAAAAGCGATTTCAATGCCGACCAGATTTCGATCTTGCTGAACAAGACCGATCCTTCTGCCGGGGGCGCCAAGCGCTCGACGCAGGAAGCATCGCTAGGCGCGAAAAAGAGCAACGGCGGCTCGAAACTCAGCCAGAGCGAAGAAGATGCAATGCGCAGCTTGATCGAGGGCAATTGGCTTGTCACGCCCGGAATGGAAGGCCTTTCCGGCTTGGTCGTCACGGTGCATTTCAAGCTGGGCAGAGACGGCAACATCATCGGTGAGCCGGAGATAGAATCGTCTGGTGGGAGCAGCAGCGATTCGACGCGTCGTGCGCTGGAAAGCGCTGCTTACCGTGCCGTGATGAAATCGGCTCCCTCGTTTTCTTCGACTCTTCCGATGGACAAATATGAAGCTTGGAATGAGGTCGTTCTTAACTTCGATGCGAGCAGCCTGGGAATCTAGATGCCTAGGAGCCGAGCTTCCAAAGATAAATACAATGCTCGGAAGGAAGTCATCTTGAACTGTCCTACTAGCAAACTGAATTCATGAAGTGCTGAAAGGCTTATTTGATATGGTCAAGTGTTCCCTCATCCGCGCTCTGATGGTCATTGCAGGCCTGTTTGGGGTCGCAGCCTTTACGACTCCGGCGAACGCGGTGCTTACCCTCGATCTTCGAAAGGGTAACGTTCAGCCGTTGCCGATTGCGGTGACTGACTTCCAGGGCGACATGGGCGCGCAAGTCTCGCAGGTCATCGCCGCAGACTTGCAGCGGTCCGGTCTCTTCGCACCCATCAACAAAACCGCTTTCATCGAGAAGATTTCTAATCCCGACGCTTCGCCGCGTTTCGAGGACTGGAAGGTCATCAATGCCCAGGCGCTGGTCACCGGCCGGGTTACCAAGGAAGCGGATGGCCGTCTTCGCGCCGAATTCCGGCTCTGGGACCCGTTCGCCGGACAGCAGATGACCGGCCAGCAGTTCTATACGCAGCCGGAAAACTGGCGCCGTGTGGCGCACATCATCGCCGATGCGATCTACAAGCAGATCACCGGCGAGGAAGGTTATTTCGACACCCGTGTCGTCTTCGTCTCCGAATCCGGCACCAAGCAGCAGCGCAAGCGCCAGCTGGCAATCATGGATCAGGATGGCTTCAACGTGCGGATGCTGACGGATGGCAGCGATCTCGTGCTGACGCCGCGCTTCTCGCCGAGCCGGCAGGAAGTCACCTACATGTCCTTTGCCAACCAGCAGCCCCGCGTCTATCTGCTGCAGCTGGAAACCGGGCAGCGTGAGGTCGTCGGCAATTTTCCCGGCATGACCTTCTCGCCGCGCTTTTCGCCTGACGGTCAGAAGGTGATCATGAGCCTGCAGCAGGACGCCAATTCCAACATCTATACGATGGACCTGCGCTCACGCACGACGACGCGCCTGACCTTGACGGCGGCGATCGACACTTCGCCATCCTATTCGCCCGACGGCGCGCGCGTCAGCTTCGAAAGCGACCGCGGTGGAAAGCCGCAGATCTATGTGATGAACGCCGATGGTTCCGGCCAGACCCGTATTTCCTTCGGTGACGGCTCCTATTCGACACCGGTCTGGTCGCCGCGCGGCGATCTCATCGCCTTCACCAAGCAGGCCGGCGGCAAGTTCTCGATCGGTGTGATGAAACCGGATGGTTCGGGCGAGCGCATTCTGACGACCGGCTTCCACAATGAGGGCCCGACCTGGGCGCCGAACGGCCGCGTGCTGATGTTCTTCCGCCAGGCGGCAGGCTCAGGCGGTCCGCAGCTCTATTCGATCGATCTGACCGGCTACAACGAGCAGCTTGTGAAGACGCCGAGCTATGGTTCCGACCCGGCCTGGTCGCCGCTTATGGAGTAGGCGATGCGCTGCTGCCTTCATCTCGTCCCAAAGTCATGGAATCGAGCGACCAAGGGACAAATCAGTAATTCGTTAACCATAATTTTTGAGGGGCGGTTAACCGAGTGCGGTTACTGTCCAGAAACCCTGATGAACCCGCAAGGAGACCGGCCATGAGCCGAATTCATACCCCGGCAATGAGCCGCATGCAGAATTTTGCCCGCAACCCCGTCATGATCGCGCTTGTCGCCGGTCTCGCGCTTGCGAGCTGCGCCAAGAAGCCGCCGAACAGCGCGGGCGATCTCGGCCTTGGTGGCGGCGCGGGTGGTTCCGCAACGCCGGGCTCGGCCCAGGACTTTACGGTCAATGTCGGCGACCGTATCTTCTTCGATACCGACTCCTCGTCGATCCGCGCCGATGCCTCGCAGACGCTCGACCGGCAGGCCCAGTGGCTCGGCCGCTACCCGAACTATCAGATCACCGTCGAAGGCCATGCCGACGAACGCGGTACACGCGAATATAACCTCGCGCTCGGTGCCCGCCGTGCGGCTGCCGCCAAGGATTATCTCGCTTCGCGGGGCGTTCCGGCGCAGCGCCTGAAGACGATTTCCTACGGTAAGGAACGTCCGGTTGCCGTCTGCGACGATATTTCCTGCTGGTCGCAGAACCGCCGCGCGGTCACGGTTCTCGGCGGCGCCGGCATGTAATTGCCGACTTGGTTGGCTTTCGGAAGGCGGTCCCATCAGGGGCCGCCTTTTCTTTTTGACCACACTTTGGCCAGACTCCGTTGCTTTTTGACAGCAATTGGAAAAATCTCCTGTTCGTGTCATCGAGGCGCGAAGAATCACTGGGACAGGACGATACATATGAAGAAACTTGTCGTGGCAGGCATGCTGTGCCTCGCGGCCGTGATCGGGAGCGAGCGGACGGCCTATTCGGCCTCGTTCTTTGGGCTGCATCTTGGCGGCCGATCCGCGGAAAACCCGTCGGCGCCGCCTGTTGTCAAGGTGCAGAGCGGCGATGCCGAGATGCGCGTGCAGCAGCTCGAAGAGCAACTGCGGCAGCTGAACGGCCGGATCGAGGAGATGAGCTTCCAGCTGCTGCAGATGCAGGAGACGATCCGCAAGCAGCAGGAAGACAATGAATTCCGCTTCCAGCAGTTGGAAAAGACGGGTGCCAGCGGCGGCGGTGCCAAGGCTCCTGTCAAGAAGAGCGAGACCGATGTCGCTCCGGCAGCCTCCGGCGGCGATGACATCGCCAAGGTGATCCAGGCACCGCAGGGAGCCGAAACGGCTCCCTCCACCGACGTGCCTAGCAATAGCGGCCTCGGCCAACCGCCGAAGGAGCTCGGCTCGATCGATTTCGATCAGAAGGGCAATGCGATCGGCGGAACTGTCGATGAAAATGCGGGAATCGGCTCCGGCCCGGTTCCCAATGCCGCTAATCCGCAGCAGACCGCATCGCTCGGTGGTGAAGCGGACCAGTACAAGTCGGCCTATGGTCACGTCTTATCAGGCGATTACAGCACGGCCGAACAGGAATTCACCCAGTACATCACCCGCTACCCGAGCAGCGCGCGGGCGGCGGACGCCAATTTCTGGCTTGGCGAAGCGCTCTATTCACAGGGCAAGTACAATGAGGCGGCCAAAACCTTCCTCAATGCGCACCAGAAATATGGCACGTCAGAAAAGGCGCCTGAAATGCTGTTGAAGCTTGGCATGTCGCTAGCTGCGCTCGACAATACCGAGACGGCCTGTGCGACGCTGCGCGAAGTCTCGAAGCGTTATCCCAAGGCCTCGCGTGCCGTCATAAGCAAGGTTGCGAGCGAACAGAAGCGCCTCGCCTGCTAAGGTCTTCCGGCATGTCTCCGGAAGCCCGATCGCCGCAAGAGGCGATCCTCCAGTTTCTCACCTCGCTTCATAGCCCCGCACGCATTCTCGTCGCGATATCGGGCGGCAGCGATTCGACCGGCCTGCTTCTCCTCCTTGACGAAGCCGTGAAGGCCGCAGCTCATCTCAAAATTTCCCTATGCGCTGCAACCGTCGACCATGCATTGCGCGCCGGCTCCGCAGACGAGGCGCACGCAGTCGCAGCCCTCTGCACATCACTCGGCATTCCCCACACCATCATGATCTGGCGGGGCGACAAGCCCAAAACCGGCATCATGGCTGCGGCCCGCGAGGCGCGTTATGGTCTGCTCGCCGAAGCGGCTGCCGCACTTGGCGCCAATCTCATCGTCACCGGCCATACGCTCGACGATCAGCGCGAAACGCTTCAGATGCGCGGCATGCGGACGGAGCAGGCCTCGACCGGCATTGCCGATGCGGTGCTCTTCAACCGGCGCTTCTGGATATTGCGGCCGCTTCTCTTTTCCAGCCGGGCGGATATCCGTTCTTTGCTGACAGAGCGGAGCGTGCCGTGGATCGATGATCCGAGCAATGAGGATGTGAAGTATGAGCGCGTGCGGATCCGGCGGCAGCTTCCGGCTGATGCAGGTCCCGAGAAAAATATCTGCAGGGCCTGGGAAGAGCGACTGGCGCTTTCGGCCAAGGCCGCAGATTGGCTGGATCGTCACTTCAGGCTTCACGGCGGACTGCTCGGGCAGGTGATGCCTGACGGGTTGGGGCAGGATCGTGCAGTCCTCGACTATGCGCTCGGCCGTCTGACAGCCGTTTTCGGCGGGCAGCCGTTTGCGCCGGGGAGGGCGCCTATGGAGCGTATCCTTCAATTTGCCGGTGGCGGGGAGCCGGGGCGGATGACTGTCGGCCGGGTGGTTTTCGATTTGCGACGGGACGGGCTTTATCTCACGCGCGAGAGCCGGGGGATCGTGTCACTGGTATTGATGCCGGGAGAGGCGGGGGTTTGGGATGGAAGGTTTCGTATGTGCAATGGAGTGGCCACATCAATCGTAGTTGGTGCCGCTGCATCAGACTCTCCCTCATTCCTGTCCTCGGACCTGACCCGAGGGATGTCACAGGAATCCAGTGCGCCCAAGTCCTTGGGCGCAAAAGACAGTTCGGGCTTTATCGAGTCAATCACGGCGCAGACGCGCCGTGGCTGGATTCCTGTAACGAGCACAGGAATGAGGGGCAATATGTGGCACCTGCCCAAGGCTGCGTGGAAGCGCGCCATCGCCTCGGCGCCGGTGTTATCCGCCGACGGAACCCTTCTATCGCAGGAATCCTCGCCGACGATCGACCTCACGCCCTATTTCGCGCCCTTCGACCGCTTTTTGACACGATTTGATTTCATCTTTGCGAACAGGCTTTCGGCGGTTTTCGCAACGGCGCCCTATCCGAGGCCGCCTTTAAGAAGTATTGACGGAAAAACCATCTGACCTGGGGGGCCGCCTTGGCAATCGCACGGCGCAACCCTATGTTAGAGACGAATAAGACGGTCGCCATGAGGCGGCTGTTCCAGTGCTGGGGAGTTCAATGAACCCTAACTTACGTAATTTCGCCTTGTGGGCGATCATAGCGCTTCTGCTGATCGCCCTTTTCAGTATGTTCCAGACGGCGCCGGCGCAGACGGGCTCCCGCGAAATCCCTTATTCGCAGTTTCTGCGTGAGGTCGATGCGGGCCGCGTGAAGGAAGTCGTGGTCACGGGCAACCGTCTCTCCGGAAGCTATGTTGAAAATGGCACCACCTTCCAGACCTATTCGCCTGTAATCGACGACAGCCTGCTTGATCGCCTGCAGTCTAAGAACGTCCTGGTTTCGGCCCGTCCTGAAACGGATGGTTCATCGGGTTTCCTCAGCTATCTCGGCACGCTTTTGCCGATGCTTCTGATTCTCGGCGTCTGGCTGTTCTTCATGCGGCAGATGCAGGGCGGCTCGCGCGGCGCGATGGGCTTCGGCAAGTCGAAGGCCAAGCTGCTCACCGAAGCGCATGGCCGTGTGACCTTCGAAGACGTCGCCGGCGTCGACGAGGCCAAGCAGGATCTCGAGGAAATCGTCGAATTTCTGCGCGATCCGCAGAAGTTCCAGCGTCTTGGCGGCAAGATCCCGCGCGGCGTGCTGCTCGTCGGTCCTCCGGGCACCGGTAAGACGCTGCTCGCCCGCTCGGTTGCCGGCGAAGCCAACGTACCCTTCTTCACCATTTCAGGTTCCGACTTCGTCGAAATGTTCGTAGGCGTTGGCGCCAGCCGTGTGCGAGACATGTTCGAGCAGGCGAAAAAGAATGCGCCCTGCATCATCTTCATCGACGAAATCGATGCCGTCGGCCGTCATCGCGGCGCCGGTCTCGGCGGCGGCAATGACGAACGCGAGCAGACGCTCAACCAGTTGCTGGTCGAGATGGACGGCTTCGAGGCGAATGAAGGCGTGATCCTGATTGCCGCCACCAACCGCCCTGACGTCCTCGACCCGGCACTGCTGCGTCCGGGCCGTTTCGACCGTCAGGTCGTCGTGCCGAACCCCGACATCGTCGGCCGCGAGCGTATCCTCAAGGTCCATGCCCGCAACGTTCCCCTGGCACCGAATGTCGATCTCAAGATTCTTGCCCGCGGCACGCCCGGTTTCTCCGGCGCCGACCTGATGAACCTCGTCAACGAAGCCGCCCTCATGGCCGCCCGCCGCAACAAGCGCGTCGTCACCATGCAGGAATTCGAAGACGCCAAGGACAAGATCATGATGGGCGCCGAGCGCCGTTCCTCGGCCATGACCGAGGCGGAGAAGAAGCTCACCGCTTATCATGAGGCCGGACACGCCATCACCGCGCTCAACGTCGCCGTCGCCGATCCGCTGCACAAGGCGACGATCATTCCGCGCGGCCGTGCACTCGGCATGGTCATGCAGCTTCCCGAGGGCGACCGCTACTCGATGAGCTACAAGTGGATGGTTTCGCGTCTTTGCATCATGATGGGTGGCCGCGTCGCCGAAGAGCTCACTTTCGGCAAGGAGAACATCACTTCGGGTGCCTCTTCCGACATCGAGCAGGCCACCAAGCTTGCCCGCGCCATGGTGACGCAATGGGGCTTCTCCGACCAACTCGGTCAGGTCGCCTATGGCGAGAACCAGCAGGAAGTGTTCCTCGGCCACTCGGTTTCGCAGTCGAAGAATGTTTCGGAAGCAACCGCCCAGAAGATCGACAATGAAGTGCGCCGCCTGATCGACGAAGCCTATACCCAGGCCCGTACGATCCTCACGGAGAAGCACGACGAATTCGTCGCTCTTGCCGAAGGTCTGCTCGAATACGAGACGCTGACCGGTGAAGAGATCAAGGCGCTGATCCGCGGCGAGAAGCCGTCGCGCGATCTTGGCGATGATTCACCGCCAAGCCGCACGGCTGTTCCGAAGGCCGGCGCGCGGCCTGCCACCAAGGGTGATGAGCCCGAGGGCGGTCTCGAACCGCAGCCGCATTGAGCGGCTAGCACCACCTCGAACACGGCCGGATTTCCCAAGCGGGAGATCCGGCCTTTTCTATTGGTAACGGGATATAATCATTTTTCTTGCTAATTTACGTGCTGATAGCCTCATTTTGTGGCATTCCGCTGAATTGAGGCAAGCAGGAATCACGCTCCTGAATGAACGACATTCCATGGAAGCCGGATTCGCTTGGAACGGTGCGCTGCCTTGACTGGCGCGCGAAAAGCGCAGGAGTGCAGATGAAAAGACGCTATTTCGGTACGGACGGCATTCGCGGCCAATCCAACGTCTTCCCGATGACGCCGGATCTCGCTATGCGGGTCGGCATTGCCGCCGGCACGATCTTCCGCCGCGGCAACCATCGCCACCGTGTCGTCATCGGCAAGGATACGCGTCTTTCCGGTTATATGCTTGAGAACGCCATGGTCGCGGGCTTCACGGCTGCGGGCCTCGATGCCTTTATTCTCGGCCCGATTCCGACGCCGGCCGTCGCCATGCTGACGCGCTCGCTGCGCTGCGATATCGGCGTGATGATCTCGGCTTCGCACAATCCTTACGAGGACAACGGCATCAAGCTCTTCGGCCCCGACGGCTACAAGCTTTCCGACGAGCTCGAAGCCGAGATCGAGGATCTGCTCGAAAAAGATCTGAACGCCCAGCTCGCCAAATCCGATGACATCGGCCGCGCCAAGCGCGTCGACGGCGTGCATGACCGCTATATCGAACATGCCAAGCGCACGCTGCCGCGCGACGTGACGCTGCAGGGTCTGAGGATCGCGATCGACTGCGCCAATGGTGCTGCCTACAAGGTGGCACCCGCCGTGCTCTGGGAGCTCGGTGCCGAGGTCGTCACCATCGGCAACGAGCCGAACGGCACCAACATCAATCTCAATTGCGGCTCCACCAGCCCCGTCGCACTGCAGAAGAAGGTCGACGAGGTGCGCGCCGATATCGGCATCGCGCTCGACGGTGATGCCGACCGCGTTATCATCGTTGACGAAAACGGTTCGATCGTCGACGGCGACCAACTGATGGCCGTCATCGCCGAGAGCTGGGCCGAGAGCCAGCAGCTGCGCGGCAATGGCATCGTCGCCACCGTGATGTCCAATCTCGGTCTGGAGCGCTTCCTCGACGAGCGCGGCATGGCGCTTGCCCGCACGCGGGTCGGCGACCGCTATGTCGTCGAGCATATGCGCCAGCATAATTACAATGTCGGCGGCGAGCAGTCGGGCCACATCGTGCTTTCGGACTACGGCACGACAGGCGATGGTCTGGTCGCAGCGCTGCAGATCCTGGCCGCGGTCAAGCGCACCGGTCGGACCGTCAGCGAGGTCTGCCGCCGCTTCGAGCCGGTGCCGCAGCTCCTGCGCAATGTCCGCATCAGCGGCGGCAAGCCGCTGGAGGATATCCAGGTGCAGAAGGCGATCGCCGATGCCGAAGCCGAACTGGCCAAGAACGGCCGCCTCGTCATCCGCCCCTCGGGCACCGAGCCGCTGATCCGCGTTATGGCCGAGGGCGACGACCGCGCCCAGATCGAGCGCATCGTCAACGAGCTGATCGGCACGATATCGAACGTGCGGACTGCCGCCTGATCTTGTGACAATGGATTACTGAAGGAGCCGGTGCGCAAGCGCCGGCTTTTTCGTTATGCGCAATGGTTCAGCCAGATTCTATGCTTGCTGCAGGCCGAATTCTTATCGCTGCGACTTGTGTTTTTCTTTCAGGGGTATCTGCAGAATACGGTAAATAATCGTGGTTAAGCAGCTTTTAACGTTTCCCGTTCATTATCCATCCGAAGCGTACCAGTTTGGCAGTGACTTGAGCCTGCCGCCTCAACGAATTTTGGAGTGGGATCCATGAAAAGAACCTTGTCCGGCATCTTCGCCGCATTGTTGATCGCGACAAACGCCTATTCCGCGGACCTCGCCCCTGCCGAGCCGATCCCGGAGCAGCCACCCGAAGTGACGGTCAGCGAAGCAACCGGCTGGTACCTGCGTGGCGATGTCGGTTATGCCTTCACCGATCTGCGCGGCGCACGCTATTTCCAAGGCAGCAATGCCAGCGAGGTCGATTTCGACCATGCCGATCTGGACGACGCATGGACGGTCGGCGGCGGTGTCGGTTATCAGATCAACAGCTATCTGCGCACCGATCTGACCTTCGACTATCTGACGCAGGCTGATTTCAAGGGCTCGACGGTTGGGCAGTGCGGCTTCCCCTTGGTGGATTGCACATCGAGCGACCGCTCTTCGCTGACCGCCTACACGCTGCTCGCCAATGCTTACGTCGATCTCGGCACCTATGGTTACGTCACGCCTTACGTCGGTGCCGGTATCGGCGGCTCTTATGTGAAGTGGAAGAACCTGCGCAACGTCGCCTGCGCCGATGACGGCAGCTTCTGCGACGACCAGGTCACCCATGGCGGCAAGGGCGACTGGCGTTTCACCTACGCTCTCATGGCCGGCGCCTCGATCGACGTCACCTGCAACGTCAAGGCCGATGTCGGCTACCGCTACCTGCATATCGACGGCGGCAACATGTTCGGTTATGCCGAAAACGGCGGCCCCGGCCGCGACAAGGGTCTCAGCGTCCACGAAGCCCGCGTCGGCGCCCGCTATCTGTTCGGCGGCTGCGCCCAGGCGAGCTATGAACCGCCGCCGGAAATTCCGCTGCAGCCGGCGGTCTACAAGTAAGCTTAATTCGCCTCCATCAGAAAGCCGCCCGCCTGGGCGGCTTTTTGCTGCGTCAAGCTTGCCTGCGTCAAAATATCCTCTCTCTGCGACACTTCGATCTTGACTATGACGCCTCCGATCCATACACACGGCGGCGGGACACCCTTCCCCAACGAAGGGCTTTCTATCTGAGAGGATAGCATCATGGCGAAGACCGCAAAGCCGGACATCCGTCCGCACAATACTCATTTTTCTTCTGGCCCTTGCTCGAAGCGCCCCGGTTGGTCGCTCGACGCCCTTTCCGACGCGGCCCTTGGCCGTTCGCACCGCGCGAAGGTCGGCAAGACCAAGCTCAAGCAGGCCATCGACCTCACCCGTGAAATTCTCGACGTGCCGGCGGATTACCGCATCGGCATCGTTCCGGCGTCCGATACCGGCGCCGTCGAAATGGCGCTCTGGTCGCTGCTCGGCGAACGCGGCGTCGACATGCTCGCCTGGGAAAGCTTCGGCGCCGGCTGGGTCACCGATGTCGTCAAGCAGCTGAAGCTCAAGGATGTGCGCAAGCTCGAGGCCGGTTACGGCGAGCTTCCCGATCTCTCCGCCGTCGATTTCGATCGCGATGTGGTCTTCACCTGGAACGGCACTACCTCGGGCGTGCGCGTGCCGAACGCCGATTTCATCCCTGCCGACCGCAAGGGCCTGACGATCTGCGACGCCACTTCGGCCGCTTTCGCGCAGGAACTCGATTTCGCCAAGCTCGATGTCGTCACCTTCTCCTGGCAGAAGGTTCTGGGCGGCGAGGGCGCCCACGGCGTCATCATCCTTTCGCCGCGCGCCGTCGAGCGTCTGGTCACCTACACGCCGGCATGGCCGTTGCCGAAGATCTTCCGCATGACCTCTGGCGGCAAGCTGACGGAAGGCATCTTCCAGGGCGAGACGATCAACACGCCGTCGATGCTGTGCGTCGAGGACTATATCGATGCGCTTGTCTGGGCCAAGGGCCTCGGCGGCCTCAAGGGGCTGATTGCGCGTGCCGACGCCAATGCCAAGGTCATCCATGATTTCGTCGCGGCAAACGACTGGATCGCCAATCTCGCCGTCAAGGCGGAAACGGCCTCCAACACCTCGGTCTGCCTGAAGATCGTCGACAAGGATATCGCGGCGCTCGACGACGACGGTCAGGCGAATTTCGCCAAGGGGCTGGTCGGCCTGCTCGAAAAGGAAGGTGTCGCCTATGATGTCGGCCACTACCGCGATGCGCCGTCCGGCCTGCGCATCTGGGCCGGTGCCACCATCGAGGCATCCGACATGCAGAAGCTGATGCCCTGGCTTTCCTGGGCTTTCGAAACGCAGAAGTCGCAGCTCGGCCAGGCGGCAGCCTGACGTGATCGCATCCGGCTCCGCCCTAGGGCGGAGCCCAGCATTCTCATTTCATCCATCGCTGAACACTTTTCAAGGAGGCCACAATGGCACCTCGCGTTCTCGTATCCGACGAATTGTCGGAAACCGCCGTCCAGATTTTCCGTGACCGCGGCGTCGAAGTCGATTTCGAACCGCAACTCGGCAAGGACAAGGACCGTCTGCTCGACGTCATCGGCAAGTATGATGGCCTGGCCATCCGCTCCGCCACCAAGGTGACGGAAAAGATCATCCAGGGGGCGACGAACCTCAAGGTCGTCGGCCGCGCCGGCATCGGCGTCGACAATGTCGATATTCCGGCTGCCTCGCGCCGCGGCATCATCGTCATGAACACGCCCTTCGGCAACTCGATCACTACGGCCGAACATGCGATTGCGCTGATGTTTGCCGTCGCCCGCCAGCTTCCGGCAGCCGATACCTCGACGCAGGCCGGCAAATGGGAGAAGTCGAAATTCATGGGCGTCGAGATTACCGGCAAGACGCTTGGCGTCATCGGCGCCGGCAATATCGGCTCGATCGTCTGCGCCCGTGCCATCGGCCTGAAGATGCACGTCGTCGCCTACGACCCGTTCCTCTCCAAGGAGCGCGCCGAGGAGATGGGCGTGACCAAGGTCGAGCTGGAAGAGCTTTTCGCCCGGGCCGACTTCATCACGCTGCATGTGCCGATGACCGACAAGACGCGCGGCATCCTCAACAAGGAAGCGCTGGCAAAGACCAAGCCCGGCGTGCGCATCATCAACTGCGCGCGTGGCGGCCTGGTCGACGAAGCAGCCCTTGCCGAAGCCATCAAGTCCGGCCATGTCGCCGGTGCCGCCTTCGACGTCTTCGAGGTCGAGCCGGCCAAGGAAAGCCCGCTCTTCGGCCTGCCGAATGTCGTCTGCACGCCGCATCTCGGCGCCTCGACGACCGAGGCGCAGGAAAACGTCGCCCTGCAGGTGGCCGAACAAATGGCGGATTACCTCGTCAAGGGTGCGGTCTCCAACGCCATCAACATGCCGTCGATCACCGCTGAGGAGGCGCCGATCCTGAAGCCCTTCATCCGGCTTGCCGATGTTCTCGGCGCCTTCGTCGGCCAGGTCACCGAGGAGCCGATCAAGGAAATCGAGATCCTCTATGACGGCATCACCGCCAACATGAACACGCGGGCGCTGACGAGCGCGGTGCTTGCCGGCCTCATCCGCCCGCAGGTCGCCGACGTCAACATGGTTTCGGCGCCGATCATGGTCAAGGAAAAGGGCGTCGTGCTTTCCGAAGTCAAGCGCGACAAGACAGGTGTCTTCGACGGCTATATCAAGCTGACGGTGACGACCGAGAGCATGACGCGTTCGGTCGCCGGCACGGTGTTTTCGGATGGCAAGCCGCGCTTCATCCAGATCAAGGGCATCAACCTCGATGCCGATGTCGGCTCGCATATGATCTACATCACCAATACCGACGTTCCCGGCATGATCGGCTTCATCGGCATGACGCTTGGCACTGCCGGCGTCAACATCGCCAACTTCCAGCTCGGCCGCGACAAGCAGGGCGGTGACGCCATCGCGCTGCTCTATGTCGACGGCGACGTGGACGACACCGTGCTTGCTCAGCTGACGGCGAACCAGGCGATCCGCCAGGCAAAACTGTTGACCTTCAACATCGACTGAGTTTGTTCCTCCCAAGGAAAGCGTGAAAACCCGGCGCGGGAAGCTGCGCCGGGTTTTGCTGTGGCTGGAACAGATGAGGTTAGTGGTGCCGGCGTTTCCGGCGGACAAGCTTGCCAAGACGGGCAACATCGTCTTCAGCCTTCGTGCGGTGAAGGAAGGCGAGCCTGCTGTCGTCGAGGCCCCGGTAGAATTCGTCCCAGGAGATCTCCTCCTGCGGTTCCGCGGAAGAATCGACCCGGACGGTTTCGCTATCCCGCGCGTTATCGATACGGGCGGGATGGCCACCGCGTTCCTCGATCCAATGTCTGATACTGCTGTAATCGGTCGTCGTGCCGAACCTGCCCATGAAACCCTCCTCAGCCATTCGATTGCAACATCGATTACCTGCAACGCACGATCGGCGGAATTGTTCCGTATCATTCAAATAGTTTTAAAGGCTTATCCCGTTCGCACAGGGGTACGCCCTATTGTGCATGACACAATTCAAAATCGAGCTATTCGTGAGCTTTCCAAGCAGGCTTCGATGACGCTGCGACATTGCGACTCGCGACGCGCCCGACAGGGCCGGGTTCAGCGTCTGCATCAATAGTTAAGCGATGACTTGACAATTAGGTATCGCGCCGCAATACTCAAGTCCATGCTTAACTATTACGATATAGACGATATTCTGAAGGCGCTGGTCGAGCCGACGCGGCGGCAGATCGTCGAGCGGCTGAGCCGCGGCCCGGCCAGCGTCAGCGAGCTGGCGCGCCCCTTCGACATGTCGCTTGCGGCGATCGTCCAGCATTTACAGGTACTGGAGGAAAGCGGCCTCATCCGCAGCGAAAAGATCGGACGAGTGCGCACCTGCCGCATCGAACCATCAGGTCTCGACCGCATCGCCGGTTGGGTGGCCGAACGCAGAAGCCTGATGGAGCGGCGGTTTGATCGCCTGGGCGAGATGCTTTCACAGCCGGCCGTCGATAACCAGGTCAACAACCAGCAAGAGGAGAAAGAGTGATGAACGAGCAGTCCACGAAGCCAGCGGCCACCCAGCCGGCCGTTTCCCACGCCACCTTCGCCGTCGAACGCGCCTATCCCGTTCCGCCCGAGCGCGTCTTCTTCGCCTTTTCCGATCTTGACAGCAAGCGGCGCTGGTTTGCCGAGGGCGAAGGCTGGGAAGTGATCGAATTCACCTCCGATTTCAGCGTCGGCGGTTCGGAGTTTTCGCGCTTCCGCTTCGGTGACGGGCCCGAGATCATCAACGACACGCAGTATCAGAATATCGTGCAGAACGAGCGCATCGTGATCTCCTACCGGATGGCGGTGGGCGGAGCTCCGATCTCGGTCTCTCTAGCAACCATCGAATTCAGTCCCTCCGGCAAGGGCACCGTCATGACCTATACTGAACAGGGCGTCTATTTCGATGATGCCTCGGCGGGTGCCAACCGCGAAATCGGCTGCCGCGAGCTGATGGAGGCCTTGGCAAGGGAGCTTGATGTGGCCGCGTGACAGCATCAAGCATTCGTTATTTTGAAAAAGGCGGCCGAACCGGCATAATTATGGTGGGCTGGAAGGAGGATGCATATGAAACGCTATTCATTCCCGATGATCGGACTGGCGCTCTTGACCGCCATCATCGCTAATCCGGGCATCGCATTCGCCTGTAACAAGCTGATCGGCACCTGAGCCGCACCCCCCGCTTTTCAAGGCGCGGCTTCCGCTGCGCCTTCCTTCACTCCGGTTGCGAATATCGGCCGTCCAAAGCCGCCCCTTGCGTCTGAGGACAATCCTTTCTATATCGATCCCTCATCGAGAGACGGCGGCCGATCCCGCCGAAGATCGGCAAATCGGCCGCAATTGCAGCGCAAGGGCGGATCGTGACCCAAGCAGAATTTGGCATCACCGTTGAACACACTGGATTTTGACAAGCAGCCGGAAGAGACCCGTGTCGTCGTAGCCATGTCGGGCGGCGTCGATTCATCCGTCGTCGCCGGCCTTCTCAAACAGCAGGGTTACGATGTGCTCGGCATCACGCTGCAGCTTTACGATCATGGCGCGGCCGTTCACCGTGCCGGCTCCTGCTGCGCCGGCCAGGATATCGACGATGCGCGCCGCGTCTGCGAAACGCTGGGCATCCCGCATTACGTGCTCGATTATGAAAAGCGCTTTCGCGAGACGGTGATCAATCCCTTCGCCGAAAGCTATGTCGCCGGCGAAACGCCGATCCCTTGCGTCTCCTGCAACCAGACCGTCAAGTTTGCCGATCTTCTGGCAACCGCCAAGGAACTGGGCGCCGATGCGCTGGCGACCGGCCACTATATCCGCTCGCGGCCGAACCCTTCACCCGAAAATCCCGGCCGACGCGCGCTTTACCGCCCGGCCGATGCCGACCGTGACCAGAGCTATTTTCTGTTCGCCACGACGCAGGAGCAGATCGATTACCTGCGCTTTCCCCTGGGCGGCCTGCCGAAGGCAGAGACCCGCAGGCTTGCCGGAGAGATGGGCCTCGTCGTCGCCAAGAAGGCCGACAGCCAGGACATCTGCTTCGTACCGCAGGGCAAATATTCCGATATCATCACCAAGCTGAAGCCGAATGCGGCACTCGCCGGTGAAATCGTCCATCTCGATGGCCGGGTGCTGGGAAGCCATGAAGGCATCCTGCACTTTACCATTGGCCAGCGCCGCGGCATCGGCATCGCCACCGGCGAGCCGCTCTATGTCGTCTTTCTCGACGCCCGTTCGCGCCGGGTCATCGTTGGACCGAAGGAGGCGCTGGAAACGCACCGCGTCTATCTGCGCGACGTCAATTGGCTGGGCGACGAGACGCTTGCGCAAGCTGCGTCCGGCGAGGGCTTCGCCTGTTACGCCAAGGTTCGCTCGACACGGGCGCCGGCGCCCGCCGTCCTGCATATCAATGCGACCGGCACCTATGTCGATCTGACGGTCGGTGAGGCGGGCATCGCTCCCGGCCAAGCTTGCGCGCTTTATTCCGCACCCGGCGACAACGCCCGCGTCTTCGGCGGCGGTTTCATCGAGCGCTCCGAGCGCGAACCTTCGGCGGAAGCTTCGCTGAAGGCTCTTTTGACCAGCCCAGTCGCCGCCTGAAACCGATAGGAAAGGGCGGGCGACATAGCCCACCGTTTTTCTCGATCATGCGCTTGACACAAAGCCGAAGCGCACCTTATAAGCCGCTCATCCCACGAGCCCGCTCCGCTTCACGAGCAGGTATCGTTTGACCAGTGGCGGAGTAGCTCAGTAGGTCAGAGCAGAGGAATCATAATCCTTGTGTCGGGGGTTCAAATCCCTCCTCCGCTACCAGTCAAATCTCCAACAATATCAATAGTCGACGAGATCTTGCTTCGGTTTTCAGCGTTTTCCTGCCTTGCCCCATAGGCGGGACAAGGGCATGGTCGGGTTCGACTGCCAAATGGTTTCACCGTATGCGAGGACAGCGCGGGAAAGCCCGCGCTATCCAGCCGCCGGTCAAACGATGAAATGAAAATTGTCGTATCGCGCACCATAATAATCCGGACCGCTCGTCTCTGTAATGACCGGCTCGGTGTCGAGCAGGAGATAGTCGATTTTTCCCCAGGCGCTGAGATCGATCACTTGGGGTGCGTCCATGCTGTCGGCGGTCACGTTAACCGTGGTCGAAAACACGATATTGCCGTTGAGGTGGCCTTCGATCGTCAGAACGTTGTCATAGTTCGACGTGCCGTTTGCGACGCTGAATTGCTCGATCTGGAAGGTTCCGCCATCGGCGGATAGAATGGGTGTCCAGAACACGCCGCCCGACAGAACATGGTTGCCGTCGGCTTCTTTGTGAACCGTGGCATCGTCACCATCTCGCCAGGCGCCCCAATCGAAGCCTTTATAGCCTGTGGGGAAGTCGTGTTTGCCGACATCCTCGAAATTGACGAATACGTCGCCACGTTCCGGCAAGTCGACAGCGATATTGAGCAAGCCGAAGTCGGTGGCGCCCTTGCCGTCGGAAATCTTGAAATTGAACTGGTCGACGAGTTGATCCCCTGGGCCGAGCGCTGCCACCACCGGGTTGGAATGATCGAGCGCATAAGTGTAACCACCGTCGGAATAGACAGTCAGCGTGCCATATTTCCCCTCGATCGTCGTGCTCGTGGCGGGCCCGTTCGGATCGGCGGGTTGGGGAATTCGCTGTCCATTGACGAAGTTCAGGCGCACCTGATCTCCATCGACATCGGTGGAACTGGTATTTTCGAGGATGTCGCCACTGATCGGATCGTTGATATCGAAAACAGGCAAGTATACGTCACCTGCGACCGGCTTGTGGTTTGCCATTTCTACCTCCCGTGTGATTTAATTCCGAATGTGCAACCTAATCGGGTGGATTGGCAATGTAAATTGCCGGAGCATGAGATTAATTCGCCTACTCAAGCCGGCGAATTCGACTGGCTGCAGCTCCCGGCACCAGGCAAAGAAGGCGACAATGACGTCGGTCCTGCTCGTCATCGAGCGTTGGTGCTGCTGCTGTCTCCTCGGCCGCGGCAGAAGCATTCCTGGCAGGTAATAATGACTTGCCAACGATGACGCCGTCATGACGATATGCCGAATGAGTTGCTGCGCGTACGAAGCGCAACCTCGTAACGGAACGAAGGAATAACCGGGAGGACCGACAGTACAGCGATCGTCTTCATTGGTGCAGCCAGCCGACCAAAAGCAATGCTTCGGCAGCCACATGATGGCCGGAGACACTGTCCGATGTTCCCGTCCAGGCCATCTTCTCTCGTCGAGAATAACGACCTGATCGGCGAAATCGCGCTCTGGATGCGTTCAAAATGCGGACCTCAATGGTCGAGCAGTCTCAAATCTTCATATCAGAATGGCAAGCCCACATAGTTCTCCGCAAGCGCCGTCGAGGCGGCGCGGGAATGGGTGAGATAATCGAGTTCCGCCTCCTGGATCTTCTGATCGAAATCACCGGTATCGGGAAAACGATGCATCATCGTCGTCATCCACCAGGAAAACCGCACGGCTTTCCACACACGGGCAAGTGCCCTCTGCGAATAGGCGTCGACGCCGTGATCCGAGCCTTCGCGGTAATGCTCGATCAGTCCGGAGAAAAGATAATGGACGTCGCTGGCTGCAAGGTTCAATCCCTTGGCGCCGGTCGGCGGCACAATATGGGCGGCGTCGCCGACCAGGAAAAGCCGACCGAAGCGCATCGGCTCGGCAACGAAAGAGCGTAAAGGAGCGATGGACTTCTCGAAGGACGGCGCAGTCGTCAACGCCTCGGCGTGATGCGCCGGCAGGCGTCGTCTCAGCTCGTCCCAGAAGCGGTCGTCGCTCCAGTCTTCCGCCTTCTCGTCATGCGCGCATTGGATATAATAGCGGCTGCGCGTGGCCGAGCGCATCGAACAGAGCGCAAAGCCCCTTGGATGGTTGGCGTAGATCAGCTCGTGGCTGACCGGCGCCACGTCGGCAAGAACGCCCAGCCAGCCGAAGGGATAGACCTTCTCGAAACGCTGGATCGCCCGTTCGGGGACGGCCTTGCGGCTGGCGCCGTGAAACCCATCGCAGCCGGCGATGAAGTCGCAATCGATGCGCCGCGTAGTGCCGTCCTTTGTGTAGGTGAGGAAGGGAGCGCGGCCATCGAAATCATGCGGCACGACATCGGCGGCATCGTAGATCGACGGGGCGCCGCTTGCTTCGCGCCGCTCCATCAGGTCGCGCGTCACCTCGGTCTGTCCGTAGACGGTGACCCGTCTGCCACCGGTCAATTCATGCAGGTCGATGCGATGGTCGCGTCCGTCGAAGGCTAGGGAGAAGCCGTCATGCGGCAGGCCTTCGGCATGCAGCTTCGCTGCCGCCTTGGCCTGATCCAGCAGCCCGACCGTGCCTTCCTCGAGAACGCCGGCGCGCACCCGGCCGAGGATGTAATCCTTATTGACCCGATCGAGAATGACATTGTCGATGCCGGCCTCGGTCAGAAGCTGACCGAGCAGCAGGCCGGATGGCCCTGAACCGATGATGGCGACCTTGGTTCGCAAATGCGTCCTCCCTGCATTTTTGCGTTTTGTCAGATTCTGCCGCGCCGGCCGGATCGCCACAATGGACATTCCAGCCTAAAAATTGCACTAATCGAACATTGGCGCGGGAGGAAGCCGATGAGCAGACACATACCGACCTACGAGCTCTACGGCGAAAACATCGGACGATCGCCGGAGTTTTGGCTGCATTGCGAAACAATTCGCTCCCGCAGCAGTCTGCATCAATGGGAAATCCGCCTCCACCGTCACGAGAGCTTCTTTCAGATATTATACATCGAAGCTGGTTCAAGCGATGCAATTTTCGGCGAGAGGAGCCATACCATCCGCCCGCCGGCAATCATCACCGTGCCGCCCGGGCTCAACCACGGCTTTCGCTTTTCGCGCGACATCGACGGCCTCGTCATCACACTGTTGAGATCTCATCTCAGCCACCCGCTCGGCGACCGGAGCCAGCTCGGCGAATGGCTGGCGATGCCGCACCTGACGCCGCTCGATCCCGATAATGCCGAGGCTGCCTATGTCATGCAGACGTTGCGGCGGCTGGGCGACGAGTTCGAAAATCGCCGCAGCGGCCGCAACGAAACGCTGGGGGCTTATATTGCTCTGGCGCTGCGGCTGACGGCGAGGATTTCGCATGAGGGAGATAATTACGAGCTTGCGTCGAATGAGAATGAGCGGCGCATGGAGATGCTGAACGAGCTTCTTCAACAGCATTTTCGATCGCACAAGCCCGCTTCCTTCTACGCCAGCGAGCTTGGGATTTCGCCGACGCATCTCACCCGCATCGTCCGGTCGATGACCGGCAATACGCCGCACGAGCTGATCGCCGGCAAACTCATCGAGGAGGCGAAACGCCAGCTCGTTTTTACGCTCGGCAGCGTTCAGGAGATCTCCTTCCGGCTCGGCTTTGCCGACCCCGCCTATTTCTCGCGCTTCTTTCTCAAATATACGGGAGAAACGCCGCGGGTCTGGCGCGTGAAGGAGAAGGTTCGGCTCGAGCGCGCATAGGTTTCGGGCATTCACACGACGCCTTCTCCTTCAGACCCCACGCGTTCGATCGAAGCCGTTATGGTCCTGGCGCCAGACATGCCCGCTTTCGCCAGACGAGTTCGCGCGTCACATATTTTGTCGCTGTGCATCCCATCATCTTGGTCGGCTGCGATTGTGACGCGGCGTCTCTGCCGGGCGGCAAGCCGATGACGGCCAATATCGCCTGATGTCAGTGCCTTAGACGGCGAACCAGACAGGCGTCATGAGAGCTTCACGCTGTGGAATTATTAACAAAAGGCAAATTTGCAAAACGGAATAAGGAACTATGCCATGGCCGATATTGCCCCCAGCCAGGTTCATAGCGACGCTTCCCACCCGCTCCACAGCTCGAATTCGGCCGGCAAATGGTTCTTGCCGCTCTTCGCGCTCGTTCTGGTCTGCGGTCTTGGATATGTCGCCTATGCGCTCGGACGCGACCTGACAACCGCAGTTGCCGTTCCTTGGATTCTCCTGGGCCTTGCGCTGCTGATCGCGCTCGGCTTCGAATTCGTCAACGGTTTCCACGATACGGCCAATGCCGTCGCCACCGTCATCTACACCCGTTCGATGCCGGCGGAATTCGCCGTCATCTGGTCCGGCTTCTTCAACTTCCTCGGCGTGCTGACCTCGAGCGGCGCCGTCGCCTTCGGCATTCTGGCGCTGCTGCCGGTGGAACTGATCCTGCAGGTGGGCTCCGGCTCCGGCCTTGCCATGGTGTTTGCGCTGCTGATCGCCGCGATCGTCTGGAATCTTGGCACCTGGTATCTCGGCCTGCCGTCGTCGAGTTCGCATACGCTGGTGGGCTCGATCATCGGCGTCGGCCTCGCCAATCAGTTCCTGGCGCCGGCCGGCACCGCGACCAGCGGCGTCGACTGGTCGCAGGCGACCAATATCGGCCTGTCGCTGCTGATCTCGCCGCTGATCGGCTTCGGTCTTTCCGCCGTGCTTCTGCTGGTCATGAAGCTTCTGGTGCGCAACAAGGCGCTCTATGCCGAACCGAAGGGCAACCAGCCGCCGCCGCTCTGGATTCGCGCAATCCTGATCTTCACCTGCACCGGCGTCAGCTTCGCCCACGGCTCCAACGACGGCCAGAAAGGCATGGGCCTCATCATGCTCATCCTGATCGGCCTCGTGCCGACCGCTTTCGCACTGAACCGCACGCCCGATGTCAACTATCTCGAAGCCTACAAGTCGGCATCGGTCCAGGTGGAAGCCGCGCTCGGCAAATATGTGAAGCCAGGCGTGACTGTGACCGACTACAAGGCGGAGGTCAGTAACGCCGTCAAGAACAAGACCTGGACGGATGCGACGACGCCGGCCCTGCAGCAATATATTCATCAGACGAGCGCCGAAGTCGCTGGCTTCCCGACGCTCGAAGCGGTGCCGACCAATCTGGTTGGCAACGTCCGCAATGACATCTACCTGATTGGCGAGGCGCTGAAGCTGATCGACAAGCAGAAGCTGCTGCCGATGGACGCCGGCGACCTCAGCGCGGTGACGAACTATCACAAGGCGGTCGACAACGCGACGAAGTTCATCCCGCTCTGGGTGAAGGTGGCGGTCGCGATCGCGCTTGGCCTCGGCACGATGGTGGGCTGGAAGCGTATCGTCGTCACCGTCGGCGAGAAGATCGGCAAGACGCATCTGACCTACGGGCAGGGCGCGGCAGCCGAAGCCGTCGCGATGATCACCATCGCCTCGGCCGATCAACTCGGCCTGCCGGTCTCGACCACGCATGTGCTGTCGTCAGGCGTCGCCGGCACCATGGCGGCGAACGGTTCCGGTCTGCAATGGTCGACCGTTCGCAATATGCTGATGGCCTGGGTGCTGACGCTGCCGGCCTCGATCGCAATTGCCTTCGTGCTGTTCGTGATCCTGCGCCAGGTTTTTTAGCGCGAATTCCAGGCAAAGCGCGAAGCGGTTTTGCCGGGAATTGCGTCAAAAAAGTTAGGGCATAACGTCAGGCCGTCGAGGCCAGACTGGCATTGCGATCGCTGATGAAGATGCCCGCCTCGGCGGCGGGCATCGCCTTACCGAAAAGATAGCCCTGGCCGATGTCGCAGCCGAGCTGCAGCAGGAAGGCGAGCTGACCATGCTCCTCGACGCCCTCAGCTGTCGTCTTGATGTTCAGGCTCCTGCCCAGTCCGAGCATGGCGCGGACGATTTTTTCCTGACGTTCGTCGTCGCGATAGGTGGCGATGAAGCTTTTGTCGATCTTGATCTTGTCGAAACGATAGCGGGCGAGTTGGGCGAGGCTCGAATAGCCCGTGCCGAAATCGTCGAGTGCGATCTGGATGCCGGCGGCGTGCAGTTCGTCGAGAATGACGGCGGCGATCGCCGGATCCTGGATCAGCGCGTTCTCGGTGATTTCGACTTCCAGGCGCTGCGGCGGCAACCGGCTTGCCGAAAGCACTTTGAGAATGCGCGAGGTCAAGAGCCTGTCTTCCATCTGGACCGGCGAGACGTTGAAAGACAATGTCACATGCTCGGGCCAGGTGAGTGCATCGCTGCAGGCCTGGGCAAGGAGATCCTCGAACAGCGCAGTGATCATGCCGGTTTCCTCGGCGATATCGATGAAGACCGGCGGCGGAATGTTGACGCCATCGTCGCCGATCCAACGCGCTAAGGCCTCGAAGCCACAGAGCTGACCGGTCTTCAGGTCGATCAGCGGCTGATAGAAGGGTTTGATCGCCTTATTGGCGATTGCGGCGCGCAGACGGGTTTCCAGTGCAGCGCGTTCCGTTACCTTATCCTGCATGGCCGGTTCGAAAACGAAATAGTGGTTGGGTCCTCGAGATTTCGCCTCGTACATGGCGAGGTCGGCACGATGAGCGGCATCTTCCAGCTGTTCGGCCCCCTCGGCCCAGCGGTCGTAGCCGACGCTGGCGCCGACTTCGACGGCAAAACCATCAATATGGATGGGCCGGGTGATGGCCTGGATCAGCAGCCTGGCAAAACGCTCCTCGCGTTGAGCCGTCAGGGCAAAGGCGACGATGATGAACTCGTCGCCGCCGAAGCGATAGACGCAATCGGCATTGCCGAGCGTGCAGATGCGTCTGGCCACCTCGATCAGCAGAATGTCGCCGCCCTTGTGACCGACGAGATCGTTGACCTTCTTGAAACCGTCGAGATCGACAGAGAAGATGGTGACGTTGTGGTCCCACGCCTCGATCTCGGCTTCCTCGCTTCTGAGCGGCCGTGAGAGTATTCTGCGCTCGAAGGCGTAGCGGTTTGGCAGCTTGGTCAGATGGTCGTGGGTTGCGGTCCAATCGGCTTTTGCCTGGGCGGTCGCGCGCAGTTCGGTTTCCTTGCGCAGGTCGGCGATGCGCAACACCGAATAGATGAAGCTCATGGCGCCGGCGATGCCGAGCGCCAGAACGAGCTTGTCGGCGCCGTATTCGCCGAAGCCAGTCATGAAGAAGGCAAGGCTGTCGTCAAGCTGCAATAGCGCGCCGAGGAGCCAGAGAGTTATCCCAAGCCCGACGATCGACACGCATTGCCTTCCGGCCCTGCTCTGGAAAAACACCGGCATATGGCCTTCTCCATCTCCACCCTGTGCCGAACTATCATGAAAGTCTGAAATGTTCGTTGAAACCAGAAGGCGAATTTTTGGAGGAGGCAGCTTGTTGCTGCACCGTTGAGGGACTGACTGTGCTATCCGCGGAGCGGGTGGCGGGAGAGAACGAAGGCGAGCGTGCTGATGGCATCGCTCGCCCTTTCTCGTATTTAGCCGGTGACGATCAGCAGCGGGACGCTGACGATGAGACCAACTAAAACCGCGATTGTGGCGACACGCATCAAACGCAGACGACGCGTGCGCTCCCCACTCCAGTCATATGTCATGTCTTCCATCTCCTTGGGACAAGGAAGTAGTCCCGGCAAAGCCGGGTTCAATAGAGATGACGCGATTTGCTTGTGTAAGGCTGGATAAGATGAGCGATCGCTAATTCTGGAATCGCAGAGACCAGCGCCGTCCATCGCTGGTCATGCGAACAATGCCAAGCGGCTCGACGTCGACGAGCCAGAAGGAGGAGAGCGGAGCCTGAAGTACGTACGCGACCGCCACCCGGATGACCGCCGCGTGGCTGACGGCGATCACATGGCCGCCGAGAGCGCATTCGTTGTCCATCCAACCGCCGATACGTGTTCTGAGATCAGCAAGGCTCTCGCCCCCGTGCGGAGCCGCTTCCGGATCGCTCATCCAGGCCATGAGGCTCTCCGGCTCCTCGCCCGCGATCGCTGCGATCGACCTGCCGGCCCAGCGGCCGTGGTCGCAATCGCGAAGCGCCGGGTCGGTCCTGGCTCTAAGGCGGAGTGCCTCGGCAGTCTGGCGGGCGCGCAAAGCCTGGCTGGTGACAATACGATCGGCGTGGGGCAGAACGGCCATTCTGGCCGCTTCTTCCGCGGCCTTGTCTTCCAGCGGTTCGTCGAGCGGGAAGAGGGTCTTGCGGCTCGCTGCCGTCGCGCCGTGGCAGATCCAGGTAAGACGCGTATTCACGGTCGTTGCGACCTCCGGATAGCGGTGGGGACAGCCCTTCGCCGCTTTGAAGTTTCGTTGACAGGCTCTTCGGCGTGCAGATATAACCATGCTGTTGCGGGTTTGGAAGCCGGTGTAAGTCCGGCACGGTCGCGCCGCTGTGACCAGCGTGTCGAAGGTTCTTCGCGCTGGAAGTCAGACCCTACCGCACAAGCACTCTTTCGACTGAACGCGTCATTCCCGGAGGAATACATGTCTGACACCACTTTCGCGCCCGTCGCGGCACCGGCACCGATCCCCGTAGGAGAAATCCTGCCCTGGGCGATCTTCGGCGGCCTGCTGATGCTCATCGCCATCTATTTCGTCGGCACCGAGGAAGGCGCAATGGCGCTGTTCAACGGCATGTATGTGCACGAATTCGTGCATGACGGCCGCCATCTCCTCGGCTTTCCCTGCCACTAGAGCGGTTCTGCTGAACCGCTCTAAGCTTTTGTTTTAACGCAATTCCGAACGGAAAACCGCTTCGCACTTTTCCTGGAATTGATCTAGGGGAGCTCCTGACATGGTTGGAAACCTTCTGCTTCGCGGCATGCTCGCGGGCTTGATCGCTGGCATCCTCGTTTTCGCTTTCGCCCATATATTCGGTGAACCGCTGGTCGATGCGGCGATCGCCTTCGAGGAGGCGAGCGCCCAGGCGGCCGGCGAAGCTGCCGAACCTGAGATCGTCAGCCGCGCCACGCAGGCCGGCCTTGGTCTTTTCACCGGCGTCATGGCCTACAGCATTGCCGTCGGCGGGCTTTTCGCGCTCGCCTTCGCTTTCGTGCACGGCCGCGTCAGCAGCCTTTCGGCGCGCGGCACCTCGGCCGTCATCGCCATTGCCGCCTTTGTGGCGATCGTGCTTGTTCCCGGCATCAAGTATCCGGCCAATCCGCCGGCGGTCGGCAATCCCGACACGATCGGTGTCAGGACCGAGCTGTTCTTCCTGATGATCGTCGTCTCGCTCGCAGCCCTGATTGCCGCGGTGGCGCTGTCGCGCCGTCTTTCCGGGCGTTTCGGTCTTTGGAACGGCGCGATCATCGCCGGTATCGCTTACCTCGTCTTCATCGGCGTGGTGCTCTATCTGCTGCCGCCGATCAACGAGGTGCCGGAGAACTTCTCGGCGATGGTGCTCTGGCGTTTCCGCACGACCTCGCTCGGCATGCATGTAATCCTCTGGGCAACGCTCGGTCTTGCTTTCGGAGCGTTGGCGGAAAAGCGGCTTGCCGTGAAGGGTGGGCAACGGGGCCGGCCGGCAACGGCATTTCACTGAACGCATCGTGGGCGCCGTTTTGCCTGCGCCCCTACGTTTTCGGGCGACTATGAAAAGCTGCAGAACCATATTAGTCCTGTCGGCGGCGTTTGCCGCTGGCGCTTTCTTTTGTGCAGTTGGCGAAAACGCACTTGCTCATAGCCGCAGCGCCGGCGGCAGCCATGCCGGCCTCGATATCCCGGAAATCTCACATGGCGAGATGGCGGTGATTTCGGACTATCGCGGTCGAATTGTCGACCTGGCATCACGTGCGGTCGACACGAACGAGCCGTTCCGGCGCGCTCTGAACTATGCCGAAATCCAATATTCCTATTGTCTTTGGGGGCAGATGCCGGGCAGCGTGACCGACGAGGAGAGTCCGTTCAACGAATGCGCTCACGCCTATCTCGCGGCGGCCAAGGTGGTCTTGCTTTCGATGCGCGAGATGCCGCGAGAGGCGGCTGCGGCTGATGAAATCATTTCCGCGGTCGACGCCGACATGGTGCGGCGCAGCCTTGCGCTCATCACCTGCCGGTTCAGCGGCGAGGCTTTCAATACCGCCGACGTCGTCAAGCCACGCTGGAGCAAAGTGCCGTTTCATACCGCCAGCATGGTGTCGCTGACGGGGCTCGCCGCTTTGCTCGCCCTTGTGTTGTTTGCGCTTGGCCGCTTCCTGCGGCCGAAGGCTCAATCGTCGGAATAGCGCTGCTCGCGCCACGGATCGCCATACATATGGTAACCGTTCTTTTCCCAGAAGCCGGCTTCGTCATCCGGCATCAGTTCGATGCGGCGCAGCCACTTGGCGCTTTTCCAGAAATAAAGGTGCGGTACGACGAGGCGCATCGGGCCGCCGTGATCCGGTGTCAGCTGCAGGCCTTCCCATGATGTTGCAAGAATCGCATCCTCGGCGGCGAAATCGGCAAGCGGCAGGTTGGTGGTATAGCCGTCATAACTCGTCAGCATGACGTAACCGGCTTGCGGCTTCGGCATGGCGAGATCGAGAAGATCGCGGGTCGAAACACCTTTCCATTTGTTGTCGTAGCGCGACCAGGTGGTCACGCAGTGGATATCGCTGACCTTGGTGCTCTGCTCGATCGCTTGGAAGTCGGTCCAGGTGAGGGTGAGCGGCGTTTCAACGAGGCCGCGCAGCTCGAGGCGCCAGCTATTCGTGGAGATGACGGGCTGCTGGCCAAGATCGAGCACCGGCCAGTTCTTGACGAGATGCTGGCCGGGCGGCAGGCGCTCAGCTTCAGGACGGCTGATGCGGCCGGTGAGGAATTTACCTTCAGCCGCCCAGCGACGTTTGGAGCTGGTGAGTTTGCTGTCGGCGGGCGTCGGGTCGTCGCTCATGATCGGGTCCCCTGCGATGCCGCAATAGGACATCCGCCTTGCCGAGTGTCAAGTTTCGACAGGCTCTTGGAAATCACTGTCGGTGTTGTTAGAGCGCCCTGTGTGCGTCCGTTCGGACGTACACAGGGCGCTCTAACATCTTGAATCTACGCATCGTGCTTTCCGAAAATCGATTCCGATTTTCGGGCCGATGCGCTAGACTTGGCCCGTCGGGTATGCCTCGCTGGGGAGTGGAGGCAGAAAGGGGAGGAGCCGGATCTGTCTTCGAGATATCGTGCGATAGCGGCGTTGCTGGTGGCGCCGATCGTCATTTTCGCCTTCTTCACATATGGAAGCGCGATTGCAACGCGCTCCTATATGGGCGAAGCTTCGGCGCAGGCAGGAACGGCGCTGCGTCTTGCCGTCTCGGCGCTCAGCGGTCATCTCAACCGCTACGAGGCGCTGCCGGCGCTGATCGCCGATCACGACGACATCAAGGAATTGGTGAGCGCGCCTGAAGATGCAGCCCTGCGCGACGCGGCCAATCTGTATCTCAAGGAGATCAACGGGCTGCTGAAATCCTCCGACATTTATGTGGTCAAGCCTGACGGAGAGACGATCGCGGCGAGCAACTATGACGGGCCGGGAAGCTTCGTCGGACAGAATTTCAGCTACCGGCCCTACTTCCAGGAGGCGATCGAAGGCCGGCAGGCACGGTTCTATGCGCTCGGCACCACTTCGCTGAAGCGCGGTTATTATTTCGCTGCGCCGATCCGGACCGGCGCGGATATTCGCGGCGTCATCGTCTTCAAGGTCGATATCGATATGATCGAATCCTCCTGGGGCGGCGGCGAATACAAGATCTTCGTCTCCGATCCGGAGGGCATCATCTTCATGTCCGGCAGCCCGGAATGGCTCTACGGCGCAATCCTGCCGCTGACGGCCGACCGCATCGCACGAACGGAGGCGTCGCGGCGTTATGCCAATGCCAGGCTGATGGCGCTGCCGGTGACCCGCCAGCGCTTTGGACCATACGAGCTGATGACGCTCACCGGCGAGCGCGGCTCGAGCGAATATCTGGTGCTCTCGCACTACATGCCAGCGGAGGACTGGACGGTGAACGTGCTGATGGAGACGAGTTCCATCCGCACCCAGGCGCGCACCGCGCTTGCGGCGGTCTTTCTCGTCCTCTGCATTGCCGGGCTCGCGGTCGCGGTTCTGCGGCAGCGGCGGGCGCGGCTTGCTGAGCGCATGCAGCTGCAGGCGGAGGCTCGCAACGAGCTGGAGCGGCGCGTCGAAGAGCGCACGGCCGATCTTGCCCGCGTAAACAGCCGCATAAAGGAAGAGATATCAGAACGGCGACTGACCGAGCAGCAGCTCCGTCAGACACAGGCCGACCTTATCCAGGCGGGCAAGCTCGCCGGCCTCGGGCAGATGTCAGCTGCGCTTTCGCACGAGTTCAACCAGCCGCTCGCCGCCGCCAAGACCTACACGGACAGCGCCTCCGTTCTCATCGATCGCGGCCGGACGGAGGAGGCGCGGGACAATATCCGGCGGATCGGCGGGCTGATCGATCGCATGGCCGCAATCAGCCGGCACCTGCGCAATTTTGCACGCAAACCGAACGAGAAGCTTGGGTCCGTTTCTCTGGACGAGGCGATGCATGACACGCTCGAGATCATTGCCTGGCGGCTGAAGGCGGCCGATGCCGAGCTGAGGCTTGATCTGGGGAGCCGGCCGCTGATCGTGCGCGCCGGTTCGGTGCGGCTGCAGCAGGTGCTGGTGAATGTGATTTCCAATGCGGCCGATGCGGTGGAAGGGCTTGATGACAGACGCATCGAGGTTTCGGCCTTCGAGGCCGCCGGTAAAGTGGTGCTGACAGTGCGGGATCATGGGCCGGGTGTGCCTGCGGCCATCGCCGAGCGCATCTTCGATCCGTTCTTCACGACGAAGGGCGTTGGCAAGGGGCTCGGTCTCGGGCTTTCGATCTCCTACAACATCATCAAGGATTTCGGCGGCAGCCTTGCTGCTGCCAATCATCCCGAAGGCGGCGCGGTGTTCCGCATCGAGCTGCAATCGGCGGCGGGGCTGATGCCGGAGGCGGCGGAATGAATGATGCGAAGATCCTGCTGGTCGACGACGAGGAGGAACTGCGCCGCTCAACGGCGCAGGCGCTGGAGCTTTCGGGCTTTCGTGTCGAGACCTTTTCGAACGGCGATCATGTGCTGGAATTGATCGGCTACAGCTTTCCCGGCGTTGTCGTCAGCGACATCCGCATGCCCGGTATGGACGGCATGACGCTGATGCAGAAGATTCGCGAGCTCGACCCGGAGGTGCCGGTCATTCTCGTCACCGGCCACGGCGACGTTCAGCTTGCGGTGAAGGCGATGCGTGAAGGCGCCTATGATTTCATCGAGAAGCCGTTCACGCCGGAGATGCTGGCCGGCGTCATCCGCCGGGCGATGGAGCGGCGCGGCCTCGTGCTCGAAAACCGGCTGCTGAAAGCGGTCGCCGGCAAGCGCGACGATCTCGAAGCGCGGCTGCCCGGGCGCACGCAGGTGATGGTGGATCTGCGCTACCGCATCCGGGCGATCGGGGCGAGCGATGCCGATACGCTCGTTGTCGGCGAGACCGGGGCCGGCAAGGAAGTGGTGGCCCGAGCGCTTCACGATATCAGCGCCCGGGCGAGCCGGCCGTTCATCGCGATCAATTGCGTCGCGCTGCCGGCAAATCTGATCGAAAGCGAGCTCTTCGGCCACGAGGTAGGCGCCTTTCCGGGGGCGGTGAGGCCGCGTTACGGAAAGTTCGAGCATGGGCGCGGCGGCACCATCCTGCTCGACGAAATTGGCTCGATGCCCTTCGACCTGCAGGCGAAGTTCCTGCGGGTGCTGCAGGAGCGGGTGATTTCCCGGTTGGGATCGAATGAGACGGTGGCGCTCGACGTGCGCTTCATCGCCACGAGCAAGGTGGATCTGGAGGCGGAGGTGGCGGCGGGGCGCTTCCGCGCCGACCTCTTCTATCGGCTGAACGTTGCAACGCTGCATGTGCCGTCGCTGTCGCAGCGCCGGGCGGATGTTCCGCTGCTCTTTCTGCAGCTGGTGCGGGAAGCGGCGGCTCGCTACGGCCGCGACGAGATGGCGGTGCCGCCTGAGGTGATCGCCGATATCGCCCAGCGCGACTGGCCGGGCAATGTGCGCGAACTCAGGAACGCCGCCGACCGTCTGGTCCTCGGTCTGGACAATGGTGGAAGGCAGGCCGAGGAGGCGACCGGGCTTGCGGAGCGGGTCGCCGAATTCGAACGGAGTGTCATTGCCGGTGCGCTGGTGGCGCATGGCGGCAGCCTCAGACCGGTTTATGAGACGCTCGGAATTTCCCGGAAGACTCTCTACGAAAAGATGCAGAAATACGGCCTCGACAAGCGGATGCTGACCATCGAAGGTTAACCTCTTTGGAAAGTGTACGCTTACCGAGGTGACATTTCCAGCGGCTGGCCGGTCGTTGACCGAGGCGGGTGCTGCCAGCAGAAATGTGGTCGTCGGCATGCGATGGGTGAAAATCCACCCATCGCACAAGCCGTTTGTTTCCAAATCGACCCATGCTGCATCGCACTGTCGCAAAATCGTCCCTCGAAAGTGGCTGAAATGATTGCGGGCCGGTTTTTCCCGGCGACAAATAGGTCATGCCCGGCGCGGAGGATGTGTCGGCGGGCTTGCTTGTTTCATCAGGGAGGAAACGATGAAAATTCTGAAGGCTATGCTCGGCCTGACCGCGGCTGCCGCGGTCTCTCTTCTCGCCGGCGCCGCTTCGGCGCAGTCCTATCCCGAACGCACCATCACCATGGTCGTGCCCTTTGCGGCCGGCGGCCCGACCGACACCGTCGCGCGCCTCGTCGCCGAATCCATGTCGAAGGATCTCGGCCAGCAGATCGTCGTCGAAAACGTCGGCGGCGCCGGCGGCACGCTCGGCGCCGGCCGGGTGGCGAGTGCCGATCCCGACGGCTACACCATCCTGCTGCACCATATCGGCATGGCAACCAGCGCCACGCTCTACCGCAAGCTCGCCTATGACACGCTCGGCGCCTTCGATTATGTCGGCCTCGTCACCGAGGTGCCGATGACAATCGTTGCACGCAAGGATATGGAGCCCACCGACCTCAAGGGACTGATCGATTATATCAAGGCCAACAAAGACAAGGTGACGGTCGCCAATGCCGGCATCGGTGCGGCTTCGCATCTCTGCGGCATGATGTTCATGAGTGCCATCCAGACGCCGCTGACCACCGTTCCCTACAAGGGCACCGGCCCTGCCATGACCGATCTGCTCGGCGGTCAGGTCGACGTCATGTGTGACCAGACGACCAACACGACCAAGCAGATCCAGGGCGGCACGATCAAGGCCTATGCCGTGACCTCGCCCAAGCGCCTCGACGTGATGAAGGACATTCCGACGGCAGTCGAAGCCGGCCTTCCGGGTTTTGAAGTCGGCATCTGGCACGGTATCTACACGCCGAAAGGCACGCCGGCTGCGATCAACGAACGGCTGTCGAAGTCGCTGCAGGTCGCTCTGAAAGACCCGAATGTCGGCGCTCGCTTCGCCGAGCTCGGCACGGCGCCATCCTCCGACGCCGATGCGACTCCGGCTGCGCTGAAGGCCAAGCTCGAAAGCGAGATCGCCCGCTGGAAGCAGGTGATCGAGGCTGCCGGCGAATATGCGGACTGAGACTTGTCCTCGTCCAGGACATGCCGGATGAGCCCCTCACCCTAACCCGACCGGGGTCGAGCCACTGGTCTCGACCCGTCCTTCGGATCCCCGCTTGCGGGGAGAAGGTGCGGGCAGGCGGATGAGGGGCAATCGCCGCAGCAACGGCATCACGTGAACCATCTCCAACTCCATGAGACACCATGAAATCCATCAGTTTCGATACCACCAATGCGATCTGCGGCGGGCTTTTCGTCGCGACCGGCGCCTTCTTCGCCCTCCAGTCCTTGGGGCTCGATCTCGGCACGGCGGTGCGCATGGGGCCAGGTTATTTTCCGCTGGTGCTGGCCTGTGTGCTCGTGCTCCTCGGTGCGATCATCTTCATTCAGGCACTTCGCATCGAGGGGGAGCCGATCGGTGCCTTCGCCTGGCGCGGCATGCTCTTCATCCTGCCGGCGCCTGTCTTCTTCGGACTGACGGTGCGCGGGCTTGGATTTGCGCCGGCGCTGTTCTTTACCGCATTCATCGCCTGTTTCGCATCGCAAAAAATGAATGTGTTCTTCGCGCTTATTCTTTCGCTGCTGCTGACGTTTTTTTCGGTGGCGGTCTTTAGCTATGGGCTCGGGCTGCCGTTCGAGCGCTTCGGCCCCTGGGTCCGGTTCTAGGAGGCGATGATGGATCTTTTCAGCAATCTCGCGCTCGGTTTTGCGACGGCCGGCACTCCGGAAAACCTGCTCTTCTGCCTAATCGGCGTGCTGCTCGGCACGCTGATCGGCGTGCTGCCGGGTATCGGCGCCACGGCGACGATCGCCATGCTCTTGCCGATCACCTTCCAGCTCGAACCGGTCTCCTCGCTGATCATGCTCGCCGGCATCTATTACGGCGCGCAGTATGGCGGTTCGACGACGGCGATCCTCATCAACATGCCGGGCGAATCCTCCTCTGCCGTCACCGCGATCGACGGTTACCAGATGGCGCGCAAGGGCAGGGCGGGGGCCGCACTTGCGATCGCGGCGTTCGGTTCGTTCTTTGCCGGAACGGTCTCGACCTTCCTCGTTGCGATCTTCGCGCCGCCGCTCACCGCCATTGCGCTGCAATTCGGGTCAGCGGAATATTTCTCGCTGATGGTCGTCGGCCTCGTTTCGTCGATTGCTCTTGCGCACGGCTCCGTGGTCAAGGCGTTGGCGATGGTGGCGCTCGGGCTTCTGCTCGGCCTCGTCGGCACCGATATCTATACCGGCACGCCGCGTTTCACGCTCGGCATCCGTGAATATGCGGATGGGCTGAACTTCGTGGCGCTCGCTGTCGGGGTCTTCGGCGTGGCAGAAATCCTGCGCAACCTCGAGGGCGAGTCGACACGCACGGTGCTGATGGCCAAGGTGTCGGGCCTTTTGCCGTCGCGCCAGGAATTCAAGGAGATGATCGCGCCGATTATTCGCGGCACGGCGATCGGCTCGGCGCTCGGTATCCTGCCGGGCGGCGGCGCGATCTTGGCCTCCTTCGCTTCCTATACGGTGGAAAAGCGGATGTCGAAGACGCCGGAGGAGTTCGGCAAGGGCGCGGTTGCCGGTGTCGCCGGACCGGAATCGGCCAACAATGCCGGCGCGCAGACCTCATTCATTCCGCTGCTGACGCTCGGCATTCCCGCCAATCCCGTCATGGCGCTGATGATCGGCGCGATGATCATCCAGGGCATCGTGCCGGGACCGAACGTCGCCACCGAGCAACCGGCGCTGTTTTGGGGCATCATCGCCTCGATGTGGATCGGCAACCTGATGCTGGTCATCCTCAACCTGCCGCTGATCGGGCTCTGGGTTAAGCTCCTGACGGTGCCCTATTACGTGCTCTTCCCCATCATCATGGCCTTCTGCTCGATCGGGGTCTACAGCGTCAACGCCAACGTCTACGACCTCTATGCCGTCGCCTTCTTCGGCCTCATCGGCTACGTGCTGGCAAAGCTTCGCTGCGAGCCGGCGCCGCTCCTGCTCGGCTTCGTGCTCGGACCGTTGCTCGAGGAGAATTTGCGACGTGCGATGATCCTGTCGCGCGGCGATCCAACCACTTTCGTCACACGGCCGATCAGCGCCACTCTTCTGGCCATCGCACTTGCCGTGCTCATCATCGTCTTCCTGCCAAGCGTCAAGAAGAAGCGCGAAGAGGTGTTCGTCGAAGAGACTTGATGATTGAATTTGCGAACCATTTGATAAACAAGGGATGATCTGACGCGGGCGCCGGTTGGGCGCCCGTTTCGCATGAAGGGATTTCCAGGCCATGAGCATTCCCGCCCGGATCACAAACGATCTGCCATTCCTCACCGCTCTGCGCCGCGATCTGCATGCCCATCCCGAACTCGGTTTCGAGGAGGAGCGCACCGCCGCCATCGCCGCAAGGCTTCTCGAAGAGGCTGGCATCGCCGTGCATCGCGGGCTGGCGGGTACCGGGGTGGTCGGCACGTTGCAGGTCGGCAACGGCACGCGCCGGATCGGGCTCAGGGCCGATATGGATGCGCTCGCCATGCCTGAGATGGCGGAGCGGGCTTATAAATCGACCATAGCGGGAAAGATGCATGCCTGCGGCCATGACGGCCATACGGCGATGCTGCTCGGTGCCGCGCGGCATCTTGCGGCGACGCGAAGTTTCTCCGGCACGGTGCACTTCATCTTCCAGCCGGCCGAAGAAGGGCGAGGCGGGGCAAGGCGGATGGTCGAGGAGGGGCTGTTCGAACTTTTCCCCTGCGACGCCGTCTTCGGGCTGCACAATATGCCTGGGCTTGCGGTCGACGAGATCGCCGTAGTCGAGGGGCCGCAGCTTGCCTCTTCCGACAGCTGGCGCACTACTTTTCGGGGGATCGGCACGCACGGCGCCAAGCCGCATCTCGGCCGCGATCCGATCACGGCCGCCGGCACTTTCCTGTCGTCGCTGCAGACCATCGTCGGACGGGTGGTCGATCCGCTGCAGCCGGCCGTCGTCAGCGCGTGTTTCCTGCAGGCCGGTGACCCGAAGGCGCTGAACGTCATTCCCGATATCGTGGAGATCGGCGGGACAGCGCGGGCCTATTCGCCCAAAGTGCGGGACCAGCTGGAGAACGAGATCGGTCGGTTGGCGAATGGCACTGCGGCTATGTACGCGGTTGGCGTCGACTACGCATTCGAGCGGCGGATTCCGCCTGTTATCAACGATGCGAATGCAACCGCGCGGGCGCTCGCCGCCGCCGGCTCGGTCTTCGGCGGAAAAGTGCGAACGAGCTTTCCGCCGTCGACTGCAGGCGACGACTTTGCCTTCTTCGCGCAGAATGCGCCGGGGTGTTATGTCTGGCTCGGCAACGGGCCGGCGGTGGACGGGGCGCTGCATCACAACACCGCCTATGATTTCAACGATGAGGCGCTTGGATATGGGGCGGCTTATTGGGTGGCGTTGGTGGAGCGGGAGTTGAAGGGTTAGCACCACGTTTGTAGCCCCCTCATCCGCCTGCCGGCACCTTCTCCCCGCCGGGGAGAAGAGATACGCTGCCGCCTCTCGATTCCCTCTTCTCCCCAGCGGGGAGAAGGTGCCCGTAGGGCGGATGAGGGGGCCACACGGCACGTCCGTCGTGACAAGTCCCCACGCATTGCCGACCCTATAAAACCTCCAGCACCGGGCTTTCCAGCACCTTGCCCGTCACCACATCGGCAATTCCCCGGTCCGTCTGGTGCGGGCCGGCATTGCAGGCAAGCGTTGCGCCGAAGCAGGCCTTGAAGACCCGGTAGGGCGGTTTCCAGTCGACGATTTTTTCCATGGCCTTGCGGATGCCGGCGAAGGCCGAAGCGGTGTCTTTCAGCAATGCGCCAGTCACCAGGCCGGAGAGCGGCAGCGGCAGGATCGCCTCGACCTTTCCGTTTTTGGCGACCGCCATGCCGCCGCCGGCTGCTATGACGGCGTTGGCGGCGAGCGCCATGTCGCGCGCATTGCCGCCGAAGACGGTGAGGTTGTGGCTGTCATGCGAGACGGTGGTGCAAAAGGCGCCGCGCCATTCACCCCAGCCGGTGAGGAAGCCGATGCGCGGGGTGCCGTCGGCCTTGCCGTGGCGATGAGCGACGGCGATCATGGCGCTGTCGGCCGGCGGTACGACGAACCCGTCTATGACCTCTGTCTCCGCCTCGCCCCATTGCGTGAAGCGCGGGCGGTCAATGGTGGCGACACGGACGCGCTCGCCTCTTGATGGAATGCGGAAATCACGTTCGGCCAGTTGCGGGAGCTTCACCGAATTGACGAGCGGTGCCGGATCGAGTTGCTGCACGGCAATCTGCATGCTGCCGTTGCGGGCGACGATGCGGCCACTTGATATGACCAATTGCGCCCGGAAGTCCGCGAGGTTCTCGAAGAGCACGATATCGGCGCGGCGGCCAGCGGCGATGAGGCCGAGATCGGATCGCTTCAGCCGCTGTGCGGCGTTGAAGGTTGCGGCACGGATTGTCCACTCCGGCTTCATTCCGTAGCGCACCAGCCGGCGGGCGACGTCGTCGAGACCGCCGCTTTCGTAGAGTTCATCGGGAAAGACGTCGTCGGTGCAGAGTGTCACGGTCGGGGGCAGGTGGCCGAGACCATTCAGCACCTCGACGAATTCCTGCAGCAAATGGTCGTGCGATCCGCGCAGCTCGATCGTCAGGCCGGCTGCAAGCTTGGCCGCGAGGTCGGCGCCGGAGGTGAGTTCGTGGTCGGACGTGATGCCCGATGCCATGAAGGCGTTGAGGTCTGCACCCTCAAGGCCGCGGGCATGGCCGCAAACGAGCTTGCCGGAGGCAAGACCGGCATTGACGATGGCGCTCATGCGCGGATCGCCGTCGATGACGCCGCGCATGTTCATGACCTCGGCAACGCCGCCGACGGCTGAGGAGCGCAGCATCTCGGCGATGACGGAGGCATCGAAATCGGCGCCCGCAAGTTCCAGGCCGGGCGCCGACGGCACGCAGGAGGGAGCGAGCAGGATCATGCGCAGCGGCAGTGAGCGCACCGCCTCGATCGCCCAGCGCACACCGTCAAGCCCATGGACGTTGGCGAATTCGTGCGGATCCCAAACGACCGTGGTGACGCCGCGCGCCAGCACGGCGCTCGCATATTCCGCAGGTGTCACCATCGAACTTTCGACATGCATGTGCGTGTCGATCAGACCGGGTGTTGCGATGCCGCCAGCCGCATTGATGATCTCGACCGCATCCGTGCGGCTTGCCGGGGTGTGGACGCTCGCAATCACCGCGCCGACGAGGCCGATATCGGCGTCCCTGATCAGGCCGGTCACCGCGTCGAGCAGCCGGCCGCCGGTGATCAGCATATCGAAGGGAGCATCACCGCGTGCGGCCGCGACGGCGCGGGCGCGTAAGGCGGGATCGTTGAGATCGCCGGGTTCCTGGCGAGGGATGGCGTTCATTTGCGGGCCTCGTTGACCAGGGCTTCAAGAATGATGACACGCGCCCTGTCGACATCGATGTCGGCGGCAAATTGGGCATTGAAGGTTGCATGCGTAGCGCGGGTCTCGACGACGGTGCGGCCACGGGTCAAGGCGCCCTGCAGCTCGATGTCGATACGCGCGGGTCGGAAGCTGACGACATCGGGAGCGACGAAGGCGATCGCGGCTGTGGGATCGTAGATTGCCATGCCCGGGCGGCCGCGGCTGGTGCCGATACTTATATAACCCGCAAACATATCGGCGATCAGTTCGGCATTGGCGCCGCCGGCGCTGCGCACCGGTTCGGCATCCTCGGGCCTTGCCAGCACCTTGCGGCAAAGATCGAGATCGACCATGCGCAGCGGCAGCCCATGGGCGATGACGATTGACAGTGCCTCGGGATCGGCGAGCGCGTTGAACTCGGCGGACGCCGTATGATTGCCTGAGGTGACGCCGCCGCCCATCCAGACGAGGTCGCTGATGCGGGCGGCAAGATCGGGGCGGGCGAGCGCCACGGCGGCCATATTGGTGAGCGGCCCGAGCGCCAGGATGCGGCGCTGGCCCTCGCCTTCCAGCCAGCGGCACAGGGCTGCGAAGGCATCGCTCTCGGCAAGGGCTGATGCCTCCGGCAGGCTCTTGCCGATGGTCGGGATGCCGGTTGCGCCGAGGATCGCCTGCGCGGTTTCGAGCTTGCCGAGAACCGGCATGGCGCGCCCGGTGTGGATGGGAAAATTCCAGCCGAAGGCAGCGGCGGCGCCGGCGGCATTCCTTCTTACCTGCGGCAGCGGCGCATTGCCGAAGACCAGCGATATGCCGTCGATTTCGTATTCCGACTGTGCCACCACCAGAATGGCGGCGATGTCGTCGAAGCCCATGTCAGTGTCGATCCAGACGCCCATGATTTCACCCGAACCGTTTGAGGCTGGCTGCGCCGGCAACCGGCAGGTCGAAGGAGAGCCTACTTCCAATCTCATACGGCGGCAGACCGGCATCAATCTCGGCCTTGATCGGGCCGAGCGCGGTATCGAGGAGATATTCGCGGGTGTTGCCTGCGAAAGACGTGCCGCGCACGGTGCCTTGAAAAGTGCCCGAGCCAAGGATCACTTTGCGCGGCCGCCAGGCAAGGCCCGCCGCAGCTTGCGGTGCGGGGCCGGAAAGGGCGATCGGGCCGTTCGGCGTCATGAGCTTTCCGTCTTTCAGCGCGAAGACATTCTCGAAGCCGACGAAATCGGCGACGAAGGCGGAGGCCGGATCGTTGTAGATCTCTTCCGGCGTGCCGATCTGTTCGATGCCGCCGTTCAGCATGACGACGATGCGATCGGCAAGCGCCAAGGCCTCCACCTGGTCGTGCGTAACGAAGATCATGGTGACGCCGGTCTCCTTCTGCACCCGCTGCAATTCGGCGCGCATTTCGAGACGAAGCCGGGCGTCGAGATTGGAGAGCGGCTCGTCGAGCAGCAGCACTTTCGGCTCCATCACCATCGAGCGGGCCAGCGCCACGCGCTGCTGCTGGCCGCCGGAGAGCTCGGCGGGTTTGCGGCCGGCGAAGGCTGATAGGCCGACCGATTTCAGGCCGCCGCCGACCCGGGTATCGAGATCGGCGCCCGACATGCCTTTTAGGCGCAGGCCAAAGGCGACGTTCTCATAGACCGTCAGATGCGGGAAAAGCGCATAGGATTGGAAGACCAGGCCGACGGCGCGTTTGTTGGCCGAGACGCGGGTGATATCGGCGCCGTCGAGGCGGATACGGCCGGAGGCAGGCGTCAGCAGGCCGGCGATGGCCCGCATGGTCGTCGTCTTGCCGCAGCCTGAGGGGCCGAGAAGGGCGACGAGCTCACCTTTGCCGATCGTAAGGTCGAGATCCCCGACCGCGACCGTATCGCCATAGGCAAGCGTCAGCTTGTCGAGTTGAAGATAGGCATCAGACATAACGCGAGAATCCCAGGAAACGTTCGGCGAGGAAGACGATGCCCATCGAGAGAAAGGCGAGGAGGGCGGAAAGCGCCGCGATGGACGGGTCGTAGGTGGTTTCCATGTAGCCCAGCATGTCGATCGGCAACGTGCGGACGCCGGGACCGGAGAGGAAGAGTGAGACGGGCACCTGATTGAAGCTGGTGACGAAGCCGAGAATGAAGGCGGCAAGGATGCCGCCGCGGATATTCGGCATTACCACGCGGAAGAAAGCGCCGAACCTGGAGGAGCCGAGTAGCACGGCGGCCTCTTCGATGTCCGAGCGCAGATTGTCGAGGCTTGCCGAGACGACGCGCACGGCATAGGGCAGGACCAGGGCGGTATGGGCAAAGAAGAGCGCGAGCGTGATGTTGAAGCCGAAGGGCACGACGAGATAACGCAGCAGCGCCAGGCCGACGATGATGCCGGGCACGATGATCGGCAGGGAGACGATGGTGCGGACGGTCTCGGCCGCGGGCAGCCGGTAGCGGGAGAGGGCGTAGGCGGCCGGAATACCGAGGACGAGGGCTGCGAGCGTTCCGAAGACGGCGAGGAACATCGACATGGCGAAGCTGTCGCGGAAACTCTCGATGGTGAACACCTTCATGACCCAACGCACCGACAATCCTTGCGGCGGGAAGGCCAGCGTATCTCCGGCCGATAGTGAGGCGGCGATGATGATCAGGAACGGACCGATCAGGAAGACCAGCAGCAGGAAAAGCACGATGGGCGAAAACAGGCGCAGGGTCATCGGCGGTTCCTCGCCGTCGCAAGACGTTTCAGCAAGACGTTGGCAGCAAAGCTCATGATGATCAGAATGAAGGCGATGACGCTTGCCGAGACGAAATCATTGGCGACGGAAACTTGCTGGTACAGCAGCGTTTCCAGCATCAGCACCTTGGAGCCGCCAAGTACGGCGGGAGTGATATAGGCGGTCAGCGATCCGGTGAAGACGAGTGTGCCGCCGACGACGAGGCCTTCCCTGGTCAGCGGCAGGACGACTTTCCAGAAGACCTGGAACCAGTTGGCGCCAAGCACGCGGGCAGCGGGAATCGCATCCTTCGGCATGTTTTCGAGCGCACTGATTAAGGAAAGGATCATCAAAGGCAGAAAGAGTTGCAAGAGCCCGATGAAGACGGCGGTTTCGGTAAACAGCAGCCGCAGCGGCTCGGCGCTGAGACCCAGGCCCGTTATCGCCTGATTGACGATGCCGGTGCGGCCGAGAATGACGATCCAGGCATAGGTGCGCGCCACCGGGGAAATCATCAGCGGCAGGGTGACGAGGCCGATCATGCGGCCCTTGCCATTCGGCGGCAGGTTGACGATGGCGAAGGCTGCGGCATAACCGATAATTGCCGAGACGGCGGTGACTTCGAGGCCGAGCCGAAAGCTGCGCAGGAAAACGGTGCGGTTCAGCGTCTCGGAGAAGAAACCGGCATAGGCCGACAGCGTCCAGCCGGCGCCGGCATGGAAGCCCTCCGACAGCAGAATCGCGACGGGCAGCAGGAAGACCAGGGTCGCAAAGACGGCTGCCGGCAGGGCAAGCGCCAGGGCTTCTGCGCGGTTCTGAAACATGAGGCGCCTTTCGAGTGGACGGAGGATGGTCCCGGCAGAGGCGCCGGGACCGGTTCTCGGGCAAGCCTTACTGGCCGACCTTTTCGTTCCATGTCTTCAGCCAGCCGGCACGGTTGTCGAGAGCGACGGCGGAGGGGATCAGCTTAAGGCTCCTGGCTGTTTCCTCGCCGTAGGTGAGGTTGTTGGCCGCTGCCTCGGAAAGCTTGACCTCGCGATTGGCGGGGCTGTCGATTAGCTTTTCGGCGAGCTTGGTCTGGATGTCGGTCGAGAGCCAAAAATCCATGAACTCCAAAGCGAGATCCTGGTTCTTCGAACCCTTAGTCAGCACCAGCACATTCATGCCGCCGGTCTGGCCCTCCTTTGGCGTTGCCCAGGCCACCGGCACGTCGAGCTTGGTGAAGCCGGCCCAGGAGAAACGGCCGATCGGCGCTGCCCAGATCTCCTCCTGTTGCATCAGCTGCACCAGTTGCGAGGATTTTTCATAGAAGGTGACGATCTCGTCCTTCTTTTCGCCCAGCGCCTCGATCGGTCCCTTCAGATCGGGCGTATCCTTTCCAAGCGCCAAGCCCAGCATGTAGAGCGCCGGGGGGCCCTGATTGGTGGTCACGTTCGGAAAGGCGACGTGCCCGACATATTCCGGCTTCAAGAGGTCGGTCCAGGAATCGATCTTCATCTTATCGGACCGATAGGCGATCGAGGTGGCATAGAAGGTATAACCGACGCTCATGCCGTCGCCATTCGGGTCCTTGGCGACGTCGTAAAGTTTGCCGAAGCTGGGGAGCTTGGCGGTGTCGATCTTGTCGATCAGGCCGGCGCGCGAGGCGGCCAGCGCATCGGCCATGGAAACGGCGGCGAGATCTATGACGGAATTGGCCTTGTTGGCTTCCAGCTTGGCCAGACGCTCGACGCTGTTGCCGGTCTCGACCACCAGCTTGCAGCCGCATTGTGCCTCGAAGGGATCGTAGACCAGCGTCCTGAAATCGTCCTGTGCAAAGGCATAGACGGAAATGGTCAGCGTGCGATCGGCTGCGGCCGCTCCAAGCGGAGACAGGGCGGCGAGCGCTGCCGAGGCAATGAGAGCTTTTTTCATCTTACGTGTTCTCCATCTCTGAGGTTTTTGGTGCTGGGTGCGCAGGCCCGGATGATTGGCGGACGATCAGCTGCATGGCGACGCGATCGATCTCGGCGGTGACCAGCATGCCCTGCCGGATGCCGCTCGCTCTTATGGTATCCACCAGTGCCGACACGGCAATGCCGGCAATAGCGTCCATGTCCATACGAACCGTCGTCAGCGACGGCGTGACGACCGGCGACCAGATGAGGTCGTCGAAGCCGGTGACGCTGACATCGGCCGGAATGTTGACGCCGGCCTGCTGCAGCTCCGTCAGTGCGCGAAGCGCCTGCAGGTCGGAGAGGGCTGCGAAGGCGGTGAACCCCTGCCTGACTTTTTCGGCGAGACCGAGCGGGCAGCCACTGCCGCTTTCCTGCTCCAGTCTCTCGATCCACAGTGTTTCCGAATGCATGCCCGCGCGCATGCCGGAGCGGATGCCGCCGGCGCGGTCATTCTGCACGTTGGATTCCTGATTGTTGCCGATGATCAAGATGCGGCGATGGCCGAGGCTGGCGAGATGATTGGCGATTTCGCACCCGCCCTGCCAGTGGTCGGCGGCAACCGTATTGCCTGGCGTCGAGGCGGTGTCGATAACGGCGATCGGACAGGCGACGGCGGAAATGCGAGTGGCGCGGCGGGGGATGATGACCATGCCGTCGACGCCGCGCTCGACCAGCCGATTGATCGCCTCGGTCTGGGTGGCGACATCGCCGCGGGAATCGGCGATCAGCACGCCGTAACCGGCGGCGGAAGCGGCGAATTCGATCGCTTGGGCAATCTTTGGGAACAGCGGATTGGCGATATCGGGCAGCACCAGGCCGAGAACGCCGCTGCGGCCGGTCCGTAACGCCCGCCCGGCCTGGCTCGGGACATAACCGAGTTCGGCCGCATGCTCGCGGATCCTTTCAACCAGTTGACCGGATACCCGACCCTTGCCTGATAACGCATTGGAGACCGTAGCGACGGAGACGCCGAGCGACGTCGCTATCCTGCTGAGGTTCGGTCCCGAACGCGATGAAGCCATGATCGACGATGCTCTTGATTAATCGTTTAATCAAGCTTTACCTCAGCTCTTTTCGCTTGTCGATTCCCAATTCATCTTATGTGAGTTATCCGGATACAAAATTCGGTCGACATGAAAAAAGCCCCGCGAGACGATCGCGGGGCTCTGTATGTCGGACAGCACAAGGCGGCCGATCAGGTCTTGGAGGGCTTCATCACGACGGTGGTGTTGGCTACGGTCGTCTTGCCGCCGGGGGCAAAGCCGCCGCCGACCGCGACGTTCAGCGAGACATAGTCCTTGGCCATCTGTTGGACGGCTGCGGCAAGGCTTGCTTGGGCAAGTGAAACCTGGCGCTGGGCGTCGAGAACGTCGAGCAGCGACGAAGCGCCGTCCTTGTAGGATGCTGTCGACAGTTCGAGTGTCTCCTGCGTGGTCTTTACCTGAGCCTGGAGTGCCGAGACCGTGCGGGCGTCACGCCGGACGGCCGCAAGCGCATTCTCGACCTGTTCGATCGCAGTCAGCACGGTCGATTTCCAGTTGAGGTAGGCCGTAGCAGCATCCGACTGTGCCGATTTGACGTTGGCGCGCAGGCGGCCACCATCGAGGATCGGCAGATTGAGGGTCGGGCCGAAGGACCAAGGCGTCAGGCCGCCATGGATGCCGCGCTGATTGATATAGGCCGGCGAAATCGAGCCGCTGAGCGAGATGCTCGGATAAAGCTGCGCCTGGGCAACACCGATATTGGCGGTTGCAGCAGCGAGGTCACGTTCTGCAACGCGGATATCAGGCCGGTTGCGGATCAGGTCCGCCGGGATGCCGGAGGTGATGCTGCCGCGGAACACCGGCTGACCGGCCCCCTTTAGCAGCTCGTCGACGAGAGCCGAAGCAGGCAGGCCGAGCAACGTTGCGATGTGGTGGGCGGAAATGCGGATATTGGTTTCGAGCCCGGGAATTTCGGCGAGCGTCGACTGTACCAAGCCTTCAGCCTGGACGACGTCGAGACGCGAGGCGGCACCAGCTTCAAGCTGGAATTTGGTGAGCTCGTAGGTCTCCTGGCGAGACTTGAGGTTGGCCTTGGAAAGCGCCAGACGCTGCTGGTAATAGCGGACGTCGATATAACTCGAGACCATGTCCTGCACGAGAGTGAGCTTGGCAACATCCGCGGATGCGTAAGCGGCATCGAGCGAAGCAAGAGCGCCTTCCGTGCTGCGCTTGTAGAGGCCGAAGATATCGAGCAGCCAGGTCAGCTGTGCTTCGCCGCCGCTGGTGTTGCGTGTGTCGAACTGCGTGCGCAGCTCGCCCCTCTGGCCGCTGACCGTGTGCGAGGCGCCGACCGTCAGGTTCGGCAGGCCGCCGGCTCCTGCTACGGTGACGTTGGCGGAAGCCGCATTGATGCGTTCGATCGCCTGCTGGATTGACAGGTTCTGGTCGAGGCCGCTCTGGACATAGCCGTTCAGCTTGCGGTCGTTGAAGGCATTCCACCAAGCTACGGTGGTGACATCGCCGTCGCTCTTGGTGCTGCCCTCTCCGAATTTGGCGGGCAGTGGCATCTCAGGAGGAACATGATCCGGGCCAACAACGCAGCCCGACAACAATAACAATAATGCCGGTGTGGCAAAACGAAGAGATACCATTCATTTCATCCTGTACTCGAGCAAGTCAATTCTTGTCGGAAGCTTCATGCTTCACTAACGCCCGCTGCGCCTCGCCCTGTCAAAAACACCATGCCGAAGCAGTCGGCCGCAATGTAGCAACGAGAACAGCATTATCACAGTGCATTTATATCACAGTCCTGCCGCATTTTTGCCGCGTGTGGCAAAGATGCGTCGAATGACGACGAAGAAGGACGGTACGAAGAAGATTCCGAGCATCGTCGCCGCCAGCATGCCGCCGAGAACGCCGATGCCGATGGCGTTTTGTGCCGCCGAACCCGCGCCTGTCGCAATCGCCAGCGGCACGACGCCGAGAATGAAGGCAAGCGAGGTCATGATGATCGGCCGCAGGCGCAATCTCGCCGCTTCCAGCGTCGCTTCGTAGAGACCCATGCCACTTTCCATGCGATCCTTGGCGAACTCGACGATCAGGATCGCGTTTTTTGCCGCCAGCCCGATGGTTGTAAGCAGGCCGACCTTGAAATAGACGTCGTTGGCCTGACCGAACAAGGTTGCTGCCGTCAGCGCCCCGAGAATACCGACAGGCACCGCCATGATCACCGAGAAGGGGATTGACCAGCTTTCGTAGAGCGCTGCAAGGCAGAGGAAGACGACGAGAACGGAGATTGCATAGAGCATCGGCGCCTGCGAACCGGAAAGCCGCTCCTGATAGGAGATGCCCTGCCAGGCGACCGTATAACCGCCGCCAAGCTGTTGGGTCAGCGCTTCCATTTCGTTCATCGCATCGCCGGAGGAAATCCCAGGTGCGGAAGCTCCGTCGAGCGGAATGGCGCTGACGGCGTTGAAGCGGGCAAGCGAGGGCGCACCTTTCACCCACTCCGTCCGGGTAAAGGCGGAGAACGGCACCATTTCGCCGCCATTGTTGCGGGCGTACCAATGGTCGAGATCATCCGGCTGCATGCGGAAGGGCGCATCGCCCTCAACGTAGACGGGCTTGATCTCGCCGTTCAGGGTGAAATCGTTGACGTCGCGGCCGGTGAAGATGATCGACAGCATCGAATTGACCGAGGCGATATCGACGCCCATGGCGCCGATCTTTTCCTGATCGAGCACGATTCGCATCTGCGGCTCGACTTCCTTGTTGCTGCTGCGAAGCGCGACGATCTTGCCCGACGTGTTGCCCATCTGGATCAGCCGCTTGGAGGCGGCTGTCAGGGCATCATTGCCGTGGCCGCCGGTATCGACGAGATACATGGAGAAGCCGCTCGACACGCCGAGGCCCTGGATCGCCGGCGGCAGAAGCGCGAAAACCTGCGCCTCGCGGATCTTGAAGAAACTGCCAAGCGCACGGTTGACGACCGACTGGGCGCTCAGCCCCGGATCGGTACGCTGCGAGAAATCCTTGAGCTTGGTGAAGACGATGGCGCTGTTCTGGCCGGAGCCGTTAAAGCCGAAGCCGAGCGCGCCGAACACCGATTCGACCGCATCCTTCTCATTTTCCCGATAGTACTTCTCGACCTTCTCGACAACCGCCTGGGTCTGCTGGGTGGTCGAGCCCGGCGGCGTGGTGACGATGGTCAGCAAAACGCCCTGGTCTTCCTGCGGCAAGAACGAGCTCGGCAGGCGGGTGAAGAGATAGGCGCAGCCGGCGCCGACGAGCAGGAAGACCAGCATGACGCGGATCGGCCGTTTCAGGAGATAGCCGATGGTGCTGACATAGCCGTTGGTCGAGCGCGTGAAGTTGCGGTTGAACCAATCGCCGACACGGTGTTTCCTGTGTTCGCCGACCGGCTTCAGCATCGTGGCGCAAAGGGCGGGCGTCAGCACGAGGGCGACGAGCGCCGACAGCAGCATGGCCGAGACGATGGTGATCGAGAACTGACGATAGATGATGCCGGTCGAGCCGCCGAAGAAGGCCATGGGAATGAAGACGGCGGTGAGGACGAGGGCGATGCCGACGATGGCGCCGGTGATCTCGCCCATCGACTTTTCCGTCGCCTCGAGCGGCGAAAGCTTCTCTTCGGACATGATGCGTTCGACGTTTTCGACGACGACGATGGCGTCGTCGACGAGAAGGCCGATCGCCAGCACCATGGCAAACATCGTCAACGTATTGATCGAATAGCCGGTGACCGCCAGCACCCCGAAGGTGCCGAGCAGGACGACGGGAACGGCAATCGTTGGGATCAGCGTCGCCCGCAGGTTCTGCAGGAAGATGAGAAGGACCACGAAAACGAGCACGATCGCCTCGATCAGCGTGTGCACCACCTTTTCGATCGACAGCTCGACAAAGGGCGTCGTGTCGTAGGGATAGGTGATTTCCACCCCGGCGGGCAGGCCGCGGCCGATGACAGCGAGCGCAGAGCGCACGCGGGCGGCGGTATCGATGGCGTTGGCGCCGATCGCCAGGTTGACGGCAAAACCGGTCGAGGGCTGGCCGTTGTAACGCGAATTGCCGCCGTAGCTTTCCTGGCCGATTTCGATGCGCGAGACATCGCTCAGGCGCACCGTCGCGCCATCCTTTTCGACCTTCAGAATAATGTGCTCAAAATCGGCGACGGTGGTCAGCTGACTTTGCGCAGTGATGGTAACGTTGATCTGCTGGCCGGGGATTGCCGGCTGGGCACCGAGCGAACCGACCGACACCTGGGTGTTCTGCGCCTGGATGGCGGCGGTGACGTCGCTCGGCGTCAACTGGTATTTCAGCAGCTTGAAGGGGTCGAGCCAGACGCGCATGGCGTATCCCGAGCCGAAGACATTGATGCTGCCGACGCCTTCCAAACGCTGGATCTGGTCCTCGATCGAGGTCGACACGATGTTGCCGAGGTCGACCGAATTGCGCTTGCCGTCGGTGGAAACGAGCGAGCCGACGAGAAGAATGCTGGAGGTCGAGCGGGTGACGCTGATGCCGGCATCGATGACGTCGCTCGGAAGCTTCGACTGAACCAGCTGCAGCTTGTTCTGCACCTGTACCTGGGCGATATCAGGGTCGGCGCTTGTCCCGAAGGTCAACTGGATGCTGGCCGAACCCGTCGACGAGGTGGATGTCATATAGGTGAGATCGTCGAGGCCGGTCATCCCGTCCTCGATGATCGTTGTCACCGATTTCTCGACCGTCTCAGCACTCGCACCCCGATAGGTGGCATTGATACGGACCGTCGTCGGCGCGATGTCGGGATATTGCGAGATCGACAGGGTGGAGATCGCCAGCAGGCCGGCGAGCATGATGGTGATCGCAATGACCCAGGCGAAAATCGGACGTCGGATGAAAAACTTGGCCATCGGTTGTTCCTGTGCGGCTGAGACGGTGACGTAGGGGCTCGAAGCGATTACTTCGCTGCGGGCTTCTGTGCGTCACCGGCCGCGGGCTGCTCGGCAGCCACGACCACGCCGTTGTCGGTGATCTTCATCGGAACCGGCTTCACCGGCATGCCTGAGGTGATCGATTGCAGGCCGCTGACGATCAGCTGATCGCCGTCCTTGATGCCTTCGGTCACGAGCCAGGAATTGTTGGAGGGTGAGCTGTTCTCGAAAGCGCGGGTTTCGACCTTGCCATCGGCGGAAACGAACTGTGCCGTCAAACGGCCGTTGGCATCACGGCTCGTTGCCAGTTGCGGCAAGGCATACCCCGCCTCGGCGCCGAGTTCGACGGTTGCCCGGACATACATGCCGGGCAGCACGATACGGTCGGGATTGGGAAAGAGCACGCGGATAATGAAGGTGCCGGTGGTCTCACTGACGACCTGCTTCGACATGTCGAGCTTGCCCTGCTGATTGTATTCCTTGCCGTCTTCGAGGATCAGGTGGAAGACGACATTGGCTGCGCCCTTGATGTCGCCGGCGGCCATCGCATCGCGCAGCTTCAGCAGGTTGGTGCTCGATTCCGTCAGCGAGATATAGATCGGATCAAGTTGGCGGATCGTCGTCAGCGCCGTCGTCTGATTGGCTGAAACGACGTTGCCGACATTATAGGCCGTCTGGTCGCTGACGCCGTCGAAGGGCGCGATGATCCTGGTGTGATCGAGATCGATCTGTGCGGCGGACAGAGCTGCCTTTGCCGACTCGACTTCGGCCTTGGCCTGAAGCAGCGTCGTCTTGGCCGTTTCGAATTCGATCTGGGTGGCGCCACTGCCGACGAGGCGCTGGTAGCGGTCGAGATTGCTTTCAGCGCTCGGCACACTCGCTTCGGCTTTGGAGATTGCTGCCTTGGCTTGCTCGACGGCGGCGATATAGGGCGCATCCTCGATCTGGTAGAGAAGGTCGCCCTTCTTGATCTCGCCGCCTTCCTTGAAGGCGATCTCGCGGATGAGCCCGCTTACCTGCGGCCGGATATCGGCCGTCTGGAAGGTTTCGGCGCGGCCGGGAAGGATCGTGGTGATCGGGAAACTCGCCTTTTTCAGCGTGATCACCCCGACGGGCGCGGCCTGCTGGGCCGCGCCGGCGGATGCATTGCCGGCGGACTTGCTGGCGTTATCGCTGCAGGCTGCGAGCAATGCGCCGAACGCCAGCGCCGAGGAGATGAGGAGGGCACGCCGTATCATTCTGAATTCCCTGTGCGGTGGCAGTTGCCGTTCAATCCATGGCCGCGGCTCGGCCGAGCGCAGGCTTGTATAAGCGTCAGGATTGGTTCGGCATTCAAATGCCATTAACCGAATTTAACAAAGGCTTTACGAAGTGACGTAAGTCAGCGATCGTCACTTAGCAAGCGTTATTTTGCAGTGCGGCATCGACGAAGCTTACGATGTGCTCGGCACGGCGCACGAGTGTTTCCTTGTCGTCGCGGGCGATCAGGAAAGGGTGCAGCACGCAGGCCAGCACGTCTGCGACGGTGCGTGCCGCGCTCTCGGGATCGCGGCAATGATAACGTCCCTCCGCCATTCCCTCGCCGATGATCTCACCGAGCTTTTCTTCGATACGGGCGCGATAACGGTTGCCGGCCTCGAGTTTGGCCTCGATTGTCGAAAGCACCATTTCGAAGATGTAAGGGTTCTTCTGGATGTCCTGCAGATGGCCTTCGAGGAGGCGAAGGACGAAGCGAAGCAGTTGCTCCTTCGGCGGCAGGTCCTGGTCGAAGGCTGCAAAACGCTCGGTCGCATTGTCGAGATGGCGCCCGGCGATCGCATCGATCAGCGCGACCTTGGACCGGAAATGCTTGAAGACATTGGCCGGCGACATGTGGAGCGCGCCGGCGATGTCGGCAATCGACACCGCGACATAGCCACGCTCGCGAAACAGCATCTCCGCCATGGAGAGAATGTCTTTCCGCGTTTCCTCGGCCTTGCGTCTCGGCCTTCTTGCCATCCGTCCCCCGCCGGGCGAGCCCGATCCTTCTTTCGGCTGATGTTAGCGCGATTGCACGAAATGCAGCAAGTCGATGATTGACCGGCGGCTTTCGCGCCGCCCTCTCAGAGGAAGTAGGGGGCGAGGTTCTTTCGGACACGGGCCAGCGGCGTCTCGCCATTATCATCGGGCACAAAGCGCTGGCCGGTGATCGCCTCATACGCCTTGATATAGACGGCCGAGGTCTGCTCGATCAGTTCGTTGGGGATTTCCGGAATGTCGTCCTTATAAGGGTCGCAGCGCTCTGCCACCCAGGCGCGGACGAAATCCTTGTCGAAACTTTCCGGACGTTTTCCGGCGGCGAAGCTTGCCGGATAGCTTTCGGCAAGCCAGTAGCGGCTGCTGTCGGGTGTGTGGATCTCGTCGGCGAGGATGATATTGCCGTCGTCATCGGTGCCGAATTCATATTTGGTGTCGACCAGAATCAGGCCGCGTTTCGCGGCCATCTCCTGGCCGCGGGCAAAAAGCGCGAGCGCGTATCGCGACAGGATCTGCCACTGCTCCTTGGTCAGAAGGCCACGCGTGACGATTTCGTCAGGGGTCAGCGGTTCGTCATGGCCGCCATCGAATTCCTTGCTGGTCGGGGTGATGACGGGTTCGGGCAGGATCTGGTTGTCGCGCATGCCGTCTGGCAGGCGCATGCCGTACATCTCGCGCTCACCCTTCTTATAGAGTGTCAGGATCGAGGTGCCGGTGGTGCCGGCGAGATAACCGCGCACGACGATCTCGACCGGCAGGATGTCGAGCCGCGTGCCGATGACGACATTCGCATCGGGATAGTCGAGAACGTGGTTCCGGCAGATATCCCTTGTCGCCTCGAACCAGTAGCGCGCCGTCTGCGTCAGCACCTGGCCCTTATAGGGAATGCAGGTGAGAATGCGGTCGAAGGCGCTCAACCGGTCGGTGCTGATGATAATCCTACGTCCGTCGGGAAGATCGTAATTCTCTCGCACCTTGCCGCGATAATAGTTCGGCAGTTCCGGGAAATGGGCTTCGGAGAGGATTCGCACGGCGCTCGACTGTCCTTGTGATTGGGTGAAGGCTTCCTGCTCTACTGCATAATTCCTTAAATCGGAATCGATTTAAGGAATTATGCAGCACTCAAAGTGCTACAGCGTCCTTTGCGCGTCTGAAAGACGCGCGGTGCTGTAGGCATTGCCGGGAAGTCAAGGTGGCGCCAATTATCGCATCACAGCCAGAACAGAGCCAGGAGAATCAAGGCGAGGCCGTAACTTGTAACGGCAACTGGCCAGCCGGCGCGCAGGAAGTCACTGAAACGGTAGCCGCCAATGCCCATTGCCAACGTATTGTTATGATGGCCGAAGGGCGTCAGGAAATCGAGCGAGGCGCCGGCGGCGACAGCGATCAGATAGGCGTGCGGCGCATGGTTGCCGGCTTTTGCGAATTCCAATGCGATCGGGGCCAGGACGATTGCGACCGTCGCGTTGTTGACGAAGGGCGTCAGCGCCATGGCGAGGAAGAGGATGAGAGCAATGCCGAAGAGCGGATGGGTGATCGGCACGGCGAGGCTCAGCCAGCCGGCAATGGTTTCGGCCGCCCCGGTGGTTGCCACCGCCTGACCGATCGGGATCATCGCCGCCAGCATGATAATGATCGGCCAGTTGAGATCGGCCATCCCCTGGCGGATATTCAGATGATTGAGCAAAGCGAGCACGAGCACGACGCCGGCAAAGGAAACATCGGGACGCAAGCCGGCCGCGGAGGCGGCGATGCCGCAGGCAAAGAGCACGAAGGGCCGCCAGGAAAGCGAGGCCGGTTCGCTCGAAGCGGCCGAAGCGAGCGGCAGGCACTCGCTTTCTTCAAGCGCTTCGGCGATCGCCATGCGCAGGCCCTCTAACGTCAGTATATCGCCAATCGACAGCTGGAGGTCGAGGAAGCGGCCCTCAATGCGCGGCGCGCGCAAGGAAAGAGCGGTGATCGCAACGCCGCGACTGTGAAAGATTTCGAGCGAGCGGATCCGCGATCCGACCAGCGTGCTTTCCGGCATGACGACGGCTTCGACACGGGTAAAATCCGGCTGCAGGCTATGCGGATGGGCATCGGCCATCAGCGCCTGCGCGGCGGCAAGGCCGACAAAGACCGTATCGCCACCTTCGGCAAGCAGCACGTCGCCGGCTTCGATCACCGACTGGTCGAGCGGTCCGAAGACGAAATTGTCGCCACGGATCAGCGCATGCGGCTTGATGCCGAAACGCGGAGGGCAATCGGAAAGCCGCACGCCGATCAGCGGCGAACCGTCGGGGATGCGACGCTCGACGACGATACGCCGCCGGGCCGGAGAGGCCGTCGCCGGCGCTTCGTCGAGATCTGGAAACAGCCGCTGCACGCGAAAAGCGAGGAGAAATATGCCGGCGATTGCAACCGGCAGGCCGACATAGGCGAAATCGAAAAAGCGAAAGCTCGCGCCGGTCGCGTTAGTGAGCGCATCGCTGACGAGCAGGTTGGCCGGTGTGCCGATCAGCGAAACGAGACCGCCGAGCAGTGCTGCGAATGAGACCGGCATGACGAGTTGGCGACGGGGGATCGCCAGAGCCGTGCCGAGCCGCAGCGCCACCGGCAGGGTGATCGCAAAGGCACCGATATTGTTCATAAAGATGGAGATGAAGCCGGTAAGAGAAGAAATGCCTGATATAACCTGGAAGCCCGAGGGGCCTGCGGCCGCGAAACGGGCAGCAAGACCGTCGAAGAGCCTGGCGCGTGCCAGCACCTGGACGATCAGCAGGATCTCGACGACTGTGACGACGACGGGGCTGGCGAAGCCCGTGAAGATCTGATCCGCGGGATAAAGGCCGAGTGCATGGCCGGCAAGCAGACCGGCGATCGAGACCACCTCGATGCGGAAGCGATCGAGTGAGAAGAGAACGAGCATCGCCAGCAGAAGGATCAGCAGGGATGCTTGCTCGAACGTCATGCGTGGATCCGGTGTTTCATCGACCGAGCAGACTGTAATCGTTCCTCATGCGCTGTACAGAGATGCCTTCAGGCAAATATTGAACAATTCTGATATCTCGCATCACACTGGCGGAGCCTGCCACCGGCCCGCTGCGTTCCGCTCCAGAATGGGCGTTGCGAAAACGCCGACTGTGCGCTCGATCCATTGCGGCGCGAGGGCCGCAAGGCTTTCGCGCCAGCGCTCCGATTGCAGCATCGCGGCACCGATGGCGGCGGGTTCGATGCCGCAGGCCGTCAGCAGGTGAAGACCAGCGGCGATCGAGGCGCCGCTGGAAATGACGTCATCAATCAGAGCGACGCGCCGTCCGGTCAGCAGCGGCAGCATGCGCGGGTCGATATAGAGCCGTTTCTGTTGCGTCGGCGTTGTGATCGAGGACAAGGCAACGGAGAGCTCGTCGCGGTACCAGAATTTGCGCGAGGTGCCGAGTGGAACATACCTGTTGTGGCCGAGCTTCTGCGCCACGGCGGCGGCAAGTGTCAGGCCGAGCGTCGGCAGGCCGGCGACGACATCGATGGACATCGGCCTGATCTTTTTGGCGAGGCTTTCGGCGAGCGCATCGAGGACGGCAAAGCTCGCTTGGTTGACAATCAGCGAGGCGAGGGCGTGATCGCCATCCGCCAGCACGCGGATCGGCAGGCGAAGCTGGCGGCCATCCTCCAGCGCAGCGACATAAAAGGAGGTGAACTCGCCGGTGGCGGCGAAGGTGCCGGGCGGATGAAACTCCTGCCAGAAATCATGCGGCGCCATGCCAGCCCCATCCGTCAATTGCGTCTTGTCCTTTCAACGCCGGTTTTCCGCCGCAGCGACTGCAATTCCGCTTCGGTCAGCGCACGCACGGCGCCTTTCGGCAGCTGGCCGAGTTCAAGCCCGCCGATCGCAACGCGCACGAGGCGCAGACATTCGGTTCCAAGCGCCTCCAGCATGCGGCGAATCTGGCGGTTGCGGCCCTCGTCAAGCTCGACCTCGATCCATGAATTCCGGTCGCCTTGGCGCAAGCGCCGCGCGGCGGTCGCCGTCAGCAATTCGCCGTCGTCGCAGATGCCCGATGTCATGGCGGCGATACCCTCATCGTCGATGACGCCGTCGATCTGGACATGGTAGGTCTTCGTGACATGGGTGATCGGATCGAGCAGGATCTGGGCGAATTCGGTGTCGTTGGTGAACAGCAGCAGCCCCTCGCTTGCCTTGTCGAGCCGGCCGACGGGGGAGAGATGCGGTATGTCGAAATCCCGGAGACAATCATAGACCGTCGGCCTGCCTTCAGGATCATGGCGGGTCGTGACGAGACCACGGGGCTTGTTGAGCATCAGATAGATTTTCGCCTCCGCAGCGATCACGAGGCCGTCGACGCTGATCCGGGCGTTTGCAAGATCAACCCATGCAGCGATATCGGTGATGGTGCGGCCGTCGACGGCGACGCGGTTTTCGGCAATCAGCCGTTCGGCCTGCGTTCGGGAGCAATAACCGAGCTTGGAGAGGGCGCGGGGAAGGGTGACTCGTCTACCTGCAGCGCTATCGGCGGGCTTTGTCCGCTCACGAGTCTTATGCGGTGGGCGCCGCTCCCTCATCTGACGTCCTTGTCTTGCCTCGTGCCCTCTCTTGGCATGAACGGCGCATGGATGCCAGCGACGCAAAGAAAAACGGAGGGAATGAATAAATGCCGCAAAAAGGCTTCAGCGCTTAATGGCAAAGCGCCGTGGAGGCTTGCTGGGGATCGGACTGCCTCAGCGGCAGACCATGAAGCCGGCCAGTTCCTTGCGGCTGACGACGATACCGGCGGCGGCCTTGACCGGGTCCGGATGTGTGTAGGATAGGCTTGGCATTTCCGGCAAGTCGAGTGCCTGGCGCATATTCATGATGCCGACGGCGTGACGACCATTGGCGCCGTCGACGCTGACTTCGATGATGCAGTTGGCCCTCTTGTTTTCCATGGTAGTCCTCCCTTCGTTTTTTATGTTCCCATAGCTGGCATTAAAAATTGGTTTTTGTAAGACATAAGCGTTTACGCACCCGACCGAAAGACAGATCGGCGGGTGCGTAAAAGAACCGGTTGATGCGTGGATGTGGCGGGCTCAGCGCCACCATTGCCGAGGTTGCGGCTGTTGACTGCCGGACAGCAGATATCCGGCAAGAAATCCGATGGCGCCTGCAAGTGCCAGCGCGGTGGTCGTTGCGGCCGGATGCTCGCGGGCGGCGTCGGCGGCAGCGACGCCTTCAGCCTTGATTTGGGCGACCGCGTTCTTTGCCCGGGGCAGGGCTTCTTCATAAGCCTTGCCGGCGCGGCCGCGCACTTCGTAATAGGCTTCGGCGCCTTGAGCGGAAATCATCTTCTGCAGGCGCGAGACTTCCTGTTGGAGTGCGGCGATGTCCTTGCTGACAGATGCTCTAATATCATCGGTGTTGGCAGCCATGTCGGTCTCCTTCCTTCAATGGGAGAGAAAACACCTCAGACAGAGATAGGTTCCGAAACGCCCGCCGTTGATTTGCGACGGAAATTTAAAGCTCACCAATTGAGGCGGCTTAATCCTTCATTAACCATAAATTCGCGCAAGCCACTGTTTTTCGCTATCTTTCCGCGGTTGAAAGCGACTTTCCGACGGATTTTTGACCAGACGATAAACAAATTTTCAGGAATCCGCCCCGAGGCAGCCTCTTGTGGATAACGTTCACCGACAAAAACGCCAGCCGAATCAGCCTGTTACAAAAATGTCAAAAAACTTTCGGGCTGGCTGTTGACTGTTTGGGAGGGTTAGTTCTATAAGCCCACTCACTGAACGAGGGCGGCGGCGCTGCTGGCGACGAAGTCTTTCGTTCTAAAGAAACTCAAGCGGATTAGCGATTGCTGGTTTGTGTTC
>NZ_WUFT01000049.1 GCF_010668805.1 Rhizobium phaseoli | reverse complement strand
GTGAGCGTCCGGCGAACGCATTTTCGCGCGCTCGATCGGCCGATTCTATGGGACGCGCTTCACCTCATCGACCATGACACGCTCGATCATCTCGGGATCGCATTGTTCATCGACGAGGAATTGGCGGATTCCACCATCCCACGTCCGTATGTCGGCGAGGAGACTTTGAAGGTCGTCGATTCCATTTTCGGTCAGACCCTTCGTGCCATCTTCAGTGCCATCGCGCACATAAACCAATTCGCCCTCGGCGATATTGTCCGAGTTGGCGGTCACCTCCTCGATGAGTTCGAGGTTCTCGCCGATCATGCTGGCGACTTCTTTCAGCGTATAGATGAACCTTGAACGTGCCATCACGCAGCCTCGCATCGGTCTTTCGCCGGCGTCCAAAGCCAGGGCAGTAATTCCTGGAGGCGGTCCTTGGGGTGATCCTGTATCCGGGTCAGGACGTCTGTCAGATAGATCTCCGGATTGTGGCCATGGAGTTTGGCAGTCTCAATGATGGTCAGAATATTGGCGATGCGCTCACCGCCTTTGTCTGACCCGGCAAATAGCCAGTTTTTTCTTCCGATTCCAAGCGGTCTCATGGCGCGCTCGGCTATGTTGTTGTCGATCTCAACACGGCCATCGTCGATGTAAACGCTCAACGCTGCCCACCGCGAGAGGGCATATCGCATCGCTTCAGCCAGCTTCTGCTTCTGTGGCAGCGTCAAAAGCGTAGCCTCAATCCAGACTTTCAGTTCTCCCAGAATGGGTTTGGCGTGTTGTTGGCGCAGTGTACGTCGCTCGTCAGCCACCATGCCACGGATACGATCCTCGATATCGTAGAGCGCTCCAATGCGCGACAGGGCTTCGTCAGCGATCGGCGACGGCTTCAGCTTGATCACATCATGGAACTTGCGGCGTACATGCGCCATGCAGGCGGCCTCGACGATCTGGTTGCCGTAGAGCTTCTTGTAACCCCCATAGCCATCGGCATGCATCACACCGCTGAAGTTTGCGAGGTGGTCAGCCGGATGCGCTCCTTTTCGGTCGGGGCTATAGTAATAGGCGATCGCGCCGGGAGTGGGATCCTGGTAACCGCTTCCATCGAAGACGTAGACCCAGACCCTGCCGGTTTTTGTTTTTCCTCGTCCCGGGTCGAGAACATCGACAGGGGTATCGTCCGTGTGTATTCGATCGACCGCCGCGACGTGCGCTCTGATCGCCAAGACGAGCGGCGCAAGCAGAATGGACACGCGGCCAACCCAGTCCGCCATGACAGAGCGGGAGATGTCTATTCCCAGCCGGTCGTACATCTCGGATAGGCGGTAGAGAGGGATATGATCGTCGAATTTGGCGATCATGATATGGGCGAGCAATCCCGGTCCGGGCTTGCCACGCTCGATCGGTAAAGTCGGCATTTCGCCTGCCACCGTCGTGTCGCACTCCCTACAGATCATGCGCTTTTCGATATGACGGACAATCTTGATGGACGCCGGCACGTGCTCCATCACCTGGACCACCCTGTCGGCGGCTTTCAGGAACGATGTGCCACCACAGGTCGGACAATTGCAGGGCGCGGCATAGACCAGCTCTTCGGTGGGAAGACCATCGGGCAACGGTTTGCGCTTCGGCTTGTCCGGGGTGTCGTTCAACTCCGGCAAAGGAGCTTTCCCGGAGCGCATCTCAGCCTCGGCACGAGAGGCCTCGATCTCCTCCAGCATCAGTTCGAATTGTTCGATCTTCCGGTCGATCTTTTCCGAAGAAGCGCCATGCTGCCGATGGCGGAGCAGTTCCAGTTGCGCGCGCAGAAGCCCGATAATGGAGTCGCGCTTGATGACTTCGGCTTCCTGGCTCTCAAGTTTCGCCGCCTGTTCCGCGACGAGTGCGCGCAAAACAGATAGCTCGTCCTGACTGTCCAGCGGCGTTGTTTCCATATCCGCAAACATAGCCGATTTGCGTTTGAAGCACCAGAATTTTCCCCGGATGTCCTTGCAAAATATAGCTTTTAACCCGTTCTGCCGGGAGCGGAAGTCCATGCCGGGCGGCGCCAGTCGATCCCTTCGACAAGCATCGAAAGCTGCGCCTGCGTCAGGTGCGCAACGCCTTCTTTCGCTGTTGGCCACGGAAAGTATCCGCGTTCCAAAATCTTGTAAAACAGGCAGAACCCTTGGCCATCCCACCATAAAAGTTTGATCCGATCGGCCCGTTTTCCGCGGAAGCCGAAGATCGCGCCGGAACCTGGCGCCTCCTTAATAGCCGCCTCGACCAACGCCGACAGTCCATCAATTCCACGCCGCATGTCGGTCACTCCGCAGGCAAGATAGACCCGGACATTCCCGGAAGGCCCGATCATGCCGCCTCCACGCAAGCGATCAACGACCCGAGCATCCTTAGCTCCACGTCAGCCGGAACCCTCAAGCACCGACCGTTTCGTAGCGAGATCTCGATGACCGCTGGCGTCGGTGGCGTGTCAGGTGCCTGGGTAGCGCTCACCTCCTCGGTGATTTCCACCGGAAGGAACATCGCTGGTCGACCGACATAGCTGAAGGACTGCCGCCACAAACGGATCTGGCCAGGATGAATGTCATGCCGGCGAGCCACATCACCAATGCGAACACCAGGTTGATCCGCTTCTGTCAATATCCTCAGTTTCGCCTCGTCCGACCACCGACGCCTACGCTCAGTGCCGGACATGATCTCCATGCGAGCCATGCAACCTCTTCGATCTGGTATTAATGTCAGCACTAATGCTGGTTCTAATGCCAGAACATCGCCCGATTTGCCCGATCAGCAAAATCCGCTCGCCGGACGCTCAC
>NZ_WUFT01000048.1 GCF_010668805.1 Rhizobium phaseoli | reverse complement strand
TGCCCGAAAATGCTAGGCGTAAAGCGCATGCTCCGTTCCTTTTCTGAGTCTCGACAACCAGAAAATAGACGGAAAACCTCTGTCTTACGGGGCATGCGCCTGCGACATTTCGATTCACCCAGAATTTTCCCCGGACAGCCCTGCGTGGAAAGCGACGAGATCGCGCCTGCAGGTATTTTCGGAGGAGATGCACGCCTCTCGTCGGCGGAAACCGGAGCTGCCCTCATTGGACGCCTTGTCGACATCGGAGCGTCTTTCGTCCAGCACTTCGCATCGCAGAGACAAAGCCGCCCCAAGCCCTGAGCGTTAGCGGTCAATATAACGAAAAGAGGTCGTCAGCATTTCGCTGACGACCTCCAGACAAGGGCTGTCTCGGGAGGGATTAGCCCTCGTACATGTGGTAGACCTTCGCGATGATCTGCCACTTGCCGCCCATTTTGATGAGGGTGTGGAGATCGGTGTAGTCAGCGCCAATAGCGTCCTTTTCCATGTCAACGCGAACAACGGCGGTCGTCGGCGTGATGCCGAGGATATCGAGACGCACCTTGATTTCCGGAGCCGTGCCGTTTTCGTCGACGAATTCGTACAGGTTCTTAATCGGACCGCCCAGCAGCTTTCCATTGGTAAAGCCGTACATCACGGCGTCCTTGTTGAAAGCTTTGGCGACGTCGCCGGATTTGCCGACTCGCAGACCGTCAACGTAATGCTGAACAGTCGCGATGATCTCTTCGTAGTCCGACGTCGGGATGGTCTTGATATTCTTGGTCATAGAATTTCTCCGGTGGATTGACGGGTGTTTCCGCGAACGAAATCGCTCGCACGAAGCGAACCTCGCGCGCCCGGTCGTCCGTCTGTAATGGTCGTTACAGACGACAATCTGAACAATTTAGCGGTAGTAGTCAAGGCGAATTTGAGCTTGAGCGGCATGGGTCTGACGGGGTCGGAAGCCGCGGGGCAGTTTCTGAAAATGTACTCTTGACCATCTGTAGCAAAGACTACACAAAGCGTCTGTAGGGATCACTATTAATCAGTGACGGCTGGCTGGCCGTCACGCGCGCAGTGTTATCGGGAGGTTCAAAAATGCCATCGGTCGAATTCAACGACGTCATCGACGGCGACGCCGATCATGCATGGAACGTGCTTAAAAAATTCGGTGAGATTTCCAAGTGGCATTCCGACATCGCGGAGAGCCGGATCGACAACGAGGTGCCGGACGGCATGGTTGGGTGCGTTCGCAAACTCATCCTCGGCGACGGCGGCGTAATCGTAGAACGTCTGCTCGCCACTGACGATGTGAGACGCAGTCTGACGTATCGTTTCGAGGAGGCTCCCTTGCCGCTCGACAACTACACCCTCACGGTCGCGGTCACGGCGCTGACCCGAGCGCGCGGTTCCTTCATACGCTGGTCTGCAACGTTCGACCTCAGGGAACCCGATCCGGAGGGCAAGTACGAGAAGCTGATGCAGGGACTTATCATCGGCGGCAGCGATAGCCTGCAGGCCTACCTGCGCCAGTCACGCTGACATCATGGCGCTTGCGGGTCAAACTTCCGGAGCGGTACCAAGCGACGGCTGGCTGTCAGTAGGCTCGCACATCGCTCCGGTCGAGCTTGAAAAGGCCGTCCGATTGATAAATCACGGCCCTACCGTTCTCGTATCCGCACGCAGCGGAGGCGTTGACGATGTAATGGCCGCCGCCTGGGCGTGCCCCCTCGACTTTTCACCGCCGAAATTGACGGTGGTTCTGGATGCCAAGACGGCGACAAGGGAATTGATCGACAAGAGCGGTCAATTCGTCGTTCAGGTGCCGACGGCTCGCCAAGCAGCACTTACATTCACGCTTGGAAGCAATTCCCTGAAGACGACCCCGGACAAACTCGTCCGGTCCGGCGTGGAACTGCTTCGGATGGACGGTTTTGACTTGCCGTTCGTATCGGGTTGTTCCGCCTGGCTTGCTTGTAAGGTGATACCCGCCAAGGGTATTCAAGATTGGTTCGATCTCTTTATAGCGGAAATCGTCGGCGCGTGGGCCGATCGCCGGATATTTCGGGACGGGCACTGGCAGTTCGAAAACGCCGACCCGGAATGGCGAAGCCTCCACTATGTTGCCGGCGGTCACTTTTATGCGGTCGGCGACGCCTTGGACGTTTCGGTTTAGGGTGGCACCTCGCGCGGTGACGCGAGCATTGATTTCCCCGCGGAGTACGATCACAGCTCCGCACCTTCAGGCCCGGCTTTACCCCGAGCCTTTTTTTGAAAAACCACCAGCCGTGGAACGCTCTGGAGTTGTGAGATATAACGTGCTGCCTCAACGCCGCCGCAGCTTGACATTCTCCGAGGAGTTACTTCCTGAACATCGACTATTCCGAGTTCAACCGCATCGACCTCAATCTCCTTATTGCATTCGACGTCCTTCACGCCGAATACAACGTCACGCGCGCGGCCGAGCGCCTGGGCATCGGTCAATCTTCCATGAGCCATTCGCTGAATCGACTTCGTAAATTGTTCGGCGACGAGCTTTTTACACGTTGCCCGGATGGCGTCCGGCCGACCCCCAGAGCGTTGGCGCTCGCGCCCGCCATCAGAAGCGCACTTGGGATCATCCAGCAGAGCCTGTTGCACGATGGCGTATTCGATGCCTCGCGAGTTGACAGGACATTCATCCTGGGAATGCCGGACTGTTGATTTCCACTGAGAGCTGACCCGGCGCAGCCTAATATTTCCATTGAGAATTGACCCATGTTTCAACCGTCCCTCGCATGTTTTCAGCGGGGGCTCTGGAGTGATCGACATGGCATTACTGAGC
>NZ_WUFT01000047.1 GCF_010668805.1 Rhizobium phaseoli | reverse complement strand
GTGATCCCCTTGGCGCTCGGCGGCCAGAACTGGCAGGAAGCGACGATGTTCGATTCCATCGTGCTGTCGACCGGCGGCCCGGAATTCTACAAGAAGGCCTTCAACGACCTCGACGAGGCTTCGCTGAAGTCGGACACGATGAAGAAGTCTTTCGACAATCTGGCGACGATCATCAAATATGTCGATCCGAACTTCTCCGGCCGCGACTGGAACCTGGCGACCGCCATGGTCATCAAGGGTGATGCGCTGGTGCAGGTGATGGGCGACTGGGCCAAGGGCGAATTCGTCGCCGCCAAGAAGACGCCTGATACCGATTTCCTCTGCTACCGCTTCCCCGGCACCGAAGGCAGCGTCGTCTATAACTCCGACATGTTCGGCATGTTCAACGTCCCCGACGACCGCAAGGCCGCTCAGGTGGCGCTGGCGACTGCGACGCTGTCGAAGAGCTTCCAGTCGGCCTTCAACGTCGTCAAGGGTTCGGTGCCGGCCCGCACCGACGTTCCCGATACCGACTTCGACGCCTGCGGCAAGAAGGGCATCGCCGACCTGAAGGCTGCCAATGAAGGCGGCACGCTGTTCGGTTCGCTGGCCCAGGGTTATGGCGCACCGCCGGCCATCGCCAATGCCTATAAGGACGTCGTCTCGAAGTTCGTCCACGGCCAGATCAAGACCTCCGACGAAGCCGTCAAGCAGCTCGTCCAGGCAATCGACGACGCCCGCTGAGATCTTGGTTGATGCACATGCTTCCCCGCGCTCTGTGCGGGGAAGCTTCAGACCCTGCCGATCATAAGGCGGCGATCAGTATCGCCATGATCAGGCGGGGACGATCGGGCAGGGCCGATCATGCAGGGAGGGAGACGACATTCCATGAGCACCGTTGCGACCACCGATCCGGTTCTGACGCCGGCGCAATCGACGCCGATCTCGCTGCGAGGCCGGCTGCAGGATGCGCTGCCGAAGATCGTGCTGGCGCCGAGCTTCATCATTACCCTCGTCTTCGTCTACGGCTTCATCGTCTGGACGGCCTATCTCTCCTTCACCAATTCCAAGACCTTTCCGTCTTATGCGCTGACCGGCGCGCGCGCCTATCAGCGGCTGTGGCGCTGGACCTTCGAGAGTGATCCGCCGTCCTCCTGGTATACCTCGATCACCAACATGGCGATCTTCGGCTTCCTCTATGTCGGCATCTGTCTGGCGCTTGGTCTGTTCCTGGCGATCCTGCTCGATCAGAAGATCCGCGGCGAGGGGATTTTGCGGCCGATCTTCCTCTATCCGATGGCTCTCTCCTTCATCGTCACCGGGGTTGCCTGGAAATGGTTCCTCGATCCCGGCCTCGGGCTGGAGCAGACGCTGCACCACTTCGGCTGGACGAGCTTCCACTTCGACTGGATCAAGAACAAGGACTTCGTCATCTACACCGTCGTCATCGCCGGTGTCTGGCAGGCGTCCGGCTTCGTCATGGCGATGTTCCTGGCCGGCCTTCGCGGCATCGACGGCGAGATCATGAAGGCGGCGCAGATCGATGGCGCTTCACCGTTGCAGCTCTATCGGCGCATCGTCATTCCGCTGTTGCGGCCGATCTTTCTCTCGGCCTTCATCGTGCTCGCCCATATGGCGATCAAGTCCTACGACCTGGTGGTGGCGCTGACCTCGGGCGGCCCCGGCGGCTCGGCCTGGCTGCCGTCCAACTTCATGTATGAATACACCTTCAAGCGCAACGAGATGGCCGTCGGCTCGGCCAGCGCCATCATCATGCTGATGACCATCTCGGCGATCATCGTTCCCTATCTCTATTCCGAACTGAAGGAGAAGGCGCGATGAGCAGCGTGACCTCTTCGACGATAGCTGCGACCGCACCGCTTTCGCAGGGCGGCGACAGCAGGAGTAACAACGCCCGCTGGATCGGCCGCCTGGCCATCTACGGCCTGCTGGTCATCTTCGCCGTCCTCTATCTAATGCCGCTCTTCGTCATGCTGACCACCTCGTTCAAGACCATGGACGAGATCCAGAACGGCAACATGCTGGCGCTGCCGCAGGCGCCGACCTTCGATCCCTGGGTGAAGGCCTGGGGCGAGACCTGCGTCGGGCTGACCTGCGCCGGCATCAAGGGCTACTTCTGGAATTCGATCAAGATGGTGGTGCCGGCGGTGGCGATCTCCACCATCATGGGGGCGCTGAACGGCTATGTCCTGACCAAATGGCGCTTTCCCGGCCACACGCTGGTGTTCGGGCTGATGCTGTTTGCCTGCTTCATCCCGTTCCAGTCGGTGCTCCTGCCGATGGCGACCATCCTCGGCTCGCTCGGCCGCTTCGGCGTCACCCTGCAGAACGCCACCGGCTTTAACTTCGGCTTCGGCAATCCAACCGTCAATCTGGTCTTCGTCCATGTCGTCTATGGCCTCGGCTTCACCACGCTGTTCTTCCGCAATTTCTACGAGGCCTTTCCGACCGAACTGGTCCGGGCCGCCCAGGTCGACGGCGCCAGCTTCTTCCAGATCTTCCGCCGCATCATGCTGCCGAACTCGCTGCCGATCATCGTCGTCACGGTGATCTACCAGTTTACCAATATCTGGAACGACTTCCTGTTTGCCTCGGCTTACGCCGGCACCGGCGATTCCATGCCGATGACGGTGGCCTTGAACAATGTCGTCAACACCTCGACCGGTGTGGTCGAATACAATGTCAACATGGCTGCGGCGATGATCGCGGCCGTTCCCACGCTGATCGTCTATATCCTCGCCGGCCGCTACTTCGTGCGCGGTCTGATGGCGGGGGCAGTCAAAGGGTAATCCATGGCCTTCCTCGAAATCTCCGGTCTCAGAAAACGTTTCGGCGCCGTCGACATTCTCAAGGGGATCGACCTCGAACTCGAAAAGGGCGGCTTTCTCGTGCTGGTCGGTCCGTCCGGCTGCGGCAAGTCGACCCTGCTCAACACCATTGCCGGGCTGGAGACGATTACCTCCGGCGATATCCGCATCGACGGGCGGGCCATCAACGGTCTGCATCCCTCCAAGCGCGACATCGCCATGGTGTTCCAATCCTATGCGCTCTATCCGAACATGACGGTGGCTGGCAATATCGCCTTCGGCATGGAGATCCGCGGCGTGCCGAAGGAAGAACGGGCCAAGGCGATCAAGCAGGTCTCCGACATGCTGCAGATCGGCCATCTGCTCGACCGCAAGCCGAGCCAGCTTTCCGGCGGCCAGCGCCAGCGCGTCGCCATGGGCCGGGCTTTGGTGCGCAATCCGCAGGTCTTCCTGTTCGACGAGCCGCTCTCCAATCTCGACGCCAAGCTGCGCGTCGACATGCGCACCGAGATCAAGCGGCTGCACCAGCGCATGGGCACCACCTTCGTCTATGTCACCCATGACCAGATCGAGGCGATGACGCTGGCGACCAAGATCGCCGTGCTGAAAGACGGCGTGCTGCAGCAGGTCGGCACGCCGGCCGAGATCTATAACAGCCCGACCAATCTCTTCGTCGCCGACTTCATGGGATCGCCGGCGATGAACCTGCTCAACGCCACCGTCGAGAATGGTGCGGGCGGTTTGCAGGTCTCGCTGGAGCGGCCGAATGGCGCGCCGCTGCGATTGCCGGTGGTCTCAGGCAATCATGGCCTGTCTTCCTATGCCGGAAAACAAGTGATCTTCGGCATCCGTCCCGAGGCCCTGACCGATCCTGATGGTGCCGACCGCAAGGCGCGCTCGCTGACCGAGGACGATTGCCTGATCGAGGTGGTCGAACCGGCCGGCTCCGACACCTTCGCCGTCACCAAGCTCGGCGGCAAATCCGTCGTCGCCCG
>NZ_WUFT01000045.1 GCF_010668805.1 Rhizobium phaseoli | reverse complement strand
CTCAGTAATGCCATGTCGATCACTCCAGAGCCCCCGCTGAAAACATGCGAGGGACGGTTGAAACATGGGTCAATTCTCAATGGAAATATTAGGCTGCGCCGGGTCAGCTCTCAGTGGAAATCAACACCTCGGGCTTCGACCCGAGGACGGGAATGAAAAGTATGAGGTGGCGTCCACGCCCAATCCTCCGCTCACGTGGTGTAGCACACACCACGTTTCCCTGCTCGATCCTCCCGCATCTGGCAGCATAGTCGTCACTTGAATGCGAGTGATGGCTAGGCACTATGTTTCATCGGAAGTTCAATTCAAAGATATGACCGGAATTGGATCGTGACCTAGAGAACGTCGCTTGATGTATTTCCATTATCCGTTCGACAATTTTCAACCCGATGCCGAGACTGTCAGGAAGGTGGGAAACGGGTTCTTTTGATGAGGAAGGTTCCGGTAGGCGATCCTCGACGGTGATGATGCCGTCGCCCACACGGACGACAATCACACTTCGAGTTGGTGTGTGTTTCACAGCGTTTTCTATCAGATTGCGAAGAGCGTCTCTCAAAAGCGGCGGCGAGCCAGTCAATGTACTGCTCTCCACTTGGCTGAAGAACTCGAGAGAGTGGTTGCAATCGTAGACCCAGGGAGCAAGTTGCGCCACGACGGTCGACGACAACTCCACGAGATCAACCTTCTCGAACATGCCGTGGTCAACGCTCTCAAGCCGAGCAAGTGCAGTGATCTGACCAACAAAATTCACGAGGTCATCAAGGTCAGCTTCGGCCCTTCTTGCGCGAGGGTGATCGATCTGACCAAGCTCCAGCTTCAAGGCAGCAAGTGGCGTTCGGATTTCGTGGGCGATCCCGGATGTCAAAACCTTCTGTGACTTCATCAAAGCCCCAACCCGCTCGAAAGCACGATTGACGGCGGCAGCTAGGTGGGCGACCTCTCGCGGCATTTGGTCGAAGTCAAGATGCGAACGGGAATCCATAGGATCGATCTGGTCGGCAGCATCCGCAGCAGCTCGAACCGGCCGGAGTGCTTGGCGGACCGACAGCAAAGTTCCGCCAAGCACGAGTACCAGCAGGATGCTCATCGGCACGATCAGGTGTTCGATTATCTCATTCCAGAGAACGTCCGACATCACGTCAGCAGGGTCACCGATCGTCGCAATGTCGACTAGAAACCGTTGATTGCCGACGATGAAGGCACGACCGCCGACCAGCGATAAAGGCTTTCCTGGCATCAGCGAGCGTAACCAGAAGTCGGGCGGATTTACATCGGCGGGGAGGAAGCGATCTTCGCAGGCGGCGTCGCATGATTGGAACACCAGTCCGCCGTTTGCCGCGCGAATTCGCGCCACATATCCCGTGTCACCTTTTTGATAGCGCTGCTGCACAGCGTCTGGAAGGGCATAGCGAACACTAGAATCCTCGGCAACGATCCCTGCCGCCAAACGCTCTGTTTCCTGCTCGACGAACAAACGGGATAACTCGCCGACATTCCAGTAGTAGTCCGTGAAGACGATGACGAGTTGCAGTAACATGGCAAGGATCGCGAAGAAGGCGATACGGCGCGTGAGAATGGCCCCGAGAGTCGGGCGAGATTGGCTCAATTATGCACCTCGCGCATCATGTAGCCGACACCTCGGATCGTTTCGATTGACGATTGGGTGTCGTGACCATCAAGCTTCTTTCGCAGACGCGATACCGCCAGTTCGACGGCGTTACTGCTTCTCTCGTCGCCAAATTCGGAGAAAGCATGCTCAATCTTGGATTTGGGTACAACTCTCCCGCCGTTGCGCATCAGCAGCTCGAGCAGTCCCTTCTCCGAGGGAGCGAGAACAATTTCGGTGCCTTCGCATATCACCTGTCGCGACGCGACTTCAAACCTCAGTGCAGCAAATTCGAGAATTGGCATCGATGTCACAGGCGATCGACGAATGAGTGCGCGTATACGGGCCGTGAGTTCGCCATTATGGAACGGCTTAGCCAAGTAGTCGTCAGCGCCGGCATCGAGCCCGGCTATCCGTTCATCGATCGCACCCCTTGCCGTCAACACGAGTACCGGGGTCTGGCTCCCAGCCTCACGGAGCGATCGGAGGACATCGAGGCCATCCTCATCAGGAAGGCCGAGGTCCAGAAGAAGCAGGTCGTATTCCGCCTCCCGAAGGCCGGTACGCCCATCCTGTGCCGTCGCGAAAGCGTCGACTCTCCAGCCCTCATTCCGGAGCGCCTCGCAAACCAGCCCGCGAAGCCGGGCGCTGTCCTCGACGAGTAGTATTCTCATGCCTTCTTTCGACCCGTAACCATTGACCAGACGAGATTTTCTCGATGCCTCCAGCTTTCCAATATAGCAGCGCCCGCATGGATGAAGACGAGGATCATAATGCTGTTTGCGATGGTGCCGTGCAATTGTTCAAGCCACTTCTCGCCCCAGAATGCATCCAACGTTGTCATCCAGCCGGTCAAGGCGGTCGCCGCGAGAAGCGCAATAAGCACGAGCATCATTACCGACGCCAGTGGATTATGGCCGAGGTACCGCTCCTCTTGGCGTGCGATGATGCCGCGAACCTGCTCCTTGATCTTTCTCGAGGTGGGAAAGAAGTCTTTGAACCGCGCATGCTTGGTGCCGACGAACCCCCAGATGAAACGAACGGTCAGCGCCACCACGACGACGTAGCCCGTCATACGGTGCCAGTACTTTCCCTCCTCCAGGATGAAGAGGTTCAGCGTGCATGCGACAACCACGGTCCAATGGAACAGCCGCACAATTGGGTCCCAGACCTTGACGTCCTTCAGTGCGGGATTGGAGGGCGACGCGCCCTCCTTCTTCGGTGAGATCGCCGTCATCGATCAGTCGCCCTTTTGAACGATGTCGCCGGAGACCGGGTTGAAGTAGACTTCCGCCCGCTTGCCATCCTTATCTTTGCCGTAGATTTCGTAGCAATTGCCGGTGATCTCGAAGGTTTTGACCTTGTAGCCGAGCGTATCGATCTTGGCCTTCATGGCGTCCTCAGACATCCACTTCGACTTCGGCTCTTTCGTACAGCTCGGGCTTGCCAGTGCCAGCGCCGGTACAGAAGCAACAATGGCGACGGCAGTAATGAGTTTCAGCATGATCATTCTATCCTTTGTTCCAGACCCAACCGGGCAACGACCAAGCGATAGAGTTTTTTAGCTGTCAGTTTGCTGTCAGCGAGATCAAGATGTGCATTCAGCGCCTTTTCGGGTCAAAGTGCGAACACCACACCGCTTACGGCTTTCCAGCCAAACTCGCGCTTAAAAGCGCGCCGCGTTGCAGATACTTCATGAGACGGGCACAGGAATGAGGGACGAGAGGTAGGTGCGCGCCGTATTACCAACGACTGTGGCCATGTCCCACCAAAACGATCCTCCTTCGTCTCCCTCAGGTTCGCCGCGACGAGGCGGTCAGGGCTGGCTTGCGCCATGAATAATTCTTTGTGCCCGCCCACCCTCCGTCATCCCAGGCCTTGAGCCGAGCATCCACGCCGCATCCACCGGCACTCGTGGCATGGATCCTCGGCTCAAGGCCGAGGAGGACGGAGAGTGGGGTTGGCTTTCCAGCCAAACTCTCCGGCACAAAGCACGTCACGTCACACATGCTTCATCGGGCCGGCGCACCTCTCCACCGTCATGAAGTCAGCTCAGCCGCCGGCTCCTGTAAGACCATAGCCGGGGCCTGGCACCGGACTTCAGTCCGATGTGCAATGCACGATCCACGTCTAATCTTTCACGACTGCTGACGTCGTGGAACTGCACGGCGCCCATTGATCTGATCCGGAGGAAAACGATGCGGATATCAACCTTAGCGTCCCTGGCCGTGCTCTCGCTGGCTCTTGCCGCAGGCCCGGTCACGATTGCCGGTATTGATATGGCCGCGCTGGCGAAGGACGGTGGAAATGGTGGTGGCAATGGCGGCGGAAACGGTGGTGGTAACGGCGGCGGCAATGGCGGCGGTCATGGAAACAGCGGCAGCCATGGCAGCGACAACCAGGGCAGAGGTTCAACCAATAGCGGCTCCAAATCGATAGGCTTGAAAGGCAAGTCTTCCGAATCGGAAGGCAGGTCCAAATCGGCAAAAACAGACAGGGTCGTCGTCGCCACAAAGGAGAAAAACCTTTCGGCGCAGCTTGCGGGCCTGAACTCCTTGAAGCGGAATTACAGGGCGTTGATGCATACCTCGGACCCACGCATGACGGCCATCTCGGCCTATGCCGTGGCTTATGCGCAGTATGAAATCGACAACGGAATTGAGCCCACGGCGACCGACCCTCTGCTGGGGGACGCGGCGCTGGAGGACGCATTGGCTACCGCAACGAAAACCGGTCAGGTGAGCCCGGCGGTCGTGGACGAAGCCAAGACAATTCTCGGCGTTGGCGACGCGAACGGTAAGATCGATCAAATCCGCACCTCGCTTGAGAACGCCGCGACGTCAGAAGAATAGCCACCAGTGGGTTGCGTGAGGTGCGCAGCTAATCGGTTATGTTGCGCGCCAGACTATGAGAGCATTTCCGTCTTTGTTTGAGTAACGGAATGCTCTCTTTTTTTGAGCAATTTCGGGGCGCAAAACATGCTCTGAGATCGAGGGAGCTGCCCCTCATCCGCCTGCCGGCACCTTCTCCCCGCGCGCGGGGCGAAGGGGATATGCCGCAACCTCTCCGTTCCTCACCAGCGTCTCGCAGGGCACGTCCCCTCGCCCCGTTTTTTACGGGGAGAGGGTTAGGGTGAGGGGCGGCACCTGGTACAGCCCGGGCAGGCGTATCGCCACCTCAAGCCGCCTTCTCAACCGCCGGCTCGCCCATCGCCTGCGGCTTGCCGAGCAGATAGCCCTGCGCCTCGTCGCACTGTTCTTCGGACAGCGTGTCGAGCTGCGCCTGGGTTTCCACGCCTTCGGCCAGCACCGGCACCTCCAGGCTGCGGCCGAGCGCCAGGATGGCTCGGACGATCGCCTTTGACTGCGGGCTGGTCTCGACCTCGGCCATGAAGCTCTTGTCGAGTTTGATCTTGTCGAAGGGGAAGGAGCGCAGCGTTTCCAGCGAGGAATAACCGGTGCCGAAATCGTCGATGGCGATCGAGACGCCAAGCGCCTTGATCTGCCGCATCGTCCGCAAGGCCTTATCCTTGTCGACGATGATCGAGCTTTCGGTGATCTCGATTTCGAGACGCCGGGGGTTCAGACCGGTTTCCGCAAGGATCTCTGATATGACGGCCGCCATATCGGCATGGCCGAGCTGGATCGGCGACAGGTTGACGGCGATCTTGTGGCTGTTGGTCCAGCTCGCCGCCTCCCGGCAGGCTTCCCTGAGCACCCATTCGCCGATCGGCAGGATCGCGCCGCATTCCTCGGCAAGGCCGATGAAATCCATCGGCGGGATGTTGCCGCGTTCGTGATGCCGCCAGCGCAGCAGAACTTCGTAGCCGGTGATCTCACCCGTCCGCACCGATTTCTGCACCTGATAGTGCAGATGCAGCTGGCTGCGATCGATCGAGGCCCAGAGATCCTTGGCGAGTGAACGACGGCGGCGCGCATGCTCATCCATGGCAGCCTCGTAGAAGCAGACCCTCTGCAGCAAGGATTGTTTGGCGCGGTACATGGCAAGGTCGGCATTGGCGAGAAGGCCGTCGACGCCTGCGGCATCGCTGGGATAGACCGCTACGCCGAGGCTGGCGCCGGTCTTGATCTCGAAGCCGTCGATGGCAACCGTCCCGGTCAGCGCGCTTTCCAGCCGCGCGATGAAATCGTGCAGCGCGCTCAGCTCATCGAAGCGCTTGGTTGCGGCGAACTCGTCTCCGCCGAACCGGGCGATGAACTCGCCTTCCTGCCGCGCTTCGTCGAGACGGCGCGCCAGCTCGACAAGCACCTTGTCGCCGGTGCCGTGGCCGTGCTGGTCGTTGATCTCCTTGAACTTGTCGAGATCGATACCGATGACGGCGACATTGCCCCTCACCCGGTCGGCGATCATCATTTCCTCCGAGACGCTCTCGCCGAACTGCAGCCGGTTCGGCATGCCGGTCAGGCCGTCATGTTTGGCAAGGAAGGCGACCTGCTCCTCGGATTTCAGGCGATCGGTGATGTCTTCGAAGGTGACCACCCAGCCGCCATTGGGCAGCATGTTGACATTCTGCTGGATGGATATGCCGCTCGGATATTTGTGAACCGCGCTGCCGGCGCCTGATCTGATCAGCGCCATGTTCCTGGTATAATGCGCCTCGGCCCGCGCGGCCGCCTCGCCGGGGTCCTCCGTATTGGCGGCATAGCCGATGTCGACGATCTCACGGTAGCCCATGCCGGGACGCACCGATCCCTCGGGGAATTTGAAGATTTCCAGATAGCGTTTGTTGCAAAGCAACAGGCGCTCGTCCTTGTCGAACATGCAGATGCCCTGCCCGATATTTTCGAGCGCGACGTCGAGATTGCGGGTGACCTCCTCGATCCGGTCGGCATCCGCCTTCTGCTTGCTGTTGTCCTTGGTAATCTTGGCATAGCCGATCAGCACGCCGGTCTCGTCATAGATCGGGTCGATGACGACATAGGCCCAGAAGGAGGAGCCGTCCTTGCGGTAACGCCACCCCTGGGCCTCGAACTTGCCCTCGCTGCGGGCGGTCTGAAGCGCTCGCTGCGGCAGGCCTTTGCGGCGGTCTTCCTCAGAATAGAACAGCGAGAAATCCTTGCCGACGATCTCATCGGCGCTATAGCCCTTGGCGCGCTCGGCGCCGGCATTCCAATTGCTGACCTTGCCATCCGGATCGAGCATATAGATCGCGTAGTCGGTCACCCCCTGCACGAGGAGCTTGAAATTGCGCTCCGCCCCGGCGGTCTTGGCCTGCCAGCGCACGGCGAAAATGGCGGCCGCAAACCCGGCCGCCAGCAGCGAAAGGGTGACGGCGGCGATTGTCACCACCATCAGTGCCGGCGAAAGAAGCGCGGCGGGATCGAGCGCAGCGATGCCCGGAATGACCGTCACTCCTGCCATTGCGGTGAAATGCAGGGCGACGACGCCAAGCGTCAGCAAAACCGTCGGCACCAGCCTGCCGAAAGTCGACCGGCCGCTCCGGCCGGCAAATCGAAAGGCAGCGACCGAAAACACCACGCCGAGACCGACCGAGGCCGTCACGTAGCCCGCATCCCACGAGATTTCACCGGGGAATTCGATGGCCAACATGCCGCTGAAATGCATAGACCAGATACCGACGCCGAAGAGCACGCCCGCCAGGATGTTCGCCACCCATCTGTCATAGGCGATCTTGGCGGCAACCGCCGCCGTTGTCGCGACGATCGCGACCAGCAGCGAGACCAGCGTCAATCCGGCATGATAGCCGACGACGACACCGGGGTCGTATGCCAGCATGGCGATGAAATGCGTGGCCCAGATGCCGAACCCACCCGCCG
>NZ_WUFT01000044.1 GCF_010668805.1 Rhizobium phaseoli | reverse complement strand
GCTCAGTAATGCCATGTCGATCACTCCAGAGCCCCCGCTGAAAACATGCGAGGGACGGTTGAAACATGGGTCAATTCTCAATGGAAATATTAGGCTGCGCCGGGTCAGCTCTCAGTGGAAATCAACAGGCAACAAGCTGCCGGAAGCGCGACGTTGGGACGACGACTGTCCGCCGTTCCTTGAAGACAGCCTCTTCGGCCAAAACCAGGCCTACATTTTCAGCGTCTTTGATAGCCTGCCTTAGAACATCGGCGGTGAAAGCCCTCCGATCGTAGCGCGTACCCCCTGCATTCCTTAATGGCACCGCCAGACCAACGTAGTCGGCTGGATCGAGAGCGACCACAAGGAGGTTGGCCACAAGTGTCCTCACACAGCGCTTGCGGCGCTCCATTGCGTCTGCCCTAGGCTTCCTTTCTTCGGTGATGGTCGGGGAACGAAGCATTTCAAAAAATCGGTCAGCCAACGCGATGAGGTTATCGCCACCAGCGGCCAACCACGCGTCATAGTGCCGGACATAGGGCAGCGCCTTTTCGTCCGCTATTCTCTTCGGGGACAAGATAAGCTCCAACATGTGCGTCCCCACCTCCGCCAGGTGATCAGACGGCGGTGAGGCCTTTATTGTTGATCAGGACGTCTTAGCGACAGGAGTATGAGATGGATGGGGACCGAACCGCTCGGTGCGCATTGTGATCACCTCGGGCACGACTGCGCGGGACAGCTCGTCGCATGCCTTTTCCAGCGTCTCCCCTATCTTCCTTAGGACGTGCCCGGAAGAGCGAGGATAGGCGTGAAGCTCTGCCGTGCGGTTGCCGCCTGTTCGGGGATCCCACACGTCCCACTTGCGATGAGTGCCGCTGGCTAACCGGTGGACGGCCTTCGCGGCTTGCACAATACGGAACTCACGGGTGCGGTGACTGCCAAAATCGTCCTCAATCAGTGCCGCAACGCCCATATAGATGGCGATGATCCTGCCCGTTGGAATGTCCGCTGCCCGGAGACGCGCAAAGGCAACCCGAGCACGATATTCAGCAGATTGGCCCCGCAGGCTCGTTGCCGGCTCTACGCGACCAGCGCCCGCAACTAGATGCTCTAGCTGCCAATACGCGGCCTGATAGGCTGGTGTCTGCCGATATTCCTCTATCCAAAGCTCAGCGCTACGGACATAGGGCCGCAGTTCGGACGCTTTGTAAGTCGAGTGCCAATACGAACCGTGCCGGGACTTATGGTGGACGTGATAGCGACAATGGAAACGAGCAAGACCCGTTCCGCCGGACTTCTCTGTTGGTCGGTGACATCCTGGGACTGCGCATCGACATTCCGCTGTTATATGGCCGCTTCTCGGTATCTTAGTCACCGGCGCCCCCGCTACTCAAAGCACTTTTGCGGGCTTCAGCTTTTGCCAAATCTTCGACCTGCCTCAGTATTGGCTCTTCCTTGTCAACAGGCTTCCGAAATGTAGTCGGGAAGTGAGTTGCCATCACGCTATCTTCCAGCCACACGTCGATGTTATCTGTGGCTTTGGTTTCCCGCGTTATAGCCTTCTCGACAAGGCTCTCGTCGGCGTTGCGAAATCTAACGCTCATGTTCGGTTTTCTGACCACAACCTCGACGGTCGGCTTACTGTCGGAGACTTTGTCCTCGACCTCAGACCACAGAAACGAATAAGCGTCCTTCAAGCCGATTGCGTACATCGCCTGAACTTCCGCCTGCTGCCCGCCCGCCTGCAACACTTTGTCGACGCCGTTTCCTAGAATTCTGAGGGCGTAGCCGGCGTGCACTCTTCCGTTGCTATGCGCTCCATGCTGCGTTGCGGCAATGTAAATGCGAAAGCGTTCAATTCCCATTGTGTGTTCTCCATGAGTTGAGACGTACACATGGGTTGCCGCTCCACGCATTCAAGAATCTTCATCGCGAAAATCTAGTTGGATCAGACATTTAGGTAGGACATGGGAAGCAATCCGAAGGGTCGATGGATGAGGCCATGTCCTCCGGTGACACCGCAGGAGGGGCTATCTCAATGCTTTAGCGTGTATGATCAAAACGACTTTAAATTGATATTCTTTTTGAAGGAGATTCTTGCCGATTTGCCGATAGGTGGATAATGGTTGGCGTTGAGCGTAGACGCGGCGCTCCGGGGCGTGGAAACCCTGAACTCGGCGGTATGATCCCCACCGGAAGGGAGATCGATCCTTGACCTTCGATAGGTCGGGGAGCCTGTGGCGTATGTCCAGGTTCACCGAACTAAAGGCCTCAGGGACCGACCGAGTCGGTTTTCCAACTCCCCGATCCAGGGGTCATGGAGGCAAGCTTGCGGGGGCGAACCGCAGGCGAAGGCCTCAAGGGAAATCGAAGCTATGGACACACTTGAGCGAGGGCTCCAGGCCTCCCGCGAGATTGACGAGGGGAAGCCCCAAGCATCACCCGCCGCCACCTCATTGTCGCCTATCGCAGTCGTGGCGTTAAGCGCGCTCGGTATCGTGTTGGGCAGTGCGATTGTACTGCATCTTTCGCCGTGGGGTTCTCTGGGCCGCTATCAGGCCTTCCTTCTGAAGAACACCACGATTGTCCGGATGGATACTACGTCCGGCGCGATTTCCGCCTGCTATTATGATCACGGCAATATCGGGAAACCTTTGACATGCTTTCCTTGGAGCCAGACAAGCAGGGATTTCTTGCTGGCAACGGACCCCAATACAGCGCAGTGAGCGCCATGGCCGTAGCGGTTGAATTGCCGCCCTGATATGTGTTGTGAGAAAGGACGGCTCGACGGGCTATCTATGAAAACGCAACGCCCGAGGGCTCGAAACTCGTCGGTTGACCTGGAATTGAGAACATGGACCTGATGAGGTCGCTAAACGACTGCAAAGCAAAGTTGTGGCGGGACTATACTGATCTATCTGACGTCTTGCACCGCGCAGCAGGGACCGCGGCTCGTTCTCTTGATGAGGCTATGCCGGCACTGGCGGATCTAAGGGAGAGCATCTACGAGAGCCTCAACCAAATCCTCCACGAATACTATACCGTTCGCGCCCTTGAGTGGCTCCTGTCTGCGCATCCGGAGTATCAGTCGTTGGAATGGCATTGGAATCCACGAGCCACAGGCACATGGCTGGAGCCTGATCTGAGGGGAGTTACTGCGGATGAAGTGTCTGTTTCCGGTGAGGTGACCACATCCCCGCGTCCCAGCGGCGTGATAGACACTCGAATGAGGAGCACTCTCGGAAAACTGTCCCAAATGCCTGGTACCAAGTTCTATTTTGTCACGAGCCCACAGATGGCTCAGCGAGCAAAGACAAAAGTCGGCAAGGCGGGCTATTCAATCGCGGTGGTAGATCTCTCCAGCTTTACGCTGCCTCTTTGATAATTCTGAAGTAGCTTGCGCGGCTGATTCCGAGCATCGCTTGTATCTCCGAGGGCGTCTTTCCGGCTTCCTTCAGGGCAAGCGCTTCTGCCGCTTGGCTACGTGCTGTTGGGGCGCGGCCTTTATATTTGCCTTCTGCCTTAGCCCTGGCGATGCCCTCCCGCTGCCTCTCCAGCATCAGCTCTCGCTCGAATTCTGCTATCGACCCCAGTAGATTCAACATGAGCTTTCCTGTGGGCGTAGAGGTGTCGAGGTTCATTGTAAGGATGCGCAGCTCAACACCCTTGTTCCTCAGCGTAGCGGTGATGGCCACGAGGTCCGCAACCGAGCGGGCAAGACGGTCGAGCTTGGTGACCACCAGCACGTCCCCCTCACGGACAAACTCAAGGGCGCGCTCAAGCTGGGGTCTTTCGTTCGCCACTGAGGAAAGCTGCTCTTGGAATATCTTTGTGCATCCCGCCGCTTGTAGGTCGCGGAGCTGAGCTTCCAGTCCCGCCTTTTGGTCGGTGGTAGAGGTACGGGCATAACCAATCATCACGGCTGGCATCGTGGCTTCCTTGTAGTCTCACACAGTTCTTTGACTATGAGATACCATCGGTCTCAAAATGTCAACAGCACTTATATGAGGCTTACTGGGGCACCCAGCACGAGACTCACAAGGGCTTGGTCTATTGAGACATATCGCATGTCCGGCTAGCATCGATTCTAGCATCAAGAGGGGCAGTCTATGCGGTTGTTCAAGAACGCGGATGAATTTCCTTTGCCGCCCGCAACATTGACGAAGCAAGAATACATCCGATGGGGCGAGCGATTGATCGCTAGGTCTCAGGGATTTGCAGACACTGGCCGATTTGCGGTGTTCTATTTAAAGCCGTTCATAACAATTGCTATGACGCTAACCAGTGCCGGTGGGGCGGCAACAGTAGTGTCCCATGGAAACCCGATTTTTGGCTGGGCTGTTGTTGTACTTAGTGCCACCGTCGGTGCAGCCAATTCATTGTTCGCAACATCGTCACCAGAGACTTCGTACCGCATGGATCGCCAACAGCAGATCATGCTTTGGGCGGAAACGGCGTTCTTCAAACAAGGGTCACGCAGTTATGCCGGGGATGATGAGGAGGCCAACTGCAAACTGTATGGAGAGACGATGATTGATCTTTCCACTAACCAGATCACCAGGTGGTCGATTATCCCTAGCCGAACGGCTGATCAACGGGGCAAAGGAAAGTAACGGAAAGCGTAGCAACGCGCTGAGGCAATTTGCGTTTTACCGCAAAATGGGTCCCATCCACACCCACCGGGGGGAAGTCGCGCGGTCACTGGCACGTAGGTGGCCTCTCAAATATGCGACCCCCAATTTAGTCCGGGAAAGATCGTCAGCGCTAAACGGCTTGGTTGTGCGTTTGACCGAATTAACCTAACGTCGGGTAGCAACTATGGGGGACTTGATATGCTTTCAGGACTGATTTCAGCGTTGGCGCTGTTTACGGTATTTCCTCAACAGTCTTCGACGCACTCAAAACTGCCCCAAATTCAGACCGCCATGATGTGCATGAAGTCAGGGGAGCAGTCCAGCGGGATGAACAAGATTTGTTATTATGACTGCATGGGCTCAACTAAGGCTATAACGGTTCGGGCGACCGACCTCTGCCCACTCACTGTCAACGATTAGCTTAAACATATCGCCCTAGTATTAGGTCCCACCGAGGTGGCACAGGGGCAACGCGCGGTCACTGGCACGTAGGATGGCCTCTGAGATGCGCGAACCCTAAATTATTCATAGGGGATCCTCGCGCCAACCAACAGCAGGACGACTGCAGATGCCCTGTATGAACGCTCTTCTACCCTTATTCACGTGGGGCTTGCCCATAGGCTCTGGGCACGAAGATTAGCACGCCAATGATGCGCGGAGACCCGATGCGAAACAATCTGATTCTAGTGCCGGTCGCCTTGTTGATCGCTGCGGTGTTTCCCTTGCCGTACGGCTACTATTCTTTTTTACGGTTAGCGGTCACCGCGAGTGCCGCCTACCTGGCGTGGCAGGACTACAAGATGAAGAACGCCTTCAACGGCTGGTCGCTTACTCTCGCGATGGTAGCGCTACTCTTTAATCCACTCATCCCGGTGTATCTCGATCGCGCGAGTTGGTTTGTGATCGATCTTGCCGTGGCCGGCATCTTCGCAATGCGCTGGCATGTTAGTGCAGTTGGCGACAGCGAGAAAGAGCCCGAGCGCTAAGCAATCGCTGCCCTCCCGAAGGCCGTCGTTTAGCTGCTTGAGGGACCGAACTAATCGTCAGCTGAAATCACGTTAAACCCAGAGAATTCGAGAATGCTCTCATCAGTAAGATTTAAGTTTGGGTCAGCGCCAGGCCTACCTGCATTAGAGGTGCCTACTCCGCCCTCTGTAACAATCTTCGTTGGACCTAACAACTCGGGAAAGAGCGAAGCGTTAAGAGAGATCATAAGTATATTCTCCAACAGCAATCCTCATTCCAAAATAATTGAGCAGATAACTTTTTCAGAATTCACCGAGCTTGAGGCAAACGCAGAGCTAGATGCAATAACGGATAAACCCCGCGCCTATGAAGTGGCACAAGCCGGCTGTCGATTCGTGAAGTTGCCGCAAGGGCGCAATCAGATTAGTGAGCAAGCATTTCTTCAGGGTCTACAGCGCCCAAATGAAAAGCGTTATGAGTTCATATCGCAATATGCTGAACGCTGCATTGTTTCTCTAGATGGTTCATCCCGTATACATTTGATTAACCCGCAAGGACGCGGTGACCTTAAGTATCCCGAAAGTTTGCTTGCGCGGCTTATAACCGACGATAAGCGCCGCACCTCGCTGAGGAAGCTGATTTTCGAGGCGACCAATCTGATGTTCACACTTGACGCATCCGTAGGTGACCAAATTCAGGTTCGGTTCGGCGAAACTGAGCCACCTGATGAACGGGCGCTTTCGGAGGAAACGTTACAGTACATGCGTGAGGCCCGTGGGATCAACGAGGTGAGCGACGGAATAAAAGCGTTTGCCGGAATCCTGCTGCAACTCCACGCGGGCACCCCAAAGGTCTTCGTGGTGGACGAACCCGAAGCCTTTTTGCATCCCAGCTTGGCATTCAAACTCGGAAAGGAACTTTCTCGCGGCGCGGAGGAAGAGGGGAAGCATGTGTTTGCGTCCACACATAGTGCCCATTTTTTGATGGGGGCGATCGCCTCTGGGGCAACCGTTAACGTGATCAGACTGACCTACGTTGGCGGCGTTGGAACTGCTCGCCTATTGAAAAGCAACGACTTGCGTGTGCTCATGAAAGATCCGCTATTGAGGTCTGTAGGTGTATTGGAGGGACTGTTCTACGACGCTGTGGTCGTGGGGGAAGGGAACGCTGATCGAGCGTTTTACCAAGAAATCAACGAGCGTCTTCTTTCGTGTTTAGACAAGCGCGGGATACCGCATGCCCTATTCCTAAATGCCGACAACAAGCAGACCATTCCCAGAATTTTAACTCCCCTCAGGCAACTAGGCATTCCGGTAGCGGGGATAGTTGACCTAGACGTCCTAAAGGACGGAGGAAGCGAATGGACGAAGCAACTTAACGCGGTAGGCATTCCACCGGGGGAACACGACGCTTACGCAAACAGACGATTGACCGTTCTTAAATCTCTGCTGGCCGCCGCCAAAGACTTCAACAAAGACGGGGGCCTTGGGCTTCTTCTCGGGGCAGAGGCCGAGACGGGCGCAAATCTGCTGTCGGATCTTCGGCGTAACGGGCTTTTTGTTGTACCGCGTGGAGAGGTTGAAAATTGGTTATCCTCATTGGTTGTTGAACGGTCCAAGAATGGATGGCTACGCGGCATCTTTGAGAGAATGGGCAGCGATCCGCGCTCGGACAAATACATCAGGCCCAGCGACGGCGATGTCTGGGACTTTATGGGCGAAATTGCCGAATGGATGATGAACCCAAACCGGCGCGGTATACCTTCCTAGCCACGTCTTACGTCACTTGACCACAACCTGCTTCTGCCCTCATGCTCAGCCTCCGGGCACTGTGTGGGGCTGGCGATGGACGTTCTTTCAATCTTCTTGTCGGTGACCTGCCACTGAGGATTTCCTCCAGAATTGATTAGAGTCCGGCCCATCAAAGGACGGACGAATGAAGAAGCAGAGATTTACCGAAGAGCAGATTATTGCGGTGCTGAAGGAGCAGGAGGCTGGTG
>NZ_WUFT01000043.1 GCF_010668805.1 Rhizobium phaseoli | reverse complement strand
GGCCTTTCGTGTTACAATACTCAAGCAGATCAAATCGATCTGCAATGGCGCGGGGTGGAGCAGCCCGGTAGCTCGTCAGGCTCATAACCTGAAGGCCGCAGGTTCAAATCCTGCCCCCGCAACCAAACAAATAGCCCGCCTCGTGCGGGCTTTTTGTGTTTCTGGGGGCGGGAGAAATCAGCATACGACAGCAGGATTGTCAGTCCAAACCATTCCGAGCTAGGAATTCGCCTGGTTGAATTGTCTCCAAGGCATTCGCCGTCTCCCTGAAATACGGCAAGATTTGCCAGAGAGTGCGGTCGCCGACGATATAGAAGCGACGTTTGGCGCGTGTCAGCGCCACGTTCAAGAGGTTCGGCTTGGACGCCGCCCAGGCTGCGGCTCCGCTATGATCGGCATCGGCGCCGAGAACCATGAAAACGATGTCTTCCTCTTTGCCCTGGAAAGTATGCACCGTCCCTATCCGTTCCCGCAGCCATCGCGACAGTTTTGATGGAGGGGATCGCATATTTCCGTTCCGGTCCACCCATGCTGCATGGGCCAGAGCCTGCCTCAGGCTGTTCTTGACCTCTTTGAACGGAGAGATGATATAAAGATCCGGCAATGCGCCATCGCGGCGATACGTGGCAGTGAGGACGTCGATGATGAAGTCCGTCTGTTCTGCAACCGTCTGTTTGCCCGACACCCTCCCCCTGACGTCGATCCAGGCACTGTCGCCATAAAACGGCGGTGCGTCGCCGGCCGGGCGGCGCTTCTCCAGCCCGAATACCATCTTGTTCTGATACGCGATCCGGTTGGCAAGGCCGAACATCGGATCGATGCAGCGCCGGTGCACCCGGAGAGGGCAGCCGATCCAGAGCCCGTCCGCTTCCTCGCCGGGGACTGTCGTTCCATAGCGGTTGGCGGCGTCGGCCAGCATCTGCACCGAAGCCCGGTTCGGTGAATATTGTCCTGTCACTGTATGGGCTGAGAGAGCTGAAGCGGCGGTGATCAGCCCGCTCGGAAGGGTAAAGACCGGTTCGATCTGCTGGGGATCGCCGATTGCCATGACGCGGCGCCCCCGCAGCAGGGCGCCGACCGCCGCTTGCGGCACCGCCTGGCCGGCTTCGTCGATGAAGACCCAGCCGATCGAACCGGCGTCCAGCCCGCTGCCGGGCGAAGGAAGCGAATGTCGTCGAGACGATGGGAACGATCATGAAAAGGCCCTGCCAGATCGACGCAATGTGCTCGCCATCGACGGGACTGTTGTTGGACAGCAGTTTGCTGATGGCGACAATGTTTCCGCCAAAACCTCCGCCTTTCCTGCCAACCTCCGCCAGCCATGCTTCATGCAGCGTCAACGCCGCTTCCAACAATGCCGAGCGCAGACCCGCCAATTCGTTCTGATGCCAGAGGCCGTCGATCTGGAACTGGTCGGTCTCGAGATCGGCGAGACGGCCGGGCATGGCGGGATGGTTGAAAACTTCCCCCAGTCGGTCGAATTCCCTTCTCTTCCTGCACCAGATTTTCCGCCGCGACCGCAGTGCCCGTTCGGCCCGCTCATGTTTGCGCAACGACTGTTCCAGCTGGGGCTCATGGATTTTCGCAAGATGGTCCTCGCATTCTGCCAGTGCCTTGCGCAATTCCAGCTGCCGGCGCGCATTGGCGCCGACGTCTTGCCGATGCTGCCGGGCAGAGTTGCTCGGCAGCGCTCGCTCCCACCACGCGGGCGCACCGCGGTCGAGCAGCTGTTCTTCCTCCTTCAGACCTGACAATCCTTCGCGGAGACGCAGCATTTCGGCCGCCGCCATGTCGCAACGGTCCTGCACGCCCCGGAGTTCGGCGGCGGTCTCCGCGACCCCTTTAAGCGTCTCGCTGCAGAACGTATCCTCTGACACCCGGGCGATGTCGTCATAGAGATCGGCATAGCGTGCATATTGACCGATCTTGTCACGAACCAGCGCATCGGCGTCATCAAAGGCCGACGATGCTTCGGCGAAGCTCGGTCCCTCGTAACCCTTCAGCCATTCCCAGATGGTCTGCGGCCTGGCCGCGCCTGACCAGCCGGGATTCGGCCTTTCGGTGATTTCCATGAAGGCGAAACGTTCCTTGAAGGCGCGACGGTTCCTGGAGTTGCCGAGCGCACAGGCGATCAGACCCCATGGACGGTCACCGTCGGAAAGCTTGACGGCGGCACCATTGTCCTTCTGGCAAGCGACCTTGTGCGCGACCGTCTGCAGATAATGGAATGAAGACGCCCTGGCGATCGAGCTTCGCTTGGGAAGGTCGCGCGAAATATTCTCGACGGCGGCATTGTTGGAGGAAGCGACGACCATTTCGAAACCTGTCAGGGCCGGGATCAGTGCCGATATCGTGCCGGTGCTCCGGTCTGCGAAGATGGCGCGGCGCGCTGGTCCGTCAAAGGCATCGCGCGCGGTCTTCAAGGAGGAGAGCACGCGGGCGCGCCGAACGATATTATCCGCGAACAGATCGCGAAGCAGCGTCGTCTTTCCCGTCCCCGGTGGGCCGTTGACCGAAAACAGTCCGGTTTCCGAAAGCTCGCCGATGGCCGAATTGATCGCGAACTGCTGCATGAGGCTCATCGCGTGATGAGGTTCGCTGAGCCAGCGTCCGCGGTTGATATTTCCCGGATGCAAGGCCCGAACGATCGCCCGGCGTCCATCTTGCGAATAGAGGTCGATCCGCTTCTCCGGGGCAAGAGGGGTGAGATATTGCCTGAGCGGCTCGGGGATATCACCGTGTCTGACGCTTATCATCGCCCGCTCGATATCCTCGATGAAGAAGCTGTTCAGGATACCGATCTCTTCTTCAACGCTTGCACCTTCATCCTCCTCATCCTCGGCATCGGGCGCATGGCTCTCCTGCTGTGGCGGCAGCGACAGGACTTCAGGCCTTTCGACCCTGTCTTTGTAGCGTATTTCAACGGCGGCGATGGGCATCTCCCGAGATGAGGCAAAGCCGGCCCAATCGCAGAGCAATTCATGCAGCGTCAGAATCTCGCCGGCGTCGATCGGTTGATCGTCTGTGTCCCCGGAGGATGGCGATCGCAGATGCCGCTGCGCCCGAAAATTCTGAAGCAATTCCGATAGCTGCCGCTTGCTGTCGGCAAATGCCTCGTAGCTGAGCGAGGAGAGGCCGGATTTCTGCACGCGCCCCAGAGCCCAGGGAAGCGTGGAGACCGAAAATGTCTCGAAGATCGGCTGTCCCAAGGGCGTGAGCTGCAGGCTGGCAAAGCAGGTATCGCCGTCGAGATCGCCGCGCTCGGCATCCTCATATGCGGTGATATCGGCTGCAACGCTATCGAAGCGCCTGCGGATATCGGTGACTTCGGATTTGCTGAAGACGCCGAGGAACAGCGTAAAACCGGTGATCTGCTTCTCCTCGGGGATCGCGGGACGGCGCAGTGCCGCACCGTCATCTTCAAGCGTCCTTGCATGCAGCCAGAAGACGCTTCGGCCCTCACCTGTGATGACGCGACTGGAGAGATCATAGGGAATGAAGAACTCGATCTTGTGCCAGAAATCGAGAATGGCCAGAAGCCGTTCTCTTGCGGCGCCATCTGGTCTGCATGAGTTCCTACTGAGGAGTTGCAAAATAGGCTTGCACCTCTTTTAGCAACGATCGCAGCGCAAAATCAAAGACCATGGCGACTGCGCATTCAGGAAGCGCCCAAACGCATTTTTGCAACCGGCGAAAATCTCCTCAATGCAGACGTGGCCGGCGTCGCTCGCTGAGCTGCCGTCCCCGATTCCAGCGGAGGATGGTCTCCTGCGCGACGTCGGTTTTATGAGGAGCGGGCTCGACGCTCGCGCGGATCCGTTCGAGCGCTGCACTTGCCCTGGCCGCATAGTCGAGTGCGGCCGGATCGTCCGAATGCACATCCCGGATCGCAGCGAAGACTGCTTCCGCTTCGGCCAATCGTTTGTTGGCCGCAAGGGCAATGCCGCGTTTGTAATGCGCCTGGATGAGATGTGGCCCGATCTCTCCGACTTGGCGGAAAGTCTCGGCAGCCTGGTCATATTGATGCAGGGCAAGCTGCGCGTCGCCAAGCCGCATCTGGATCGGGGTCGGATCGGGCGCTTGCTCGGCAAGCGCCTTATAGGCAGCCAGTGCCTCCGTCAGCTTTCCGCGGTCGAACAGCAAGTTGGCCAGCCCGAACTCAGCGCCGGTATGGCCTGGAGCGGATTGCAGGACCTGGTTGAAAACGATTTCCGCCCTGCTGCGGGCTCCGTTGCGGTACATGTCGAGCGCCTGTTCATAGACGAAGCGAATGCTGCGCGGGTTGAGCACGCCATGCAGGTTCTGACCGCTGCGGGTGCGGAACAGCGTGCAGCTGATCCGCCTTTCCTCCACCCCGAACATATATTTATAGGGTTCGTTTCCGCGCAGGAAGTCATAGGTCTTGAAGCCCTCCTCAATCGCCCGCCGGATGCAGTAACCGTGCAGGATAAGACCGGGAGACGGCGTCTTCCAGTTTTCGTCGCGGCCGGTGATATAAAACAGGATCGCTTTCTTCTGCCGGTCGACAATATTCGCCAGCGCGCCGAGCGGCTGATCGCCATGCCAAAGGACCGGCATTTCAAGATTGCCGCTGTTGAAGCAGTTTGTCAGCATTTCACGCGTGGTGATGATCAGCCGCTCGGTCCGCTCCGCGCCTTTGCGGGCGCTCCATTTGGTTCGCCAGAGATCGAAGAGGATATCCATGTCGCGGTTGATGGTCTCTGGGCTCGCCATGGTGATCCGATAGATATCGTCACCTTCAACCTTGCGCAGGAACCTCCGGAGCTTCTGGCGCGTCTGGCTGCTCATGCGCTGTTCGAGATAATCGTCGAAGCTTGCCGGCAGGGGAATGACGGGGCAGATCGTGTTGTCGATGTTCTCGCTGTTTTTCGGCGAGCTGTCGCGAAACATCACCTCTGGTCCCCGCAGCGCCTCAATCATCTTCTCGCGTCGGCCGGCAGGGCCGCTGAAATATTCGAGTTTCAGGTCGGTCCAGTTCTGATGTTTGAGAAATGAGGCAAAGCCGGCAATGGCATGATGTTCGTAATCCGGCCTGACGATGAAGCCGGTATAATCGGCCGCAAAATTCCCGGCCATTATGATCTCGTCGTAGAAGAGGCCGGTCTTCTCGTTCAGATGCGTGATGAGGCGCAAGGGAAAAAAAGCAACATAGGGTGCTTCGGGATCGCGTTCGCGAAGGGCGAGGATGAACCAGCGGCGTCGGCGGGACAGATAATTCTTCAGCCATATCCAGGAGAGAAAATGCTGCGCATCGGGATCTTCCATGAAGACCTGATCCCAATTGTCACGCACCGCTTCGAACCCCGTGATGGTGTCGATGATGTCTATGCGCATGACCGCCCCCCAATACCCCATACGTTACTTGGGAGCTTTCATTCTAAGGAGAAAAACCGATCTTCAAATGAACCGTCCGGATGATTTGCACGGCTTAAATGTGATTAGTCCCGAGCCGGCACATAATCCGAAATCGGGATCGGATTTCGGGAAAGATAAGACATCGATTCAAAGGCATAGAGCTCAAGGCATTCCAGAGAATCCGACGCTTCGATGTTATCGCCCGAAAGTGTGAAGCGGTTTTGGCAAGCCGCTATACATACGGATTAGATCAGAGTTCGCCGGAGATCTGCGGGCTCGCATGGATGAAGGCCCAGAGCGTCCGGCTGATGGCGACGATCTCGGCGATGGACTTCTCCAGATGGTCGATCTCGCGGGCATCCATTTGCTCGATCTTGCCGTAGCGAATCTCCTTGTCGTCCTCGACCAACCGCATCAGCTGCGTGCTCGAGATCTCTCCCTTCTCATCGAAGGAATAGATGCAGTGATTGTATTTGTTGCGGGTCTTGGATTCCTTCTTCAGCCGCGACATGGCTGAAAGGATGGCCTTGCGGTCGGAAGGCGAGGTCGAGCCGAGCTTGGCAAGCCGCTCGATGAGATCCATCCGAGCGCGTGTCGTGTTGAGGGTCAGGAACACGACGATTGCCGCTTCCTTTTCGACCCGCAGGAGATGGGCGATGATGTAGATCAGCAGGCTTTCGGTGTTCGTCCAGACATAATTCAAGCGGCCGACCCGCAACAGGACATCGGACATCGCCGCCATGCTCGCCCTTTCTTCCCCGTAGGGGATGATACCTACCGACAGCATATCAGAACAACGGACAAATCCCCCATCTTTCGGCGGACCGCCGTCGTTGCCGGATCGCCCGCGCTCAGCGTTCCTTGAAAGCCCGGGACATGCTGTCGGTGATTGGTTTGCTGATATATTCGAAGAAGGTGCGTTCCGAGGTCTGGATCAGCACTTCGGCCGGCATGCCTGGAACGGGATGGAAATTATGCACCCGCGCAATCTCGGAATCGGGTATTGCGACGCGGACGATATAGACGTCCTTGACCGAGAGCCCCGCATTCTCCTCGATCGAATCGGCCGAGACGTAAAAGACCTTGCCCTGCAGAACCGGCGTCGTGCGCCGATTGAGCGCCGTCAGCCGGATCGATGCCATTTCCCCCTCGTGCAGTTGATCGATCGAGGTCCGCAGCACCTGCGCTTCCAGGATCAGCGGCACATTCGCCGGCAGGATTTCCATGATCGGCTTGCCTGTGGTGATGACGCCGCCGGCGGTATGAAAATAGGAGCGTATAACGGTTCCCGACACCGGTGAACGGATGGTCGTGCGTTCAAGCACGCCTGCGGCCTCGCGCATCTGTTCGCGCACGCTGTCCAGATCGGATTCGGCGGTCTCGAGCGCATCGAGCGCCGCCTGCTTGTTGGAGTTGACGGCGATGACGGCTTCCTGGCGGAATTTGGCGATCTCTGCCTCGCTCTCGTTGATCTCGCCGTTCAGTCGCGCAATGTCGCCCATCGCATCGGCGATCGCCCGTTCGATCGCCAGAAGATCCGTCTTGCGCATATAGCCGACCTTGACCAGCCGGGCCTTGGAGTCGCGTTCCTCGGTCAGCAGCGATAGCTGCCTTTCGAAGGATTCCTTTTGGCCGGTATAACCGGCGAAACGGTATCCCAGCGATTGGATATTCTTCTCGATCAGATTGAGCTGTTCCTCGAGCTTGATCTGCTTGCTGTGGAAGACAATGTTCTGGCTCTGGATGATCGCGTTGATGTCCGGGTCGCCCGCCTCTTTCGTCACGATAGCGGGAAGCTGGAATTCCCGCAGACCCTGCGCTTCGGCGCGGAGCCTTGTGACGACGGCTTCGAGCCGCAGGCGCCGAAGCTGCAGCATCCGCTCGTTCGAGCGAGAGGCGGTTGGATCGAGGGTCAGCAGAATATCGCCTTCGCTCACAGTATCACCCTCGCTGACGCGCATCTCCTTGATGATGCCGCCCTCCAGATGCTGGACGATCTTGTTGTTGCCGGTCGCAACGAAACTTCCCTGGGCGATCACAGCCGAGGCAAGCGGCGCCGTTGCGGCCCAGAAGCCGAAGCCTCCGAACGAGGTGAAGAGAACCGTCAGGCCGACGATGCTGTGCACACGGATCGAGCGCGGCACGTCGCTATACCATTCGAGCTGCACCGGACCGGCGGTCTCCTGTTTTTTCCGTCCCATAGCCTTCACCTCTCGATGCGCGGTGCTTGTTGACCATTATTGCTGTTGTTCTTCGAAAGCGCCTGCAACACCTCGATCCGTTCCCCGAACATGGCGACAGTGCCGTCCTTGAGCACCAGGATCTTGTCGACGCATTGGAGCAGGGCCGGGCGCTGGGTGATCGTGACGGTGGTGATGCCCTGCTTCTTGGCGTGGATCAGCGCCTTGGCAAGGGCTGCCTCACCCTGTGTATCGAGGTTCGAATTCGGCTCGTCGAGGACCACGAATTTGGGATTGCCGAAGAAGGCGCGCGCGAGCGCGATGCGCTGCTTCTGGCCGCCCGAAAGCGGAGCGCCGTCGGCCGCGACGATGGTCTCGTAGCCTTGAGGAAAACCTGCGATGAGCTCGTGCACGTCGGCCAGCACCGCGGCTTCGTAGATCTGGTGATCTTCGATGTCGTCGCGCATCCGGCAGATATTCGCCTTGATCGTACCGGGGAAGAGCTGCACGTCCTGCGGCAGATAGCCGATGCTTTCGCCGAACTGGCGCTGGTCCCAGTTTCGCAGGTCCATCAGGTCAAGGCGGACGTTGCCCGATGTGGGCACGATCGAGCCGACGAGCATCTTGCCGAGTGTCGTCTTGCCGGACCCGGAATTGCCGATGACCGCCAGCGATTCGCCCTTCCTGAGTGAGAAGGAGATGCCGTTGAGAATGACCTTCTTCTGCGGCGGCGGCACGAAAAGAATGCGTTCGACATCGAGCCGACCTTCCGGATTGGGAAGGCGCAGGCGCGGGAAGTTCAACGGCGAGTTCAAAAGCAGGCTCTTGATCCTGGAATAGGCGGCTGCCGACCGGTTGAACTGATGCCAGCCTTCGATGGCGCCTTCGATCGGCGCCAGCGCGCGTCCCGAAATGATCGAGGACGCAATCACCATGCCGCCGGTCAGCTCACCGGAGAGCGACAGATGCGCGCCCCAGCCGAGCAGAGTGATCTGGGTGATCATGCGGCAAGCCTTCGATATGCCGGAGAAGATGATGTTGCGGTCCTGTGCCTCGACTTGCGATTTCAGCGAGCCCGCCGTTTCCCGGCCCCACATCTTCACGGCCTCGGGGATCATCGCCATTGCGTTGATGATCTGCGAATTGCGCGACATGGAATCGAGGTGGAAATTCGCCCGGCTGAGGTAGCCGTTGGATTCGGCAAATTGCCGGGCGGTGAATTTCTGGTTCAGATAGGCGATGAAGAAAAGCACCGCGCAGCAGGTCATGATGATGATCCCGAGATGCGGATGCACGAAATAAACGACGACGACGAAGAACGGCATCAGCGGCGCATCGAGAAACGCAATCAGCGTGCCGGATGTCAGGAAGCCACGCAGCAGCTGCAGGTCCTGGAGTGTCTGATAGTCTTTGCCGCTGCCATGCAGCGAGGCCCGCGCCGCAGCGCTGAGGATCGGCGCGCCGAGCTGCACTTCGAGTTCCACCGCAGTGCGCATCAGGATGAAGCGCCTGACGGTATCCATGAAGGCCTGAAGCAGCACGGCGCCGAGCACGGCGATCGAGAGCATGACGAGCGTGTCGATGGAGCGGCTTGTCAGCACCCGGTCGGATATCTGGAAGAGATAGAGCGGGATGGCCAGCAGCAGCACGTTGATGGCGATGGTGAACATCATGACGACCACCATATTGTGTCGTACCGCCGCCATGCCGCGCGAGAGGCTGGCGGCGAAATTCACAGGCTCGCTACGCTTGTGAAAACCGCCGCCGCTTCCCCCGCCCC
>NZ_WUFT01000042.1 GCF_010668805.1 Rhizobium phaseoli | reverse complement strand
CACCAGCCTCCTGCTCCTTCAGCACCGCAATAATCTGCTCTTCGGTAAATCTCTGCTTCTTCATTCGTCCGTCCTTTGATGGGCCGGACTCTAATCAATTCTGGAGGAAATCCTCAGTGGCAGGTCAACGGCAATCTAGCGACTATGAACAGCTGCTGGCTAGAAATATCGTTGTCCAATTGCCATTGCTCCATTTATGGAAAACTCAAACGTCCGTCCTGGTGTAACCTCTTTGCGATCGTGTGGACTTCGGAGTTGAGAGCTTGAAGAAATCGGCAAGAAGTGAAGTAACTGTTGCTGTTGTAATCCCGGCCTACAACGCGGAAGGAACTCTGGCTGAAACAATCAGCAGCGTTCGCAATCAAACGCATCGCGCGCTCGATATTGTCGTGGTGGACGACGGTTCCAGGGACGATACCCTGGCTATTGCGCATGAAATCGTTAAAATTGATCCGCGCGTGCGAGTATTGAAGCAAAGGAATTCAGGCGTCGCTGCTGCTCGAAATGCGGGTTGGCGCTCTACCTCTGCCGATCTGGTGGCATTCCTAGATGCTGATGACCTCTGGTCACCCGATAAAATTGAGCGACAGTTGGCGGCATTGGAGTCAGGCGGCCCACAAGTCGGGCTGGTCTACACTTGGTATGCGATGATCGACCACAACAATTACGTCATTTACCGGAGCAATGAGGTTTCCGTCGAGGGAGATGTGCTCGACGAAGTACTTGCTCAAAACTTCATTGGAAATGGAAGCTCGCCACTCGTACGGCGGACTGTCCTCGACGCGACGGGAGGATTTGAATCCTCGCTCCAACAGCGCAAGGCGCAGGGATGTGAAGATTATCTCTTCTACTGCCTGGCCGCTGAACTCTCGCATTTTGTAGTGGTGCCGGATCATCTTGTCGGCTATCGCCAAACCCCCGACAACATGTCAGCAAATTTGACGCGAATGCTTCGGTCCTGGATTCTGGTCGCGGATGAAATGCTAAAGAGGCACCCGGAAAAGGTTCTTGCAATCCGGGCAGGCCTAAGCCGCTGTGGCCGGTGGCTCGCCCAGAGGGCGGTTGAACAAGGCCAATACCGCGCGCTCATCGGACTTGTGGCTACCATGTCGCGATATGACAAGCCCATTGCCGCCGAGATGCTTGTGGTCGACGCGAGAGCAAAGGCAATGGCGAACCTCAAAAAAAAAGCTCGATCATGGCTGAGGCAGGAACCTAATTTCTCTCCAAATCCCAATCATCGCTTTGCTCTGGGAACAAAGTACGATGCGGGTTGGACGGTGGACCACCCCATTCTTGTCTCAGCTAACTAGCAGATTTGCGAACTCTGACTGGGTGATCCCGCGAAAAACCTCCTGTCTTTTCAATGCGAGCTTATCGGCATCCGCCCGCACCGTGCCACCGACGCAGCTTAACCCGAGCCGGTAACCACATTGCTCGGCTATGTCCCGGATAGCGGGGTCGAAGTCGCCGTACGGATATGCGACCGCCAGCACTTCTCGACCCAGGCGTTTTTCAAGCATAGCTTTGGAGCCAGCAAGCTCTCGCAACAGGCTCTCCGGTGCCAGGGCAGATAGACGCACGTGCCGGACACCGTGGGCGCCCAGCGTCACGTCGCTGCTCGCGACTGCCGCAAGCTCCTCCCACGTTAGCAGTGGAGCCGGTGATCCATAGGCCGAATCCCATATTGCAGAGCCGCCGACCCTCCCGGTTGGGACAAAGAGTGAGGACGGGAAGCCGTATCTATGTAGCAGTGGGAGGGCATGCGTCATGAAATCGCGCGTAGCGTCGTCGAAGGTCAGGACTAGTGTCTTTTCTGGCGGTTTGGCACCTTCGTCGAAACAAGCAAGCAGGCGGTCCAAAGTCATCCCGCGCCATCCGGCGTCGCGCAGGAAGGCCAGTTGAGTTTCGAAAGCCTCCGGAGACTGGCGGTATCGGGCCAGCTGTTCAACACCGTCGTCCGAAACCTGATGGTACATCAAGATCGGGACGTCGTTCCAGTCTGCAGCCGCTTCCACAACTTGCCCTCCTCTCCAGCGTACTTGGCTGGCGACCTGAAGAGGCAAAGGCTGCGCTGTGTTTACTTCCACGCGTGTCGGCTCAAGGAAACCCCCGTGCTCCACCTTCTCGAACCTTTGGATTCTATAGAGCGGACTCTTGGCTTCGACCGAGAGAGTTAAATCGGGATGCTGGTCAAACATCTCACCTATGCCGACCGCACCGAATTCATGCGGCCACCCAAATCCTGTCTCATGCGGCATATCAATCAGGAGGTTGGCGTGGGCAGTAACGAACCAACCACCGGTGCGAAGACTGCCCGCAATCTTATCGACTATCTGCCGGAGTTTTTCTCTGTCCTCGAAATAGTACAGAACTTCACTGCAGACGATGAGATCGTAAGGCCCTTCCAGCTCGTCGCTCAAAAGATCCAACTGCCGATAGGCTACCGCGGAATCATGGTCCTGAAGCGAGGCCGCTCGGACGACTGCCGACGCCGAAATGTCGGTCGCCAGCAGGTTGTCGACGCGGGAGGCCAACATCCGTGTAAAGGTTCCTTCCGCGCAGGCCAGCTCAAGGCCGTTTGAAAAGCGTCGATCGTCCAACAACGAGAGGGTTTGAAGATATTTCACAGTCTCATAGTTGTTTTGGTAATCCCAAGGGTCGACCTGGGAAAATAGCTCCTCCCAATACGCCTGCGTATCGTATCTCGGCACCTCATCGCCCACTGGGCCGGTTTTTTTCGACGGCGTGTCCTTGGACATCGGCGTCGAGGCTGTAACGGCCCGCTGGCTTTCCTCTTCAACGATTCGATCGAATTCGGCGCGCCCGACATGCGCCATGTCTGGTATCGAGTCCCCACGTGTTGGTGTCAGCTCTTTCTTGCCCCACCAACCCGTTACGGTCTTAGCTTCGGCCCAAGATGATATGTTCGCCATGAGTTTCAGCAGCTGTTGAGCTACTCCGTTGTAGCTTGGCAGTGTCGTGCTGGCGGAGTCGGCGCGCCCGTCCTCCTCATCTGGAAGATTGACGATGCCATCTTCTGCCAGCGATACCGCCGTTGGGTGATCGTCGAACTCCGGGCCGAAGATCGCCCTAAGTCGACTTCGTATAGCATCGGCTTCGATTGCTCCGAAGACAACGAACTCCAGTTGCCCCAGCAGCGTCGAACCTCGCCAGATGCAACAGCGCAACCGCTCAATGCCGGGCAAGATAAGGTCGACGATAGGTCGATCCAAATCAATTGGCTCTATTCTTGTCGTTCCGATCGTGGTGGGCACGTCGGTCGGCAGCTGGTCCGCGACCTTTCGCTCCAGTGAACGAATCAACAGGGAACCAAAAGCTTCTTGGGGGCCATGCCGATTAAACCAAGCCTCCAGGTCCGGAAGCTTGCCCTGGATCTTCGACCAAAGTCCGAGCCAAATCGGCTCGTCGGGGAAGGCGCCGACCACGATCCCGTCCATCATTATAGCGCTGAGCGCGTAGGCGTCGGCGTCAGGTGGGATAGGCTCTGCCACCCGCTCAAGCAGTTCGTCAGGATTGTCGCCCTGACCTATTGAGGCGCCGACAAGCCAGATTGCGAGATACCAGCACGCCGTTCCCAACGCAGCTTTTGTTATTCCCTGGGCGAGCGCCGGCACCGGATAGGCGATGCGCGGATCGGAATGGTGGCCACGCCGGATCACCTTAAGACCAAAATCGAGATGCTTAACCCTGTTTGACGACAGCGAACCGGCCTCTACGCTAACGTCAGCCATCAGGCCTTCAACCGGCGCAAATTCGGCGCCAGCTCGAGCGAGGCGCTGCCACAGGTCCCAGTCCTCGCACATTGTCATCTCTGGATCGAAGCCGCCGAGTTCTGCAAGCCGGGACCGGCGAAGAAAGGCGGCGTGGATCGCGAAGGGGCAATAGCGCGCTGCTTCGGCAAACGGATTGTCCATTTTCACCGCGGGGTGAGACTGCCACCAGGGAGCACCATTTTTCAGACGGCGCCATCCGCAATGCAGAATGTCGGCCTGCGGCAAAGTTCGTGTGTGATTCAGCATGGTTTCAAGATGGAACGGTGCCAGCGCGTCGTCAGAGTCGAGAAAGACGACCCATTCGCCTTTCGCCTGTGCCAGTCCCGCATTGCGAGCAGCTGAGACGCCGCTCTGCTCCTGCCGCAGCACACGGAAGCGCGTATCCCGAGCCGCGAAACGGTCCGCGATCTCAGCGGTCTGATCGGTTGAACCATCATCAATGATGAAGCATTCCCAGTCGGCGTGACTTTGCGCTATCAGGCTCTCCAAAGTCGAAGAAACCGTTGTTTCCGCTTCATGCGCCGGTGTAATGATGGAAACCATCGGCATAATTGTTGCTTCCCACGATAACGATCACGCTAGTGTACCGTGCCAGTTCGCGACTATGATGATCTTTACTACTTTGAGGCAAGGTGTATTTAACCGGTGGCAAAAGTGAGCCTAAATGCCCGAACATCTCAAGGATGATGCGCTTGATCGCGCGAAGCGACGGGACCAATACTGGCGTCGTGATCAGTGGAAGCCCTTGATCCACATCTGTCTGCAATGGAACGATTTGCTGTTAGAACTTCTGGCACGCGATCTGAAGATGAGATATCAACGGTCCGCGATTGGACTCGGCTGGTCCTTGATGCGGCCATTGAGCCAGCTGCTGGTTTTTTCGCTGATCTTTCGACACGTCTTGCCCCTAGATATTCCCCATTACACCACTTTCGTCTTTTCCGGCGTGTTGGCCTGGGGTTGGCTCAGCACTGCGGTACCTGCAGCGACGACTTCCATAACCGGCAGCAGCGAACTGGTGCGCCGGCCGGGCTTTCCGATCGGGATACTTCCTGTTGTCGCAGTCATCACACAGGCAGTGCACCTTCTGCTCGCTCTGCCACTCCTCTTCATCATTTCGTCTATCGAGACCGGGGGCCCGACTTTGAGCGTCGTCGCACTTCCACTCGTCTTCCTTGCGCAGGCGCTGTTCATGATGGGCCTGTCCTATCTTGTTGCGGTTGCGCATGTCCACTTCCGGGATACTCAACATTTGGTAGGCGTAGTTTTGATGCTGGGTTTTTACCTGACCCCCGTGTTCTACAGCCCACTTAAGGCGAGCGAGCCGATGGCGTTAATTCACACCTGGAACCCGATGGCCTGGATTCTCGAGGGTTACCGCGCCATTTTCGTCGAACACGCGTGGCCTCCCGTTGATATCTATTGGAAGACTGCGCTGATTTCTTTGCCGATGCTCATTGCTGGCATTTGTCTGGTCGAGCGTGGAAGCGCACGCCTCGTGGACGAACTATGAGACAAGGCGCCATCACCGTACACGACGTCGGCAAGCGCTACCGTCCGCAAGGGGGTGCACGCTCCACCACCTTAAAGGGTTACCTTTTGTCCGGACGGTCCGTGGTACAGTCGAAAAGCTTTTGGGGCCTGCGCCACATCAGCTTTGCGGTTGCGCCAGGGCAAGCTGTCGGGGTGGTCGGGCTAAATGGGGCAGGGAAGTCCACTTTGCTGCGTCTGATCGGCGGCGTTGGTCGTCCCGACGAAGGGCAGATCAAGGTGAGGGGGCGAATTGGCGCCTTGCTCGACATCGGGGCGGGCCTGACCGACGATTTGACGGGGCGCGAGAATATCTTCCTGCTGGGTGTTATCGCAGGAATGCGGCGGACCGAGGTTGCCGAGCGGTTTGACGAGATTGTAACCTTCGCAGAGCTGGAGGCGGCCGTTGAAAACCCGGTTCGCAGTTATAGCACCGGGATGCGAATGCGCCTGGCATTCGCCGTGGCAGTCCATGTGCGCCCGGACATCTTGCTTATCGATGAGGCCCTCGCTGTAGGCGACCAAGCCTTCCAACAGAAGTGCATTGCAAGAGTGAAGGAGATACTGAATGGCGGCGCCACTATCTTCTTCGTGTCACACGACGTCTCGCAGGTAAGAGAAATCTGCGATCACGTGCTGTTCCTGAGAGGTGGACGCGTCGTGGGCTACGGACCAATCGACGAAATGCTCCCGCTTTATACCTCAGCTGTCGAGGCGAAGGTCGCCAGCGTCCAGCACGAACCGTTCGCCGTTACGAAACTGCCCGTCGAACTTGTGCCGCAGGTCAGCCGGTTCGGCAATGGTGAACTCCAGATCACAGCCGTCGTGTTGCTGAACGAGCAAAGCACGCCGACAAGTACCATCGTTGCGGGCGACCGGCTGTCGATTTCACTGACCTATGTTGGCGCCACCAGAGATCGCAACGCCGTTATCGTCATCGGCATCTACGCTGCGGACGATACGTGCTGCTTCGAGACCGACAGCAAGTTGGCCGAATTCGCCCCTGTCGTAGACACGGACACGGTGCGCATCGAAACAACACTCAATCGTGTCGACCTGGCGCCGGGTGACTATCGCGTTACGGTGGGCCTTTTTTCGGCGGACTGGCAGCAGGTTTACGATTACCATGCCGAAGTCTATCCTCTCGCCGTGACCGGCCCCGGCCCAAGAAAGGGTATGCTGAATCCTCCGACACAGTGGCAGCAGGTGCAGTCGCGCCCCACCGCGACCTCGCCGGACTACGGCGCATTGGGTCAGCACAGCTCGGATCGGAACTCCTGATGCGCCTTGCGGTTCGAGACATCGACATTCTTGACCTTCCGCCAGATTTTGAACCGACCGATGACTATCAGGGTGCACTTGTGTTGATCCGGGTCGCCGGTCGTCCGTGCGGCCAGGCTGTGATCGCCTTCGACACCGATGGCGGCAAGATGCCAATTAAGGACCGGATTCTGTCTGCGGCCAGTTCGTCAGTCTTCGAAGCTTGGCTGAGGCATCGGCTGGCCCTCCCTGATTCGTCGCCGACTCCAAGTCAGCTGCCGAAAGCGTCCGTGGTGATCTGCACGCGTGATCGCACCGAAGATCTGGAGCGATGCCTCACCGGGCTTTTGGCTATGCCCGATAAGGCCGATATTCTAGTCGTCGACAATGCCCCATCGAACGAGGCCACGCGAGATTTAGTCGGGCGCTTCGACACTGTGAGATATCTGCGCGAACCGCGTCCTGGTCTTGACGTTGCGCGCAATACTGCCCTTCGCAACACAGAAGCAGACGTCGTCGCCTTCATCGACGACGACGCGGTTCCCGACCCGCTATGGCTTAGAACCTTGCTTCGCAATTTCGAGGACCCCCTCGTGCTGGCCGTAACCGGCCTTACCATGGCGGCAGAGCTGGAAACGGACTCGCAGATCGCCTTTCAGCATTTTGGTGGTTTTTGCCGTGGTTTCAGGCGTCAGGTCTATGATGCCTATAACCTGGACCCATTCACCGGATGGCATGCGGGTGCCGGTGTCAACATGGCATTGCGCCGAACGATCGTTGACGCGGTGGGGTGGTTCGACGAGGCTCTCGACGCTGGAACGCTCAGTCTGGCTGGTGGCGACACAGACATGTTCCGGCGTGTGCTCGAAGCCGGATATCGGATCATCTACGATCCCGAGGCTCTGAACTGGCACCGCCATCGTCGCTCAATCAAGGAACTGCAGCAGCAGATGTATGGCTACGAGGTTGCATCGTTCGCCATCTTGACGAAGGCCCTCCTGTTCGAGGGAAACCCGCGTGCGCTACCTCGCATGTTTCGTTCGTACAGCAGGCTTCTTCGGCGATTGTTTCAACCTCGACCGACACACCAATTCAGCCTGCCTTACAACGACGCCTTAACGCAGGTCAGAGGTGCTGTGAGCGGCCCGGTTCGTTATCTGAGGGCGCGGGCGCGGGCGCGAGCGGGAGAGGCAGGGCATAAGCGTGGTTGACATCAGCGTTATCATACCAACGCATAATCGTGCTGCCATGCTGAGATCGCTTTTAAGCAAGCTCGACGCTCAGCGAGATGGGACCCCAGCGTTCGAAGTCCTGGTTGTGGCCGACGGGTGTGAGGACGACACGTCGACAATGCTCTCGTCGCTTCGTATCCGCGTTCCGCTTCGTACCCTGACGTTGCCGGGCGTCGGTCCGGCACTCGCCCGCAATGCGGGGTCGCAGGTCGCGAGCGGCCGTTTATTGATCTTCCTTGATGACGACATTGAGCCGGGGGAAAACTTCGTTCGGGCGCACTTCGTTGAACATCAGCGCCACCCTGGAGGCGTCGTGATGGGCCCGTATCCGCCACTTCCGCACATTGCAAAGGATCGCTTCCGCCTCACCGCGCGCGCATGGTGGACGAGGCACTTCGAGCGCGTGTCCCGCCCTGGACATCAGTTCGCCTTTACCGATGTGCTGACAGGAAACCTTTCGCTGGATGCAGAACTATTTCACGCAATGCGCGGGCTCGATCCTCAATTCGCCCGTGCACGAGAAGACTTCGAATTTGGTCTGCGTCTGATCAAAAAAGGAGTTCCAATTCGTTTTGCTCCTGACGCATTGGGCTATCATCTCGAACATCAAACGACGACACTCTCCGGGAAGATGGTGCGCAGGCATCAAGAGGGGCGCTCCGATGCCTTGATGGCTCGTAAGCACCCCGACATACAGCGGTTGCTTGCGATCCATCGGTTCGTCGGAAGAAAAGGGCGGAAGAGGCGTCTGCAAAGGACCATCGCTACCCGCGCCGGTTCTGTCCTCGACCCCCTCGTCAAGGCTGGTCCCCGCGTCCTCCAAATGTTGGAAAAGGCTGGCCTTCGCAGGCTCTATGAGAAGGTGGAGCGACAGTGCAGTGGATATCATTATCTTCGCGGCGCCGCGGAAGTGTTGGGCGAGGATTGGCGGCTTCCGACGGATCCAGCTTCCACTTATGAAATCGACGTGCTCGAGATCAATCTGGACCAAGGCCTTGAGGCAGCCGAAGCTATTCTGGCGGAACGCCGGCCTCTCGCTGCTCGTATCACGAATGGGACGGTACACGTCGGCGACATGTCTCACCGGGTCGGCGCCGAACCGTGGGACGCACGGCATTTCCGTCCGTGGCTGAACCGCCAGGCAATACAGAGATATCTTCCTGTGGCGCTTGCCGAATGGCAGGGTAAGCCGATCAACGTCCCCGCGAATTTGTCCGACTTCACATTGAACAGTCTCAATAACCCCAGTTTCCACGCGCATATGATCGAACAGCACGTCCAGTGGCTGCAGGCGAAACTGCGTTCAGCACTCTATGACAATACGAGTAAATCGTAGCGGCCGACGCTGCTGCAGCCGACCGCCAGGTTCGAACGCCTTACCGCGCCCTTGCCGATGCGCCGCCGCGGGCGCAGTCCGGCTGACCTGCCACTGAGGATTTCCTCCAGAATTGATTAGAGTCCGGCCCATCAAAGGACGGACGAATGAAGAAGCAGAGATTTACCGAAGAGCAGATTATTGCGGTGCTGAAGGAGCAGGAGGCTGGTG
>NZ_WUFT01000041.1 GCF_010668805.1 Rhizobium phaseoli | reverse complement strand
CCGCCACCACCACCTCCACCTCCACCTCCACCAGCGACCCCTCCGTCGGAAACTGCAAAGCCTCAGGCAGAACCTCCAAGGTCGCGCGCCTTTCGTCCGGTGCTCGAATTTGCCGACAAGGATTCTGCGCCAAAGGAAAAGGAACAGGGAGAGCCGCAGCAGGCGGAAGCATCAAAGCCACCAATTACTGATGTAAAACCGGAGGAGGCACCAGTCGAGTCGCCGCAGCCCGAAAAGCCGCAGATTTCGGAGACAATGCCTGCGACGACGCCGGTGCCTCAAGATATTGAACTTCCACAGGTCGAGACTGCTGAGGCTAATCCGGAAAAGAACGGGCCGGCTGCCACAGGACAGGACCAGGCAAAAACCAATTTCGAGCAGTCGAAGCCGCCCGAGAACACAACGGTGCCGGCACCTTCGACGCCGCCGAAAGTCGAGGCCAAGGAGGCGGACAAAATGATCAAGGCGAAGACGCTGTTTTCCGAAAAGGTCAACGCCAGTCCGACGATCAAGACCGCGATCAGCAATCTTCCGCGAGGCGAGCGTATCAATCAGCTTTGCCAAACCGAACTTAGGCAGCAACTGATCCATTCAGCTGCGCAATATCAACCGCGTTGGCTACCTTCCTACTCGCTTTTGAGCGGAAGCGTACTTGACGCACGGCGCGGGGCCTTCAAGAGCCGTAATGAATGGTTTGAGGTCAGATTCAGGTGCGAATTGGATGACGATGCGACAAAGGTCATAGCTTTCGAGTTTGATGTCGGAAATTCGGTTCCGCGCAGCGAGTGGAAAAGCCGTCGCTTTCCTGAAGACTAGCAGGAGGAGTTCGGCTTCCGCAACAAGCCACACGCAAGCAACCGCATCTAGCCTTTCCTCTCATGGCCGTGATGATACGGTGCAGAAGAGGACAATGATATGTCGAACGAGATCGAGCATTTTCTTGAGCGTCAGGATGAAGCCGTGAGCGCACTGTTCCTGGAGAACAAGGGCGACGAGCTGACCGATATTCTGGTGGCGGCTCTGGAAGAGGCGTTCGAAATTCTTTTGGAAGCCGCGCCTGCCGGCACCATTCATTGACATTTTCTGAAAGATTGCCGGCTGGATCGCTTGGGGCACGGCTGTCCGGCTACCGGATGGAGCGGGATGCGCTTGGTCGTTCCGCAGCTAGCGTCTTCCGATTGGAAGGTGAGGGCTTGCCGGTCCTCTACCTTAAGGGCGAGGCGATGGGGCCATTCGGCGAGCTTGCCGATGAAGCAACGCGGCTCAGCTGGCTCAGGGGCTGCGGTCTGCCATGCCCTGAGGTGATCGCACAGGAGAGCGACGGCGAGCGCAACCGGCTGCTGATCGGTGCGCTGCCGGGGAGTGATCTCGCCAGCGCATCGGCGCTGACGCCGTTGGCGCGGGTCGAACTGCTGGCCGCGGCCCTGCTCGACCTGCATCGTCTGCCGATCGCATCCTGCCCCTTCGATCATCGGCTGGAGAAGCGCATGGCGGTCGCCAAAGCGCGGATGCAGGCCGGCATCGTCGACGAGACCGATTTCGGCGAGACACGGCTTGGAAAAAGTGCCCAGGCGCTGTTTGCCGAGCTTGAGAGCAGAAGGCCGGACCGCGAGGATCTCGTCGTCACCCATGGCGATGCCTGCCTGCCGAATTTCATCGCTTCGGCAGAGGGTTTTTCCGGCTATATCGACTGCAGCCGGCTTGGTGTCGCCGACCGTTATCAGGATATCGCGCTCGCCTGCCGCAGCATCGCCCATAATTTCGGCGAGCCGCTGGTGCAGCCCTTCCTCGATCGTTACGGCATGCCGGCGACGGATCCGGCCAGGCTCGCTTATTATCAGCTGCTCGACGAGTTCTTCTAGCTCGATTGCGTCAATGCTCTGTGGCTGGCAGAGTGGCCGGCGATTGGATCTGCGGGCAGATGATGGCGAAAAACCAATTCAGGATGCTGCGCTCGGCGCTGACGGGCGTCGAAGCGGTGGAAGCGGAAACACATCACAGTTTCTCCCGGCACACACATGAGCAATTCGGCATCGGCCTAATTTGCGCCGGCGCCCAGTCGTCGCTCAGCGGCCGCGGTATGGTCGAGGCTGCGGCCGGCGACATCATCACGGTCAATCCGAACGAGGTGCATGACGGCGCACCGATCGGTCAACGGCGGTCGTGGCGCATCCTTTACTTCGATCCCGAGATCGTCACCGGTCTGTCGCGAGAGATCAGCGACGGCGGGGCAGGGCGATCGGAAATCCCTTACCCGGTCATCCGCAATGCGGCGATCGCCGCCCGCTTCGAAACTCTGTTTGAGGCAGTGACCGGGGCTAGGGCGGATGGGCTGCTCACGGAGCAATTGCTTCTGCAGCTCTTCGCCGATGTCATGCGCGAGTGCGGCGGTGGCGCAGAGCGGCCGCCGGTGCCGGCGTCGATCCGCGCGGCGCAGGAGCTGATCGATGACGATCCTCTTGCTGCGGTCTCGCTGACCGATCTCTCCAGGGAAAGCGGGCTCAGCCGCTTCCAGGTGCTGCGCGGTTTTGCCAAGGCGACGGGCCTGACGCCGCATGCCTATCTCGTCCAGGCCCGCATTCATATCGCCCGGCGGCTGATCGCTCAGGGAACGCCGCTTGCGGAAGCGGCCTTTGCCAGCGGCTTTGCCGATCAGAGCCACATGACGCGGGTTTTCGTGCGCAAATACGGCCTGTCGCCCAGCCTCTATGCCGGCGGCTTTCTCTAAAGACCCGGCGCCTGCAATTTCGTTCAAGACCCGAACACGTCCCTGCTGTTTTCTCGGCTCTCCCAACAGGAGGCGCTGAATGTCGAGACAGGTTCAAGGGTATCTCTATCTGGCACTGGCCATGCTGACGGTGGGAAGCACGGTGATCGCCAGCAAGCTGATTGCGTCCGCCGTGGCGCCGTTCAGCGCCACGGCGTTGCGTTTCGCCCTGGCTTTTCCCATCTTGCTGGCGGCAATGCGTCTGGCCGGCGCGCGGCTGCCGAAACTCTCCAAGGAAGATTGCCTGATCCTCGCCATTCAGGCCGGCGCCGGCAGCGTCGGTTATACGACGCTGCTGATTTCCGGCCTCAGCCTGACCTCGGCGGCCGATGCCGGCGTGATCATCGGCACGCTGCCGGTGGTGTCGGCTGGTATTTCCATCCTGCTGCTTGGCGAACGGCCGAAGCCTGCTTTGCTTGTTGCCGTGGCGCTGGCGACAGCAGGCGTGTGTTCGATCGCCTTCAGCCCGGATGCTTCAGGCGGGTCATTCTCCGGCAATACGCTGATCTTCTGCGCCGTCATCTGCGAGGGGCTGTTCATCCTGCTGAACAAAAGGCTGACGGCGGAGATCACGCCGCTTGTCCAGTCGACGCTGATGGCCGGTATCGGCCTCATCATCGCCGCCATACCCGCGATGTTCGAAGCGCCTTTCGCGCCGGGGATTTCCGCAGGCGCTGTCGTTGCCGTCGTTTATTATGCGCTGGTGCCGACCGTCGGCGGCTTCCTGCTCTGGTATGCCGGTGCCGCAAGGGTGAGCGGCACGGAAGCCGCGCTCTTCACGGCGCTCGCGCCGGTTTCCGCCGTCATGCTGGCTTTCCTCATCCTCGGCGAGCCGGTCGGGCTGAACCAGATCGCCGGCATCGCCTGCGTGCTGGCGGCCGTGCTCGGGCTCGCCCTTGCCGGCAGCGGGGTGGCGCTGAAAATATCCGGAGGGAGATAGGCCATGCAATTCCGTCATGCCGATGCCATCTGGCTGGAATTTCCGCAGCTTCGCGCCGGTGCGCTTCATGTGGAAACTATCCATGCGGATGCCGATGTCGAGGCGGCGATCGCCAGCTTCGGCGCGATTGCCGAGGCGCGGCTGTCAGCAGCACCGGAAGGCGAGTTTCCTGAAATCCAGGCGTGGCGGCGCGGTTTTTCCCGCATGGGGCTGAAGCCGACGCAATATCGCTCGGCCGCCGAAGCGCTGCTGCGCCGCTTCCGCCAGGAGCATGGCCTGCCGCGCCTGCATCCGCTGATCGATCTCTGCAATGCGATTTCGCTTGCCTTCGCTATTCCGATTGCCGTCTTCGACACCGAGAAGATTGCGGGCGATCTCCAGGTCCGGCGGGCGGGTGGCCACGAGACCTATCTGACCTTCGGCGGTGAAATCGAACATCCGGAACCCAACGAGGTGATTTTCGCAGATAGCGCGGAGAGGGCGCATGCGCGGCGCTGGACGAACCGGCAGAGCGGGCTTTCGGCGGTGCGGCAGACGACGCACTCGGTGCTGATTATTGCCGAGGCCCTGCATGCCTCCGCGGCCGAGGATATCGGCAGGCTGATCGAAACGCTCGCGGATGCACTGACACGTCACTGGCCGGCGGCGCCGAAAACGGCGATGCTGAGGTTGAGATCACCGCGTTTCGAATTCTAGATGCCGGCCTTTCAGGCCTTGGACGAACCGCATGCCCACCCTATCTCCACGGCATCGACATTTCCTGGAGGCGAACCCTATGTCAGACAAATCGATCAAGATCCCGGGGCCGGATCATCCGATCACCGTAGAACACAATCCCTCCCGTGTTGTCGTCACGCTTGACGGCAAGGTGATTGCCGATAGCCGCGATGCGCTGACGCTTCGCGAAGCCTCCTATCCGCCGGTGCAGTATATTCCGCGGAGGGATGTGGACATGGCGCTGCTGCAGCGCACCGACCATACCAGCCATTGTCCCTATAAGGGCGATGCCGCCTATTACAGCATCATTGCGGGCGGCGATCGGTCGAAGAATGCGGTCTGGACCTACGAGGCGCCGAATGCCGCGGTCAGCAACATCAAGGGCCATCTCGCTTTCTATCCCGACCGCGTCGACGGCATAGAGGAAATGGCTTCGCCGGAAGCTGGCACCTTCTGATCACGGCAGTCGGAACATGTTGCCCGCGGGATCGTTGAACTGATCTAGCAGGGGATGTGTCGTGCCGAAATTCTACTTTCAGCTCCTCGATCGTGATGGTGTCGGGGCGACCGAGACCGGATATGAATTCGCCTCCATCGAGGCCGCCAAAGCGGAGGCGCGGCGCGTGCTCGCCGAAATGGCCGCCGAAGGCCTGCCGGCGGAACCTCTGAACATGCTGTCGGTCGAACTCTTCGACGAGAGCCGGCGGCCGCTTGCGGAAATCCGGTTGATTCTCGAGGAAATCGCCAAATAGCCGCGGCTGGAATGCTGCTTCCGATGTTGGTCAGGGCATGGCGCGACTATGTCAAATTTAATTGCCGGCTATGAGGGCGGGTTTTAGCGTCGCGGCGACCGAGTCGGATTGATGCAGGAGAGACCGGCGGCAACCCTTAAAGGCCGCCGCTATCGCAAGACGTCGAGCCATTCATTGTTGAAGACGAGACTGGCAACCGTCACCGGGTCGCCGCTCTCGTTGCGAACGGTGACGGCGATGATCGCGCGATCACCCGCAGGCAGTTCGTCACGGGCCACATCCAGCAGGATGCGGGTCACCTCTTTCGGAATGTCCGCGCGCGATCTGAGCTCGGTGCCGTGCTCGTCGCGTGTGGGACCTTCGCCGTTATGCAGATCGAAAAAGTAGCGAGCCATGTTCTTTCCTGTGCGTCACAGGGGGGAAATTACAGATGAAGACAATTGTTCCCGAGGCCAGGCATTGATTCCTATAGAAAATACAGGTCGCATCGTCATGATCCCGTCTTTCGAACTCGGCGGACGAGCCCGTGATTGAAGCCCTGCTGCTCAACCTTGGAAGCCGCGATGTGCTGTCGGCCGAGGAGGAAAACCGTCTCAGGTCGATCCTGGTCAAGGACCGGCACTTTGCTGCCGGAGAGGATATTGTCGCCGAAGGCAGCCGGCCGCCCTACAGCACGCTGCTGCTCGATGGTTTCGCTGCGCGCTACAAGGTGATGGCCGATGGCAGCCGCCAGATCACCGCGCTGCATGTCGCCGGCGATTTCGTCGACCTGCACGCCTTTCCCCTCAGGAAAATGGATCACGGCATCGTTGCGCTCTCGGCCTGTCATGTCGCCTTTGCCGATCACGGCGATCTCCGGGCGATCACCGAGCGCATGCCGCATCTGACCCGGCTGCTCTGGCTCGATACGCTGATCGATGGCGCCATTCACCGGGAATGGATCGTCGCCATGGGCCGGCGCTCGAAACGGGCTCAGATCGCCCACCTCGTCTGCGAGCTTTTCGTGCGCTTGCAGGTCGTCAAGCGGACGCGGGGCGAAAGCTTCCAGTTTCCGTTGACGCAGATCGAGATGGCCGACGTGCTCGGCATATCCGTCGTCCACCTCAACAAGACGCTGCAGGCGCTGCGGCGCGAGGGGGTATTTACCTGGGAGAACCGGACGATCACCATCGTCGATTGGGAGCGCCTGCAGGAAATCGCCGAATTCGATCCCGCCTATCTCAGCATTCACAAGGAGCCGCGCTAAAGCGCCCGGATCAAGTTTGCGTCATGTGACACCTCGTATGGCGTAACCGGGTCACGCCGGTGCATTCCGATTGACAAACAGCGGATCGGAGCAGAACACCGTTCCGACCTTCCCAGAACTCCCAAGAAGGCTGGCGCAGCCGCGGCCTGCCGGTGACATCGCAAATGGACATATCCCAAGGCCCGCGGAGCGTTCTTCTCCACCCAGGCTATCTGAACTTCGCTGCCTCCCGCGTTTTTTCCTCACTTGCCTTCCAGTCCATCGGCATTGCCATGGGCTGGATGATTTATGACCAGACGCACAGCGCCTTTGCGCTCGGCCTCGTCGGCCTCTGCCAGTTCCTGCCGATGGCGCTGCTGACCTTCGTCGTCGGCCATGTCGCCGACCGGTTCGACCGGCGGCGCATCGGCCTCGTCTGCCAATTGATCGAGGCGGTGACGGCGCTGGTGCTGGCGGTTGCCACCTGGCAGCAATGGCTGACACCTTCAGGCATTCTTGTCGCCGTCACGGTGCTTGGCGCCGTCGTCGCCTTCGAGCGGCCGACCATGGCGGCGCTGCTGCCGAATATCGTGCCGGCCTCTATGCTGCAAAAGGCGGTCGCAACCTCCACTTCACTGATGCAGACGGCGCTGATCATCGGCCCGTCGCTCGGCGGCCTGCTTTACGGGCTGAACCCGGTCGCGCCCTTTGCCGTGTCGGCGCTGCTCTTTGCCGTTGCAAGCTTCAACGTCATCTCGATCCGCATGCAATGGGCGCCTGCCAAGCGTGAGCCGGTGACCCTTGCCTCGGTCTTTGCCGGCGTCTCCTTCATCCGCAGCCGGCCGGTGATGCTCGGCACCATCTCGCTAGACCTCTTCGCAGTGCTGCTCGGCGGCGCGACCGCGCTGCTGCCGATGTTTGCCAGCGATATCCTGCATGCCGGCCCCTGGGGACTGGGCTTCTTGCGTGCCGCACCGGCGGTCGGCGCGCTCGCCATGTCGATCGTGCTGGCCCGCCGGCCGCTCGAAAGCAATGTCGGACGCAAAATGCTAGCCGCCGTTGCGGTATTCGGCGTCGCTACCATCGTCTTTGCACTCTCCACCAATATCGCGCTTTCCGTCGCCGCACTGCTCGTCGTCGGCGCGTCCGATACGGTCAGCGTCGTCGTGCGCAGCTCGCTGGTGCAGCTTCTGACGCCGGATGAGATGCGTGGCCGCGTCAGCGCCGTCAACTCGCTGTTCATCGGCACCTCCAACCAGCTCGGCGAATTCGAATCCGGCATGATGGCGGCAGCCCTCGGCCCCGTCGCCACCGGCATCGTCGGCGGGCTCGGCACCGTTATCGTCGTGCTCCTGTGGGTGCGGCTCTTCCCCGACCTCACCAAGGTCAAGACGCTGCAGGGCTGACGCATGGCTGGTGCGTTGAAAGCAGCGGCGGCTGACGTTAGGTTCGCCCGAAACATTATTCGGCGGGGACCGCGCGTGACGACAAATTTTCTACCCTGGGTGCTGGCAGCATTTTTCGTATCGGCGCCGGCCGTGGCGCTGGCCGATTGGCAGGCTGTGGAAGAGGTGCGGCCCTATTCGATATCAGGCAAAACCGGTGCGGAACTCTATGAATCGATCGGCGCGCGAGGGCCTGAGGTCGGCAATGGCCGGGCGATCGCGCATACGACGTTCAAGCTGACCTGGACCCGGAAATACGAACCGCAGGGCAATGCCTGCGTGATCACCACCAACCGGCCGAAGCTCATCATCACCTATACGCTGCCGAAGCCATCGGCAGCACTGCCGCCGGCCGTTAGAAGCAGCTGGGATGCCTTCATATCAGGCGTGCACGCCCATGAACGGGTGCATGGCGACACCATCAAGGCGATGGTTAGGGAAATCGAGGCGATGAGCATCGGCCTTACCGTTGCCGACGACCGCGACTGCAAGAAGATCCGGATCGAGCTGACCCGCCGCCTCGGCGAGATCTCTCAAAGACAGCGCCAGAGCGGCCGCGACTTCGACAAGATCGAAATGGGCGACGGCGGCAATATCCGTCAGCTCATCCTCAAGCTGGTCAACGGACCCTGATTGGGCCGAAGCGTGCCGGGGGAGGGCCGTTATGGTGTGTTGAGACTCAGGACGTCCGGATCGTCCCGTCCGGGCTTGCCTGATCGACCGCCGCCGGCAGGTGTTGCGCCAGGATATTCGCCACCTGGTCCGTCGGCACGCCAAGCTTCTGCGCAAGCGAGACGAGATATTCGTTCGAGAGTGCGGAACGGATTTCGTCTGGCGTGATCGGCTGGTTTTCGCCACGCCCGAGCCAGGAATTGACGCGCGATCCGAGGCCGGCGTCGTTCAGTTTCGTCACCACGCCGTCCAGCCCGCCGAATTGGGAAAAGGCATCGGACATCAGTCCGCCGAGGCCGCCCGGATGGTCGCTGATCGCCTTGCCCAGCATGCTGCCCAAATTGTCAAAGAGACTCATCGCATCCTCCGTTGATCGTTATCGACGCCGCCACGTGGCGACGCCTGTGATAGCCGAGCGAAATGACGTCAGGACTTCAGTTTGCTGTTGCAGATGCTGTAATAGCCGCCGCCCTTCTTGATCCAGGTCAGGCCGCCCAGGCTGTCATTGGCCTTGTCGGCTTTGTATTGATCGAGGCAGGTATGCATTCTCGCCTTACCCGGCGTCTCGCTTGCGTATTTCGCCGAGACCTTGGTGGGGAAGACCACGCCTTTCGGAGCTTTGGTCGTGGTTGCCGGCGGCTCGGCTGCGTTGTCCGTATTGGCCATCGACGGCTCTTCGTTCTTGGCATCGCCCGCAGCAGGTGCTGCGGCCGCAGGTGCCGCCGCGGCATCGGTTCCGCACTGCGCCTTGCGGAAATCGTTCCACTTCATTCCGTTCAGGCTGTTGGCCGCTTGTGCCGCTTTGTATTTGGCGCTGCATTCGTTCATCGTCAGCGCATTCGCGTGAGACGCGAAAGTGAATGCTCCGATACCAAGGGCGACTGCTGTTCCGATAGAAGCAAGTTTGATCATGAATACATCCTCCACGAGTTGTATTGATGTCGACGCCTGAACGCGGGCACACGCCGCTTAGGCGAGTGCCGTCAGGTCACACCAGATCGCGGAGTAATACTGTCAAATTTTAGGCATTCATTATATAAGTGAAGAATAAATCACAAAATTTCGATATATTTGTGTTGCCAGCCCGCTTTCGGCGGGGTGAACGGTTGGTCGGTCTGGACCTGCCCGGCTGGTCGCCTATTTCTCCCATAGCGTGAGATGTATGGAGGAAGGCTGGAATGTCCTATGTCGACGGTTTCATCGTGGCGGTGCCGAAGGCGAATATCGACGCCTATAAGGAATTCTCGGCCTTCGCCGGCTCGATCTGGAAGGAATATGGCGTGCTCGAATATGTCGAATGCATCGGCGACGACGTGCCCTACGGCACGCTGACCTCCTTTCCCCGCGCCGTGCAGGCGAAAGATGATGAGGTCGTGGTGTTTTCCTGGATCGTCTATCGGTCGCGGCAGGAGCGCGACGATATCAATGCCAAGGTGATGGCCGATCCCCGGCTCAAGGGCGACCAATGGCAGATGCCGTTCGACGGCAAGCGGATGATCTATGGCGGCTTCGAGATGCTGCTCAGGCTCTGATGCCGGTGCCCCGCTTTTCGAGGCACGCATTAACTTGGCCGCCATGACACGCCAACTCGCGGGGATATCATTCCGAGACGGGAGAGCGCCTTGCCCCAGACGATCCTGACGCTGGCCACACATGGCCAGGGACTTTACGAATTCACCGAGCGGGCGGAGGCCTTCGTCAACGCGTCTGGAAAGGAGGAGGGGCTTCTCACCGTCTTCGTGCGGCACACCTCCTGTTCGCTGCTGATCCAGGAAAATGCCGATCCCGACGTACAAACCGATCTTCTCGCCTTCTTCCGCCGCCTCGTGCCGCCGGCCTCCGATCCCGCGATGGGCTGGGTCGTGCACAGGGCCGAGGGGCCGGACGACATGCCGGCGCATATCAAGGCAGCGCTGACTCAGGTTTCGATCGGCATCCCCGTTGCGAAGGCGCGGCCGATGCTCGGCACCTGGCAGGGGATTTATCTGTTCGAACATCGCGACCGGCCGCACCGGCGCGAAATCGTCCTGCATCTCAGCACCTGAAGGGATTAATCCTTCTGAATGAAAACTGAATGCGCGGTTCGAACACCATTCAGTTTGCAGCGTTTACTGTCGAGACAATCCCCAAAGGGAGAGTTCAAGCATGTCGCGCGCCAGCGTCATGCGGAAAGACAAAGAACAAATCGACGGAGACACCCGATGACGCATTTCCTCGCCAAAGCCTCGCTTGCCGCCTTGCTCGCCCTCTGCTCCATTCCGGTCACAGCTTCCACCGCGGCAGCCGCAGGGCCGCAGACGAGCCTCATCGTCGAAGCGCAATACCATCGTCCGATCCGCGGTTGCTCGCCGATGCACGCGGTGCGCAAGGCGCGCGACTTCGGCCTTCGCGATGCCCGCATCACCCGCATGTCGCCACGCGTCGTCGTCGTTGCCGGGCGCGAGCGTCGCGGCTGGGACAGGATCACCTTCGCTAATGTCCGCGGCTGCCCGCTGATCCGGCGCTAAGCACTGCGGCAAGCGCCCAAGCGGCGCTTGCCGGCCGCTTTTGCCTTGACGGCGACACTTTCACTTGTCTCTTCTCTAACCCGTATGGGTGATTCCCAAATGACGCTTCGGCGGAATGCGGAGTAACAGGGCGGGCGGCTCGGCCGCACCGACTTTCAAACGAAAGGTTTTTCGATGATGCAATTTTTGGCAAAGGCGGGTCTTGCCGCCATGCTGACAGCCGGCACCCTTGCCGGCACGGTGGCGCCTGCCGCCGCGCAGTTGAATATCATTATCGGCGATCAGGATCGTGATCAGCCGCGGGATTACCGCCGTCCGCAGCCCGGCTACGACCGTCCGCCTCCAGGCTTCGACCGCCGGCCGCGCGGTTGCGACCCGCGTCTCGCCGTAGATATGGCCCGCGATTATGGCTTCCGCCGCGCCCGTGTCGTCGACGTCACGCCCCGCCGCGTCATCGTCCAGGGCTGGACACGCCGCGGCCCCGACGAGATGAGCTTCGGCAATGTCCGCGGCTGCCCCGCTCTGCGTCGCTGATATAAGCTAGAATTCCGCCTCGTCTCCCCGATGCGGCGGCCAGAACCGCCTTTGCCAGTCTCCCCGGATCGGCAAGGGCGGTTTTCTTTTTGTGTTCGGTTTGATGACTGCTGCGCTCTTACCTGGCGTGGTCCTCTGCTTCGGAGCCCAAGACTGCCCCTCACCCTAGCCCTCTCCCCGTAAAAACGGGGCGAGGGGACGTGCCCCGCGAGACGTTGGCGAGGAACGGAGAGGGTGCGGCTTGCCCCCTTCGCCCCGCAAGCGGGGGTCCGAAGGACGGGTTGAGACGAGTGGCTCAACCCAGGTGGGGTGCCGGCAGGCGGATGAGGGGCTGACGCGCAGCACTTCATTTACTGCTCGATCGCAAAGGTCACCGTGACGCTGACACTGTAATTATTCTCGCCGCTCTGGACGGGAACGGCAGCGTCGGAGGCTTCCTTCATCATCGTGGCGCGATAGGCGGGCTGCGGCATCGAGCGAGGGACGTTCTCGTTGATCTCGATGATGCGGCCGAGCTTGACGCCGGCGGCTTCGCTCAGCGTCTTCGCCTTCTTGACGGCCTCGACGACCGCATTCTTGCGGGCCTGTTCAAGGGCTGCTTCCGGCTTGTCATTGGTGAATTGGATGTCGCCGCCCTGGTTGATGCCGAGGGTGACGGACTGGTCGATCACCTGGCCGAGTTTGGTGAGATCGCGCAGCCTGACGGTGACCGAATTAGTGGTCTGGTAGCCGATCAGCTGCGGCTGCTGCTGCTGGCCATCGACCGGCTGCGGATAGTTGTATTGCGGCTGGATTGAGAAGCCGGAGGTCTGCAGATCGCGCTCGGCGATACCGCCGTCCTTCAGCGCCTTAAGCACCTCGTTCATCGCCTTGTTGTTCTCGTCGAGCGCTTCGCGCGCGGTTTTCGCCTGCTTGACGACTGCGAGATTGACGACGGCCATATCGGGAGCGACGGCCGATTCGCCATCGCCCGTCACCGAAATCACCGCCTCGCGCGGCTTTGCCTCCTGCGCCAATGCGGGGGCTGCGTTGCCAAGCGGCAGAGCCAGAAGAGCAGTCATCAGAAGTGTTTTAGAGAGAATCGGCGCCATGTTTCATTCCCTAGTTGTCGTTTCCCGGAACCACTTTCTGTCGGTTGATTGTGAAGCTATTGCGGCGGAAGGGAAGGGCGAGTGCGCATCGGGAGAAAAATGTGCGGGAGGCGTGGGTGAGAACTCAAATTCCGTTCAGCAGTCGGCTGCAACATTCGGTGCACCTGGAGTGAAAGAGAACGCGTGCTGCGCTGGTAACCGAGAGAGTGTGCCGTGTCAGCCCCCCTCTGCCCTGCCGGGCATCTCCCCCACGGGTGGGGAGATCGGCTGGGCGCACGGGTGTTCCCAAACAATTGGCGTCACAGCAGGGTGAAGCGCTGGACGGACGCGAAGTTTGGGCCACTTGTGATCTCCCCACCCGTGGGGGAGATGCCCGGCAGGGCAGAGGGGGGCGACCAGGGCACACCCTCTTCATCCTGGGCACGGTTTTCACGGCCTGGTCTGCATTTCCACGGTTTCGCAGGCGCTGAAGGCGGCCTGTCGACTGGTCCTAGTTAGGAAGGAATTGCCTATTTTTTGATCAGAAGCCGCTGACGACTTCGCGACGCGCTTTATGCGCCGAAATCATCCATAAACGACGGGTGGATCGCAGGCTTGCGCTCTTCGCGCGCGTCGCGAAAACGCTGGGGAACCGCACCGAGACCGGTCACGAAACGGGTCAGGAGATTGCGGTTGAAAAGTTTATGCAGGGCACTCATGGCAGTTCACTCATTCTTTTTTTTGTTAGCCGGCAGCATATATTTTGCCCAAGCTGCCACCGCAATGGGCAATTTTACATGACAGTTATGCGACAGTGCATGGCTCGGAGGCAGGTGAAAGGCGATCACATTGGCGTTAGGCGGGGCCGCCGAGGCGGCCAACCGCTCTAAATCCTCACAAACGCCCGTCATCGCGTGGTAGATTGCCCTCTTGGGCTGAAATCACGCCCCTCCGAAGGAGACGCTCAGATGAACCGATTTCTCGCATTTATCGCGACCGGAACGCTGATCAGCCTTGCCACGATCACTTCGGCCTGCACGTCATCAGGAAGCCTCGACCAAACGTCGTCGATCGGCGGCTACTATCGGGAAGAGCTGCCGCTCAACCCGGCCTGCGGAGGTGGGTTCAGACCTAGCGACGGGCGTTCTTGTAGCTATTAGAAAAGAGTCCTGAGCACACGGCACTGACGGCCACTTTTACAGCGCTAATAGCTGCACGAACGATCGTTGCCGAATCCATCGCGGCAGGCGGGCCGGAGGGCAAAATCAGCGCTCGAAGAAGTATACCCGACCGAGCCCGTTTGCACCGAGTCATTTGAACTCGTGGTGCAGGACGATGCCGACATGGAGATGACGAAGACGGCTGTCATGGCTGCCAATAGTTTGCGAGTTTGTAGCATCGAACCCCCTCCAAAGCGTGTTCGTTTAACGCTGGCAACTAGGGCGGATGAGGCGTCCCGATAACTGTCGTTGTCGATCAAGATTTCGTTATTTGTTGACAGGCCTTCGCTTCACCCGAGGTTTTTCCTAACTCGGAAAGCCTGCGGGGCGTTGATACCTGCATAATGAATCACCGAGCCCGATCGGTGGAAGGGAAGCCCGTTAGCTTTCCAAATAGCCACTCTAGCAAACGGCGGCCGCCGAGATAGTCGGATCTCCGGATTGAAACGTGCCGCAATGAGCATCCCCACTTTGGACCCCTGCTTGGCGTCCAAAATTATCACTCAGTGAAGCCCTTGCAGTCTGTTCCGCCGCTCTGCCAGCAGCTCATTTTGAACCAAATTCCTGGCATTGTCCGAAAGACCATTCGGCCCCAACAGACCAAGTTCGGTAAACCGCGCTTCGATTTCCTTCGGAATGCTATCCGCTTCGTGTTGGCAAAGGCGCACAAGCCACTTCCATTCGTCGCTAGTCATATCCGTGTGCACGACCATGAATTGCTACCCCTCCCGAGAACAACGACATCCATTAATAAGTACCACAACTTCTGTCGAAAGGCAGGTGGTTCGACGATCAGGCTGATCATTCGCGTATCAATCGGCGAAGCGCTGCACGCACCGTTCAGGATAAGAGAGGTGCAATTGACTTATTCCGTGGCGGGCGGCGAAGGTGTGCCGGCAAGGGAGTTGATTATAAGTGAGGGTTAAAAGATTGTCGGAACGTCTTCGGAAAGTTATTGCTGCCGTTGTCGGAGGGGGAAAATTATGCGCTTAAGTGCCGCGATTGCGTCTGGGATCCTCTTTCTTGTCTTCCTCTATTTGGTCCTCAATGGAGCGGAACAAGTTCGGTTCATTACCGTGGCGTTCGTGCTAGTTTTCGCCGTCCTAGCTACGCGCTTAGATGATATCCGAGACCTGACATTTGGCCCGACAGGCCTAGCAGCAAAACTTGAAAAGCAATTGGAAGAGGCTCGGGCGACTGTAAAGCAGCTTCAAGACTTTGCTGAGGTGTTCGCTGCTCGTAGTGTTGAGCAGATCGCAGGTGACAACCGAATGAGTGGCCTATCACCGACAAAAAAGCGTTTAGCAATCTCCGAGATCGAAAGAGGCTTGAAGTCAATTGAACTGTCGCAGGACCGCATCGATAAGGTTCTGTCATTGTCCGACCCTTACGACGATTTCGATTATTGGAGTTGGACCATGAGTCCAATCTACCACGCCGATGATCAAAAAGTGAAAGCCACCGCCGGCCAGTTTTACGACTATGGCGCCTCCAAAGGCATCGGACACAATCCGAGCGCTGAGGCCATCGAGACTTTCCTTAAGTCGAATGATCTTTATGTTGGCGAAATCGCGGAGCGTATGAAGGACTGGCTATATTGGAAGGCCAGTCGCAAACATCGTCGTCTAGACGTATGGGAAACGCGTCAGGAGACGAAAAGAGATGCGAGAAGCTTGGAAGAGGTACTCAAACTAGGTTAGCTCGGCAGTTGCCGCTCGACGATGGTACCGACGGCTTCTTGGCCAGCGTTTGTGTCCGGAATTGAGGCACAGGTGCGCCCAGTCTTACCGGAGATGATGATATGAAATGGATGGAGGCCGGGCTTTCGGTGGCAATTATAGCTATCTCTGGGGAAGCGTTCGCAGCCATGAGCCATGAGAAGGAGCAGACGGCCCGTGGCCTCGCTCAGATCATTGATTACGCCGACAGTGTGGCTACTCGATCGATCAATCTCAATTAGAAAGATACTTCGTGCAGGCGGGCTTTTCGTGAGCGTCCGGCGAACGCATTTTCGCGCGCTCGATCGGCCGATTCTATGGGACGCGCTTCACCTCATCGACCATGACACGCTCGATCATCTCGGGATCGCATTGTTCATCGACGAGGAATTGGCGG
>NZ_WUFT01000040.1 GCF_010668805.1 Rhizobium phaseoli | reverse complement strand
CGTCACGGTGATGGACTACGAACATCTGCGCCAGATGCCGCCGCAGCCACAGCAATTGTTGCGGCGGCATCTGGCGCAGATGTTCGTAGTCCATCACCGTGACGTTATAGACGGTGCTCCTCACTTGCGGGCCGTCCTGGCAGCGGAGAAGAATGCCCTGCAGGGCCATCATGCGGTTGCTGGCTTTGCGGGCGCGGTCGGCGAGGCTTTCGGTGACTTCGCCTTCGTGGCCTTTGACGGTGAAGAGCGATTGGGCGCGCGGGCTTGGGGCCGGGATGCCGGTGGTTTTGTGGTAGCGGGCCATGGCCTCGGCATAGTCGTCGCCGGCCTGGCGCTGCTCCGCGGTGATCAGGCCGTCGAGGAACATGCGGCCGACGGTATAGCCGGCAAACGGGCTCTTGACCGTCTCGTCATCGACCGTTCGGCCGAAGCCGTGGATGCGGCGGCGGGCTGATATGGCGACGCTGATATTGTCCTTCTCGGTCTCGAACGGCTTGATCTTGCCGCAGGGAAAACGCTCGACATTTTCCTTGCGCGGCCGGCCGGCGCCCTTGTTTGCCCGTGGTGTCCTGGCCTTGGCTGCTTTGCCACCCATGCTGATTGTCCTTCCTATCGAATGATGCCGTTGCGCAGTGCGGCGGCGACCAGTGCGGTGTCCTTGAAGACGCCGAGTCTCATCTTGGCGTTGGCGATGTGCGTGTTGACGGTGACGGGGGAGATGCCGAGAATGGTGCCGATCTCGGCGGCGGTCTTTCCGGCCGCCATCCAGCCGATGATTTCGGTTTCGCGCGGGGTGATCTTGCTCATGGCGCCGGCCCATCGATGAACGGCACGCGCGGCATCGTCACCTCGGCGCCGGAAAACGTCACCCGCCGGACGCGGTCGGGATGGCGGATCGGCTCGACCGGCGCGGGATCGACCTCCGGCGGCTTCTGCCTTGTGTCCTGCCTGGCGGGGAACCTGTCGCGGTTGCGGTGCGCCATGTTGATGACGGTGTTCTTCTTCGAGCCGAACAGCTCGGCGATCTGTCTTGCCGAGCGCCCTTCGTTCCAAAGCTGCGCTGCCTTGACGATCCGGTCTTCCGTCCAGAATAGCTCTCTCACCCTGCTGCCTCCTGCGCGTCGCGTGCCGCTCTTGCGATGATCGGGTTATCGGGAAACATTTTCGCCAGCTCGCGCTTGGCGCTGCGGCTGCCATTGGCCGCAGCGCTCAGCAGCTGCATCTTGTAGGCGGCGACCTTCGGCTTCGGTGTCTCGGCTTCCCGTTCGATGCGCGGGCGGCTTTGGGCTGCCATCGCCGCCTGCTGATTTCGGCATTCCTCGGCAAAACTGGCGCTGCTCGGGGCAAAGGCGCGGTTATGATCCCGCACCTTTCCCGCGATGAAGCCTCTGGCGGCCCGCCAGACCGCCTCGGCCGAAATGCCGTCGATGGCGACCAAATAGGCGCGGATCTGCATGTCGGGATCAGTGCCTGATGATGCCGGGAAGCCCGAAAGCATCGCCGCTATGATCTTCACCGGAGAGGAAATCTCTTGCGGCATCCACTGTCGTCCTTCTCGTGCTGCTGTTGATCGACCCGGCTTCCCTCGCCTTCTCCTTGAGGTACCAGTCGCATTTGATCGCCTGCCAGCCGCGGAAGATTTGCATCTCAGCGGCACCGGCCGGATCGCCGGTCAGCAGATATTCCCTGGCCTGCATCCGGGCGGCATAGGCCGTCAGCGGTTTCCGCAGCGTGCGCTTGCGATGCTCGATGACGGCTGCCGCCAGTTCCTCCCCCAGCACCGGGCTGAGGATGTCCATGATGTCCTTGCTCATTATGTCCTTCGCCATCTGGTTTGCTTTTCCTCAGACCCGCAGCCGCCGTTGGCCGCCGGCAAAATTGACCGGCGTGCCCGGCTTGAGGCGCGGGGCAAACCGCCGGATCTCCGCGCCGGTATGATCCTGCCCCGCGGTGTCGCCCTTCTCGGCGCTTCGAAGCCGGTGGATCTCGGTTTCCACCGAAGGCACCGACATGCCGAGGATGGCTGCGATTTCGATATAGTCCCGGCCGGTGCGGAAGAGTTCGAGCGGGTTCATGCGAGTAGGATCCTTGTTGTCCATTGCGAGCGCAGCGCGGCGTTGCCGCCGAAGCGGGTGCTGCCCGGGTGCTTGATTTAAAGTTCATCGACGACGACCGGAGCGCCGGCTCTGTTGCGGAAGCAAAGGCTCCGGTCGTCTGGGAAAAAGATGCCGGCGTCGCCGAGGGAGGCGACGACGCCAGCCACCGACAGCCGTCAGGGAGGGGTGAGGCTGTCGGGATTGGTCATCTGCCGCATGTCTTTCGGGCTGGTCTGCCGGCCGCAATTTTCGCAATGGCGCTCGATCACCTCGGCGATCGACAGCGCCTTGCCGCAGTTCGGGCAGCCGGTGTAGCGGCGGCTTCCGGGCTGGATCGGGCCGATTGCTGCCCTGGTGGAGGTGTTGATAATCTCGCTGTTTGTCATGTCGATTAGGGTATATTTAATACCCCATATGTCAAGCACAATAGGGCATGACATATACCCTAAATTGGGGTATTTTTTATATCATGTTGAAAGATCAGGAACAATTTGAACGCGAAGAACGCGCAAAGCGGCTGGTCATGGCCAGAAAAAACGCGGGCTTTGCCGGGCCGAAAGCGATCGTCGATCGGTTCGGCTGGAATGCGAATGTCTACAAGGCGCATGAGTCCGGCCGCAACGGCTTCGGCATTGCCGATGCGAAGAAATATGCCCGGGCGTTCAAGGTCAATCTCAACTGGCTGCAGTTCGGGATCGGCAATGCGCTCGATCCGGACGAACTGCCGGTCTCCGTCGCCGACGTGCCGAAGATCTCCTGGGTCAGCGCCGGCCAGCTGAGCGAGCAGGCGCCGATCACCGACTTTTCCGAATTCCCGACCGTGGCCGCCCTCGATCTGCCCGATGGCGAATGGATCGCGCTCGAGGTCGAAGGCAATTCGATGAACAAGATCTCGCCGCCCGGCTCGATCATCTTCGTCAATCTTCGCGACAAGCGCCTGGCGCCGAACGCGCTCTATGTCGTCGCCGACGAGACGGGCGCTGCTACCTACAAGCGTTATCGCCCGAACGACGACCCGCCCTTCCAGCCCGCCTCCTATGAGGACGTGCCGCCGCCGGATTTCCAGGGCGCCGTCACCATCGTCGGCCGCGTCCGCCGGTCGATCATCGAGATGTAGGCATCCATGCCCGCTGCGAATAAACCATATTCATCAAGGAAACCAATATGATCCGCCCCTCCTCGCGCGCCGGCAGAATTTGGTTCTATATCGTCACATTAGCGGTGTTTCTCCTGGCCTTCAGCGCAGCGCGCGAGATGTACGGCCTGTAGGATCTCGCTCCGATCTCCCGATCCGGCGACCAGGATCGTGAGAGATATTTTCCCGCCTGAAATCAACCTGCAAAGCTCCGGACTCGTCCGCGCACACCCGCGTTACTCCGCCGGGATGGATCGAATGGCTGCGAGGAATATCCTTCGGCAGCCCTCTCCCACGAATCCAAATTCGGTGCCCCAAAGCCCGGGCCCGGTCACCGCATCGGCGATCTCGATCCCGTTGCGCCTCCCGTTTTTTTCTCGCAGCATCGGACTCCAAGATAGACTTGTTTTCTATCTTTCTGTCTTCGCTCCTGAAGGCTGGTGAGGGAGGGTTCCGGCCAAAGCTTCCCCCTACCCCATGAGCAAAGCCCATGAAGCCGGGAGAGCATTGGCCAGGTCCTGAAGGCCGGAGCCGGGATGGGACACGTGCCAGAGGGGCCATTCGCTTCGCCCTCGTCCTGATTTTCTGACAGCGCACTTAAGGACTTTCGCTTCCCGCGCCGCTGGGCTTCGTCAGCTCGGGAGTTGCACCCGGTCGCCCAATCACTGGCGACAGACATACGCCTATGATTCGTACCTCGTCAATCATTGGGGTATTTTTTATACCCATAACGATTGACGATACAGGGTATTATATATACCTTTATCTCATGAGCGATCAGAGGCACGTGAGAGGACAGGGCAATGCAGCACATCCGCAATATCGAGACCGAGGAGAGCAAGCGCGACGCCCGCTGGAATGGCGCGCTGAGGATCAGCGACTGCAGCGCGTACATGGCGATCGAGGCCCAGCGCATGGGCGCCCTCGGCTTTGCGTTCCTCCGCCGTCCCGAACATTCGATCCGCGGCCCCTCCTGGCTGCGCGGCGCTGCGGCCTCCGTCGAGGAACATTACCGCTATGCCCGGCAGATCATGGGCATGACCGATCGCGATCAGCTTTACGCCTGAGGGGAGCGGAGATGTCTGCCGATTGCATCATCAAGGCCTTTTCCGGCTGCGCCTGCTCGCTCGGTGAATGTGCGGAAAAGCCCCTCACCCCGGCGCCGGTCACCTTCATCTCCTGGCGCAAGCAGGCCATCACCTGCCTCACCTTCGGCTTCCTCGCCGCGATCATTTCGGCCGCCTGGATGGAGATGCAGTTTAAGGACCAGGACCGCGCCGATCAGGAGCTGATATCATGGAAGTGAGCCCGGGCTTTACCCAGCATCACCGATCAGGAGCTATATTTGATGTCGCTCGCCTTGGCCGCGGTAATAAACGCCCGGCGCACCTGCTCGGGCCCGGCGGCATCGTTGAAGACGTCAAGCACAAGCCGTTCGGCAACCTTGGCCGCCGGCGTCTGGTCGGGCCAGTCATTCAGCAAAGTGTTGCCGGCCTGGACGACATTATAGACCGTCCTCACCTTGCCATTGATGGTGATCTTCACCGGTTTGAAGCTTCGTCGCTTGCTCATGGCGCAGTATCTCACACGGAACGCGACTCAACGAATCACTTTGGGACTCGTTCCGGTTGATTCGAAAACCGGCGTATCAAAGCTGATTTGGGCAATGCCGATGCAGCGCGTTGCTGCTCAACGGCGTCGTTATAACTTTTCCGCAGAAAAATTATAACTGGAGAGAAGGAGCGAGCTGGTGAAGGCCTTCTCCGGCAAGTGACCGATCTGAAGCTGATCTAAACCCAACCTTCCAAAAGAGATCGTGGTATGCTCGGGGTCGAATTTGGAGAAACAACTATGCTGAAAAATCATATAGTTGGACTGGCGGTTGGCGGGCTTATGGTTTTTGTGACCCAGGCAGTAGCGACGGCCGATCCGCTCCCCAAAGGTTTTGAACGCCACACGTTCAACGGGTCGGTCAGACCGGAGGTCAAGAACGGCGTGACCCGGTTTGAGATTTTCGACCGTCAATGTTCCAATGTCGATTATGGAGATGGACGCGGCGAAAATGATTGTCGCAATGGCAATGTCCGCTCAACGATTCGCTATACGCGAGACATGAAGATTGGCGAAAGCGTCCAATACAAGTTTGATTTCCGGCTCGATCCGACTTTTGGCTACAAAGGCTGGCACAACAACTCCGCCAATGGCTTTTATCCCGATGGCTGGGACAGCCATTTGCGTTTCGCCTCCTGGGAAGGACCGGCAGTCCACAATTTCATCTACATGCTGAAAGCCGACACGCGCAACGGCGTGAACTTTCTCGCCCGCCAGTGCCAAAAACCGGAAGATTTCGGCAAATGGGCGACATTCTCGCTGAAAATCCGATGGGCAAGTGATGAGAGCGGATGGGTTACGGCAAGCTGCGACAACAAGGTGATCTACGCCGCCGAAGACGAAGCAACCAACCAGGCTCCGCACTGCTGGGAATCGAACGAGTGCGAGCCGCAATCGAACCGCGACCCGAAATCATTCAACTTCATTCTCGGCCCGGTGATGATGGGTTGGGGTCATGACTGGAGGAGCTATGACAATCATACGTCACAGTTTGACGTGGTGCAGCCGGAGGGTATCCGCATCGATGTCCGCAATGTCAGCGTGACCCGCGGTGTCAACGCCTATTCCGCCGAAAAAGCAGGTTTGCTCAAGAGGCTGCAGCAGCAACTGGCCCATTTGGGCTGCAAGCCGGGAAATGTCGAGGGCAAGCCTGACAAGGCAACACGGCAAGCCGCGCTTTCCTGCCGCAAGTTCGACAGCGGTTTGCTTCCCGAGGCGCTCAACCTCACGACGCTGCAGGCCTTTGCTGACGCCTATGCCAAGCCGGAGACCGCAAGTCTGCCTTCAGGCCACGCCGCGGGTGCCGAAAGCGTTTCGTCAAAACCGAGGACCTATATCAAGCTGGGCGAAATGCTTGCCATGAAGACGGGCAAGGACACCAAGGTGAATTCCAACTTCTTTGGCAAGATCAAAGGCGCCAAGAAGGGGCAGAACGAGCTGGACTTCATTATCCTGGGTCAGTTCGACTACACCGACAACAGTTTCAGCCAGCTGTCATTTCTCCTGCAGGACAATCTCTCCAAGGCCGAAGTGAATGCGGCAGCCAAGTGCGGCTATGGGACGATCAGATTTCCAGACGGCACAGATCATTTGGAGATCAGCATGCAACGTTCAGGAAACACCTTCTCGTCCCCGCCAAGAACTGACTGCTTGATTCACGCGCTTGGCAAACGACCGGCATCGCAGGTTCCCTACCTCACCACAGGGTTTGCCGATCTGGCGAAATCAATGGTCTCCGACGGCGGCTGGAAGAAACTGAGGCATGAAGGTTTGAAGATTTTTGTGAAACGTGTTGCGGATGGCGAGATCACAGTCGGCGGCTGAGATCGCAGCAGCGCCGCACGTTCCATCGGCCGCGGCTTCTTCCTTCAGATACCCATACCACTGTGATCCGATCGCGCGTCCTTATGCGTGTTATTGTCCAGCCGAGAATCAAGAACCAGCGGTAGCAACGTGCCAGAGCAAGCAAACAGTAGCGACAAGTTTACGTGGACATACGCCCTATGGTTGTTACCACTATCCGCGCAATATTGGCTGGATCGGCTCGTTCCTCAATGGGACTGGTGGATTGCCGGTCTTATCATTTTGACAGCGACCCTGGTCGCCATCGCGGGCTCGATCTGCATCAACCTGATGCTGCGGCGCTGGCGACGCGTCGTTTCTCTCCTGACCGCATCCCTGCTGTTGATTGTCCTGCTTCGTATCCTCGCCGCTGCCGGCATAACACCCGATAGCGTGCGATTTGCGTGGACCAAGCAGGAGTATCTCGCAGAGATCAGACGAACCGATCCGTCGGGCGAGGAACAGCGTTTCAGAACATTCGCATGGGACGACCGTTTCAGGGACAAAACATACTCGACGCTCGTCTATGATGAGAGCGATGAAATTGCCTTGCCCAATGGGGAGCAATCCACAGCCTGGCAGCAGCGCCTTCAAAAATCATGTTCTGAAAGAAAGGAATGCGTGAATCTCGGTCCTGGTCCGGGCGAGTACATCATCGTCAGAAAGATCGGCGAGCACTTTTATATTCTGGACGATAGTCTCCCGGACGCGTTTCCTTGAGCTAAGGTCGTTTTGGAACAATGACGCTCCCCAGGCGGCGATCGCCCCCGTATCCGCTCAAACGCGGGCGCAGCGGCCGTTGAAGGCATCAAGGTCTCAGTTATAACTTTTCTGCAGAAAAATTATAACGATGGAGAAGGCCCGGGCTGGAGCGCCTATGGCGCACCTGATGCCAGATTGTAATCCGGGCATGCCCGTGCCCATCTTAAGAGCGGATCTTCCTCGCCGGTGAAGACCAGATTGAAGAACCCGGAGTAAATGACTCCAAACCTGTTTTCGGGCAGCAGCTGCGGAAGCTTGATTGATGTCCTGACGTTGTCTTCCTCGTAGACGAGCATCGCTTCGACGAAGGGTTTGTACCAATCCGGCTTGGTCCGGTCCCCCGTCTCGATGCGGACCATGTTGAAGCCGTTGGCGTAGTAGCGTGCCCGAGCGCATTCCGTGTTGGCGAGCGCAATCAGCTCGCCATCGGCAACATTCTTATCCGACCGCATGATTTGGGCCAGATAGTCGTTTTCCGCGGCGGCGGCGCGGATGTGATGATAAAGCTCGCCGGAGACGTATGGACTTTCGTGATAGAAGGCGACGACCTTCTCGGACTCGGTCAGGCACAGCACCTGATATTTGGCATATTCGGCGACCCATCCGGCGAGAGACTTGCGCAGATCGAGGAAGCCAGTCGGAGACTGCGCCATCGCGGCGAGCCGCTCGTAGAAATCGCCAATCACGCGATCCTTCCGATCTTGAGGCAGCCCTGACAGGATCGTTTCATTGAAACACTTGTGGGTATGCTCAGCAAGCGCCTGCCCGAGGCCAGATGTTTCCCATTTCCAACGGTCGTTCCAGCGCTTTATGAAACCCAACATTCTCATCCCCCAGGTTGGGGGAATGCTACCCGCGGCCGAATTCGTCATCAAGTCGAATCCGCGGGCCGTCACAGACCGATCGGCCTGGTCGGCATGCAAAGTGCATCAGGATCGATATTTTCGGATCCTGGAAGGGTGCACAAGCGCTACCTGGAGATTTCGAGAGAATATCAGCGAGATACGAAAAACCCCGCCGGAGCGGGGTTTCTAGCTGGTCGGAGTGGAGTGATTCGAACACTCGACCCCCACGTCCCGAACGTGGTGCGCTACCAGACTGCGCTACACTCCGTGACCAGCGGCGCTTCTATAGAACAGCCTATCTGGTTGCACAAGCACCAAATTCCAAAAATCCGGTGGAATTTTTGACGGGTTGATGACAGGGCGTGGCGGTGGCCTGCTGCAGCAAAAAGACACACCCGGAGCAAATCGTCGGGAAGTGCCTCAGGGGCAATTTTCTTTTGCCGGGTTCCGCGCTAAAGGGCTCGACGGGACAGGCGAAACCGCGCGTAGAGAGCGGATTCGCAGCCACTGCGCTAGAGACCAGGGACAACACGATGAAACTCCGCACCATCACCGCGGCCGGGCTTGCAATTGGGCTTGCCGGATGCACCACCATTCCTTCCGCCGGCAATCCGATCGAGGCCCGCTGGGTCGGCAAATCGGCCGGCATCTTCTTTGCCGCCTACGGGCCGCCGATCAGCGACAGCGAGCAAGGCGCCACCACCGTCTACACCTGGCGCGGCGGCTATAAGACCGTGCGCATTCCAGCAAAATATGCCGAAGGCGCCGACGGCAAGCGCGGCAAGCAGATCGCGTCCGCCCGCACCGCCTATCTGCGCTGCCAGGCCGAAATCACCACCAGCTCGGATTACACGATCCGCGACATCCGCACCGTCGCCGATATTCCCGGCGTCGACGGTCCGTCCTATTGCGCCGAGTTCCTGGCGCCGGAACAGAAGTAACGGGCGACCCCAGGAGATGAGCAAGCAGGCGGCCGATGTGCCGCCTGTTTTGTTTTGGCTGAAAGCCGCCAGGCCGGAACGCTGCCACGTCCGGACATGGATCGGAACAGGCGTATCGGCGTTTACAGCCTCAACAATCGTCGCTTCGATGTGGCCTGGTTGTGCTCTTCTATGCTCTCGGCTACATTTTACCGACACTGATCTGCCGGCGATCCGCAAGGGCCGCAAACAGGCATTCGATGCGAGCGAGGACGAGACCAAGCGATGACAGTCGCTCGAACGAAGCCGGCGAGCCATCCGTTGCGAGGCGTCCTGGCGCTGGACGATTTCGAGGCCAAAGCGCGGCGCCACCTGCCGCGCCCGCTGTTCGGCTATATTGCCGGCGCAAGCGAGACCAACGCATCCCTGCGGATGAACAGGGATGCGTTTCAGACATACGCTTTCAAGCCGAGAGTGCTCATCGACGTTTCCACGCGCAGCAGCGAAACATCGATCTTCGGAACACGATATTCCGGGCCCTTCGGCATCGCGCCGATGGGGATCAGCGCCTTGATGGCCTATCGCGGCGACCTGGTTCTGGCATCGGCAGCGGCACAGGCCGGCATTCCGATGATCATGAGCGGCTCGTCGCTGATCCGGATGGAGGAGGTGGCGAAAGCCAATCCCGATGCCTGGTTTCAAGCCTATCTACCTGGCGCGCCGGAGCGAATTGACGCCCTGGTAGACCGTGTTGCGGCTGCCGGTTTTAAAACCATCCTGCTGACGGTCGATACCGCAACGCTGGCAAATCGCGAGAACAACATCCGGGCGGGGTTTTCGACGCCGCTGCGTCCCAGTCTTCGGCTGCTCTGGGAAGGCCTGTCACACCCGCGCTGGAGCCTTGGCACATTTCTTCCCACACTCGCCAACCACGGCATGCCGCATTTCGAGAATTCTTACGCCGAGCGGGGTGCGCCGATCATCTCCTCCAAGGTGATGCGTGACTTCGCCAAGCGGGATCATCTGAACTGGTCGCACTTGCAGCGCATCCGCAGCAGATGGAGCGGGAACCTGGTGGTCAAGGGTATTCTCCACGAAGACGATGCCGTCAAGGCGGTGGAGGCCGGCGCCAACGGCATCATCGTCTCGAACCATGGCGGCCGGCAACTGGATGGCGCAATGTCGCCATTGCAGGCGCTGCCCGGAATCGTCGACAAGACCGGACAGTCCGCGACCATCATGATCGATGGCGGCATAAGGCGTGGAACCGATATTCTAAAGGCGCTGGCATTGGGCGCGAAGTTCGTTTTCGTCGGAAGACCGTTTCTCTACGCGGCCGCAATTGCCGGACAGGCGGGCGCCGAGCGCGCAATCGAGATCCTTCAGACGGAAATCCAGCAGAACATGGCGCTGCTCGGCATTACATCGCTTGCCGAACTCAATGAACAGCACCTTCTGCGAATTGACGGCTAAAGTCTGATGCCGGGCGCGCAGGTTTGCGAAGCTGCGCCCTCTTGATGGAACCGGCGCTGCCCGCGACCATCCGCTCGCGCAAAAAGCGCTTGCCGCCCTCAACCGTCCGGCGTATGTCTTGGCCGTCGCGAAAAGCGGCTGCTTCCCTTGATCCGCTCAGTGGCGGAGTAAACAGGTGGACGAATTGTCGTCCAGGCGGTCGAGCACACGCCATCCATGCGCCAGCGCATGGTTCGGCCAGCACCTCCCAGAAACCAAACGCCTGACACAGGGTCAGGCTTCATCGTGAGCCATCGGCGCGCCCGAGCACTTCCACTGGTTTGTCCAGGGATTGCCGGCGACCAAGGCTGGAGCCGTTTTGCGCCTTGATCAAGGCGGGAACCGCGCCGGCTATGCTGCAGGCTTGCGTCGACCCGGAACGCACCATGACCAGATCCCTTATCGTCATCTTCACCGCCATTGTCCTCGATGCCGTCGGCATTGGGCTGATTTTCCCGATCCTGCCGTCGCTGCTGCAGGACGTTACCCATGCCGAAAATGTCGCGCCCACCATCGGCACGATGACCGCGCTCTATGCGGTGATGCAGTTCATCTTCGCGCCGGTGCTCGGCGCCCTCAGCGACCGCCTGGGCCGCCGGCCGGTGCTGCTGATTTCGCTTGGAGGCGCCGCCGTCAACTACCTCTTCCTGGCCTTTGCGCCCAATCTCTGGATGCTGTTCCTCGGCCGGGCGATCGCCGGGCTGACCAGCGCCAACATTTCGGTGGCTTCAGCCTATATCACCGACATTTCGCCCGAGGAAAAACGCGCCCGCCGCTTCGGCCTTTTCAACGCGATGTTCGGCCTCGGCTTCATCATTGGCCCGGTCGCCGGCGGTCTGCTTGGCGATTATTGGCTGCGGCTGCCATTCATCGCGGCGGCCGCGCTCAATGGCGCAAACCTGCTGCTCGCCCTGTTCATCCTGCCGGAATCGCGCCCGGGCAGCCGCGAGACAATCGACCTTTCCTCGCTCAATCCGCTGAAACCGCTGCGCTCGGTGCTGGAGGTCAAAAGCCTGCTGCCTGTTGTCTTGCTGTTCTTCATCTTCAGCGCCACCGGCGAGGCCTACGGCACCTGCTGGGCGCTGTGGGGCAGCGACGCCTTCCACTGGAACGGGCTGTCGATCGGCCTTTCGCTCGGCGCCTTCGGCATCTGCCAGACGCTCGCCCAAGCCTTGCTGCCGGGGCCGGCCGTCAAGCTTTTCGGCGAACGCGCGGCGATCCTGACGGGTGTCGCCGGCGTCTCAATCGCGCTGACCGTCATGGCCTTCGCCGGCCAGGGCTGGATGATCTTTGCGATCATGCCGATCTTCGCACTCGGCGGCATCGGCGTGCCGGCGCTACAATCGCTGGCCACCCGGCAGGTCGACGAGAACAGCCAGGGCCAGTTCCAGGGCGTGCTCGCCTCAGCCGTCAGCCTCGCCTCGATCGTCGCGCCGCTTGCCTTCTCCAGCCTCTATTTCCTCACCCGCCAGCAATGGCCAGGCGCCATCTGGCTATCGGTAGTCGTCGTTTACGGGCTCGCGGTGCCGCTGGTTCTCGGCCTCAGGCTGAAGACGGCGGAGCGGGCGGCGATGAGTTAGCCAGGCGCCGCAAGGCCATGCACGCTAAATGAGCGCGGCGGTGCCACTGTCGAACAGGGAATGATCATCGAGGACGTTGGCGGCCAGCATCGCGCCTTCCAGGGTGGCGATGACATGGACGGCGGCGTCTCTTTCCAATCCGCCCTGCATCAGTCTTTCGATCCCGAGCAAGAAGAACCGCCGCACCTCGACCCGAACTTCCTCGGCAAGATCATGGGAGGTCGCGGCCATGGCGCCGCAGAGGCACATTCTGGCGTCGCGATGCAGCGCCTCGCGGAAGACCTGCCGCCAGGCGGCGACGATGTCGGCGCCCGCCGCCTGCCGCTGATCGACCGCTTCGAGAAAACGATCAGTGTAGCGGCGGGCGACGGCAGCGGCCAGCTTCTCCTTGGCCGGGAAATGATAGTGCACGGAGGAGGCCTTGACGCCGACATCGGCGGCGACGTCGCGGTAACTGAAGCCGCTATAGCCCGCCCCTCGGATTCTCTCCTCGGCGGCATCCAGTATTGCCTCAGCTGTTTCGTTCATGCGCTCATCCTCTCTATCTAATGTTAGATAGGGGTTGCGCTTGCCCGAAGCAAGGATTATGTCTTCAACGCCTATCTAACGTTAGATAGACAAAACAAGCAAAACGGAGAAGAACGATGAGATTTGAAGGCAAGGTGGTCGCAATTACCGGCGGTGGATCCGGCATCGGCCGGGAAGCGGCAGCCCGTTTCGTGGCGGAAGGCGCAAAGGTCGCCATCAACGGACGCAATCGCGAGAAGCTCGAGGCGGCGGCCCGGGAGATCGATCCGAGCGGCGACAATGTCGTCATTTCGGCGGGCGATATCGCCAGGCCGGAAACCGGCGCGGCCCTCGTCGACGCCGCCCTCTCCCATTTCGGTAGGCTCGATGTGCTCGTCAACAATGCCGGCGTCTTCAATCCGAAGCCGTTTCTGGAGCTGACCGAGGGCGATTACGATTGGTATCTCGACACCATCCTCAAGGGCAAATTCTTCACCGCCCAGGCCGCCGCCAAGGCGATGAAGGAGACGGGCGGCGCGATCGTCCAGACCGGCTCGATGTGGGCGATCCAGGCGATCGGCGCTACGCCGTCTGCGGCCTATTCGGCAGCCAATGCCGGTGTCCATGCGATGGTCCGCAACCTCGCAATCGAGCTTGCGCCCTTTAATATCCGCATCAACGCCGTGGCGCCGGCCGTCGTCGAGACACCCGTCTACAACACCTTCCTCTCCGACGATCAGGTCAAGCAAGTGCTTCCGGGCTTCAACGCCTTCCACCCGCTCGGCCGTAACGGCCAGCCGCGTGATGTCGCCGAGGCGATCCTGTTCCTCGCCTCCGAACAAGCCTCGTGGATCACCGGCACGGTCCTGCCCGTCGACGGCGGCGTCACCGCCGGCCGGCAATAAGGAGGGGCAAGACCGCTCAGCTGGAGCCGAAGATGCACGTTGCGATCACTACCCGCTAATGCGGCGTTGAGCTTGTGGCCATGGGTCCTCGGGTCAAGCCCGAGGACGACGGAGAGTGGGGGAGCTTATGGGGCAAGGAGCGCGAGTGCCTGGTGGTTTTGTTGTTCTTCATCTTCAGCGCCACCGGCGAGGCCTACGGCACCTGCTGGGCGCTTTGGGGACAGGATGCCTTCCAGTGGAACGGGCTGTCGATCGGCCTTTCCCTCGGCGCCTTCGGCATCTGCCAGACGCTCGCCCAAGCCTTGCTGCCGGGGCCGGCAGTGAAACTGCTCGGCGAACGCGCGGCGATCCTGACGGGTGTCGCCGGCGTCTCAATCGCGCTGACCGTCATGGCCTTCGCCGGCCAGGGCTGGATGATCTTTGCGATCATGCCGATCTTCGCACTCGGCGGCATCGGCGTGCCGGCGCTACAATCGCTGGCCACCCGGCAGGTCGACGAGAACAGCCAGGGCCAGTTCCAGGGCGTGCTCGCCTCAGCCGTCAGCCTCGCCTCGATCGTCGCGCCGCTCGCCTTCTCCAGCCTCTATTTCCTCACCCGCCAGCAATGGCCAGGCGCCATCTGGCTATCCGTGGTCGTCGTTTACAGGCTCGCGGTGCCGCTGGTTCTCGGCCTGCGGCTGAAGACGGCGGAGCGGGTGGCGGTGGGCTAGCCGGTCGTGGTGTGTTTCTTTTGGCTGCGTGGTGGCAGGGAGCCCCCCTCTGTCCTGCCGGACATCTCCCCCACAAGGGGGGAGATCGGATAGGCGTTAGGGCTATCCCAAACAATTGCCATTTGGAATCAAAGTATCGGCAGAGAGGAACCGAGCGTTCGCCTCCTGCCGATCTCCCTCCTTGTGGGGGAGATGCCCGGCAGGGCAGAGGGGGGTGCCACAGAACACGACGCCCCCGAACTTTAATGCCACTCTTACGCCGCCTCCCCCGCCTGCACCGCACCTTCCGCCAATTTCCGCGCCGCGACGAAATCGACCTTGCCGGAGCCCAGCACCGGCACCTTGCCGATATTGACCTCGGCCGGCACCATCATGTCCATGGCGCCCTTGGATTTGGCGAAGGCGAGGAATTCGGCGCGGGTGGCGGTCGGGGCGTCGGTCAGGAGGACCAGGCGTTCGCCCTTTTTGGCGTCGGGCAGCGAGGAGACGACCGAGAGGGCGCCGGGCCAGAGTTCGGCGGCGAGTGTTTCGACGGCGGCGAGCGAGATCATTTCGCCGGCGATCTTGGCGAAGCGTTTGGCGCGGCCGCGGATCTTGACGAAGCCGTCCTCGTCGATGGTGACGATGTCGCCGGTGTCGTGCCAGCCATCGGCGAGCGGCTCCAGCACGCCGGGCTTTTCGGCGCGGAGATAACCGGCCATGACATTGGCGCCGCGCACATGCAGCCTGCCGCCCTCATCGATGCCGGGCACCGGCTCGAGCTTCCAATCCATGCCCGGCAGGATTTTGCCGACCGTGCCTGATTTGTTGTACATCGGCGTGTTGATCGAAATCACCGGCGCCGTCTCGGTGACGCCGTAACCTTCGAGGATGCGCAGGCCGAATTTTTCCATATAGGTCTGGCGGGTTGCGGCCTTCACCGGCTCGGCGCCGGAGAAGATATAGCGGATCGAGCGGAAATCATACGGGTGCGCCGTCCTGGCATAACCGTTGAGGAAGGTGTCGGTGCCGAAGATGATCGTGGCGTTTGAGACATAGATCAGCTCCGGCACGATGCGGTAATGCAGCGGCGACGGATAGAAATAGACCGGCACGCCGGAGATCAGCGGCAGCACGGTGCCGGCGGTCAGCCCGAAGGAATGGAAAACGGGTAAGATGTTGAACACCTTGTCGCCGCTGTGGAAATCGATGCGGGCGGCGGCCTGGGCGGCGTTCGACAGGATGTTGCGGTGGGTCAGCACCACGCCCTTCGGCGTGCCCTCGGAGCCGGAGGTGAAGAGGATGACGGCCGGATCATCCGGCTGGCGTTTGACCAGCGGCCGGCCCTTGCGCAGCAGCCCGCGGATCTTGTCCATCATGCCGATCTCGGCTCTGAGATCATCGAGCCAGACGATCGTCACCTGCTTTTCCATCTCCTCGATGACAGCGCCGAGCTTGGCCTGGGTGACGAAAGCGCGCGAGGTCAGCACGTGCCTGATCTCGGCGGCCTTGCAGGCGGAGAGGATATTGGCCGCACCGGCGGTGAAATTCAGCATCGCCGGCACCTTGCCGGCGCTCATGACGCCGAGAAGGGTGGCGGCGGCGCCATTGGCATTCGGCAGCATGACGCCGAGGTTGGGTTCCGGGAAGCGCGCGCGGAATTTGGCGCCGAGCACGGCAGCACCGGTCAACAGCTTGCCGTAGGTCAGCTTCCCGGTGACCGGATCTTCGACGGCGAGCTTTTTCATGCCGAATTCATGGCCTGCCTCGATGACCCGATCGAGCACGGTGGTGAAGGTATCGGCGGTCTGGAACATCAGGTTCGACATCACCTGATAAAGCGCGGCACCCGCCGCCGTGCGGCGCTTGCGGCCTTTCAGCTCGGCCGGCACTTCGAGCTTCACCGGCTCGAGAATGGTGACCTTGACCTTGGGAAACAGTCGGCGGCGGATCTTGCCGTTATCGAGATAAGAGAGATAGCTCTTCTCCAGCCCATCGATCCTGACCGGCACCACCATCGAGCCTGTTTTGTCGGCGACCATGGCGGCACCGTCATAGACCTTCATCAGCGTTCCCGTCACCGTCAGCCGGCCCTCCGGGAAGATGCCGATCGGGTTGCCGTCCTGCACCACCTTGATCAGCGACCGCGTCGCCATCGGCTTGGTCGGGTCAAGCGGCAGGAATTTGCACATTTTCAGGAAGGGGCGCACCCACCAGGCCTGGGCAATTTTATAGTCGACGGCGAAGGTCGGCTCTTCCTCGGTGATGGCGAGCGCCAGGGCCCCATCGAGCAGGCTGACGTGATTGAGGGCGATGATCGGCGCGCGGCCGGCCTTCTTGATATTCTCCAACCCCTCGACCTCCAGCCGCATGAAAGCGCGAAACAGGATCGAGATGAAATCGCGGAAGGGATTGGTCGGCAGCGTCTTCAGCATCAGCCAGGCGACGCCGAAATTGATGATGCCGAGGCCGATCAGGATCTGAGGGATCGAAGCGCCAAGCGCCTGGATGGCGGCGACGAGGCCGAGGCCGACGGTGATGAACAGGGCCGACAGCACATTGGCGGCGCCGATGACGCGGGCGCGGCGATCCTCATGCGCCCAGGTCTGCAGCGCGGCGAAGGTGGGCACGGCGATGAAGGCGCCAGAGATCGCCATGCCGGCGAGATCGATGGCGACGCGGATGGTATTCTGGCCGGCGAAGAAATCGGCAATCGTCGTGGCGTGGCTGGCCGATGCCAGACCCCAGAGGTTCCAGGCGAGATCGAGGCTGAAGAGGCCAAGCAGCGCTGTGCCCACAGGGGCCGGCAGCAGCACGATGCGGCCGGATGACATCCAGGCGGCAATGGCCGAACCGACGGCGACGGCGATAGCAAAGACGGTGAGATAGGCGGGCACGACGAGCTCGGAGCCGCCGAGCAGCTCGGTCACCATGGTCGGCAGGATCGACAGCACGAAGGCGCCGACCAGCCAGAACCAGCAGTTCATCAGCGCCGAACGCCAGAGGCGCTTATCGGCGCGGATTTCCATGACGAGGGTGTAGCTGGAGCGGATGACGTTGCGGTCGATCTCAAGATCCGGCGCTTTGGAGCCTGTGGGAGGGATCATCCGGCTGGCGAGCCAGCAGAGCACCGAAAGCCCCATCATCATCGAGCCGAACAGCAGCACATTGTCGCCGCTGGAGAAGGCAAGGGCGGCGATGATCGTGCCGGCGAGGATGGCGATGAAGGTGCCGCCCTCGATCCAGGCATTGGCCTTCGGCAGGTCGCGGCGTTCGAGATGGTCGGGCAGAATGCCGTATTTGATCGGCCCGAACAGCGCCGAGATGACGCCGAAGCCGAAGAGCGCGGCCATCAGCACAAAGATCGAGGAAAAACCGAGGCCGACGACGGCAAGCGCCGCAATGCCGATCTCGCAGCGCTTCAAGAGTTCGGCGATCTTGGCCTTGTCGTGTTTGTCGGCCAGCTCGCCGCCGAGCGCCGACAGCAGCAGGAAGGGCACGATGAGGATGACGCCGGCAAGCGTCACCAGGGCGGCACCTTCGCTCGCCGACATCTTGAAAAGAATGAGGAACACCAAAGTGTTCTTCAGAAAATTGTCGTTGAAGGCGGTCAGGAACTGGGTCCAGAACAGCGGTGCGAATTTCCTGGATGTCATCAGCTTGTTGTGCACGGGCTCGTCCCTCTATCGGCTGGCAGAGAAGGCCACAGAGTTGTTACGCAATGGTTGAGTGCGAAAACAACTCTGCGCTGTGGTTAAGGAAGATCAATCTTCATCGCTACGATTGAACTTGACCAGCAGTTTTTCGGTGCGGGCATCCTCGACCTTGCGGATCAGCTTTTCGGATTCGGCATTGTCGCGCAGCGTCTTGGTGATGTTCACCGTGGTCTGCACCAGCATCAATATGCCCATGGCGAGATAACCTTTGCCCCAGAGATCGAGCGGCATCATGTAAAGGCCGAGCGCCAGCATGAAGGCGGCCGAGCCGAAGGAGATGTAGGAGAAGCTGACCCAGCTCGCGGAGTGTTTCTGGAAACTGTCGTTCATGGTCGTAATCCTCAAGGTCTATGGATTGGATGGTTGATTGAATGCGATCAGGCGGCCGGCGTGATGCGGCTCTTCAGCCGGGCCAGCACGTCATCGGCTGTGGAGTGAAGGGCCGGCCCGCAGCCGGCATTGGCAAGCTTTTCGATGATGCCGGCCGGGCGGATGGAACCTTCCATCTCCTTCAGCGCCGCCGCCGTCAGATCATTCTGGCTCTGGCGGAGGCGCAGACGGGCCAAGGTCTCCTCGGCCTCGTCGAGTGTCGCGAGGCCCGGATCGGCGACCACGACATCGAGCTTCTGCGCCTCCTCAGTGGCCCGCGCCAGCCGCTCGCCGCGCTGCAGCGCCTGCAGCCGCGCCTCGGAGGCCCGGACGATCGCCTTCAATTTGTCGATTGATGTGGTGAACTGGGCTTGCGCCTTCTCCGAGGCATCCCGCTCGGCTTCGAGAAAGGCGATCGCCTCGGCCGCTTCGCGGGCCAGCCCGTCATTGCCCTTGGTGAGCGCCGCAGTCGCGCGGATCTCGAGATCGGCGATGCGGGCAACGATCGTTGCATGCTGCCCCCGCTCCTGCTCGTTCTGGGCGATGGCGACCGCGACGCTGCGCCGCGCCGACTGGATCTGCTGGGCGGCATCGCGGATCTGCTGGGACAGCAGCGGCACGGCGTGGCGATCGGCAAAAGCCTGTTCGGCATCATGCGCCCTGCCCCGCATCAGAATAGAAATCAGTTTGAACATTTCTTGCCTCCGGTTTATGAACGTTGTTCACGAGAGCTGTTATGGCAGAATCATGAACGTCGTTCAAGATAAATTTTGAACGACGTTCAAAAAATCGAAGTGGAATGGTGAATGGCCGGTAGACGAGAAGAAAAACGCGAGGACCTGAAGGCGCGGCTGATCGAGGCGGCGCGCGAGCGCATCGCCCGCGACGGCCTGACCAACCTTAGAGCCCGCGACATCACCCAGGACGCCGGCTGCGCACTCGGCGGCCTCTACACGGTGTTTGCAGACCTCGGCGAACTGGTCATCCACGTCAACTCGGCGACGCTGAAGGCGCTGGAGGCCAGACTGACCCTGCCCGAGGCCAGGGATAAAAGCCCGACCGACCGCCTGCGCAGCCTCGCCCAGGGCTACCTTGCCTTCGCCGTCGAGCACCGCAACCTCTGGAAAGCGCTGTTCGACCACTTCCCCCCCGACACCAGCCCAACGCCGCAATGGCATCTCGACGAACACCTCTTCCTGATGGACGTGATCGCCGAACCGCTGGCCGAACTGCAGCCCGACATGCCCCCCGAAGACCGCGCCATCCGCGCCCGCACCCTGTTCGGCGCCGTGCATGGCGTGGTCAGCATCAGCCTCGAAGGCCGCTTCGTCGGCCTGCCGCTGGCGCGGCTGGCGCGCGAGGTGGATGAGCTGGTGCAGACGATTGCGGCGGGGGCGGAGCGGCGGCGGTGATGTGGGTGGTGGAGGTTGGAATGGGTTGGGTTTGGCGGGAACGCTCCCCCACCCTCCGTCTTCCTCGGGCTTGACCCGAGGACCCATGCCCGCCGCTCATGGAGCTCCGCCCCAAAAACTGCCCCTCACCCTAACCCTCTCCCCGTTTTGACGGGGAGAGGGGACGTGCCACGCGAGACGTTGGAGAGGGACGGAGGGCTCACGGCATATCCCCTTCGCCCCGCAAGCGGGGAGAAGGTGGCGGCAGCCGGATGAGGGGCTGGCCTGCCCAGAAGCAACTCAACGCCGTTTGTCTATCAAAAAAGGCATATATTGAAAGACAAACTATTTTGAGTGTGGCTCGTGAGAGTCAACTTGGCTTGAGATCCAGAATTGGGGACTTTTGAGAGTCAACGAGATCTCGCCTCCTGCCGCTCCTCCCCCACCCTCCGTCGTCCTCGGGCTTGACCCGAGCACCCCTACCCAAGCACTCTGCGCCCACCACGCCGCACGCGAAAGGAACCCCCATGAGCCGCATCTTCATCACCGGTTCCACCGATGGCCTCGGCCTCGCCGCCGCCCGCACCCTCATCAGGGAAGGCCACGATGTCGTGCTGCACGCCCGCTCCCGGGAGCGCGCCGCCGCCATATCAGAGACATCAGCAGCCGCACTCGGCATCGTCACCGGCGATCTCGCCAGCGCCAGCGAGACGCGCTCCATTGCCGAACAGGTCAACGCCATCGGCCGCATGGACGCCGTCATCCACAATGCCGGCATCTACCTCGAAAGGAGCCGGGGCGAAACGCCTGATGGTCACGCCAAGACGCTGGCGGTGAATGTGCTTGCCCCCTATCTCCTCACCGCGTGGATCACCCGCTCCGACCGCCTGATCTATCTCAGCAGCGGCATGCACCGCAGCGGAAGCAGCGCGCTTGACGATATCGACTGGAAGCGGCGGCCATGGAATGCCAGCCAGGCCTATTCGGAAAGCAAGCTCTACATCGCCACGCTCGCCGCCACCATCGCCCGCCACTGGCCGGATGTTCTGAGCAACGCGGTGGATCCTGGCTGGGTGCCGACCAAGATGGGCGGCGCCTGCGCGCCGGATGATCTGGAGATGGGGCACCTCACGCAGACTTGGCTGGCGACGAGCGATGATGGCGCGGCCAAGGTGAGCGGCGGGTATTGGTATCATCGGCAGCAGCGCGAGGCGGCGGTGGAGGTTGGGGATATCGGGTTTCAGGATGCGTTGGTGGGGAGCCTTGACGAACTTACAGGCGTCCATCTGTTTGCAGAGTCCGGGTAGAGCGTAAGACTGTCCGAACTGTTGATTTCCACTGAGAGCTGACCCGGCGTTTCCACCGAGAAGTGACCCGCCTTTAGGTATCGTTTGTGCTGGTCGTAGTGGTCAAGGTCCTGCGTTTCTCCTTCGTTGTTTTGGGCTCATGGGCC